>CAWJIL010000001.1:0-57500 GCA_963842925.1 uncultured delta proteobacterium
CTGGAATATGCTGATGCCTTTGTAGCGCAGTGGATCATTGACGATAATGTCTTTCGTCAGGACAGGTTTCCCGTTTTCCAGGATCGTCAGGCTGGACCGGTATTCCTTTGGCGCACCATTCTTATAAGTGCTCAAACTGAATTTGTTGCACTGAATTTCAAAACCAAGATGCTGGCTCATGCGTGTATTCCTGATTTGCACGTGGTCGACCCGTTCGCCTTCCGGGATGTTCACATAGCCATCGAACCCGAACATCGATCCGATCATGGCGCCGGCAATAAGAAAAAGAATACTCGAATGCACGATATAAACACCCAAGCGGGTCCAGCGCCATTTTTCCGCAAACAAGGAAAAGCCTTGGTCTGTTTTTTCAACTCTGGGGTGACCAAAGGCCTTGGTAAAAACGGCAGTAAATTCATTCTCCAGATCTTCCGGCTGCCTTGGGTCGGTAAATCTCTCTTTTTGTTTCAGCTTTTGAAAGGTGGAGAGTTTGAATGTGGTTTCTTTGGGAAAGATCACTTTCCATGTAGCGGAAAGCCGATCGATGGAACAGGCAACGATGTTGCAAATGAGCAACAGCAGCAGCAGTTGAAACCACCAGGAGTGATACATGTCAAAGACATTGAGGATGTCGAATAGACGATAAAAAAACGCACCGTATTGATGAAAATAAGCCTCAGGATTCGCATTTTGTGGCACAAGGGTACCAATGACGGATGTCACCGCCAGAGACAGCAGCAGCACAACGGTCAGACGAATCGATACAAAAAATTTCCATATGGGGTTCTTGTCTGCCATGGATTGTCTGAATCACCTTTTCAGTGGAATTTTAAAAACGTACCCGCTAAAATAGGTATCGTCTTGAAAGATGTCAAAATAAATCGCCTGTGAACCAAATACAATGATTTAGCCCGAACATTTCAGGTTCGTGAAATCCCCAGGATAGGTATCACGTATATCATATTTTTGACTTAAATCAATGCTTGCATACCACGTTGTGATAATAAAATCCTTACACGATTTTATGTGACGCGACCTTGTCGCTATTTATTCCATATTGAGTTGCCAAAGCAGCTTCGGAACAATATTCTGAGTTACAACGCAACGTTTGGGTTTCACCATAACTAGAGCGAAATGAGTGATCCAATGGCGATTTGCGCTGTTTGAGCCAATTAAGGCTCCTTGCATCAGCGCATGTCAATGAAAACCCAATATTAAAACACGGTCATTTCGCAGCCATGAAAGTTTAATTTTATGGCCAGCGCTGATGTTAGGAACCCTTGCGGCGAGTTCACAACGTGCCAGGGGATTATTCATTTCGCGTTCGCTGAACCCTAAAAGTTGAGCTATACTATGTCGTCAACAGTCAGATTGGCTGGAGGAATATGACCATGGAGTGGACAAAAGATGCTGAAAATGCAGTGAAAAGAGTGCCTTTTTTCGTCAGAAAAAAAGTTCGGGCACGTGTTGAAACACAGGTGGCGGAAATAGGAAAAAAGATCGTCACCCTGGCGGATGTCAAAACAGCCCAGAAACGACACCTGCAAACGATGAGCGAAGAAATCAAGGGCTACCAGATCGACACCTGTTTTGGTTCGGGCGGCTGTCCCAACCGGACCATCCCTTCGGAAAAGCTTCTCGAACGGATAGAGAAAACGATGGCAGCACAAGCGCTTCTTTCTTTTTTGAAGCAGCATGTTCAGGGAGATCTCAAATACCACCATGAGTTCAGAATCACCATTGCAGAATGCCCCAATGCATGCTCCCAACCCCAGATCAAGGACATCGGCATCATCGCCGCCCTGGTTCCCGGTCTTACAAATGAAGTCTGTACCGCTTGCGAAGCATGTGTCGAGATCTGTCCGGACAACTGCATCCATCTGCACACGTCCCCTGAAAAACCCGAAATTGACATGGACCGATGTATGTCCTGCGGAAAATGCGTGGGCGTGTGTCCCACCCAGACCATTCAAGAACAGAAAAGGGGTTACAGGGTTCTACTCGGAGGCAAGCTGGGCCGACATCCGCGCCTGGCAATGGAACTGCCGGGTGTGTACAACGAGAAAGAGGTACTTGAAATTATCCAATACTGTATTAACTTTTATAAACGAAACAGTCGACATGGCCAACGTTTCGCACAGATTTTCAAGGATTCTGATTTTGAAATCCTGGCAAAAAAAGTACAACCTGAATTGAGTGATTTTTACCGAAGAGATGCGCCGAGATCTTGATGGAGAAGGGTTCTCAAAAAACGTAGGCATATCAGTTGATCTGTCGAGGCTTTTTGCGAACCCTTGATTCGCAAAAGATTGGTGCAGATCGAGATAAAAATCGATCAGTTCAGGTATAAGCTAATTAGGAGAAAATTCCATGGAAAAAACAACGTTTACCATACCAAATATATCCTGTGGACACTGCGTGATGAGTATTAAAAACGAACTGGGTGATCTGGAGGGCGTGAGTGCGGTGGATGGCGACCCCGACCTGAAATCAATGACAGTGACATGGGAAGCACCGGCAACACTGGAAATTATCAGGGCACAGCTCAGGGAAATCAATTACCCGGCGGAATGAGCTGGGATGCTTGGAAGCTGGGAGGCTATGATGCTGAGAAGCTCCTAACAGCTTATGGTTTAAAGCTTACGGCTATTTCCCTTAAACCATGGTCTTTTTCGTGGTTTCGATCTTTCGTGTTTTCGTGATAAAAAATAGTCATAGCTTTCCGTTTTCTGCAAGATCCACAAGCCCCGTCAAATCGAGCAGTTTGATTTCACGGCCGTCAACAGCGATGAGACCACGCATGCTCATTTTGCCGAGAATACGAGACAATGTTTCAGGAATGGTACCCAGCAGGCTTGCAAGCTGCCCCTTTGAAACCGGCAGGGCCACCATTTCTTCGGTTCCCTGCTCCCGGGTAAGATAGATCAGGTAGGAAGCCAGACGACCGGGAACCTCTTTCAGGGACAGATTTTCCACCTGAACGGTAAACTGGCGCAGGCGCATGGAAAGCATGGCCAGCATATTCAGGCTGAGGGATGGGTTATCAGAAATCAGTTCAACAAAAGCAGCTCTCGGGAAAAAGAGAAGATGGCTTTTTAACAGGGTTTCGGCATTTGCCGGAAAATTTTTTCCTGTAAACACGGCCACTTCACCAAAAGGACTTCCAGGGCCATAGATATGCAGGATCTGCTCCTTACCATCCATGGAAACCTTGTAAATCTTGACTTTCCCGTCTGCAACCACGTAGAAACCGTTACCTTTGTCGCCCTCTGAAAAAACAGTCCGCCCTTTATTGTAAAATTTATCCAGGGCAATCCCCCGGATCTTTTTCAGATCTCCCTCCTGAACATTCTGGAAAAGCGGTATCAGGGAGATAATTTTCAGTATTTTTTCCATGACGACACTACTCCGGAATAAATTTTTTTTTGCGATTATATATAAACTTTATTGTAGACTTACAGTAAGCACCAGGGAATGATCAAATGTTAAATAATTTACCTTAACACTTAAAACTTAAAACTTAAAACCTAAAACCAATTCTTTTGACTTATGTCAATGAAACCATCTGAATTAACCCCTATAGTCAGTCCAACCAATAACGAACCAAATCAGCTCGATTCAATTCGAACACGAAAGGAGAAACCCATATGTTTTGTTTTCAATGTGAACAGACCGCAAAAGGCCAGGGTTGTACCAGTGTCGGTGTCTGTGGAAAGCAGCCCGATACCGCAGCGCTACAGGATTTGTTGATTTACACACTCAAAGGACTTTCCCTTGTGGCTTTAAAAGGCCACAGTCTCGATTTGAGAGATTCGGATATGGATCAATTTACCTGCGAAGCGGTTTTCTCGACGCTGACCAATGTTAATTTTGATTCGGAACGCTTTGTCGTTTTAATTCAAGAAACCGTCACACGCAGAGATGCCCTGAAAAAACGCATCCAAGCCGTGGAAAACGATGTGCAGTTCCCTGAAGGTCCTGCAAGCTTTTCCCCCGCCTCCGATATTGAAAAACTCGTTGCCCAAGGAGAACAGGTGGGCGTGAAGTCAAACCCGGATGTCAATCCGGATATTCTTTCCCTTCGAGAACTGCTGGTTTACGGTCTCAAGGGCCTTGCAGCATATGCAGATCATGCCCGGATACTCGGCCAGCACGATGACACGGTCTACGATTTTATCTACCAGGCGCTGGCTGCAACACTCGACGATGAATTGGGCGTAGAGGCGCTGGTGGGGCTGGCCCTGAAATGTGGTGAGGTCAATCTCAAGGCCATGGAACTGCTGGATGCTGCAAACACTGGCGCGTACGGTCACCCTGTCCCCACGAGCGTGCCTTTGAGCGTAAAAAAAGGAAAAGCGATTCTCGTATCCGGACACGATCTCAAGGATTTGTATGAATTGCTGAAACAGACCGAGGGCAAAGGCATCCAAATCTATACCCATGGCGAGATGCTGCCCTGCCACGGATATCCCGAGTTGAAAAAATTTGAACATTTTTACGGGCATTATGGCACAGCCTGGCAGAATCAGAAAAAAGAGTTTGCCGAATTTCCCGGTGCAATTCTGATGACAACCAACTGTATCCAGAAGCCTAAAGACACCTACCAGGAAAACATATTTACAACAGGTCTTGTTGGCTGGCCCGGTGTAAAGCACATTGCAGGCAAGGATTTTTCAGAAGTCATCGAAAAGACCCTTGAAATGCCTGGATTCCAGGAAGACACGCAAGGCAAGTCCGTCATGGTTGGATTTGCCAGAAATGCAGTCCTCTCGGTAGCCGGCCAGATTGTCGAAGCCGTTAAAAGCAAAGCCATTCGTCATTTTTTCCTCGTAGCCGGTTGTGACGGTGCCAAGCCCGGTCGAAACTACTACACCGAATTCGTGGAAAAGGTCCCCAAGGACAGCGTTGTCCTTACCCTGGCATGTGGTAAATTCCGGTTCTTTGATCAGGATCTTGGCGATATCGGCGGGATCCCGAGGCTCCTGGATATCGGTCAGTGCAACGATGCCTACTCCGCCGTACAGATTGCCGTGGCCCTGGCAAATGCATTTGATTGCGGTGTCAATGATCTGCCGCTATCCATGGTCCTGTCATGGTACGAACAGAAAGCCTGTGCCATACTGCTGACGCTTCTTCACCTGGGCATCAAGGACATTCGTCTGGGGCCGAGTCTACCGGCTTTTGTTACACCCAATGTCCTGGATGTGTTGGTCAAGAACTTCAATCTGATGCCCATCTCGACACCGGATGAAGATTTGAAAGCCATATTGGGATAAATTCGTTACACGAATTTATATGACGCGGCTTTGCCGCTTGAACAGAAATAAAGGATCAGGATCCACACGAATTGTTTCGTGTGGATCCTGATCCTCCAGTTAAAAAACAATTAAATAGAGTCATGAGGATCTGCCATGAAATGTCCTGGTCAAGACAGTCGCTATTGGAAACCCGGGGCGATTTTTGAGGAATCCTGTCCCAAGTGCGGTCATTCCGTTGAATTCTTCAAGGATGATACTGCCCGGAAATGCCATCACTGCAACCACCGGTTCGTCAACCCGAAAATGGATTTCGGGTGTGCGTCCTATTGCGAGTTTGCAGAGCAGTGCATCGGCACCCTGCCCCCCGAACTCCTGGCAGGAAAAGAAGATCTCCTCAAAGACCGGGTCGCCATTGAAATGAAACGATATTTCAAAACAGATTTCAAACGCATCGGTCATGCCACGCGTGTGGCCAGATATGCGGAAAGGATTGCCAAAAAAGAAGTCGGCAATATGGCGGTCATATTATGTGCCGCCTACCTTCACGACATCGGCATCCCTGAGTCAGAGCGCAAACACCAGAGCGCGGCCCCGGAGTACCAGGAACAGGAAGGTCCGCCGATTGCACGGGGCCTCCTCGAAAAACTGGGCGCAAAGGATGCCTTAATCGAGGAAGTCTGTGACATCATCGGGCACCATCACCACCCCCGACCGGATGACACCATTAACTTCAAGGTCCTGTATGATGCCGACATGATCACCAACATGGAAGAACGCCACAAGGACGAACCCATGGATTCCGGTCGTATCGAAAATTTTATTCAGACATCTCTGCTGACGGAAGGTGGCAAAGAAACAGCCGAAAAAGTGTTTTCGGTCTTGTAAAGGAAAGCATACAATGAAAGTACGACGTAAAATAATTGAAATCGATGAAGAACGTTGCGACGGTTGTGGTCTGTGCATCATCGGTTGCGCCGAAGGCGCACTCAAGATCATTGATGGCAAGGCAAAAGTTGTAGCCGACAAATTCTGCGATGGATTGGGCGCCTGTCTCGGTGAATGCCCGAATGATGCCTTGACCATTGTGGAAAAAGAAGTCGATGAATTCGACGAAATCGCAGTGGAAGAACACCTGTCTCAGATGGAAAAAGAACAGACCCATGACGCACCAGGCTCACCCTGCGGGTGTCCATCGGAAACATTGCAGTCTTTTGCACCAACGGCCTGTCAGAAGGCAAACCAGCCCACCGCCCATGAGGGAGGCGTATCAGCACTTTCACACTGGCCGGTCCAGATTCGCCTTGTGCCGCCGCAGGCGCCTTTTCTGAAAAATGCCCATCTTCTCGTGGCGGCGGACTGTACACCCCTGGCCTACCCGGATTTTCATGAACGGTTCTTAAAAGGCAAGGTCGTATTGATGGGATGTCCAAAATTTGACGATGTGCAAGATTATATCGACAGATTTGCAGCTATTTTCGAGGCATCGGATATCGCAAGCATCACAGCCGCAATCATGGAAGTTCCCTGTTGTTCCGGGCTGCCGTACATCATCAAAAAAGGAATGGAAAAAGCAGGCAAAACCGTTCCAATGGAAACGGTGGTCATCAGCACCCGGGGGCAAATACTGGAGCAGCGGGTAGCCTAATCTTCAGGCTGTAGACTGTTAGGCTATTAGACTGTAGGCTGTTGAGCGCCCAATGGCCTAATAGTCTACAGCCTTTAGTCCGCATATTAAAAATAATGAACGCGTAAAAAATCAGAATTAGATGGTTTCGTAAAAAGTTCAAATTCAAGGCGTGCACGTTTTGTAATCATGAGGCGTACGTATTATCGTACGTTGAATGATTACGAAATGCAGCACAACGCAGACGTTGGACTTTCACGAGACCGTCAGAAATAACTCGACTCGTCCCAGCAATGTGTGCACAGTTTATCCTTGGGCATACCAATGGCGTCCACAAGGTCCGGCAGTTTCTGATAAGCCAGGGATGTCAGGCCGAGTCTTTGACGGATGCCTTCGATCATTTTTAGATTCTTGTCCGAGTCTGCTGAGGCATACTCCGGCAGAAAGCCGGTCTCATCTCCCTCCAGTTTATAAATGATCTGGCGCCCCGCAAGATCGAGCGTCGATCTCGAGGTGGAAAAATTCAGGAATTCACACGGATAAATAAGGGTCGGGCAAGCGGGTCGCATGTGAACTTCACGGGCACCATATTCAAAAAGTTTTTGAATGTTGTCCTTGAGTTGGGTCCCGCGGACGATGGAATCTTCACAAAAAAGAAGCCGTTTTCCCTCGATCAGATCTCGAACCGGAATTAGTTTCATCCTGGCAACAAGGTCTCGCTGTTCCTGATTCTGCGGCATGAAGCTCCGCGGCCAGGTGGGTGTGTACTTGACAAAAGGTCGGATATAGGGGACCTGTTTTTCATTGGCGTACCCGATGGCATGCCCGATTCCCGAATCTGGGATACCCGCCACAAAGTCGATGGCAACCGCATCGTTCTGGGCCAGTGCGGCACCACATTGATTGCGCACCTTCTCTACATTGATCCCTTCATAGCTCGATGCTGGATAACCATAGTAGACCCACAAAAAGCTGCAGACTTGAAGATCTTCACCCGGCGCCTGGCACTGCTCGCACCCGTCCGGTGTCAGACAAACAATTTCCCCTGGTCCCAGATATCGGTCGATCTCAAATCCCAGGTTGGGAAACGAACACGACTCGGATGAGGCTGCATAAGCACCCGCTTTTTTCCCGATGACGACAGGCGTCCTGCCCAGCCTGTCTCGAGCGGCATAGATACCCTTTTCCGTTAATAGCAGCAGTGAACAGGACCCTTGGATGGATGCCTGGGCTTTGCGAATACCATCGACAAAACTTTCTCCTTCGCATATCAGCATGGCCACGAGCTCCGTGGGATGCATTTCCCCACCGCTCATCTCTGAAAAATGAAGCCGTTTGCCATAAGCCTGTTTCCCGAGCTGCTCGAGATTGTTTATCTTTCCCACCGTGACGATACCAAAGGTTCCCAGATGGGATCCGATAATCAGAGGCTGTGCATCGGTATCACTGATGACCCCGATCCCCTGGTGGCCATTGAATTTTGGAAGATCCGGTTCGAACTTGGAGCGAAAATAATCGTTTTCGATGTTGTGGATGGCGCGTGAATACCCTGTGCTGTTTTTGACGCACACCCCTCCGCGTTTGGTTCCAAGATGGGAATGATAGTCCGTTCCATAGTAAACATCTAAAACACAATCAAGCTTCGAGACTTCTCCGAAGAATCCACCCATTGATCCGGCTCCTTTATAAAATAAAATCGTTTCACGATTTTATCGTACGCGGCTGTGCCGCTTTTTTAAAGTCCAAATACCCCTCGATCAAATATCGGAAGCGTTACAACTGGAAAGGTATCTTCCGATTCAAAACGATCCGCTCAAGATCCATCCACACGTCATATACCAGAATTTCCACGCCCCCTTTGAGATGCGCCTCACGCAAGGCCTCTCCGTAAGCAGCGTCAATATGATCTGCAGGCCGAAAGCATTCGGCATCCATCCGTTGAATACAAAAGAACATGGCACACCGATTTCCCTCGGCAGTCAATCGTTGGAGCTCTTTGAGGTGCTTGCGTCCCCTTTGCGTAACCGCGTCCGGAAAACAGGCAACACCTTGGTCGACCAGGGTGCAGTTTTTTATTTCCACAAAACACCTGGCACCATGAGAATCCGTCAAAAGAAGATCCAGGCGTGATCCTTTTGACGTTTGAACCTCGGAACGAATCTCTTCATAGTCTGCCAGTTCCGCCACCAACCCATTTTCTATGGTTTTCTTGATAAGCCTGTTCGGTACAAGGGTGTTGACGCCCACCAGAGAGTCAGGCATCTGGATGATTTCCCAGGTGTATTTCAGTTTTCGTTTTGGGTTGTCATGCCAGGACAGGTACACCGGCCGGCCGGGTTCTGAACAGGCGGTCATGCTTCCCGAGTTGGGACAGTGGGCGGTTACAAGCGTGCCGTCTTCCAACGCAACATCGGCCAGGAATCGTTTGTATCGTTTGATCAACCTGCCCGGTATCAGTTCCGGCCAGGCCAGTCCACGATATTCTTTTTGTTTTCTCTTTTCTGTATCCATATAATCGGCGTTTCACCATATACATTTTTATAACTCCCGACAAGGCAATCTTTGACATACGTACCAGGATAATATATATGCCCAGAAGGTAAGTACTCAGGCTGATAGGGTGATAGATTGAAATTCACCGGTGTCATGGGTGTGTTTGGCAGGGAATCGATGCCAGAGAAAGAGCAAAATATTAAAACCGATATTGAACAGACCGGATTTCTGCAACAGCTCGGTCCCGCTATCCCGAAACTGACAATTCAAGTTAATGCCAGCGTTCTGGAAAGCTGGGAGAGTATCGCCAACACCCTGGCAGAATTCTGTGATGTGCCGGCCGTTTTGATTCGAAGACTCCAGGGTGATCACATGGCGGTCATCAGCGCCAGCACGCTTGGAAACAACCCGTATCAAATAGGCCACAAGGCCTTATTGAAAGATCTATACTGTGCCCTTGTGGTTCAGCAAAAAGAACCACGACTCGTTCCGAACATTTTAAAGGAAACGGGCCATATAAACAGGGACGCCGACATGGGAATGGTTTCCTACATGGGTGTTCCCCTTCTTTGGCCGGACGGCGAGATTTTCGGCACCATGAGTCTGCTGGATTCCAAAGAGCATACCTATACGCCCCGCTTTGAAAACCTGATATGCAAATTCAAGGAGCTTGCCGAAACACAGCTGGCCATGCTTTTCAAAAATATGGCCGACCGTAAAAGCCTTGAATATATATTGAACAGCCTCAAAGAAGGTATCATTGCCCACGACCTTAATCGACGCATCCTCTTTTATAGTGACGGCGCCGAAAAAATCCTGGGATTTCCCCGGGAAGAAGTCCTGGGAAAGGACTGCCACGAAGCATTTGGCGAGTCTTTGTGTGGCAACCGATGCTCCTTTTGCACCGGCGACCCCACCCTGGAAAATAAGAAGGATCATACCCTCCCCATCACCACCAATAACGGCCTCAAAAGAATGATCGACATGTCCGTCATCCTGATGAAAGATGAAAACCACCAGGATATCGGTGCCCTGGCCACCATCACGGATCTGACGGAATTGATCGAGTTGCAGATGGATGCCGAGAAGATTTTCAGTTTCTCGAACATTATCGGCCGAAATAAAAAAATGATCTCGGTCTTTAAACAGATTCGAGATGTTACAGACTATGATTTTCCCGTCCATATCTCGGGAGAGACTGGCACTGGCAAGGAACTCGTAGCCCATGCCATCCACAATGAAAGCCGACGGGGAGGCGCAGCATTTGTCCCCATCAACTGTGGTGCGCTGCCGGAAGGACTTATCGAGAGCGAACTCTTCGGTCATGTCAAAGGCGCCTTTTCCGGAGCCATCAGGGAAAAGAAGGGTCGCTTTGAACTGGCTGACGGCGGTACGGTCTTTCTGGACGAAGTATCGGAGCTTCCCAAACTCATGCAGGTAAAACTTCTGAGATTTCTGCAGGAAGAAACCTTTGAGAAAGTCGGGGGAGAAAAAACAATAACCGTTAATACGAGGGTCATCAGTGCTACGAACAAGGATCTGAAACAGGAAGTTCATAATGGTAATTTTCGTGAAGACCTCTTTTATCGCCTGAACGTAATACCAATCATGGTTCCGCCACTGCGGGAACGCAGAACAGACATACCGCTCCTGGTGGATCATTTTCTGAAGCAGTTTCCCGGGCAAAAAAACCAGCAGAAGTTCAAAATCAGCGAGGAAGCCCTTTCCATGATGATGGATTATCGATGGCCCGGGAATGTTCGCGAGCTTCAAAACTGCATCCAGTTTTCTATTGTGCGGTGTAGGGGTGGTATCATTCGGCCCATGGATCTTCCCCTTGAATTAAAACAGTTTACACCAAGGAATTTGAACCGCGGTCCCTCCCGAAAACTCGATTCAATCGCCGTTAAAGAAGCACTTGTCAAAACAGGAGGCAACAAGCTTAAAGCGGCCAAACTTTTAGGTGTCGGCCGTGCAACCCTGTATCGTTTCATTGCCAAATATCCCAACACCATAAGATCGTAATGGACATGCCTCGTGAAACACATTTTACACGCCATAACCATCGGGTTCTTTCTGACATACCTGCTGTCCGGTTTCGCAGCCGGTCTTGACTGGCGCGACCTGGATCTTTCAGATGAAAACAGTGCCCTCCGAAAGGGGATCGAATCGGGTAAAATCCTGGATGCCGGTGAATGGGGAGCAAAAACCTTTCCCATTCTGGCAAAAGAAATCTGGCAAAACAATATCCATCAGGGCCAAAAACAGCCATACCCCTTGAGCCCCTACCAGAAGAAGTGGCTGACCCCCTGGCTGGAAAAATGGGGTGTCGACCCCGATGAAATACAGATCGTTTACGAAGCCGAATTACTGAACGACCACAAGATCCTGGACCGCTGGCCCATTGCCATAATGGACCAATTGGCCGGACAGACCTTTGGCAACATTATCTACCTTGGGCAAGCCCACAAGAGCAGGGATGGCGACCTGCTGACATTGCTGAGCCATGAAGCCTATCACATCAAACAGTACCAGGAACTCGGCTCCATTGCTGAGTTCGGCAGGAAATATACCCAGGGGTATGTGGGGTCTTTTTTTAGTTATGAGAACAACCCCATGGAAATCGAAGCATATGACGCACAGGATCAGTTCAGACAATGGCTCTGCAGTCAGGAGGGGTGGTCTTGCAAATAACAGCGCTGCCTGATGACAAGCGTCACCGTATCCCTATGGATCGTTGACATCTTCAATGCCGGCATTGGCAGCATTTATGATATCACAATGCTCCAATCTTCTGTGAATAACATGATGCAAGGATCGGATTAAATAAAGAAGTCACTGATAAAAGACCATTGCCACCAAAGCAAGATTAACCAGATTATTTCAAACAGCTCATACTACTACATATTCAGATGTTCTGTTACATAATCTTCGAGTGGAAGGTCTCTCCTGGGATGATGTAATCACCGCTTTTCAGCGGCAATCAATTTTAGGATACTTATTTCGTAATTTCCACCAGGGAGACTCTCCAAATAGTGGATGAACGGTATTATGAAAATACAACTATCATAATCTAACATGTCAGTACTGATACCATAACATGGTATCGGTAATTATAACTGGGCTGTACTATGTTGGAGAGGTATCGGTAATGGTGACCACTAAGCGCAACGAGGCGGCAACGCTCAGCATCAGAGGAGGCGCAGAGCGCCGTCCGCTGCATGCTGTTGTTAGCTGGCCGATCTCGGGGTCACACGTTTCTCTGACGCCGACGATTCCTGCCGATGCCATCCAAGGTCGCGCCGGCTAACCCTTAACTCGAAACCCCCTCGGGCTACCCGAGCCGAGCCTTCGAGGGGTGGCCGACCTTGGCCTCGGTCTCCTTGGCCCAGCGTTCATTGACAAGTTCAGCCGCCGCTTGCTCAAGGAACTCCGGCGCGGCCCACTGCTGCACATCGAAGTCGTTCTTGATGTAGCCGTGGCTCAGCATAAAGTCCTTTCCGATCTCCACGGAGGCCAGGTTCTGCGGCGACAGGTTCGGCACCATGTCAATGTGCTTGATCCCGCGGTAGGTGTGCTCGACGTCCAGGTAGAGGGTCGTGCGGTCGAGGATCTCTGCGGCGGCGTGCTTGTTCCTGTTTGCCCAGCGGCCGACCTTGATCATGGCCTTCATGTAAGCGACGACCAGCTCAGGGTGTTCCTTGGCCATCACTTCGGTGCAGGTGATGGCCGCGGGGATGTTGGCCACCTGCAGGGTCCAGTCCGGATGCCGGGACAGGTCTTCAATCGCTTTGAACTTGCCCGTCGCTTCCTGCAGTTGCTGGAAGATTTTACTTTGCGTGTAGATCGCATCGACAACGCCTGTCTCCAGCGCGGGCTCCAACGGACGCTGAGATACGTCGTGCTTGTGGTCACGCATGGTCTGCAATTCGGATGGGTTTTCGATGGGGTTCAGGAATTGGGGATCGTTGTACCAATCCTCCGCGTAGGGGAACTCGACGATCTCCACGTCTTTCGTGGTCATGCCGTTAATCCGGAGCATCAGTTCGATGCCCTGGTGCTCCTGGACGCGCCACCAGTCGTTCTTGATCTTGTTCATGCTCTTGGAGAGGCCGATCTTCTTGCCCTTCAGATCGGCCATCCGGTAGATGTCGTCGCGGGCGCGCACCAGCATGCAGCCGCCTTCGTGTGGCGCATGCGTCAGCCCCAGGAGCCGGAGCCGGCGGAGGTCCGCGTGAACGGCGATGGGCGGAAACAGGCCGCCGAAGCGGATCAGGTTGTCCAGGTTGTGGATGTAGTGCGGATACCAGTCGTTCTCACGGACGGAACGGAGGTAGGCATACTTCACGCCGATTTTCTTGTACTCCTCCCTGGTCCAACCCAGATCTTGATCGACGTTAGCGGCGGATATAAGCACGCAGTTAGTGTACCATACCTCTTTCCAGTTCAATGGAACGGTGCTCAGTTTTGTGTTTTCGAACGTTGTTTCTTTTATCTTCTCTGTTTCCTTAGTCATAATTCAATTCCTCCTTAGAGTGCACATTCATTTTCGTTCTCCTTCTGGTGGATGGATCGCTGAGGCGGCCAAACTATCCAAGCTGCTTCGGGGACGATAGCAGTGTAACCGTCTCGGGTAATTATTTACTATCCAGACACATCATTCCAGAGATGGTTGACCTTCACCTGAAAACCAAATACCAGCTGACTAATGATATATGAAGACAAGTCCAGTTATCAGTCTTTCTGAAATTATTACCGATACTATTTGGTTATGCCCAAGATACCACGGGAGCATCTATCAATGCAAGATTTGGCCTGTTGTGATTATTTTCGCACACCGGTAATATTTCGGGACCCTGATAACCTTGTTTTTGTTGGAGCCATCAACGGTTTTGCACCAGATTCCATCACCCCAATATGTTGTATGGCGCTATCAAAAGAAAACCCGCAAGAACCCATTCTTTAATGGTGTTTACTTTCGGTACGTTTATAATATTCAGATCAATTCGGATTCAAGAATTAGGATAATTATCTTTGAAACGTAACGTCTGGGGATAACCTGCGAGCGAAGTGAGCCAGGTTGATCCCCTGTGCATATCAAAAGTCTGGATCCGGAAACGTTGGATCTCGGCCTTCAGTGAATGCGAGGATGCCAACTGTACGGTCGGGATGGACTACCGAACGCCAGTGCTCATCCATCATGATCGCGACAGCCTGCTCTACAGGTTCGCCCTGTCCCATTTGCACAGCACGTTTGACCGCCTGTACTGCCGTGGGTGAGTTGTCTGCAATCTTCTCCGCAATACTGATCACTGCGTCCATCAAATCGGTTCTGGGATATATTTCATTAACCATGCCAAGCCGGTGGGCTTCTTGTGCCGCTATTGGTTCTCCGGTCATCAGCATTTGCATTGCCTTCCCCGGGGGGAGTACACGAGGAAGAAAGACCGGCGAGCCACCGCCCGCACTCAAGCCGATCATCGCTTCGGGCTGGCCGAAAACAGCGTCATCGGATGCAATAATGAAATCAGTACTTATGGCGATCTCGCAGCCGCCACCGTATGCCATGCCGTGCACTGCAGCAATTATCGGCCGGCGTAATTGACGTAATGTGTAGAGCACTCTATCGAAGACCTGCCGCTGGCGAAGCCATTGCTCTTTTGTCATCTCCTTGCGCTGGTATAGATCGCCCCCGACAGAGAAGGCTCGGTCACCTGCTCCGGTGATGATTGCAACTCTCACAGAGATACGTGCCGCGATCGTCTCGAGAACCTCGATTAATTGAGCCGCTAATTCCGTCGTGATCGCGTTGTCAGCATGTGGTCGATTTAGGGTGATGATGGCCACGCGTCCGTCGGAAACATACTCGACGAGTACCAGTTGCTCTGGCTCTGCAATATCATCTGGCTTGCGGTAACCGAGTTTTTCCATCTTGGTTTTTGCGTTGTCTGTCATGCCACCTCCTTTTTGTTCCTTACACTTATTACTCAAAACCAGCTCACTTCTGGAAGCTGGCGTTCCGGGATCCGCAGGAACGTTTCGGCGGGGTACCCGAGCAGGATCGTTCCGAAGGACACAATGCCTTCCGGCAGCCCCAATAGCTCGATCAAGGGAGGATATGCCTGCGCAGCGGTGTTGATGCCACCGCTCCAGCTGCTGCCGAGGCCAAGGGCGTGCGCGGCCAGCTGGGTGTAGGCCAAGGCGATCGTGGCCGCTTGGGGTGCAGTCCGTTCATCTTTGGGTGCCCAGGCTTGTATGAAGCATGGTGCCCCTCGGGCTATCTGGTCATCACCCCCATCCCACGCGCTTGTGAATAGCTCGAGTTTGGCCTCCTTATACATCGCCGGATTCGAATCACGGACGCTCTTCATCCAGTCGATGGTCATTTGGGCCACATTATGAACTTGTACAGGGTCACTGACCACGACCCAACGCAGAATATCCCCCTGCCGGTTCCCACCGCTCGGCCCAAAGCGGGCAACATCCAGCATTTGCAGGATTTTCTCCTTCTCGAGGGGTTTGTTGATGTAGACACGAACCGAGCGCCTCGAGATCAGAAACTGTCTGGCCTCTTCCCAGCGGGGGGTCAAATGAACATCGACCGGCGCGCAATCTTTCGGCCCCATGGCGCGATGGTGCATGGCCCCTGTCGGGCAGACGGCTACGCAATGGCCACAGTCAATGCATTGATTCCACACGTTTTCGGCGGGGACAGGGAAATCCCTTTTGGTAATCAAAGCGGCCGGGCAGGTCCGGATGCAACTCCCGCATCCGATGCATAGACTTTCATCGACATTAATGATCGTGTCTAACTTGTAGGTCGTTTCCATATCCTTGCTCTCCCATAGTGAGTTTTAACTTATGCGTGACAACTATCCTAACACATTGTGGTGCTTATTTTTATTACCAAACCGGTGATTAAATGGAGAGAAGTATAGTTATCAAGTTCAACAAAATTATTATCGATACCATCTAGTAATGCCCACGGGAGCATCGCAGATGCTATGAATACAAGATTTGGCCTGTTGTGATTATTTTCGCATACCGGTGATTTTTCGGAACACTGATAACTGCAACATTGTTGGAGTTATTCAACTATTTGAAGCCGCTCCTTGTTGTTTTTATCCGTTTCTTCCCCCAGGCTATGGTTAACAGACCGGTCACCATCGTCAGGGCCAAAATCAGATGAATACTTTTTTTCCCTTATCAATAACATCATGCTCATCTTAGAACCGGTAAACAAAGTTCAGGTTAAAAGCGTGAATGAAGTAGGTGTCGTACTCCCCCTTGAGGTCCCCCTGAAGCGGCCCGCCGGTTTTGTCGATCTCGGCTTTACCGGAGGCTAACAAGGTGTAGGCTGCACCTATTGAAAAATCACTGGTCCAGTCGTACTGCACACCGCCGGAATAGCGATAGGTTTCGTCAAAAGGAAGCGCGGGAGAACGATCTTTGCTGCTGGATATGGGCGAGCTGTCGTAGCCGAAGCCGGCCATGAGCAGCCAGGGGTCAGCCACGCGGTAGTAGACCCCCAGGCCCACATGATAGGTATCCTGGTAATCCAGGTCTTTAGTGGTCGTATCGCTGTCGGCCACTGCAATTTCAGGCTCACCGAATTTGCTCCAGTCCTGCCAATTGACCGAGCCCACCATGGCGAGCTTGTCGGTGAGGGCGTGATAGACCCCTAAGGCCACCTGACTGGGGATGGTGGAGTCAATTTTCAACCGGGAATCCATCAGCCCGTTTGCTTCCAGGGCAGCCCCAAGTATCGTGCCATCGAGGTTTTTGAAGCGCAGGTCGTCCTTGAAATCCAGGTCGACTTCCGAGACATAGGTGACGCCGATACGGGTCCGGGAACTCAATTCGAACAAGGCCCCGAGGTTGAACCCGTAGCCCACATCCGTGGCATCATACTTGAGACCTCCGTCTCCTGGTTCCGCGATTGTGTTGACAGCCACCTTTGCGCTCATCTCACCTCTGACGATGCTGGCACCGCCACCCACGGACAGCCACGGAGCGATTCGATAGGCGATGGTGGGGTTGATTGCCGCCGTCTCATAGCTGACGCGTTGAACGTAGTACCTGCCGGCCCAGTCATTGCCGTAGTCGACGGTCAGACCGAAATAAGACCCCACCCCGATTCCCAGCTTTAAATCCGAACTCAGGCTGTGCACGTAATACAGTGTCGGGACGGGGGTGAACTTGCCGGCATTGCCGCCGTCATCCCCCCCGAAGGTAGCGTTTTGGACATCGAACTCGATATCGGGATAGATACCCAGGATACCGCCTGCCACCTGGGATTGATCCAGACGCGTCATGGCAGCCGGGTTACCGCTGGCGGTGGAGGCATCCAGCCCCGCCGCCTGGCGACCTGCCCCCCCCACTCCCATATCGGGGATCGCCTGTTCGTATAACCACATCCCGCCTGCGTGGGCCGACACCACAACCAGAATTGTGAACACCACTGAAATGAACACGCTGATGCCATATTTCTTCATGACATTCTCCTTTGGCTTAAGTTGTGAGAGCGGCACTTTTTCGCATCCGATGACCAAATCCGAAAAAAAGTGCCGCAGGTTTTCAGTTACGTTTTGTCCAGACTACCCGAGCCGTGTGCCTTCTACCTCGAGTCCACCTCCTTGAGGAAGCTTGCTCCAGCTTCTTCTTTCCCATTCCTCCTTGAGCACTTCCGTCGCCGCCTGCTCCAGGAACTCCGGAGCTGCCCATTCATCCACATCAAAGTCGTTCTTGATGTAGCCGTGGCTGAACATGAAATCTTTGCCGATATTGATGCATTCCAGGTTTTGGGCACTCAGGCTTGGCACCATGTCAACGTCCTTGATCCCCCGGTAGGTGTGCTCGGCGTCCAGGTAGAACGTCTGTCGGTTAAGGATTTCTGCGGCGGCGTGCTTGTTCCTGTTTGCCCAGCGGCCGACCTTGATCATGGCCTTCATGTAGGCGACGACCAGCTCAGGGTGTTCCTTGGCCATCACGTCGGTACAGGTGATGACGGCAGGGGTGTTGGCGACCTGTATCGTCCAGTCCGGGAGCTTGGACAGGTCGAAGATGGCCTTGATTTCGCCCGTAGCCTCCGAGAGCTGCCCTAACTGTCCCATCTGGTTGTAGATGGCATCGACGGTCCCGTCGAGCAGTCCCTTCTCCAATGGTCGGAAGGCGTAGTCGTGCTTGTGGTCACGGCGCATCCACAGTTCAGACGGGTTGTTCATCGGCGGGGTCAGCATCTCAGGCTTGTCATACCAGTCATCCGGGTAGGGGAACTCAACGAGCTCGATATCATCCATGGTCATGTCATTCAGCATCAGGATATTTTCGATGCCCATGTGTTCCTGGATGCGCCACCAGTCGTTCTTGATGGTGTTCAGGCTCTTGGTGATGCCGATCTTCTTGCCCTTCAGATCCTTTACACGGAAGATCTTGTCGCGGGCGCGTACCTGCATCACCCCTCCCTCGTAGACCCACGTCGCCCCAAGTAGTACGGTGCGGCGGAGGTCGGCGTGCACATGGATCGCCGGGTTCAGGCCGCCGAAGCGGATGAGGTTGTCGAGATTATGGATGTAGTGCGGGTACCAGTTGTTCTCGGGTGCGTGGCGGAAGTAGGCGTACTCTACACCGATCTTCTTGAACTCCTCGCGGCACCATCCCAGTTCCTGATCAACATTGTTGGCGGATACCATGGGGCAGTTAGTGAACCACACCTCTTTCCAATTCAGTGGTACTGTCGTGCTTACTCGTTTCTGTTCGGCCATGATTAACTCCTTTCTTGTGAGTTCTCCGGGGAATCAAGCGGTCGGTTCACCGCACTTTACAGCTTTTTGATTCAAAATCGAGAACCCTGTTTATTGTTATGCTCATCATCAGACCGGCGGTGGTTATCTATTCTTTAAAACCAGAGCCGGTCGGCTGGGTACAAACATTTTATTGCATGGTGCCAGCTCTATGACATGGCAGGCATCCAATCACGCATAAGCCGCATCCAACACATTTTATACGCTCCACTATTGTGTTTGCTTGGATGCGTATTCTTCAAGGATGATTTTCTCGGGATCAATATCATAGACCCAAGGGGCCGAATTCTTCCAGCCGTTCCTCATCCGCTTCCCGTAGAAGACGCTTCCGGGATCCGTTACCTTGTCGCCTTCAAATCCATCGATGATGGTATATACGTTTTTAAAACCGGCTTTCGCAAGTTGGTTGACTGCCATGGCACTGCGGTCACCTGACCGACACATGACCACCAGGGTGTCGGTCATCCCAGCTATTGTTTTGACTTCGGCGACGAAATCCGGATTCATCTTCGGGCCGTATTCGGTTTTGCCGTTTTTTCTCTGATAGGTCACAAAGGCAAGGGGAATGTTCCAGGCCATCTCGGGGTGACCGATGAAGGCATATTCCTCAGGGGTCCGCACGTCGATGAGTTTCACCTTGTCCGGTGCGGCTTTCAACTTTTCATAAGCTTCTTTGGCAGTCAGGTAGAGGCCAAGGG
Source organism: uncultured delta proteobacterium (assembly GCA_963842925.1). Classification (GTDB taxonomy): domain Bacteria; phylum Desulfobacterota; class Desulfobacteria; order Desulfobacterales; family B30-G6; genus B30-G6. The sequence continues at coordinate 19,877 of CAWJIL010000001.1, forward strand.
TGGTTTGTTTTCCTTCAGGAAGCTGGCGGCTCGCAGTCACGGAAGCGGACTTCTCCGTCTCAGCTCCAACAGCGCCCGCAGTGACCGCAAAGCCAATAAAGACAGCCAGAATCAAGCACGCCAAAGCCCGTTTGCCCGCGAAACAGTTTCTAAGCTTTTCTGCATTGAGTTCATTCATATTCAGCTCCTCCTTTTTTTACTTTTTTTTATTTGCCTCCTTACAGGCAACGGTGGCGGTTTCTTTAAAGCCAGGTCATCTCACTCTGTTGTCGTTTCTAACGTCGCTTGCACCGTCTCCTTGCGAAATGCCACAATGGCATGGCGGTTGGTGGGATACAGTCTCTTTTCTCCGATCAATTCCGTTAGATGGTAATGGGTCAACAAGGCAGCGGTCGACTGGTTGGCGCGGCTTACGGCAACGGTCACGCCACGCTCGGACAGCCACTTCAGAAGCTGATGCAGTGTCTCCTCACCGGTGGTGTCAATATCCACCATCGCTTCCGCATCCAGCACAAACCATTTGACGGGTGCGGGGGCTTGTGTGAAAACTTTTTGCACCTCTTCCTCAAAAAAATTGGCGTTGGCAAAATAGAGGGGTGCGCCAAAGCGATAAATGATTATCCCGGGCGTCTTCGTATCATGGCCTGTTCCCTCGGGGATAAAATGACTGCCATCAGGGGCTTCCCGCAACACCCAGGTGCCGGGCAGAGAGGCCCGCCGGAGCAGATCGATGGTGGCCATCAGAAAGGCAATGATGACAGCCTTTAACGGCCCGAACACCAGGACACTGACCAGGCAGACAACGGCGATCCAGAATTCCGACCGGCGCATACGCCACAATTCCCGAAGTTCCCCCACTTCAATCAGATTCAACACGGCACTGGCGACAACCCCGGCCAATGCCGCAGTGGGCAGAGAGGCCAGCTGATCTGTAAAGAAAACCATGACCAGCGCAACCGTCCCGGCCGCCACCAGACTCGAGAGCTGCGTGCGGGACCCTGCGGCGTCCATTGCCGCGGTGCGCGAGGCACTGGGGCCCGAAACCAGCGAACCGGTAAACCCACTGGCGATACTGGTCAAGCCGTAGGTAAACAATATCTGGTTGCCATCCGACTTGGTGTTGTGCTTCCGGTCGCAGCTGCGGACCAGCAGCAAGGCCTCGCACAGGGTGATGCCAACCACCGCCATGGCACCGGGCAGCAAGCGCAAATAGTCGGATAACGGTATATTGGGCAGCGTCAGGGACGGCAGTCCGGACGGCATTTCCCCCAACACTTTGACCCCTTTTTGATCCAGGCCGAAAACGGTGACGATGACCGTCATCAGGATCAGTGTTATCAGCGCCGCCGGTGCTTTGGGCGCGACTTTTTTCATTAAACGCACAACAATAAAAGTGCTCAGACCGATGGCGACGGCATAAAGATTCGCATGGGGTATGGACTCCACCAGGACGATGAACTCCACAAAATAACCCGTGGTGTCAACGGACGTGGCCATGGCACCATGGAGTTGCTCGGCCATGGTACCCAATCCCGATCCGTCTATTAAATGAGAAGCACCAAGGATCCGCCTGGCCTGGTTGGTCAACACCTCGATCCCCAGACCGGTGATAAAGCCCGCCAGCACAGCCCGGGACAGGAAATTGGCCAGAAAGGCCAGTCGAAAAAGCCAGAACACAAAAAAGAGCAGACCACACATCAAGGCAAGGGCCAGGGCATATTCCACACGCAGCGGGTCTCCCATGGGCGCAAAGCCGATAAGCATGGCTCCCATAATTGCAGAAATGGGGGCATCCGGGCTTCCCACCACATGGCGCGAGCTGGTGAAGATGGCAAATATCGCCAGTGGTATAATGCCCGCATAGAGGCCGAACACCGGAGGTAACCCGGCTACCTGCGCATACCCGATGTTGAGCGGGATGACCAAGGCCGCCAGTGTAATACCGGCTGAAATCTCGCTGGGCAAACTGGCCCAAGTCATTCCCCGTAAACCTGAGAACATTGTGGGCCATTGAAGCTTAGGTGCCATACTCATGGATAAATCTTCTCTTCACTTGGTGGATCAGACGCCATACAGTAGTGAAAGCATCCCGACCTGGATAATCAGATACAAAAGGGTCATTCCACTGCCCGCTTTGATAAAGTCGATGGTTTTATACCCACCGGGGCGCAAAAGAAGCGCATTGACCTGGTGGGTCGGAAGAATAAACGTATTGGAAGCAGCTATTCCTACAGTCAACGCCATTATTTTCGGATCAGCCCCGACCTGCATGGCCATATTCATGGCAAGGGGTACCATGAGTACCGTAGCACCAACATTCGAGGTAAAAAGAGAAAACATGGCAGTAAGCAAAGCAACCACAACCATTAAAATTAACGGGGTAAGATCTCCCAAACTTCCCAGGAGGTTCAGAGCGATATAGTTGGCTGCCCCTGTTTTTTCAAAAGCTGCGCCAAGGGGAATCAGACCGGCAAGCAAAAAGATGGTCATCCAATCCACAGACTTGTAGGCATCATCGATGTGAATAACCCCGGAGAGGATCATTCCCAGCGCGCCAGTGAGAAGCGCGATGGATAGTTTAACATTGAAGCCCAGAGCAAGAACAAGTGCTGTCGCTAAAAAGAAAAGAGCAGGCCAAGCTTTTTCCGGGACGGTCAACTCGCCTCGCAACTCCTCTGTGAACAGTAAATTCACACTTCTCTTAAGAATATGAAATTTTTCCCAAGGGGCTGCGAGCAAAAGCGCATCTCCTACTTTTAGCTCGATCGTGTTGATATCTTCCAGCAGGATTTCATCTCCTCGATAGATTGCCAAGGGGTTCACCTGGTACTTCTCTCGAAAATCAAGCCTATCCATTGTGTGGCCGGTTAACTCAGAATGGGGAGGTACAATCGCTTCTAACACCCCGGCATTTGCTGGAGAAAATTCCTCTGCAAAGACCTTAAAACCTTTTCGAATTTTCCAATCGAGGTCTTTCGCTAATTGATCGGCACCGGCATGGGAGGCAACAATAGCAACCACATCGCCTGCTCCGATCTTCGTTTCTTTTGAGGGAGCGAGGTTTCTACTTGTCCCCCCTGCTTTCTTAATGGCAATAACTGTGGAAAAATATTTCTCCCGTATCTCAAGCTGCCCGAGTGTAAGGGCAGGAAATTTGCCAGGGACAGTGAGCTCAAAACCGCTGTCAATCTTATCTTTATAAATTGATTTGATACGGGCACTGGCAACCCCCTCTTCTCCAGCGCGTTCAGCTTTTGGTAGAATAAAACGGCCCAGCAGAACAAAATAGATGAGGGCACCGGCAAGCAGGGCGACCCCAACCGGTGTTACCGTAAACAGGTTGAAAGCTTCAAACGGCACACCACCAAGACTGTTGGTGTTATTCTTCCACCAGGATTCCATCAGGTCATTTAGCATAATGAGCGGGCTGGAACCGATAAGCGTAAGAACACCGCCGATAATGGCACAAAAGCCCATCGGCATGAGGATTTTTGAGGTCGACACTCTCAACTGGCGGCTGATCCGTATGGTGGCTGGAAGGAAAAGAGCAGCAGCTCCTATATTTTGCATGAAGCTTGAAATAAAAGAAACCGTGGCGGAAATTACCACCATAATACGGGATTCGGTGGTTCCGGCCACTTTAACAATTAGTCTGGACAGAATATTCATTACACCGGTACGGTTGAGACCTGCACCAATAATCATGACCGCAATGATTGAAACCACCGCATTGGAGCTAAGCCCCATGATGGCTTCCTCTCCCGTAAGAACGCCGGTTAGGGGCAAGAGGACTATCATGATAATTCCAACCAGATCCACCCGCACCCAGTTAAAAATAAAAAGAAATATCACCAGGCCGAGCAGGACAAAGACAATGACCATTTCACTGGTTATGACCGGGTCAACCATGGTTTGACTCCTTTGACATAAAAATGCTCATGATGAACATGATAAATTTTATCCGTGTGCTGTTCATGCCGCACCGCCCATCACGGTCTTGCCGGCTTGCTTGGCGAATATTTTAGCTCCAATGGCTGCGAGGACAACCGACCACAGAGTCCACATGACGACCATCGTCACAATGCGCGGATCCGCGTTCGGAATGGCAAGCGCTGCCGCTAGCACCGCTGCGATGTTACGTGTGCCCATCCCCAGCGCCATGACGCTCCGCTGATTCTGTTTCAGGCCGAAGCCGAAACGATATGTTATCAGCGCCATCCCGACCATGAACAAAGTCATTGCAAGAAGGGCAAATTCTCCCGCCGTGTCAAACATCGAGGATCCATAAAGTACAAGGCACCACACGACTGTTGTCAATGTGGAGAGTAAGGCCAAGCCCTTGACCGCCGGAAAGATCCTGGTTGCCCCAGTATCGGCGTAATGCCGGATTGCCGCTCCGATAATCAGTGGCAGGAGTATGGTCAGAAGGAGCGGTTTTGCGAGAGCCCAGGTGCTGATCGTCAGTCCCTTGATCAATAAGGGCCCCATCAATGGCATCAATACCACCGTACCCACTGCCACCAGCGGTATGAAGGCTCCCGCGAAGCCTATGTCTCCGCTGGCTTTTCCCACCATCTGCTGTAGGAACGGTGCGCATGGCGCCAGACTGGTGAGGAGGATCACGATTGCATAGGGCTCCGCCAGAGGAAGAATTTTGGTAATCAGGTAGCCCAACACCGGCCCTACCACCCAGCCCCACACGAAGATCAGCACCAGGGATTTCTTGTTCTGCAACGCCACGATTACATCGGGCATCTTGACCTGGAGGCCCATGGCCCCCAGGTTCGACACAGTGAAAATCAACACCAATGGTGCGAATGTGGTCTGAAGAAATTGCATGACAGTGTTCATACTCTGTTTCCTTTCAAGTCAACCTTTATTGCAGCTAAGCCTATCCACATTAAGAGGCGTTAATAGATCAATTCACCCAGAGAGTACATGGCCCGTGACAGCATGCCGCCGGAGATATTTTTGGCCTTGAATCCGTTCTGCAAAAGGATGCGCGTGGCATAGTAGGCGCGCTGGGCGGAACGGCAGTTGATATGGATCTCGCGGTCGCGGGGAAGTTCGTCCAGGCGTGCGCGCAGTTCCGGCAGGGGAATGTTGACCGCGCCCGGCACGCTCTCAACCACCAGTTCCGCCGGCTGGCGAACGTCCAGGATAAAAGCACCATCCAGGGTGTCCCAATGACTGATGGGCATGTCGCCCCGCAGGACATTCGCGGCCACCATCCCGGCAAAGTTGACAGCATCCTTCGCGCTGCCGAACTGAGGCGCGTAACAGAGCTCGCTTTCCTCCAGGTCGTACACCGTCGCGCCCATCTGGATGGCCACGGCCAGGGCGCTGATGCGCTTGTCCACCGCCGGTCCGTCCTGGCCCAACGCCTGTGCGCCGAGAACTTTTCCGTTGGATTTGCGGAAGATGACCTTCAAGCCGAGCATCTTGGCACCCGGGTAATACCCGGCATGCGAATTCGGGAACAGGTAGATCTTCTCGTAGTCCGTGTCACCGAGTTTCTTGAGGGTTTTCTCGCTGACACCGGTCCAGGCGGCGGCACCATTAAACAGCCCGATAATCGAGGTGCCCTGGGTGCCGCGGTAGCTTGAATCCCGTCCGGCGATCACGTCGGCAGCAATGCGGCCCTGGCGGTTGGCCGGCCCGGCAAGGGCAATCAGACTCCACTGGTCGGTTCCGCAGTCCTTGACCTCGACGGCGTCGCCCACAGCAAAGATGTCCGGGTTGCTCGTGATCATGTGCTCGTCAACACGAATGCCGCCTCGTTCGCCGATGGTGAGGCCGGCTGTTTTGGCCAGGGCCGTGTCCGGCCGCACACCGATGGCAAGGATCACGATGTCCGCCGGATACGTTTTCCCGGAACTCGTCTGGACCTCGATTGCGCCACCGTCCAATTGTTTGAATCCAACCACGCCGTCGTTGGCGGAAACATGCACGCCATGACGTATGATATGGCCCTGGACGAGGACCGCAATCTCCGGGTCCAGCGGGGACAGGACATGATCGGGCTTCTGGATGAGGGTCACGTCAAATCCGGCATGGATCAGATTTTCCGCCGTTTCGAGACCGATGAATCCGCCGCCCACCACAACCGCGCGTCGTACCGGCCTGACCATCTGGATGCCTGAGTAGTTAAACATTCCAGCCAGAAACGTCGTGCCTTGTTCGATCCACTCACGGATTGTCCGCACGTCCGGCACAGTCCGCACATGAAATATCCCCGGCAGATCGATGCCGGGCAGAGCCGGATGGACCGATGCCGCGCCGGGCGACAACACCAGCTTGTCGTAGGACTCGGTCGTGACCTCGCCGGTGGTGACATTGCGCAGGTCCACGGTCTTGTTTTTCGGAGAAATGGAAATCGCCTCGCAGTTGGTCCGCACATCAATCCCAAACATGACGCGGAACATCTGTTCCGATGCCACCAGAAGGCTCGACTCTTTTTCAATCACACCCCCGACATGGTAGGGCAGCCCGCAATTCGCATACGAGACATAGGGTCCACGTTCCACCATGAGAATTTCAACATTTTCGTCCAACCTGCGAAGGCGCGCCGCACATGACGCACCGCCTGCCACTCCGCCAACGATGATGACTTTCATTTGTATTGCCTCCAGTTATTTTGTCTTCGTTTAAGTGTTGCGGTTCATCTCCCCTGACTTCTTGCCTTTTCGATGGTCTCGATTCCTGTAGTGTTCGCAATGCTGTTGAATGTGATCTCCGGAAATTCAAGCGCCATTTCGACAACCAGGAGCAGGTTGCGGTATTCTTCCGAACGCAGATGACATTCCAGGTTCTTCTGGTCCTGCCACATTTCCTCGATCATGATGACGTTCTCTTCTTCCATATCCCCGTAGATGCGGGAGCTGAGACATCCAGGCTGGACTCGGTTCTGCTCAGCGAACGATCTGAGAATTTTCAATGCCTCCGCACACTTTTGTTGTGGGAGCAGCATTCTTATGGTGGTGAGGAGCAAGGGCCTATCCTCCTTCATCCGGTTCAAGATCTGTGTGTCAAGCATGCGAAAATCCAGAGCCTTCTTCCCGTGAGGAAAAGGGACCCGGTTCTTCATCCTTATTCCTATGATGTAAAATACTCTGCGAAATATGTGCCAGATAAAGCAGGCAGTGAGATTCTGGGAGAAGATATTGAAATTAAGAGGTTTTTTTAATCGTAGGGTATACGTGTGGAACAAGAAGCATCTTATGCCCTGTCTTTATTACGTCAAAATGCCTTTATATCGTCACCTGGTAGATGGACGATCGATGCCCAATTTCTTCATTTTCGAATACAGCGTCGTCCGCCTTAGACCGAGGGCTTCGGCGGCACCGCCCTTTCCGGCAACACGCCAGCCCGTTCTCTTCAAAACGCTCATAATGTGCCTACGCTCCACATCATCCAGGCGAGAAGCTGGCTGGGTTTCAAAAGATGCAATTCCAGGCATGCTGACATCCAGGGATTCGTCTTTGTTCAGGATCATAGCATGTTCGATGACATTCCTCAGCTCTCTGACGTTGCCGGGCCAAGGATAGGATTGCAGTGCTTTCATGGTCTTTCTCGGAATGCTTTCGATCTTTTTGCCCATCCTCTTTTGAAATTCCTTGATAAATGTCCAGACCAATTGAGGAATGTCTTCAGTCCTTTCACGGAGAGGCGGGATCAAAATAGGGAAGACATTCAGCCGGTAATAAAGGTCTTTCCGGAATTTGCCTTCCTTGACATCCTGGGCCAGGTCCCGGTTGGTGGCCGCAATGATGCGTACGTTCACCTGCAGCGGCTTGGTGGATCCCAAGCGCTCGAATCGGCCTTGTTCCAGAACCCGCAGCAGCTTGGACTGCACGTCATGGGGAAGCTCACCAATCTCATCGAGAAAAATCGTGCCCCCATCAGCCAGCTCGAACCTGCCGACCATTCTAGTCAAAGCACCGGTGTAAGCACCCGTTTCGCGGCCGAAGAGTTCGCTTTCAATCAACGCGGGTGGCAGGGAGGCACAATCGACTGTCACCATGGGTTGGTCTTTTCGAGAACTCATGCCGTGGATCGCCCGGGCCAGCAGTTCTTTTCCCGTGCCGGTTTCACCCAGGATGAGGACCGTGGAGTCTGTTGGGGCAACCTGCTCGGCCAGATCCAGGATTTTTTTCATGACAAGGCTCTGCCCCACAATCTCCGTATGCTCAGACAGGAGTTTGACCTCCTGCTGCAGGTAGATGTTCTCCTGCTCAAGCCGTTGTTTGAGATTCTCAATCTCCAGTAGTCGTTCCTTAAAATCTTCCTCCATCTGCTTGCGGGCGAGCGCATTTGCAAATATCTGCGCCACCAGTTTAAACTTCTGCACAAGCGTTTCGGGCCAGTCTCTCTCCTCCCGCATGACTGCGAAGGTCAACAAGCCAAATACATTCCTTCTTCCTACCGATAAAGGAATGACTACAACGGACTTGGTGCCATAGAGGTCAAAACTCTCCCGGTCCCGGCCGGCTTCCGCCGGGAGGTCGGTCATTTTCGAAATCGTGATCGTTTCCCCAGCCAGGATCTTCTGCATTGCCCAGGGGAAGAATTCCTTTAAACTCATCCTCACAGGAGGTGTCCGAGCTTCCGGAGGCTGATAAACATGTGTCATCTCCAGCGTCTCGGGTTCTCTTTCAGGGATTTGGAAAAGTGAGGAGCGATCAAGATCGAGGAATTCGCATACGCGGCGCTGGACGACTTCAATCTCGCTATCGATCTGGTTGGCAGGGAGATTGATAAAGAATGTCGAAATTTCGGCCAGCATCATTTCGAATCGCAACGAATCGCCAAGTTCTGCATCCGTTTTGATTTCTGATTGAGTCATATGGTCCTTACATCCCTGTAAGACGAAGCTAACCGTGGCTGGTCGGCAACTGTCTCCTTGACCGTAACCGCGCGAGAATACAGCACCCCACGCACATCATGCCGCTGTACAGCCACGATTCTCAACAGCAATAGTCTTTATACCACATAGAACACAGCGTATTCAATCCAATTCAACAATTTAGGTTGATAAACGTGATGAGACAAATAGCAGTATTTGGGAATCGAAGGATCGACGGATCGGTGAACGGTTTAAGAAAGGCCGTTTGAGATTTTGAGAATTGCAAATTTAATCTTCAATACCTTTAACCCTATCGGTCATAATCAAGTCATTGACGTGCTATTGCAAGTTATAATTGAAGATTACTTTATGGAACTGTCGAATGGTCCTGTTTCAAAATTCAACCTGCTCATACCTTAGATTGAGGTTTGGTCTGTACCGAAGATTACAATTACGATTGGCAATCTGGTTAACATTGGCAGGTGTGAAGATTTGAACAATCTGACAGATTTGTAATGCCGTTGATTGTATGATTCAGTCTAAATAAATGATATTACAGATAAAAAAGTTCAAATCAACTGCTGATAGTACCTTTCAGGGGTGTTGATTTTCACCTCACGTCAATAGTATCTGTATATTTAGGGGAAGCTTCAAATACAGATCTATCAAGGATTCGGTAGATATTTACATACTGACCTAAAATTTAACAATTCTTGAATTGCGCGTATACAAGATATGGTATCAGCTCATTGGCAGCAAAATACTTGATTTCTGACATAAATCATTTGCCTTGCACCGTGGATTTCTCCAACATATTTGTAATTATCAGCCCCTCATTTTTATTGTGATATATGATTTTATTACAGATTTCGGCAAAATCGACAAATTTGTTGATCCAAAACAAGTTTCAAAATAGCATATCTGTACTGCCTTGATTAAGCCGGATACTTGGCATAATCTCCATTTATGTTTAATGATCAGAAATTTCACGAACCACAACATGTAGGGAGTGCCGTTGTTTCTTTGGATCAGACCTATCATTTGCATACTGCTCTGCCATGATTACTATGATTACAGAGCATTATGGCAAAAAGTGCTCGTCATAATGTATAACGTTTTTGGATAAAACCGACATGCTATTACGAAAGGATTGATTGATGAAGGCCGTACTGCCAAGTAATGAAGTTTCGCGCATCGAAGCGCTGCTCAACTACCAGATACTTGATACTTTACCGGAGGATTCTTACGATGACATAACCTTGTTGGCTTCCGAGATTTGTGGCACGCCCATGGCTGCCGTATCTCTGATTGACAGCACACGGCAGTGGTTCAAGTCTAAGGTGGGTCTGACAATTCCGGAGACGGCGCGAGAAAACGCATTCTGCGCGCATGCCATTCTTCAACCCGATATCACGATCGTTAGCAATGCCCTGGCTGACGAACGTTTCGTGGACAATCCTTTTGTTACCGGGGAACCGCGGATACGATTCTACGCCGGTGCACCTCTGGTCACGCCAAGAGGCGAAGCTTTGGGGACTCTCTGCGTAATCGATCAAACCCAGCGCACGCTCACCGAAACGCAGATTGATTCTCTCCGTGCCTTATCCCGGCAAGTTATGGCACAGCTGGAGCTTCGTAGGCACATCGGACTGCATGAACAAAACCAGCGAATGCTCAAAGACTACCAAGATAAGCTTGAGCAAATGAATGCGATGTTTCAGAAACAGAGTGTAACCGACGATGTCACTGGTTTTAATAACACGCGTTTCCTTCACCAGTATCTTGACCAGTACATGAGTTCAACATCTGCCGGGATAGTGAAATTGACTCTCATATTCTTCGATATGGACAACTTCAAGCAAGTTGTAGACAAGTATGGGCATATGCTTGGCGCCAAGGTCTTGAAAGAAGTGGCGGAAGTCGTCCATACGCATCTCGACACCGAAGACCGTATCGTTCGGTATGGCGGAGATGAGTTTATCGTGATTCTCCCAGGTCAGGGCAGTAAGGAGGCTTTCTCAAAAGTGGAGGCGATCAGAAAAGGGGTTAGATCGACCGCCTATCTCCAGCAAGAGAAGATCCACCTCAGAGTCACGGCCTCCTTCGGACTGGCGACATTTCCCGATGATGCCTGCGATAAGAGGCAACTTCTCATGGCAGCAGATCAGTGTCTATTCCAGAGCAAGAAAGAGGGGAAGGACCGAATCTCTATATGGCCACTTCTATCAAAATAAAACGATTGGGATGAGTGGACTTGGAGTTAACGGTTATCATTGCTCAATAAAATCTCTGGATCAAATAGCGTGGGTTGAAATTATTAGCCCCCACGCTTTGCTTTAGCGACCTCTACAATATATAGGGGTTATGAAATTTGGTACAAAACTGGTTCTATCTCCTATAAAAACAAAGATATCAGACCTTTAAAATATTGCCGGTGTACGAAAATAATCACAATCGATCGAATCTTGCATTCATAGGCCCCTCCGTGGTACTGTGGAGATGTCCAAAGGGTATCGGTAATATTAATAATATTTTCAATTACTAAGATACTCTCCATGTATCGGTAATTGGATGATATTTGGTTTTATGCTTGACTGAATATATTTCCTCCTGTACATTAAATTAATCTAAACCTAAACTTCATCTAACTTGAAGCTAAATCTCTGATCCAACATCTACACTTAATTCTAAGCTGCCCTGCCAAAGATGTCGGCTGTTCTTTCCTCACCTCAATCATTGATAATAACCCAATATGAAAGCGAAAGGAGGATATGAAATGCGATAACTCACATTTATCATCTTTTTTATTGGAGTTATTTTGTCTCTTCAATGCTGTGCTTCAGTCGATAAAAAATTACCGGAATTCACTTCAAATACCTTCTAAAACCATCCTATCAGATAATACCCCAAGGTGGCGCTATGCGGCAAGGTCATTGGATGCGCGGCTGGTTATGTGAAAGGAAACTCTAAAACAAGGAGAAATCTTATGAAAAAATCAACTCTAAAACAAACGGCCAAAAGAAAAAAGATCACTTTTTCATTGGAGGCCGTCGATGCCAGGGACGTTCATCTCGTCGGCGAATTCAACGATTGGAAAGCCGGAATACATCCGATGAAAAACGATGGGGATGGGACATGGATCAAATCCGTAGTGCTCCCGGAAGGACAATTCGAGTACAAATATTTAGTTGATAACAAATGGGTGGTAGATCCTTTAAATAAACGGTCATGTCCCAATTGCTTCGGAACGATGAACAATATTGTAAACGTCGTTGTATAGTTGCCAATCAATTAAAATGGCCCGCAAAACAAAGGATGTTACCTTAAAGAAAATACTCAAATGATGCATGCGTTGCTTCAAATAGAATTAATGTGATCTGTCGTGAGCTTCAGGTGCCATTTGGTTCATATACATAATAAAATAAAATGGGAGATATCAAATGAAACCAGAAACTGCGGGGAAGGTTAAGTATGGAATATGGGGTCTTATTGGTGGGGCAATCATCGCAATGATCATCGGTTTTTCGTGGGGGGGATGGGCAACCTCAAGCACGTCCAAAACGATGACCAAAGAAGCGGTTTTGGCAAGTCAGGCAGCGATCTGCGTCGCCCAATTTATGAAGCAACCGGACAATGAAGAGAAACTCAAAGAATTAGGGGAAATAGATTCATGGAAGAGAGCTGACTTCATTGAAAAAGGGGGCTGGGATAAAATGCCCGGGCAAGAAACGGCTGACTATGCTGTAGCCCGAGCATGCGCCGATGGGCTTGAACTTCTTATCAAAAAATGAGATAAATGAAATAGATGTTGAAGGTGATTCATAATTTATTTTATGAGGGTCACCTTTTTTCGCTGATGATCTTATTTCAGATATCTGCTTTATATAATTGCTAATTTGAGAAACTAAAATTATATAAATCTGGGAGATTAGAAATGGATAATATAACGAAATTGCTATTATTACTTGTGTTATATGTTCCAGTAATATTTCTTGGAGGAATCGTTGCTCATAGAAAAGGTGATTTTTTCTCCAGAGGTGCAGCAATTTGCGTAATTACTTGGGTCTTTGGATTGTCCTTTATGATTAAAGCTCCCAATAGCAAAGCACGGGCGGGTGATAAAGAAGATCTGTTTAGTTGGCACAGTCATGGTGCGAACGGTGGTATATTTTTTCTCGTATGTATAGTTTTGTTTTTATTATATCGAATATTTTAAGATGTTATGAGTTGAATTAATAATTGTCGTAAGTTTTTGGTTCGGTGGTTTGGACAGGTCATAACCAATACTACTAACTCAGGCAATTTGAATTAAAATAATTTTTGCGAGATTTCATATACCAACTTATCAACGGTGAAAGGGGGCTCTGAAAAGTTGTGATACCATACTGTCTATCGATTTCCTGACCTTAATATCAGTCTTGTCAATTCAAGTATTCTTCTGATCGCTCATCTGTATTGTCTGCGGTTTTAATAATTTATTAATTTATTGTTTGTTGCTGCATAGCATCCAGATAATCATCTAATTCTTGCACTCCGGAAAACACATTCATGGATGGTAGTGCCTCTATAATTTCGAACACCTTTTTAATTTGCGGCTTAAGTTTCATGAAAAGGAGACTGCCACCACTACTTTTCAAAGCTTTTCGAGTTTTATAAATTATCCGTAAACCGGCGCTGCTGATATAATCAAGCTGTTCCATATTGAATATCAAAATCTTCGGTGATTCCTTTAGAATCTCTACCACTTTTTCATCAAGTTTTATATGGGTGTGAGTGTCCAACCACCCATTGAGAAATAAAACGTATACCCCTGGTGCTTTAAGCTTTGTTTCTATTTTTAGATCCATGACTCCCCCCTTCTTTTCCTTTCGATCCATGAAAATATCTCAGACATAGTATGTTAATATCATCCAACTGTTCTGTTCCAGATGAAAAGGTCCTTATCCGCTACGTTTTTTTCATCATTCTTCAAGGCCATTATTTCTACCTCCACTCTTGTAAGCTGGGCTATCATTCTGTGATCTGGAGACAAACTTGGAAGGGAGTGTTTACATAACACTTTTGCCTAAATGCGCTGACGGGGGAACAAACTGCCAAAAGACGACAATTAGCCGACCAATTACCAAATTTTATATCTTATATTTGTGTCGAAGTGCAAGTCATTTTATTAGGCGATTCGTGAATGCCTGCTATCCAAAAATTCTTTTATATATAAAAATAACATGTTCTTATCAGTATGCCAATGAGGCCGCAGACAATCTTGATAATTGAGTTGCACATCAGGTAGAGGGGTCGGCACCTCAGGTAAAGTATCGAAAGTGTGAACAACATGTGTATATACGCTTACGCGGTCTTTGTTTTGGAGAATATAATTAAAATCTACTGATTTTCCATCCACCAAAATAAGGTCAACTTCTGTATGGGGAACGCCAAGAGATTCTATCATATCTTTTATTGACCTTTTCCCTTTAAACACTGCTTCAAAATCAGCCTTTCTTCTATGCCGTGGAAGAAAGTCATTTAATTCCTCATAAAAGCGGAATGTTATTTTTGGCATGGTTTACGTTCTCGATCTTTGCATTTATTGATGTTCTGGTTATGATTGAATTTCAAAGATTTAATATGTTCAGAGACAGAAATCAACTGGTGGGGTAATAAACATGGGTGGATGATGACAACACATGCAAACATGCAAGCAAGGCGGTGAATCAGATATAAATTAAGGAGAGAAACCCACCTCCCCAAATCCTGTTGGGCACGATTTGGTCACAAAACGCAAAAAAGCCGATTTCTGATGAAACCGGCTTTTTCATAACATACTAAAATTATAGATAAAATTTGGTCGGGGCGAGAAGATTTGAACTTCCGACCCCTTGAACCCCATTTTTGGGGTTTCTCGCGAATTATATAAATTTAACCTATTAATATTATTATGTATCCATTCATTGCCTGATAGCAGATGGTCTATGTGCATAGTGTGCATGGTGTCAATAATAACAGCATGTTGTGCATGCTGTCGGTACAAAAGGGTAGACATAGGGTAGACAAAACTCGTAAAAATGGAGTGATAAGATGCAATAAAAATGTATGGACAAACCATTCAAACGTATGGTATGAACGATCATATGAGCATATTATCTGAAATATTATCGTCAAAAGTTCGTGCCGAAGTTTTCCGATTGTTGTTCGGGTTGAATGACACGCCATTACACGTCCGTGAGATAGAGCGTAGATCAGGTTTTGCAATCGGCACAATACAGACGGAGATGAAGAAACTCTACAAGTTAAATTTAGTATTAAAGAATAGAGATGGTAACCGTTTATATTATCGTGCCAATCGACAACACCCAATTTATTCTGATATTCATTCGCTGGTAATCAAGACGGTTGGTCTAATCGATGTGCTGAAAAAGGTTCTTGCCGGTGAAAAGTCCATTCGCACTGCGTTTATTTTTGGATCCATTGCCGATGGCTCAGAAAAGGCAGAAAGCGATATCGACTTGATGGTGATTGGAGAAACAGGTTTACGTTCGTTATCACATCTTATGCAGGGACTGGCAGAAAATTTTAAACGCGAAATTAATCCTTATGTTTTATCACCGAAAGAGTTTAGCCAGCGAAAATCTGAAAATGAGCATTTCATTTCACAGGTTCTCATTTCTTCAAAGCTCTTTATCATAGGAGATGAAAATGACCTTAAAACAATGGCTTGATAATGGTTGGCTAAGACCCCGTCAAACAACGCCTGAAGAGATCGAGAATCTTTTTCAAATTGTAGATCGCGATCTAAAGGATGCTTGCTCTGATCTATCCGCTGATTGGCGATTTGGTATCGCATATAACGCCGCCTTAAAACTATGCATGATTCTATTATATTCGGAAGGATATGAGGCAGAGAGGAATCTTCAGCATTATAGAACCATTCAGGCTCTACCTAAAATTTTGGGAGCTGAAAAAAATGATGACGCAGTTTATCTGGACACATGCAGGGCGAAACGTAACACAGCAGAATATGATTCGGTGGGTGTTGTAACGGATCGTGATTCAGATGAACTTATAGATTTCGTAAAGAGTTTCAAAGAAGAAGTATTAACATATCTAAAAAATAAGCATCCCGCGCTTCTTAGCAACAAAGAGTAGAATGTTAAGATTAATTGAAAATGGGAGACGTTGTTTTGAATAATGCGAGGTCAATAGAAAGCCAGATCAAGGCTGCCGAAAAAGAATTGGCCAATTTAAATAGAAGAAAAATCCAGCTGGAAAATGAAATAAAACATCTCAGGAACATTCAACATTTCATCGCCGAGAAAACATCCTCCTTCAATCATAAAACAAAACCAAGCATAACAAGCGAATCACCAGAGGATAAAAAAATCAATCTATTTCGGTCTTTGTTCCGTGGCCGCGAAGATGTTTTTCCAAAAAGATTTGAGAGCAAACGAACGGGGAAAAGCGGCTATCAGCCTGTTTGCCGGAACGAATGGATCCGGCCGCTTTGTCAGAAACCCCAAATAAAATGTGGTGAATGCGATAACCGTGCTTTCGAGCCGGTTACCAATGATGTCGTGCGCAATCACCTCCTTGGTTTCGATCCGAATGATCGCTATCAGCGGGAATACGTTATCGGCATCTATCCCATGCTTTTGGATGAAACTTGTTGGTTTCTGGCTGTCGATTTCGATAAAGAGCAGTGGATGATGGATGTCAGTGCTTACATGGAGACATGCCGATCGTTTAAGGTTCCCGCCAGTGTCGAAATATCAAGATCAGGAAAAGGAGGACACGTCTGGATCTTTTTTTCAGAGCCTATTGCGGCAAGGCTCGCACGCCAACTGGGAAGTTTTATGCTGACACAGGCAATGGAAAAACGGCCTGAGATGGGCTTCGAATCATATGATCGATTTTTTCCCAGCCAGGATACCCTGCCCAAAGGTGGTTTCGGAAATCTAATCGCCTTACCGTTGCAGAAAAAACCGCGTGAAAAGGGGGATACTCTCTTTGTTGACGAAACTTTTAACCCTTATAGTGACCAATGGGCGTTTTTATCCACTGTTAGTAGAATGAGTTTGATTGACGTTCAATCCGTCGTCGATAAGTCCTTAAAAAGGGGTGGGGTGCTCGGTGTTAAATTTGTCAGCACTGAGGAAGATGAAAGTGCGCCCTGGCTTTACAGTCCGTCAGGAAAGAGGCAAGAAATAAAAATAGTTGGTCCTCTACCTGATAAGGTCGAATTGGTTCTCGGCAATCAAATATATATCGCCAAAGAAGGTCTGCCACCCGCCCTAAAGAATAAACTGATCCGTTTGGCGGCTTTCCAAAACCCGGATTTCTATAAATCACAGGCTATGCGCTTTCCAACGTATGATAAACCACGCATCGTTCACTGTTGCGAGGATTTCCCAGAGCATATCGGCCTTCCAAGGGGATGTCTTGAAGATACGGTCGAATTACTGGCCTCTTTAAACATTAAGATACATATCAGCGATAAACGATTCAAGGGGAATAGGTTGGATGTAAGCTTTTTAGGCGATCTGCATCCGGAGCAAAAAGATGCCGCGCAAGCAATTCTGACAAATGATACAGGGGTGCTGTCATCAGCAACCGCATTCGGCAAAACTGTTGTTGCCGCATATCTTATTGCTGAAAGATCCGTGAATACGATAGTTCTCGTCCACCGAAAACAACTGCTGGATCAATGGATCTCGCGTTTAAAGACATTTCTTGATGTTCCCGATGAAAGCATAGGTCAAATTGGCGGTGGCAAACGGAAACCGACAGGCATCATCGATGTGGCTACGATCCAGAGTTTGAGTAGGAAAGGGGTGGTGGACGATATCGTCGCCGATTATGGCTATTTAATAGTGGATGAATGCCATCACATTTCTGCCCGATTCTGCTGAAAAGGTGGTTCTGGCTACAGGCAAATATCTTGGGGAAGGATTTGACGATGATAGACTCGACACATTGTTCCTGACGTTGCCCATTTCATGGCGGGGAACACTTGTCCAATATGCCGGCCGGCTGCATCGGACTCATTATTCAAAAAAGGAAGTCATGATTCATGATTACGTTGATGTCGAAGTCCCAATGCTTGCTAAAATGTACCAAAGAAGGCTCACTGGCTATCGAGCCATTGGGTATGAGGTTTTAGGATAAATAAAAAAAGAGAAATAAAAAATGGCGAGAGCGAAAAAAAGAAAATCGAGTTGGATTGATATAAAGAAGGCAATTATTAATTTTGAGCCCTCAGAAATTGTTTCTCTTGTAAGAGATCTTTATCAGCTTTCTGAGGAGAATAAGATATTCTTGAATGCCCGCTATGCTGAAGATGGAGTAACCTTTAGGCGATACAAGGAGATAATTCACAAATGCCTTTATCCTGACGTTCTGGATCGATCAATTGATTTTGAGTTTGAGCGTGCCGAAAAAGCAATAAACGATTTTGCCAAAGCGACTGGCGATGAAGAGCGAACAACCGATTTGATGATATATTTTGTAGAGTGTGGTAATCAGTTCACTCTTGATTACGGTGATATCGATGAAGTTTTTTACGATACATTAATCGAAATGTATGAAAAGGCAGTTGGTCGTGTCCGCAAAATACTAAAGAATAAACAAAGACCTTTTCGTAACAGATTAGAAAGAATCATGAAATCCACCGACGGCATTGGTTGGGGGTACCATGATGATCTCGGCGATTTGTACTATGGGGCCTTTCAATAGAGATAAGGCGCTAAGAATAATCACAAGTTTATGCTGAAAACGCACTTGAACAGGTATCAAGTGCGCTTTGGAACACTCTGTAGAGCGCTCTTATTTAACTGACTGTTAATCAAAGAAATTTAGATTTGAATGAGCACGAAAAATAAGCAAATAATGCATTAAAAAGCGGTTAAAATAGGTGAGTGGGGTAGACATAGGGTAGACAGAGCCAAAAAAGCACAAAAATAGCGGATCACCACTCATGCTAACCAGCTATTTTTATTGTCTATTTGGTCGGGGCGAGAGGATTTGAACCTCCGACCCCTTGAACCCCATTCAAGTGCGCTACCAGACTGCGCTACGCCCCGACTGTGGGCGACAACGTAACACCGCTTTTCCAGCATGTCAAGAATTCCTGACGCAAAATTTCAGATAAGAATAATGACAACTAAATACTTGATCTTATAACAAATATATGCTAATAACTTTTGTTATGGAAACAGAAATTATCAAACCAGGCCGTTTGTCTCCAGGGGATATCATCGGCATTGCGGCACCGGCTGGTCCTTTTGAAATAGAAAAATTTGAACGGGGGCTCGCTGCCATTAAGGACATGGGTTTCGAGGTGCTGATTCCGGACAATCTGCAACAACCCGAAAGGTACCTGGCCGGTCCGGATGCCTGGCGGGCATCGGTGCTCAACGACCTGTTCAGGCTCCCGGAGGTTAAGGGCATCATTTGTGCCAGAGGTGGTTATGGCTCCCTGCGTATTCTCGACCTCATTGACTATGATCTGCTTCGGCACCATCCCAAGATATTTCTCGGATTCAGCGACATATCGGCATTGATTTCAGCGATCACCACCCAAAGTCGACTTGTGGCTTTTCATGGCCCGAACATCACGACTCTGGGCAAGACAAGTTCTCTGACAAAAGCATCCTTTTACCATGCTGTGACCTCGGACCAGCCCCTTGACATCCGGCCGCAAATGGCCCGGGTGATCAATCCAGGTGAAGGTACCGGCATTGTATCTGGCGGTAATCTGGCAACCCTTTGTCATTTGTTGGGGACCCCGTACTCACCGACATACAGGGGGTGTCTCTTTGTTATGGAAGATATTGGGGAGGCGCCTTACAAGATCGACCGGATGCTGTTTCAGATGAAAATGGCAGGCTGTTTTCAAGGGGTTTCAGGTGTCGTGCTGGGTAGTTTCCAGAATTGTGGAAACGATGATGCAATTTGTGAGATCGTTGCCAGCCTTTTCGGAGATATGCAGATTCCCATCCTGGGAGGATTTGAAATGGGGCACAGTGACGATAATGTGACTATTCCCATGGGTATCGGGGCTACCCTGGATACGGATCTGGGAGCGTTGGTGTATCATGAGGCTGCAACGATTCCATAATTTTGGATATTGTTTGTTTTTTGTGATTTGGTGCTTGGGATTTATTGCGTCCAAGTCTATTTCTCAACCGAAAGATTCCACAGGTCAGCTATGAAAAAAGCGCAACAGTTAATGGCAGGTGCCGTATTGGATGGGGTTTTCCCGGGAGGTGTCCTTCTGGCATCGCGTCACGGTGAGATCCTGATTCACCAGGCATTCGGACAGGCGGATCTGATCACCTGCACACCGGTTTCGATTCGCACACTTTTTGACCTGGCATCCCTCACCAAGCCCCTTGCCACCACCCTGGCCATCATGAAGTTGATGGATCGGGCGCTTTTGTCTCTGGATCACACCCTGGGCGACATCATGGCCCCCTGCAAGGGAACGGACAAGGCGGGGATTTCCATCAGGCACTTGCTGTACCACAATTCGGGTCTGCCTGATTACCGTCCCTATTTCAAGGAGCTGGCTGAAGTGGACCCGTCTAAAAGAAGAGCGTTGACCCTGACAAGGATTCTGGACGAGCCTTTGGCGTACCCCATTGGGGAAAAAGTGGTTTACAGTGACCTGGGCTTTATGCTCCTGCGGGGAATCATCGAGACCTTCAGCGGCAGTCGTCTCGATGTCATGGTGCAAAAGGAGATTTATTTCCCGCTGCAGCTAAAGGATCTGTTTTTTGTGGACCCGGCAAACCCGTTGCCGGCAGATAGGTTTGCCGCAACTGAAAAGTGCCCCTGGCGTCAGACCCTGATGCGGGGTCTGGTTCACGATGAGAATGCCTATACCGTCAGTGGCGTGGACGGTCATGCCGGGTTGTTCGGCACTGCAACAGATGTTCATTGTCTGCTCATGGAAATGTTTGGCTGCTATTCAGGCGGTCCCTCTCATGATATTTTCCAACAGGGTCTGCTCAAAGAATTTCTGGAGTATGGAAAAGGAACCGAACGGGCTCTGGGATTTGATCGGCCGGCCGAAAATGGTTCGGCAAGCGGCTGTCTTTTCTCCGACAACAGCGTGGGACATCTGGGTTTTACAGGCACTTCTTTCTGGATGGACCTGGATCGTTCGATTATCATCATCCTTTTGACCAATCGCGTTCATCCGGATCGGAAAAACGAAAAAATCCGGGATTTCAGGCCGGTGTTGCATGATGCTGTGATGGAGACCTTACTGGACGGCATGTAAGGCCCGTTTTAGGTTTTAAGTTTTAGGTGTTAGATGGTCAGCCCGTGCTTGTCATTAGCGCTGCGCGCGTCATTAACTTCGTGTCATTCGCTTCGCTGCCATTCATCGTGGCTGTCAGCAGCAATAAATGACGCACACAGTGCGAATGACGTCCGGCAGGACAAATGACACAAGGTAAATGACCCATCAATAGCGGCAAAGCCGCATCAAATAAAATCGCTTAACGATTTTATTCTTGTAATAATTTAAGATCTTTGATAGCGCTCATCAGTTATAAACAGCGATCGCCATTTATCTAGCGACATCGTCGCATTTTATAAAATCGTGAAATGATTTAATCTATAGAATCGGGGTGTTATGAATTTCTTCTTCGACAAACTTCTGGGTATTTTTTCGAGCGATCTTGCCATAGACCTTGGAACGGCCAATACACTGGTTTATGTCAAGGGTAAAGGAATTGTACTGAGTGAGCCGTCGGTTGTGGCCATACGAACCGATGCGCGTGCCAAGAACCGCGTCCTGGCAGTAGGACTGGAAGCCAAGAACATGGTTGGCCGGACTCCCGGCAATATCGTTGCTATCCGTCCCCTGCGGGATGGTGTTATTGCAGATTTTGATATCACAGAAGCGATGCTTCGCCATTTTATTCACAAGGTTCATAACCGGCATACATTTGTGCGACCTAGAATTATCATAGCGGTCCCATCCGGAATTACGCAGGTTGAAAAACGGGCGGTGAGAGAATCAGCTGAATCCGCAGGTGCGCGTGAAGTTTTTCTGATTGAAGAGCCCATGGCTGCTGCTATCGGTGCGGCGCTTCCAATTACGGAACCGACATGTAATATGGTGGTGGACATCGGCGGCGGGACAACGGAAGTAGCCGTGATTTCTTTGGCAGGCATTGTTTACAGTCGTTCCTTGAGAGTGGCGGGGGACAAGATGGATGCCGCCATTATCCAATATATCAAACGGAAATACAACCTGCTCATCGGTGAACGGACAGCTGAAATTATCAAGACGACAATCGGTAACGCTTACCCCGACCCTGACGATATATCCACCATTGAAGTCAAAGGGAGGGATCTCGTATCCGGTATCCCCAAAATTCTAGCCATCGATTCTGAAGAGATTCGTGTGGCCATCTCGGAGCAGATAGATGCTATCGTCGAAACGGTTAAAATTGCGCTGGAACAAACACCGCCGGAACTGGCGGCAGATATTGTGGATAGTGGCATTGTCTTGACAGGCGGTGGCGCCCTGCTAAAGAATTTGGACAAATTATTGAGAGAGGAAAGCGGTCTTCCCATCAGAATAACGGAAGACCCGCTATCGACGGTAGCGCTGGGATCAGGTATGGCGCTTGACAATCTCGAAATATTAAAACAGGTAATCATCACATAATTTCATGTTCTCGAAAAAGATGATCATGATTGTTGGCGCAATTATATTGATTGCAGTCAATATCATTATTTTATCGGTAAACAGCCAGGACAGAACCCCTTCAACACGTACCGGTCAAGTCGCCCTTTTTTTTATTTCCCCTTTCCAGGAATTTGCATCCAACGGTATCCGATTTGTCCAGAACATCTGGCGAAACTATTTTGATCTTGTGGGGATTTCCCAGGAGAATGACAACCTGGTCAAGGCGCTGAAGATCGCAAACGAAAAAAACAACAGTCTGAGAGAGCTTGAACTGGCTCATTCCAGGCTTCAAAGCCTGCTCGAGTTTAAGCCCGACCTGAAAAGGCAGGTGACGGCTGCGGCGGTCGTGGGGAAAGATCCGTCGCCATGGCTCAAAACAGTCGTTATTGATAAGGGTACAGATGAAGGTGTTCAGAGGGGCATGCCGGTGGTTACACCGGACGGGATTGCAGGTCTGGTAATCGATGCATCGACCGGTTACGCAAAAGTTTTATTGATAACAGATCAGAACAGTGCGGTTGATGCTTTGACGCAATCCGCGCGGGTTAGGGGCGTTGTCAAAGGGGAATTTTCCGGCAAGCTTCGTCTTGATTATGTGCTCCGCCGCCACGACATTACTGAAGGTGACATCATTATTTCTTCCGGGCTGGATGGTGCCTTTCCCAAGGGACTCAGGATCGGTTATGTTCATGAGGTTAATAAGCCGAATTCAGGGATTTTTCAGGAAGTGTCCGTAACTCCTTATGTCGATTTTGAAAAGCTGGAGGAAGTGCTGGTTATTATCGATTCTCTGGAACCTGTGAAATTTTCTGAACCATGACCTATCTTCTCTACACAATTGTCTGTCTTCTGGTGGTTGTTTTTCAATCAACCCTGTCGATGCATTTTGCAATATTCGGCGGAATGTATGATCTTTTTCTGCTATTTGTCGTCTATCTGGGATTTTACCGGACGATTCAGGAAGGCTTTCCCTTTGTCATTCTGTTCGGTCTGGCCATGGATGCATTATCCAGCGGGCCTTTCGGACTGTATTTGACCAGTTATTTCTGGCTATACGTAAGTATCCTTGGGATGACCAGGTTCATGCGTGTCAGTAACAATATGATTTTGCCACTGGTGGTGGTTTGCAGCGTACTTTTTCAGAATATCATTTTTCTCGGAACCATGACCTTTTTCGTACCGGAGGTAAAAATACCGGCCTTTTTCTACCATAATGTCGTAACCCAATTGCTGTGGTCTGTTATTATGGGTCCTGTTCTGATACTTCTTTTCCGTCGTGTGCATTTGGCCCTGGAAAAGTGGTTAAAAACGTTCCAGCCGGAATACCGATGAAACAATACTTGAACACGGTAACCAGTGAATGGTTCAACAAGCGCGTCATGGGTGCCATTTTGTGCGTGGTGGTGGCTTTTTCGGTTCTCTTCATGCGCCTGTTTTATCTCCAGATTATGAAAGGGCAAGAATTCCTCCGACTTTCGGAAAACAACAGCATCCGGTTGGAAAGCATTGTTGCGCCACGAGGACTGATTTTTGATTCAGAGGGTAAGCTGCTGGTGGACAATCGACCTTCCTTTGACCTGCGCATTATTCCCAGAAATGCCAAACCCCTTGAGCAGACATTAAAGAAATTAGCACGCTATACAAATATCCCGGAAGAAGACATGATGGAAAAAATCAGGGCATGCAACGGCATGTCATCCTATAAGCCTGTATTGTTAAAACAGGATATCGGGCGGGATGCCATGGCTTCTATCGAGGTTCACAGGTTTGATCTGCCGGGTGTTGTTATGAATATCCGTCCGGTTCGTCATTATATCAATGGGCAGCATGCCGCCCATCTTATCGGCTACCTGGGAGAGATCAATGCCAAGGAATTGCAGGGCGGTGCCTTTGAAGGTTGCAAGGGTGGGGACTTTATCGGGCGATTCGGGGTTGAAAAAACCTATGAAGATCTGCTGCGGGGAAAACGAGGTGGCCGGCAGGTGGAAGTCGATGTCAGGGGACAAGTGGTCAAGGCTTTGAGAACCGTCAGCGCTATACCGGGTAGAAATTTGTATTTGTCATTGGATTACGTACTCCAGAAAAAGGTGGAAGAACTGCTACAGGACCGGGTTGGAGCGGTGGTGGCCATGGATCCCATGACCGGTTACATTCTGGTTATGGCCAGTAGCCCCACTTTTGATCAGAATGCTTTCGTGAGCGGCATGACGCGCAAAGAATGGAGCGTTTTAACCTCAAATCCTGATCATCCCATGACAAACCGAGTCATCCAGGCGGAATATCCGCCGGCGTCTACCTATAAGATTGTAACAGCAATTGCCGGTCTGGAAGAGGGTGTCATCGACTCGAAAACCACCCATTATTGTCCGGGTTATTATGCGATGGGGAATCGCGTTTTTCGCTGCTGGAAAAGAGGTGGTCACGGAGACGTGAATGTTGTCCGGGCCATAGCGGAATCCTGCGATGTCTTCTTCTATAAGGTTGGCGAGGAGGTCGGTGTTGACAAGCTGGCATCCTACGCCAGAATGTGCGGGCTGGGTGATCGAACCGGCATTAATCTTGAGAATGAAGGCAAAGGGCTGATTCCGACCTCGACATGGAAGAAAAAGCGTATTGGGGAATCCTGGCAAAAGGGCGAGACCCTGAATGTCTCCATCGGTCAGGGCTTCAACCTGACAACGCCTTTGCAAATGCTGGTTTTGACGTCCGCCATTGCCAATAGCGGAACCCTCTATCAACCCCAGATCGTCAGGCATATGGAAACGGCGGACGGTATCGAAGTTAAAAACATCGAACCCAAAGTTACGGGAAGTCTGACCCTAAGTCCGCAAACCATGGATATTGTCAAGAGAGGTTTGTGGGAGGCTGTCAACACCAAAAAGGGAACTGCACGTGGCATTAAATTGGATCAGTATCCCATCAGCGGCAAAACCGGTACTGCACAATTGGTTACCACCAGAGAGCCCAAAAGAGGCGAGACGAAAGGAAAAAACAGCCTTTACGATCAGAACTTACCCCACGCATGGTTTGTTGCTTATGCACCGTCCGAGGCGCCTCGCATAGCTGTTGCCATTATTGTTGAGCACGGTGAACACGGTTCAACTGCAGCTGCCCCCATTGCCAGGGAACTCATCAAGACCTACCTGGAAAAACAGGAAGAAAAAAAATGGCTTGCCGAAGCAGAAGCAAGAAGTCGGAAGCCAGAAGACAGGAGACAGGCGTCAGAAGACAGAAGTCAGGAGACAATTCATACCTTCTAACCTTAATAAACAAACTGCAATGGGTCTATTCTGACTTCAGACTTCTGATCATTTTTCATGAATCATTGATTAAGGATCGGTATGGACAATGTTAGATTCTTTTCTGTTATATCCATTGTTGCGTGTATAGGAACATGAAATAATATGGGATTTGATAGACGTTTGGTACAGTATTTTGACTGGGGACTGATGCTGCTGGTCCTTGTCCTGGGTGGAATTGGACTGGTCGCCCTTTATAGCGCCGTGACTGCAGGTGCTGATATTGCCCAGAAAATTCTTTTTACCAAGCAGCTCATCTGGTATAGTGCCGGCCTGGCGGCGATGATCGTCTTTTTCTTATTCAGCTATAAATCACTGGAAAAATATGCCGATATCATTTATGGGGGGTGCATTTTTCTCCTGGTGGTCGTTTTGCTGTTTGGCAAGGTTACCGGTGGGTCTCAACGATGGCTTTTGGTGGGGCCAATATCGGTTCAGCCTTCAGAAATAGCCAAGGTTGCCGTCATTATCATTTTGGCGCGTTACTATTCCAAATATGCCAGCGAGAGAGGGTTTTCGTTTCGTGGCCTCATCAATCCGATAATCCTGACAGCGATCCCTTTTATCCTGATCGTGAAGCAACCCGATCTGGGAACGGCCATGGTCATTCTGCTTATCGCCGCTACCATGACACTGTTTGTCAAACTCGAAAGACGAACCCTGATTTTTATACTGTCTTTCGGCATCCTTTCGGGACCCATGGTATGGTATTTTTTGAAAGGATACCAGAAACAACGAATCCTGACCTTCTTGAACCCGGACAGGGATCCCTTAGGTGCTGGATATCACATTATCCAGTCGAAAATTGGTATTGGGTCCGGATATATTTCGGGCCGGGGGTTCTTAAAAGGAACCCAAAATGCATTGTCGTTTTTACCGGAACAGCACACGGATTTCATATTTTCCGTACTTGCTGAAGAGTGGGGATTTATAGGTGCATCGGTACTGCTGTTGATGTTTCTGTTTCTCATCGTGTGGGGGTTGAACATTGCCGCCAATTGCCGAGATAATTTCGGAACCATCCTGGCGGTAGGTATCACCACTTTGATCATGTGGCAGGTCCTTATCAATATCGGGATGGTGATGGGCTTGATGCCCGTGGTGGGTGTTACCCTGCCGTTTATCAGTTATGGTGGTTCATCCATCGTAACCATGATGATCTGTGCGGGAATTCTCCTGAATATCAGTATGCGGCGCTTTCAGTTCGAAAAATAATATTAGCTGTAAGGTGTAAGCTATAAGCTGTTAGACGCTTATAGCTTATGGCTTATCGCTTTATGGGGAGGGATAATGAAAAAAGATAAAAAAATAGATGCGGTGTCCACATTTCTGGGTCATGATGCGATTTTTGACGGCACCATCAATTTCAAGGGAACCATCCGCCTGGATGGAAAGGTAAAAGGGAAAATTGTCAGTGACGACGGAACCGTTATCATTGGAGACAAGGCAACTATCGAAGCGGAAATTGCCGTTGAAACCGTCATTATAAAGGGCAGTGTAAATGGAAAAATTCAGGCCAAGGATCGGATTGAAGCATACCCCCCTGCACGTATTGTGGGTGAACTGCAGGCACCGACCATCATCATCGATTCCGGTGTGGTATTCAATGGGAACTGCAGCATGGAAACTGTGGCCACACAAGACAAGAAAACTACTTGAAATATAAAGATATAATGCCGAATGACAAACGCGGTAAACCACCGCTAAAAAAAATCAAAAAACCTTTGACATTTCCATGTTTTGGATGTTATAGCACCGCGGGAGTGTGGATGAGAGGCAAGATTGTATTTGATAAAAAGTGTCGTTTATCGATTGAAGACCATGGACGGAGGTTCTTTATGGTAATATCGGATATCTTCCGAAACGCGATTCAAAAAAAGCAATTTTTATCTACTTTGATATTAATTGCAGTGGGACTTATGACCATCCAAGCGAGTGCCGTTTTTGCTTCAGGTGGTGAAGAAGGCGGCGGTGGAGGTATTACCGTTATTCCCGATGCTTCGGTATTCATTCAGATCATCAATTTTTTATTCCTGATATGGGTTCTCAATCTCATCGTCTACAAACCCATCCGTAATATTCTGGTTCAAAGAAAAGAAAAATTCTCCGGTCTCGAAACCGATATTGAAACTACCGAATCAAAAGCCACTGAACAGGATCAGGCGTTCGCATCCGGTATTAAGGAAGCCAGGGCCAGAGGGCTGAAGCAAAAGGAGGCACTCCTGCAGGCAGCCGCGGATGAAGAAAAAGAACTCATCGGCAAGATTAATGAAAAGGCTCAGGCTGAACTGGCAAAGGTAAGAGAACAGATTGCCAGAGAAGCGGATGGTGCCAGAGAGACGCTGATGAAAGAAATTGGAGATTTTGCCGGTACCATCAGTGAAAAAATTCTCGGGAGGGCTGCTTAATGATACAATCGGGTTTTAACCGGAGACGGAATAAAGCAATGACCGTTTCACGCTTCGTGCTGATTATTACAGTGCTGCTTGTTTTCAATGTCGGCACTGTTTTTGCTTCTGGAGACGGTGGCAATGACCAGGCAGCGACAAAAGGTTGGGTCAAGACAGACTGGTATCGTGTCATGAATTTCTCAGTTCTTGCAATTGCGCTCTTTTTTGTGTTGAAAAAACCCTTGTCACAGGCTCTAAATGCCCGCATCAACGGCATAAAAGATGAACTGGAGACGCTTGAATCCAAGAAAAAAGAAGCCGAAGCGCAACTTGCAGGATACAACGAGAAACTTTCCAAGTTGGAAGGAGAGGCGGAGCGGCTCATAGCGGAATATGTCAAACAGGGGGAGGAAGCCAGGGTAAGAATTGTCAAGGAGGCGGAAAGCACAGCCGTGAAACTTGAAGAGCAGGCCAAGCGACACATCGAACAGGAATTCAAGCAGGCAAAAAGTCAGTTGCAGGAAGAAATATTTCAAGTGGCTCTTGTCAAGGCCGAGGAAATAATCAAGGCTAAAATTTCATCTGAGGATCAGGACAGACTGGTCGATGACTACTTAGAGAAGGTGGTGGCATAGTGAAGAATCTGGCTATAGCGAGGCGTTATGCCAAGGCCTTGCTGCTGATAGGAAAGGAAGACGGACAGACGGAGGTCTACCGTGAAGAACTGAACGCTTTTTCGGATCTCATGGAGCGGGAAGGTGAACTCAATCAGGTGCTTATGAACCCTTTGTACGACACAGGCGCCCGAAAAAAGGTTCTGGAAGCCGTTCTTGCGAAATTGAGTCTGTCCAAGGTGATGAACTCTTTTTTGTTGCTGCTGTTTGAGAAAAGCCGGGTGGGCTTTCTTGCCAACATCAATGATTTTTATCAGAAATTGGCTGACGAATTAAAAGGTGTTGCAAGGGCCAGCCTGGTTTCGGCTACGGAACTTTCTTCCGAAGCCATCGAAAAAATTCGCTCTTCCTTGTCTCAAAAGACAGGCAAAGATATTGTTTTAGAATGCGCGCAGGATTCCAGTCTCATTGGCGGTATCGTTACAAGAATTGGAGATCTTGTCCTGGATGGAAGCATCAAAACACAATTACTCAATATGAGAGAATCTTTAAAAAGGGGTGAAAGTGTCTAATGGAATTACGAGCTGAAGAAATAAGTCAGATTATCAAGGAACAGATCACGGATTATGACAAGAAAGTAGAGTTGAGTGAAACCGGTGTTGTCCTGTCCGTTGGCGACGGCATTGCAAGGGTTTACGGACTCGAAAAAGCCATGGCGTTGGAACTTGTGGAATTCCCCGGCGGCACTCTGGGATTGGTACTGAACCTGGAAGAGGACAATGTGGGTATTGCCATTATGGGTGAGGGCGTCCACATCAAGGAAGGGGACATGGTCAAACGTACCGGCCGTATCGCCCAGGTGCCGGTAGGCGAGGCCGTTCTCGGTCGCGTGGTTTCAGGTGTTGGTGAGCCAATCGATGGAAAAGGCCCTATCGATGCCAAAGAATTCCGACGTGTGGAAATGGTCGCTCCGGGTGTTATTGCCAGGAAATCTGTACACGAACCCATGTACACCGGTCTGAAAGCTGTTGACGCAATGACACCGGTGGGAAGAGGACAGCGAGAGTTGATCATCGGTGACCGGCAGATCGGCAAAACCGCCTGTGCCATCGATGCTATCCTGGCCCAGAAAGATTCCGATATTTTCTGTATCTATGTGGCATGTGGGCAGAAAAAATCGACGGTCGCCCAAGTGCACGCGGTTTTGGAGAAAAATGGTGCCATGGAATATACCACCATCGTGTCGGCATGTGCCAGTGATCCTGCAACCCTGCAGTATCTAGCACCATACTCCGGTTGCGCCATGGGAGAGTATTTCCGTGACAAAGGTCAGCATGCATTGATTGTTTACGATGACCTTTCCAAGCAGGCTGTCTCTTACCGGCAGATCTCCCTGCTCCTCAGACGGCCACCGGGTCGTGAGGCTTATCCCGGTGACATTTTCTACAACCATTCCCGTTTGCTGGAAAGATCCGCCAAGCTGAACGATGAACTGGGCGCCGGATCCCTGACTGCCTTACCTATCATTGAAACACAGGCGGGTGACGTCTCGGCCTATATCCCCACCAACGTGATTTCCATCACGGATGGACAGATATATCTCGAACCGGGTCTCTTTTTTGCAGGCATCCGACCGGCCATTAACGTGGGTCTGTCTGTTTCCCGTGTGGGTGGTGCCGCCCAGGTTAAGGCCATGAAACAAGTGGCGGGGACATTGCGCCTCGATATGGCCCAGTTCAGGGAACTGGAAGCATTTGCAGCCTTTGGCAGTGATCTCGATGCAGCCACTCAGAAACAGCTGACACGTGGTGAGCGACTGGTGCAGATCCTCAAACAACCCCAGTATCAGCCACTTTCACTTACCAAGCAGGTAATTATCCTCTATGCCGGAACAAAGGGATACCTGGATGACTTCCCTGCAGATGTGGTTGAAAAATATGAAGCCGGTCTTTACACCTTTATAGAAGAACGCTACTCACAGCTTTTTTCGGATATTGAGGAAAAGAACGAGATAACCGACGATATCGACAAATCATTGCAGGAAGCGTTGAATGCTTACAACGAGGAGTTCAAGGATACGATCAAATAGTATGATTTTGAATCGTGCCTTCTACGTCCAGAAGACGCTTAAACAGGAAACCAAAGGATTTTAAGCCAACACAGGATAAGGGCCAAGCTAAATGCCAAGTTTAAAAGACGTTGAGCTAAAAATATCTGCAGTAAAGAAAACAAAACAGATAACCAAGGCCATGAACATGGTGGCCACCTCTCGTTTGCGCGGGGCACAGGACAACATGCAGAATTTCCGTCCCTACGCCGGAAAGTTTGCCGAGGTGCTGGGAAGCCTGGCGGAGAAGGCAGGCGACGAAGCCAGCCCCCTGCTGATACCCCGGGAAGAGGCCAAGAAGATACACATTGTGTTGTGTACCTCGGATAGGGGGCTCTGTGGCGGCTTTAACGTGAATCTCACTACTCAGGCCAAAGAATTCATGCTGGAAAAAGAGGCAGACGATGTCAGTTTTTCCTTTACCAATTTTGGTAAGAAGGGGCGTGATTGGTGTCGCAACAAAAAACTGGAAAGGGTGAGTGAGCATCTCGGTATTGTTGGATCCAAAATCGGGTTCAATGTCGCATCCACCGAGGGCCGCAAGCTGGTGGACGCCTTCCTTGATGATACCTACGATGAAGTCTATATTATTTATTCCGAGTTCATCAGTATGGGCAGGCAGGTACCGGTGATTAAACAGTTGCTGCCCATCCCACCCATTGAGGTTGAAGACGTGGAGATTGACGAAGACACGCCTTACCTGGCGGAACATATCTGTGAACCTTCTCCGGAGGAGCTGTTGGGTGATCTGTTGCCCAGGAATGTATATGTTCAATTGTTCAGCGGTCTGCTTGAAACGTCTACGAGTGAACATGCCGCGCGGATGACGGCGATGGATAACGCCACCAAAGCATGTAATGATATGCTCGAAGACCTGACGCTGATGTACAATAAAGCACGTCAGACAGCTATTACCGCGGAATTGATGGATATTGTGGGTGGCGCAGAGGCCCTGAAAGGGTAGTTGTTGAAATTAAGTTGTCTGTTATTGCTATGGCGGTGTCGGGCAACCATAACGGATAAAAAAAAGTTGGAGGTCTTTCGATGGGAGAAAACTTAGGCAAAATAACTCAGGTACTAGGACCTGTCGTCGATGTTGAATTCGAGCAGGGGAATCTGCCGACGATCTACACGGCGCTTCTAATTTCCAACCCTGCAATCAGCGATGATGAAGACAACCTGGTTGTCGAGGTTGCACAGCATCTGGGTGACAATGTTGTCAGGACGATTGCCATGGATGTTACTGATGGTCTGACACGTGGCCAGCAAGTTAAGGACACCGGTCAACCGATTATGATGCCGGTGGGTGAGGCAGGTCTTGGTCGGGTGCTTAATGTCGTGGGTCGTCCGGTGGATGGTCTTGGCCCGGTCAGTCAGGAAAAGTTATTGCCGATTCATCGTGAGGCACCCAAGTTTACGGAACAGGATACCACCGTTCGCGTACTCGAGACCGGAATCAAGGTTATCGATCTGTTGGTTCCATTCCCCAGGGGTGGAAAAATGGGGCTTTTCGGCGGCGCTGGTGTGGGCAAGACCGTTATCATGATGGAAATGGTAAATAACATCGCCCTGCAGCATGGTGGTATTTCTGTATTTGCCGGTGTGGGCGAGAGAACCCGTGAAGGCAACGATCTGTACCACGAGATGAAAGAAGCCGGTGTTCTTCCAAAGGCAGCGTTAATTTACGGACAGATGACCGAACCGCCCGGTGCAAGGGCACGTGTTGCACTGTCCGCACTGACAGCCGCTGAGTACTTTAGAGATGAAGAAGGACAGGATGTGTTGATCTTCATCGATAATATTTTCCGGTTTACCCAAGCTGGTTCCGAAGTGTCCGCCCTTTTGGGTCGTATGCCATCTGCTGTTGGCTATCAGCCGACACTGGCCGTCGACCTTGGTGAGCTTCAGGAACGGATTACCTCAACAGACAAGGGGTCCATTACCGCTGTGCAGTGCGTGTATGTACCTGCCGATGACTTGACTGACCCTGCGCCGGCAACCACATTTGCCCACCTTGACGGTACTGTGGTACTTTCGCGAAAATTGGTTGAAAAAGGTATTTATCCATCTGTGGATCCCCTGGATTCAACATCGCGTATTCTGGATGCAGCCTATATTGGTGACGAACATTACCAGGTGGCTCGATCGGTTCAGCAGACCCTTCAGAAATATACTGAACTTCAGGATATTATTGCCATTCTTGGTATTGACGAACTGTCCGATGAGGATAAAATCACGGTGGCGCGCGCCAGGAAATTGGAACGATTTCTTTCCCAGCCATTTCATGTGGCCGAGGTTTTTACAAACACACCCGGCGCTTATGTTAAAATAGAAGAAACAGTTAAGGGTTTTAAAGAGATCATCGACGGTGTTCATGATGATGTTCCCGAGCAGGCATTCCATATGGTAGGTGGTATCGAGGATGTCCTTGAAAAGGCTAAAAGCTTATCAGAATAGCAGCTTAAAAGGATTCAAGAATGGCTGAAAACATAAAATTAGAAGTGGTTACGCCTGAAAAAGCTGTCGTCGATGAGGATGTCCAAATGGTCGTCGCTCCAGGAATACTGGGTGAATTTGGTGTCCTGGCAGGGCATACAACCTTTTTGACGACTTTAAAGGTCGGAACCATCCGGTATACAGACACAAGTGGCAAAGAACGGTATGTTTTTGTCAGCGGAGGATTTGCTGAGGCGCTTCCGGACAAGGTGACCGTTCTGGCCGAATCGGCGGAACGACGAAAGGATATTGATCTGGTACGCGCCAAGGATGCCTTGCAACGTGCAGAGAAACGTTTGGCTGAGGAGAGATCCAAAGAAAATATCGATTTTATCCGGGCAAAACTATCTCTGGAAAGAGCTTTGCAGCGTATCAAGTTGTTAGGAGGTCTCTAGTCTTGTGGAGGGATGCCTTTCCGGCGCATTTTTGAAACCAGCAAAGCGATAATTAAATCGAAAAGGGTGAACCCAGTCAGGTTTACCCTTTTTTTTGCGGGATTCAGGGAACGCGATACTTTAAGCCATAAGCTTTAGGCTTTAAGCG
Source organism: uncultured delta proteobacterium (assembly GCA_963842925.1). GTDB lineage: Bacteria > Desulfobacterota > Desulfobacteria > Desulfobacterales > B30-G6 > B30-G6. The sequence continues at coordinate 53,867 of CAWJIL010000001.1, forward strand.
GCTTAAGGCTTACAGCCTATGGCTCTATTCTGATGTGTATCAATCCTTCCTTAATATATAGCAATGGAGTAGAATGACTGATGGTTTGTGATCCGTTAAAGAATGTCAGCATTGTCATCTTGGCGGCCGGTCTGGGAACCCGTATGAAATCGAATATGGCCAAGGTACTGCACAAGATTATGGGGAAACCCATGATATCCCACGTGCTTGTATCTGCCTGCGAGGTCGCAGGCAAGAACGTGATTGTCGTGGTGGGTCATCAGGCTGATCTTGTCAAGGATGCATGCCTGAAAGTGAGCCCCGTATCCTTTGCGCTTCAGAAAGAGCAGAGGGGCACTGGGCACGCAGTGTTGTGTGCCATGCCTGAGATTCCTGACAAAATGGAAAATGTCATTATTTTATGCGGCGATGTTCCTTTGTTGAAAACCGGGACTATTCGGGCTTTACTGGCCGATCACATTAAAGAAAAAAGGGATTTATCTTTGTTGGCCGTGAAACTTGAGGACCCGACCGGATATGGAAGGGTCGTGATAAATACAGACCGGGAGTTGACCCGGATCGTGGAAGAAGCGGATGCCACCCGTGACGAAAAGAGCATATCACTTGTAAACTCAGGCATATATTGTGTTACAAAAACCTTTCTTTCAGCGTCTTTGAAAAAAATATCCCCAGATAATGCTCAGGGAGAGTTTTATCTGACCGATATCATAGGGGTTGGTTATTCCATGGGCAAGCACATCGGCGTGCTCGTGGGCTCCAACCCTGAAGAAATCATAGGGGTTAACGCACCTGCGGACCTAAGGGCAGTTGAAGTACTGATGGATACCTATCGTTAAAACACTTGACTTTCGTAATGGCCAAATATTATAATAACTTTTAGTATATTTTGAGGTGATGAATTGAATAATGATAGCATTTTAGAGCAATTTAACGAAATAGAAAATCGGGTAGAATCATTGATGTCACGCTGCAGCTCACTGGAGAGGGCCAATTCGGCGCTCACAGCAACGGTTGAAAACCTGGAAACAAAGCTTAAAGATAAAGAAACAGCTGAAAGCCAGGAAAGCGAAATTAAAACCTTGATTCGATCCAGGATTGACAATTTATTGGAAAGGTTGGACGGAATTACAGAAGTTGAAAAATAGCAGTTGAAGCAAGGATGACCAAGGAAAGGTAATCAAAATATCATTGGACCAGCTTGTAACGATAGAACTTTTCGGACACCCATTTACCTTCAAAGCTGAGAAAGATGTCGATAAAGCTAAAGAAGTAGCTGATTTTCTTGTTCAAGAAGTCACAAAGGTTGAGAACCAGATGTCTGACAAATCATCAAGCATCAGTAAACAGGCCATTCTAATACTAACGGCCCTCAATATTGCAAATGAATATATGCAATGTAAACAACTTCATACGGATTTGTTAGAAACTGTTTCCGACCGGGCGTCGAACCTTCTAAATGAGTTGTCTACGAATCAAACCTAAAAGGGTGTTAACAAGCATTTATTGATTAGATTGAAAAAGATTTTATATATCGTAACATACCTCTCCAGGTTTTGCTGAGTGTAAAATATTTTAAATATCTTCTGTGTTCCAGCCGCGGATGAAAATGGTGTTAATGACACGAACGGTTAAAAATCAGGGTGTTTCCCCTGCCGTGTTCGTGATTGGAAGACGTTCTTTGACCCAACACTTATTAAACGGGAGCTTTCACTTGTTTTGGTGTGCCGTTCTGCTCTTGCAGAAAAGCCTAAAGAAACAACAGAGCGCCCACCTTTAGTACAAGGATCAAAGACCTACCAACACGGCACCGAGGTGGGGGTTCACCTTGTATCGGTCTGTCGGACAAACCGTCAATACACCTATGCTCCGCATCTCTTTTGATCCATATCCATACCCCGTATCATAGAGATTTCCTGTAAACCAATCTTTTCCAAATCCAAATTGTACATCCCGCTTCTGATGTATGTGGATGAACCGAAATAGCAGACGTTATTCCCGTTTTTTGCTGCGACGTTGGCGAACGAATCAAAAATAGACAGAATTCTTTACGGTCGAAGGCTCCGGTTTTTCGGTGTCGCGGGATAGATATTTTGGTTGCCGCCCTGGGAGCTGCACCATCGTGTTCCTAAATTCGTAAAACGAATTTATTTTGATACTTAATTTTTGGAGATAGATAATGAATACAACCATCATATTGTTTGTTGCATGCGGTTTTATCGTGGGCTTTGTGCTTGCGTTTTTGATCAAGGGGAAAATAGCTACGCGCAGAATTCAGGCGGCAAAAGAAGAGGCGGTCCTGTTGATAAAGGACGCCAAGAGGCGGTCTGCGACGCTCTTGAAGGAAGCTCAATTGGAAGCCAAGGATCGGCTCTTTAAAATGAAGAGCGAATTCGACACTGAAACAAAGGAGACCAGCTCTGAGTTGAAAAGGAGAGAGCAGCGTTTGCTGCACAAAGAAGAAACCATCGAAAAAAAGATGGAGCAGTTTGAAAAGCGGGAACAGGATATTTCCACGAAAGAGAGGATCGCTCAACAGAAGGACGATGAGCTTGTAAAGCGTGAAAAGAAGTATCATGAACTCATTGAAGAGCAGAAACAGCAGCTTGAAAAAATATCGAGCTTGACGGCTGATCAAGCCAAAGAACTCCTGATTCGGGCAATGGAAAATGAAGCGCGGCATGAAGGCGCCAAACTCATTAAAAGAATCGAGAACGAAACCAACGAGCAGGCCGATAAAAAGGCCAAAAAAATCATTGCAACGGCTATCCAACGTTATGCCGGTGACTATGTCGCCGAACGAACAGTGTCTGTCGTCAATCTGCCCAGCGATGAGATGAAGGGGCGGATTATTGGTCGTGAAGGAAGAAACATCCGGGCGCTTGAAGCTGCTACAGGCATTGATTTAATCATCGACGATACTCCCGAAGCCGTGATTTTGTCCGGATTCAATCCGGTGCGGCGGGAGGTTGCACGACTGTCACTCATGAAATTGATCGCAGATGGCCGTATTCACCCGGCCAGGATTGAAGATGTCGTCAAAAAGGTTGAGAAAGAAGTCAGTGTTGCCATTAAGGAGGCCGGTGAACAGGCCGCCTTTGATCTGGATGTTCATGGGATGCATAGCGAATTGATTAAATACATTGGCCAACTCAAATTTCGGTCGAGTTATGCACAGAATGTGTTGCAACACTCGATTGAAGTCGGGTTTCTGGCCGGAATCATGGCCTCGGAACTGGGTCTCAAGGTGAAGCTGGCCAGACGGATGGGTCTGTTGCATGATATCGGCAAGGCCATCGATCATGAAGTAGAGGGACCGCACGCTGTGATTGGCTCGAATTTAGCAAAAAAATATGGAGAATCTTCAAAGATTGTTCACGCCATTGCAGCACACCACGAAGACGTGCCACCCATAACGGTTTATGATTTGCTGGTTCAGGCTGCTGATGGTCTTTCAGGTGCGAGGCCCGGGGCGAGAAAGGAGTTGCTGGAGAACTATATTAAACGGCTTGAAGATCTGGAAGGTATCGCCAATGCATTCAAGGGGGTTTCCAATACCTATGCCATACAGGCCGGAAGAGAGTTACGGGTCATTGTGGAAAGCGAAAAAATATCGGACGAGGAAACGACATTGCTG
>CAWJIL010000001.1:62500-241277 GCA_963842925.1 uncultured delta proteobacterium
CGTTAACTTTTATTGCAGGAGTCAGACTGCGGGAGCTAAGTTCCGTGGTCGAGAGGGAAACAGCCCAGATCGCCAGCTAAGGTCCCCAAATATGTGCTAAGTGGGAAAGGATGTGGAAATGCACAGACAACCAGGAGGTTGGCTTAGAAGCAGCCATCCTTTAAAGAAAGCGTAACAGCTCACTGGTCGAGTGAGTCTGCGCCGAAAATGTAACGGGGCTCAAGCACATTACCGAAGCTGCGGGTTCGCTTCCGATTCGTCGGTAGCGTCCGGTAGGGGAGCATTCTGTACGGATTGAAGGTCGATCGAAAGAACGGCTGGACTGTTCAGAAGAGACCATGCTGACATGAGTAACGATAAAGCGGGTGAAAAACCCGCTCGCCGAAAACCTAAGGTTTCCTGAGTAAAGCTAATCTGCTCAGGGTTAGTCGATCCCTAAGCCGAGGCCGAAAGGCGTAGGTAATGGAAAACAGGCTAATATTCCTGTACCACCAGGTTATCGTTTGAGTGATGGGGGGACGCAGAAGGGTAGGTCATCCATCTGTTGGATTAGATGGTTCAAGCCAGTAGGCTGAAAGGGTAGGCAAATCCGCCCTTTTATCTAAAGCTGAGAGGTGATGAGGAGAGACTTGTCTCATAAACTGATTGATCCCATACTGCCAAGAAAAGCCTCTAGCGAGATAACCAGGTGATCGTACCGTAAACCGACACAGGTAGGTAAGGAGAGAATCCTAAGGCGCTTGAGAGAACCCTGGTTAAGGAACTCGGCAAAATCACACCGTAACTTAGGGAGAAGGTGTACCCCCGGTAAGTGAATCAATTTACTTGAGAAGCTGAAGGGGGTCGCAGAGAAACGGCGGTAGCGACTGTTTACTAAAAACATAGGACTCTGCTAAGTCGCAAGACGATGTATAGGGTCTGACGCCTGCCCGGTGCTGGAAGGTTAAGGGGATCTGTTATCTGTCTTCGGACAGAGAAGCTTTGAACCGAAGCCCCAGTAAACGGCGGCCGTAACTATAACGGTCCTAAGGTAGCGAAATTCCTTGTCGGGTAAGTTCCGACCTGCACGAATGGCGTAACGACTTCCGCACTGTCTCAACCAGGGACTCAGTGAAATTGTATTGGCGGTGAAGATGCCGTCTACCCGCGAAAAGACGGAAAGACCCCGGCACCTTTACTACAGCTTGACATTGAATTTTGGAATAGTATGTGTAGGATAGGTGGGAGGCTTTGAAGCCGGAGCGCTAGTTCTGGTGGAGCCAATCTTGAAATACCACCCTTGCTATTTTAGGGTTCTAACCTCGACCCGTTATCCGGGCGAAGGACAGTGTCTGGTGGGTAGTTTGACTGGGGCGGTCGCCTCCCAAAGAGTAACGGAGGCGCGCGAAGGTTCCCTCAGGCTGATTGGAAACCAGCCGTGGAGTGTAAAGGCATAAGGGAGCTTGACTGCGAGAGAGACATCTCGAGCAGGTACGAAAGTAGGTCTTAGTGATCCGGCGGTCCCGAATGGAAGGGCCGTCGCTCAACGGATAAAAGGTACGCCGGGGATAACAGGCTTATCGCCCCCAAGAGTTCACATCGACGGGGCGGTTTGGCACCTCGATGTCGGCTCATCACATCCTGGGGCTGAAGCAGGTCCCAAGGGTTTGGCTGTTCGCCAATTAAAGTGGTACGTGAGCTGGGTTTAAAACGTCGTGAGACAGTTTGGTCCCTATCTTTCGTGGGCGTAGGATATTTGAGAGGAGCTGTTCCTAGTACGAGAGGACCGGAATGGACGAACCAATGGTGTTCCAGTTGTCGCGCCAGCGGCATCGCTGGGTAGCTAAGTTCGGAACGGATAACCGCTGAAAGCATCTAAGCGGGAAGCCAACCTCGAGATTAGATATCCCTTTTACTGGGAAACCAGTAGAACTGAAGACTCCTTGAAGACTACAAGGTTGATAGGCCCGATGTGCAAGCATAGCAATATGTTCAGCTTACGGGTACTAATAAGTCGTGCGGCTTAGTCATATCTTTAATATTCAATCTGAACGTTTTTATGTACTCATATCTTAATGCGATCGAATTTACAGTTTTTCGGTGGCGATAGCGAAGAGGAAACACCCGTTCCCATCCCGAACACGGAAGTTAAGCTCTTCTGCGCCGATGGTACTGCATGGGCGACTGTGTGGGAGAGTAGGTCGCTGCCGAGAATCTTTTAAAAAGCCCGAAGTTTATTGAAAACTTCGGGCTTTTTTAGTTTTTAGGTATAAGCTATAACTCAACGCTTGGGGTTCAGAGAACGCGAAATAAATAATCCCCTGGCGCTTTGCGAACTCGCCGCAAGGGCTCCTAACATCAGCACTGGCCATATGGTTAACCAGGGATGGCTGAGAATTGCTTACCGCTTTTAGTTTAAAGACTAAATTGCATAAAATCTGCAGTTGTGATAATTTCCCGAAACAACAAATTTTTTCTGGAATACGGAATACTCATGTTTGCTCGGGCTTTAAAAAGCAATGTCATTATCAGTATGGCCGTTTTATTGTTTATCGGCATGATTCTTGTCGATTTTGTCGCGGTCAGAACCTTTCAGAAACACGCCATCCAGGCTGAGGTAAACAAATGCAGCCTGCTGGTTACCATGGTCGAGAATCATTTTATCGGTAAAAATGTCCTTTCAGCCGATCCCTTTTCTCCTCAGCTAAAAAGCAGGATTTTGGACATGCTCAGCGACAACGGCATATCCTGTGGCCGTATACAGTTGTTGGACAATTCTGTTGTTTTGTTATTTGGTGAGAATTGCGCGCAAGACCCTCAGCTTGAAAAAATTGTTACCAAGGCCGTCGAATCAGGCCAATCCAGGCTTGAATTTTCAGGATCCGTGTGGGGGGTATACTGGTGGCAAAGGGAAAAATTTGTTTATTCCACACCCTTGATGGTTGGGGGGCGGGTCATTGGCGGCATGAGTCTTACCCGGAATTTGGAAGCCTTGTATCAGGATCTTCGCAACGCGCAAAAATATGTCTTCATCTACCTTTTTATTAATATTGCTATTCTGACATTCATCGGGTTTCATCGTCTTTTTAAGATATTTCTGGAGCCCATTGAAAGACTGGCCAAAAGAGCGGAGAATTACCAGGAAACCGATGGGGCTTTTTTCCCGGTTCGGAAACAGGATAATGAGCTACAGGTTTTATCAAAGTCTTTGAACAGCATGACCCGGCGAATCACAGAAGACAAGACCAAATTACAGGATGCAGTTCACAGGCTGGAAAAAACCAACACCGAGCTTAACAAAGCCCAGGAAGAGATCATTCGTGCTGAAAAGCTGGCCTCTGTTGGCAGGCTTTCTTCAGGTATTGCCCATGAGATCGGCAATCCCATCGGTATTATTATGGGATATCTGGAATTGCTTAAACAAGGGGATATACCAAGACAGGAAAAACTGGATTACATTATAAGAACAGAAAAAGAGATCAATCGGATGGACACCGTGATCCGACAGTTACTGGATTTATCGAGACCCCTGGCTATAGATTCTAGTGTCGTTTCCGTCCACGAGGTTATCGATGACATCGCAAATGTTCTGAATGTACAGCCACTCATGTCGAATATTGAACTGACACTTTCCCTTAAAGCCGAATCAGATCAGGTGTTGGCAGATCCGAATCAGTTGCGGCAGGTATTTTTGAATCTTGTTATCAATGCGGCAGATGCCATTGCTGCCGATGGTGAGGGAAAACAGGGTAAACTCGAAATCAGGAGTGAGGTCAGCGAAACAATTCTGGATCAGAAGAAAAATCTTACTAAAAGCATTCATGTCCGGTTCATCGATAATGGCCCCGGGATATCAAAAAAGGTCGTGGACAATATCTTTGATCCTTTTTTTACAACAAAAGCTCCCGGTAAGGGCACAGGTTTAGGACTTTACGTCTGTTTCATGATCGTCGATTCAATGGGGGGAAAGATACAGGCTCACAGAATGGAAGGGCAGGGGATGACGATGACAATCACTCTTCCACTGGCCGGATGATTAATTGATATTCATCTGTCATTTAATTTTCGGGGGGTATCAAACGTGTCATTACGCCTTCGGCTGTCATTAGCCCTTTGGGCGACATTAGCACTTTGTGCGTTATTCATCGTAGCTCTTGGCAACAATAAATGACACGAAGTAAATGACATTCAAAATCTTTCGAGGTATTGACGGGTTATTTATTTCAACAAAATACGTCATGCTAATAATCGTGGTTTTAGGTTTTAAGTTTTAGGTTTTAGCTTGGCCTCTGGCTTTCAGCGATTATCTCCCTACTTTAAGCTAACTTAATACTTAACACCTAAAACTTAAAACCGTATTTTATGTCACGCATAGCGCAAATGACAGCGTACTTTTTATTTAGCCGCATTGAGGAGATAATTGGGTGAATACAATGAATGAAACAAATGAATCAGACAAGAAAAAGCGTCTCCTCATCATCGATGATGAAGAAAATATGCGACACATGCTTACAGCCATGCTGAAAAAATTTGGATATGCAGTACAAACAGCAGGGGATGGTCAGCAGGGACTGTCGTTGATGGATGAAACCGATTTTGATTTTGTTCTCTGTGATATCAAAATGCCCAATATGGATGGTATGGCTTTCCTGGTGGAAGCAGATAAGAGAAAATGTGAGAGCACCATTATCATGATGTCTGCATACGGAAGTATTGAAACCGCCATTGTCGCCATGAAGAACGGGGCTTACGACTACATATCCAAACCGTTTAAGGCCGATGAAGTCCAGATGACACTGAAGAAAGCAGAAGAACGGGAACGCTTGAAAAAGGAAAATCGGCTATTGCGAGAAAGGATATCGCATATTGAAGAGAATTATCGTTTCAGGAATATGATCGGTAAGAGCAGCGCCATGAAGGAAATTTTCAAACTGGTGGAAAAAGTGGCACAATACAATACCACTGTATTGATATTCGGAGAGAGTGGCACCGGTAAGGAACTCATTGCAAAGGGCATTCACTTGGCTGGAAACCGATCTGAGCAGAACCTGGTTTCCGTAAATTGCGGCAGTATTCCGGAAAATCTGCTGGAAAGTGAGTTTTTTGGGTACCAGAAGGGTGCCTTCACAGGTGCGGACAAGGACAAGAAAGGACTTTTTCAGGAGGCGGACAAGGGGACTATTTTTCTGGATGAAATTGGGGAGTTGCCTATGCCACTCCAGGTGAAACTTCTCAGGGTCCTACAGGAGAGTGAAATCCGGCCTGTTGGAAGCACAAAATCCGACCGGGTGGATGTTCGTGTTATCGCAGCAACCCAAAAAAATCTGGAGGACGAAGTGTCCCGGGGGCATTTTCGCGAGGACCTGTTCTACAGGCTCAATGTATTGAGTATCCATCTACCGCCGTTGAGAGATCGTCTGGAAGATTTGCCGTTGCTTATGGATCACTTTATCGCTCGATTCAACAAGCGACTGGGAAAGAACATCCGATCTGCCTCCCCGGCAGCCATTGCCTATCTCCTCGCTTACCATTGGCCTGGTAATATCAGAGAACTGGAAAATATTATCGAAAGAGCCGTGGTTCTTTCAGATGAAGACCAGATTCTACCGGAACTTTTACCACCGGCCCTGACGGATAGACCTGAACCGGCCTATGACGAAGCGATTGACCAGATCTTCTCCCTGAAGCATGCACGGAAGATGCTGGAAAAAAAGATGATTGTGCGTGCTCTGAAGGAGACACACGGGAATCGAACCAGGGCTTCAAAGTTGCTGGAGATCAGTCACCCTTCACTGCTCAGTAAAATGAAGACTTATGAAATAGATTTATGAAGGGTTCAAGGGGCCGAGGGATCCAGGATTCGAGGGTGGCTAAAAGCCCTCGGCTATTGGCCATATAATAGCCTACAGCCTGAACGGCTATCATGGGGAACGCCCCTCTTCAAAAAATTCATGAAAATCTGTTCATGGCATATCCGATGAAGAACGGGATTTTTGACACCTCTGCCCGAACACTGAAAGTATTGTCTGCCATCGTCTGGTTTGGTGGGGCGATATCTCTGTTGTTTAAAAGTGGACATCTGCTGGCTGAAGCTTTTGCATTGCAGCCGAACAGTTCCTGGCCTTGGGGTATTTTAGTGTTTGGGGTTGTTTTCGGTGGTTTAAAAGCAAGGTATTTATTCAGTAGGGTGTGTGAGAAAAACCTGCTGCGGATCAAATCTCTGAAACGACCGAAAATCTGGCAGTTTTTCAGGGGGCGATTCTTTTTCTTTTTGATAAGCATGATCGTTTTGGGGATCAGCCTGTCACGATGGGCCCATCATGGTTATGTGTTCTTGCTTTCTGTTGTGGCACTCGACTTGTCCATCGGTGTGGCCTTGGTGGGCAGCAGTTACATGTTCTGGAAACGTTAAGATCAGTCGCAATGGGCTATGTGACCATTGCGACTGATCTTAACGTGGTATGCTTCGAAGCTAAAGGCTTATGACCGTTGCATCATCACATGCCAGCCGGATCAACTCTGCTGCACCGGCCAGACGTGCATTGCTCAGGAGATCGTTTTCATCAATTTTCCGTGTGGCGGCACAGGGGGTGCACACCAGTATTGGAACTTCATGGGCTTCCAGGTAGGCCAGGTGGTCGTCTGCTGCATCCCCGGTGGCGGAACGAAGGTGGTCTGCAAGGCCTTTGCGCGCCAGATAAACTGCCTCGTCAAGAAGGAACAGGGTTACCTGTTTTCCTTCCTGATGTGCCACCATGGCGAGAAAAATGGCACGAGTGGCGCGATTGGGATTGTCGGTTCCGCAGGCCAGAGTAATAACGACTTGATTGTTCATTGGAGTAATCCTTTCTTGCCGGGATACCCTATCATCAGGGATTATTCAATACCGGCATTATTAAATAGTTTTTCGATATCGAGCTTGTTGATGCTCTCTGTAAAAATGTCCCCCACCAGGATCTCACCGGCACCCCGACCCATGATTTTGGTGCGTTCCGCCTGCCCGGATATTTTTTCCCGGGCTGTTTTCTGATTATCCAGGGTCAGTTTGACCGCATAGCTGAAATCCGACACCCATGTCCGGTCTTTTAAGTCCAGGAAGAATTTGTTGAGGGTCACCTCGAAGAGGGGCGTGTCAGCCATTTTTTCCGTCACAACCGTGATTCCCATGTTTTCCAGGCGCATTTTCATGGCGGCTTCAATCATACCGCTGAGCGGATAGGTTTCGATCTTGCCTTTTGGTTTTTTGGGGGTGTGATATAAAGCATACCTGCCGTCCCACAGATCAAATTCGTTTCTGGCTTTTTGGGAGAGAAAATCCACTGAATCCCGTTTGTCCAGAATATGCAAGAAAACCTTTTGATCTTTCAACGCAACGGTTGATTCCGTCAAATCGTATTTGACATAAAAGTGATACGGTTTTGCGCAAGCAGCCAGCATGAGTATAATGATGGCTGCAAAAAACAAAGTTCCCAGAGTTGATTTGTGCTGTTTCATGTGTGCACTCTCCTCATTTGCTCGTCTTTTCCAAGGGCTCAGATTTATGAAAATTTAGGGTTAGGTCACAGTTCCACATCCAATGCATCTCAATCTTTCTTATTTGAAGAAGCCTGCAGCAAGCTAAAGGGAATGTGCTTGCTGTTTCGGTTCAACAAACTAAAAAGAACGATCAAGGTTGTCAAGGAAAAGCCGTGAAATTACATGGTAATATTTTTGTCAGATCATAGTAAAAATTGTTTTTACTTGCAATATCAGAAGCCTTTGTGTAAATATTTACTATCAGTTTTTTTAATGATGCTTGTAACTGCTATGTGACCAAAAATGGATTTTCAGATTGCAGGAGTGTATGGGACCGAGAGTGATGGCGTCACTGATGAAAAACAGGTGTCATTGCTCTTTCGCGTAGCCTAACTTTTAAGGAAGAAGGAGGACAGTCGGATGAAAGGACTAAAAATTTGTCTCATTATGTTAGCTATTATTGCCATGACCGGTGTTGCTATGGCAGGAACACTAGAGGATGTCAGAGCCAAGGGTTTTATTCAGGCAGGTGTCAATGGTGACCTTTTTGGCTTTGGTAAGGCCGATGATAAAGGTGTGTGGAGAGGGCTTGATGTGGATACGGCCAGAGCCATCTCTGCAGCAGTCTTTGGTGATGCCGACAAGGTTAAATACACCCCGCTCACGGCCAAAACACGTTTTACAGCGCTTCAGTCAGGTGAAATAGATGTCCTGACCAGAAACTGCACCCAGACCCTTTCACGCGACACGGCCCTTGGACTCGATTTCGTCCAGGTCAATTACTACGATGGACAGGGCTTTCTCGTTCCAAAAAAACTGGGGGTTAAGACTGGAAAAGATCTTGATGGCGCTGCCGTATGTGTGCTTCCAGGCACCACTACCGAGTTGAATGTTGCCGATTACTTCAGGGCCAATGGAATGAAAATGAGCCCCGTCGTCATTGAAAATACTGCCGAACTGGCCAAGGCTTTTTTTGCCGGACGATGTGATGTTCTGACATCGGACGCATCCCAATTGGCCGGCACACGTGCCGTGGCCCCGAATCCCAAAGATTATGTCATTCTACCCACCATCATTTCCAAAGAACCTCTGGCGCCGGCTGTTCGTCATGGCGACAACCAGTGGAAAGATGTTGTCAACTACAGTGTCCTGGCTTTGATCAATGCAGAGGAGCTGGGTATTACGTCTCAGAATGTCGACAAGATGCTCAAGAGCAAAGACCCCAGGATCATGCGGTTTCTCGGGGTTACTCCGGGCAATGGCAAGGCCCTGGGTCTGGATGAAAAATTTGCTTACAATATCGTCAAGCTGGTTGGCAATTACGGGGAAATTTTTGAGAGAAATGTCGGTGTCAACACGACCTTGGGAATCGAGCGTGGCTTGAACGCGCTTTGGACCGATGGCGGTCTCATGTATTCAGCGCCTTTCAAGTAAGAGTAAATAAGATTACGTTTTAACGTAAACATTTCTGCTGCAGCACGGAAAAGCTGCAGCAGAAATGTTGCTCCTGGGTTGATAACCGCGCGTCTCATAAAATCGCGTCACGCTATTATGGTGAGACAATATGCAAACTAACCCAAAAAGTACCCAAGAGGATCCTGCCTCTAAAGCGGTTCCGTTTTATAACGATCCCAAGAAGCGGTCGATTCTGTTCCAGATCGCGACGCTTCTGATGGTGGGATTGCTGGCTTTTTATCTGCTGTCAAATACCCTCACCAATCTTGAAAAACAATCCATTGCCACCGGTATCGGGTTTCTGCAAAAAGAGGCGGCTTTTGAAATAGGGGAATCGGCGATAGCTTATTCCGCTGCTGACACATACGGACGTGCCCTGGTGGTGGGCTTTTTAAATACGCTGATCGTGTCGTTTGTGGGTGTTGTTATCAGTATTCTTCTGGGAACCGTGATCGGTGTTGCCCGCTTGTCCTCCAACTGGCTCGTATCAAAGTTTTCCGGGTGGTATATCGAACTTTTCCAGGATATTCCTGTGCTCCTTCAGCTTTTTTTCTGGTATGCTTTTTTTTACAACATCCTGCCCTCACCCAAACAGGCTTTGAATCCGATTCTGGGTGTATTTTTGAGCAACCGCGGGCTGGTTTTTGGAATACCTGAATCACACCCAGTCTATAAGTACATGGCACTTGCACTGGTTGTCGCCTGTATCGGTATCTATTTTTTACGACGCTGGTCCCGGGCCAGACAAGAGCGGACGGGTCAGCTGTTTCCTGTTTTTCGTGTGGGACTGGCTGTTCTGATCGGATTTCCCTTGTTGACCTGGGCACTGGGGGGTGCCCCAACAGCCATGAATGTCCCTGTACTGAAAGGGTTCAATTTTGTTGGGGGAAGAAACATCAGTCCCGAGTTTACCGCCCTTTTACTGGGATTGATACTTTACACGGCCGCCTATGTGGCTGAAGTGGTCCGGGCCGGGATTCAATCGGTGAGCAAGGGTCAGACGGAAGCAGCCATGGCCATGGGACTCAAGCCGGCTTTTGTTCTCAATCTGGTGATCCTGCCCCAGGCCTTGCGGGTCATCATTCCGCCATTGACGAGCCAGATGCTGAATCTGACCAAAAACAGCTCCCTGGCTGTGGCCATTGGATACCCGGACTTTGTTTCCGTGGCCGGCACAACCATTAACCAGACCGGTCAGGCCATTGAAGGCGTGGCCCTGATGATGATCGTGTATTTGACCTTGAGTCTTCTCACATCGGCCTTTATGAACTGGTATAACAAGAAGATGAAGTTGGTGGAACGGTGAAACACGTTTCTTGGGTTCATTGGGTTGATGAAACGGGAAAGGGTTGATAGCCATCGTGCCCTTTTAACCATAGACAACACAATAAACACAACGAACACAATGAACTCAATAAACAAGAATGAGGGCTGGAGGATAGCCAAGAGCTATTGAACAAAAGCAACCTACAGCCTAAACGGCCAAAAGACTATCAAAATGAATGAAACAGCTGTCACAGAATCGATAGAGGATGTCAAACCGCCGGCAACGAGCGTGGGGGTTATCGGATGGGTACGTGCCAACCTCTTCAACAGCATCTTTAATTCGATTCTGACCCTGGTTACCCTTTACTTCCTGGGGAAAGTGCTCCCGCCCTTTATTCGATGGGCATTTATTGACAGTCACTGGTTTTCCACCGGTGAAGCATGTCGCGGGGCGGAAGGTGCCTGCTGGTCTGTGATACCGGCCAATATCCGTTTTATTATTTTTGGATTTTTCCCCTACGAATCACAGTGGCGCCCCCTTTTGGCCATGATTCTTCTGGTGGGTCTGCTTTTTTACAGCCGGAACAGGCACCATTGGAAAAAATCGTTGTTATATGCCTGGATATCCGGTCTGTTCGTCATGGGGCTCCTCATGAAAGGGGGCATTCTGGGACTGGCAAGTGTTGAAAGCACCCAGTGGGGCGGGCTTCCCTTGACACTGCTGTTGTCGGTTTTTGGCTTGGCTGCGGCCTACCCTTTAGGGGTTATCCTGGCACTGGGGCGCCAATCCCAGATGCCGGCCATCAAGACCCTATGTATAGTCTATATCGAAATGATCCGGGGCGTACCGCTGATTACCCTGTTGTTCATGTCGTCTATTGTCTTTCCCTTGTTTCTTCCTGAGGGTGTTACGGTGAATGTTATTTTAAGGGCCCAGGTGGCCATTATTATGTTCACCGCCGCTTATGTAGCGGAAGTTGTCCGCGGTGGACTTCAGGGAATGGCAAAGGGTCAATATGAAGCAGCCGATTCCCTGGGGCTCAACTATTATCAGACCATGCGTCTGGTAATTCTACCCCAGGCGCTTAAAATCGTGATACCCCCGACAGTAAGCCAGCTCATATCTGCCTTGAAAGATACATCCCTGGTGGTCATCATTGCCCTATACGATCTGCTCAAGACCACCCAGTCCGTGTTGTCCGATCCCAACTGGATGGCGTTTTCTTCAGAGCTCTATATTTTCGTGGCGCTGATCTACTTTGGCTGCTGTTATTTCATGTCCAGTTACAGCAGACGTTTGGAAAAAGAATTGGATACAGGCTTGTAATACTTATAGGAAGGCACAACATGAATGAAACAGCAATCGTAGATGAAGCCCAACTGCCCGAAGAAGCCATCATCGAAATAAGTCATCTTCACAAATGGTTCGGTGAGTTTCACGTCCTCCAGGATATCGATTTGACCGTCCAGAAAAAGGAACGGATCGTCATCTGCGGACCTTCGGGCTCAGGAAAATCGACCCTCATTCGATGTATCAACCGCCTCGAGGAGCATCAGCGCGGCAAAATTATCGTGGATGGTATCGAATTGAGCAACAATTTAAAAAACATTGAAAAGGTACGCACGGAAGTTGGTATGGTGTTCCAGCACTTCAATCTGTTTCCCCACCTGACCATTGTCGAAAATCTTACTCTCGGCCCCATGTGGGTGCGTAAAGTTCCCAAAAAAGAGGCCGAAGAGACTGCCATGTACTACTTGGAAAAAGTTCAAATTGCCGAGCAGGCCAAAAAATTCCCAGGACAGCTTTCCGGTGGACAGCAACAGCGGGTAGCCATTGCCCGGAGCCTTTGCATGGCACCCAAGGTGATGCTTTTTGATGAACCCACATCAGCCCTGGATCCTGAAATGATCAAAGAGGTTTTGGATGTCATGATCGATCTTGCCAGGGAAGGCATGACCATGATCGTGGTGACCCATGAAATGGGATTTGCCAAGAGCGTGGCTCACCGGGTGCTCTTTATGGATTTCGGAAAAATTGTGGAGGGCAACACACCCGAAGAATTTTTTGATAATCCGCAGCATGATCGGACCAAGCTTTTTTTGAGCCAGATCCTCTAGGTCCCCTGCAGAAGATCATTGTATTGAAGAATCCCCGCAGCATGCGAAGCACTGCCGCACGGCAAAACCGACGGGGAATGCGCTCCCTATTTCTGTTCAAATTTGATGAAGGATCTTCATGACCGAACCATTTCTGACTGCAAAACACAGAATTCTGCGCCGCAGTGTGCGATCTTTTTGTGATCAAGAGCTCAGCCCCATCGCAGCTCAGATTGATCAAGAAGCTCGCTTCCCATGGGAAGTGATTGAAAAAATGGGACCCTTGAAGTATTTCGGTATTCAGGCCTCCAAGGAATTGGGTGGTGCTGCATTGGATAGTTTAAGCTATGCGATTATTATCGAAGAAGTGTCTCGTATAAGTGCTGCCATTGGTCTCTGTTTGAGCGTTCACAACAGTGTAGCCGTATTTCCCATCATGGCTTTCGGAACCGCAGAGCAGCAGCAACGCTGGGTGACAGAACTGGCCAGAGGACAAAAGATTGGCGCCTTTTGTCTTACCGAGCCAAATGCCGGTTCGGATGCCTCAGGGATTTCGGCTACGGCCATACTAGAGGGCGACCACTATCGGGTGAATGCCAACAAAGTGTTTGTCACCAACGGTGGTGTGGCTGATATCTGTTTAATTTTTGCACGTACTGATCCAGCGGCTGGTCGTAAGGGTATCAGTGTGGTGGTTGTGGAGAGGGGAACGCCCGGTTTTGTTGTTGGCGATTTGGAAGATCTCTCTGGCGTGCGGGCAAACCCAGTCAGTTCAATCCGTCTATATGACTGCTGCGTACCCAGGGAGAACCTATTGGGTCAATCCGGGACGGGGCTACAAATCGGTTTGGTGGCGTTGGATACCGGCAGGATAGGTATTGCAGCACAGGCCTTGGGTATTGCCCAGGCTTCAATGGAAGAGGCTATCCGCTATGCCAACCAGCGTCAGCAGTTTGGTGTTCCCTTATCCCGGCATCAGGCCATTCAAATGATGATAGCCGATATGGCTACGCAGGTGGATGCCGCCCGTATGATGATCTATCGGGCTGCTTGGTTGAAAGACCAAAACCAGACCTTCACAAAAGCATCGGCTCAAGCCAAGCTGTTTGCTGCCGAAGCTGCCGGCAAGGTGACCGATTTAGCGGTTCAAATCCATGGTGGCTATGGCTATTCCAAGGCATATGCTGTCGAGCGATATTATCGCGATGCCCGTGTGACGAGAATTTACGAAGGTACCTCAGAAATTCATCGTATGGTCATAGCCCGTGAAGCGCAAAAAGAATTAATGTCTGACTTACATCTTGCATGAAAACTAAAGCGTTTAGCAGCCTTAGAATATGCGCGATATAGGTCTTGACTGGAGGGGAAATGAGCTTTCACATTATTGTTTGCATCAAATCGGTAGTCACGGGAGCTTCTAGCGGTGTGGTCAAGCGCTCACCGCAAAACAGTCAGCTCAACCCGTTTGATCGGCCTGCCCTTGAAGCAGCCCTACAAATGAAGGAATATAACAAGGGTCGTGTAACTGCCATAACCATGGGTCCGGCCATCAGCGGTGAAGCCCTGGCAGAAGCCCTGGCTATGGGTGTGGATCGTGGTTTTCTGGTCAGAGATCCAGCCCTTAAAGGCTCTGATACCCTTGTGACATCCAGGGTCTTAGCTGCGGCAGTCAAACGAATCGGGAAATTTGACTTATTGTTTTTTGGTACCCGTACCTCCGATAGTGATACAGGCCAGGTGGGCCCCCAGACAGCAACCCTCTTGGGTGTTCCTTTTATCAGCGGGGTCAAACAATTTGATGGCCGGCCGGGAGACTGGACTGTAGAGCGTGGTATGGATGAGTGGGAGGAAACCTGGCGCTTGTCATTGCCGTGGGCTGCTAGTATCGATCAACATGCCTATGCACCCCGTTCCATTGGGCTCGATTGCATATCCCAGGTATTTGATCACATTAACATCGAAGAATGGTCACTAACCGATCTGGACCTTGCAGCAGAGGATGTAGGTTTGGCGGGATCACCCACACGCGTTGTGGCACTTAAAAAGCTCAGGCATGATCGCAAATGTTTAATGCTTGAAGGTGATGCTCAGGTGCAGACGGAGGAATTGGTGACACATTTAAATATGGCTGGTGTTTTGACCTGACAGAACAATCCCATGAACCGAACCAGCGAGCGCATTCCTCGTCGGTTCTGCCGTTCGGCAGTGCTTCGCATGCTGCGAGGTTCTTCAATTCAGCATAGGCATCCCAATAATTAACCAAGTTTTGATGCTCAAAAGAAAATAGCTTATTATGACTGAAAAGAAACTCTGGATTTTAGGGGATTTGCGTAGCAGACGCTACTGGCAGCAGAGTCTGATTGTGCTGGCCAAGGCATTGAGACTAGCAGCAAACATACCAAGCACGCTATCCATGATTTTGATGGGTGCCTCGCATCAGGATGAGAATACAAAAGGCGTCATCGACAACAATACTTGCCTCACCCTAGATGATGCCGCCCATGAAGCTGTTTCCTTTGGGATCCATACGGTCTATTGTGTAGAACACCCCCATCTGGCAACTCCCCGGACAGATACCTACGCCCAAGTGCTAAGCGAAATGATTATATCCAAAACCCCATGGTTGGTACTGGTTCCTTTAAATGAATTTAGTCGTGAGATATCAGCTATTTGTGCACAGCAATGTCAAACAGGTTTGATTGCCGAATGTGATGAACTGGTGTATGATGCTGGGCAAATTGTGGGACGTTGCCCTGCATGGGGAGGTCAAATCCTGGCGGATATTTCACCTGCCAAAGGATGGCCCACAACCATGATAACGGTTCGACCCCATGGCGAAAAACCAAAGTCCGAAGTATCCCGAAAGGGGCGTATTGAAAAGCTTATACCCACGCAAGTGGAAATCAATCCAGGTATGACCTTATTGAGACGGTCCCAGGGTTCTATAGAGAGCCGACGTCTGGAAGAAGCCCAAATTGTCGTGACAGGTGGTGCCGGCATGGGTGATATGCGTGGTTTTGGTGCGATAAGGGACCTGGCAGCCGCTCTGGGAGGCGAAGTGGGGGCCACACGACCGCCAGTGCGCCATCATTGGGTGGATGAACAACGACTCATTGGGCAAACCGGTAAAACCATCCGGCCCAAATTGTTGATTTCGGTGGGGACTTCCGGAGCGATACAATATACTGCCGGTATCATGGACGCTAAATTGATAGTGGCCATCAACCGTGATCCTGCTGCACCGATATTTCAGGTTGCTGACATCGGTATTGTAGCAGATGCTGCTGCAATTTTACCTGCCTTAACTCAGAGGATTAAACAACTAACCATGCGGCGTCTGGCTGATGCCGCATGTTATCTTGACGATGTCAAGCGTGTACCAAGCAGTGGCTTTGGTGCCCTGGTTCAGCAGCTCCGCAAAGCGCGCAACTGGTCAGTGGATAAAATGGCATCTAAAACAGGTCAAACCCCTGATTTTGTCAACCAGGTCGAAGCAGATCAGATGTCACCACCTGTTGGTTTCATCATGCGTATGGCCCAAGCCTTGCAGGTGGATCCTGGAACCTTCCTGAATCAGGAGGAAAAGGCGACTATCCGTGATCAGCGTACCCAGGCTTATATTCAGCGCACCCAGAATTATAGTTATGCCACCTTAACACCGGATGCAGAAAACAGTCATCTAAGGGCTTTTATGGTCTCCATCGAGCCCCATCTAGCCCACAAGCCGGTTGCTTACAAACACGAAGGAGAAGAGTTCATCTTTGTGATGAGGGGCGAGCTTGAATTTACATTGGGCACCAAAACCCAAGTGCTTAAAACCGGTGAGTCCATCCATTTCAATTCAGATGTTCCCCACAAACTAAAAAATCTGTCCAGCCAAGTTACCCAGTGCTTAGTGGTGCTTTACACCATTTAGGCGCGCTTCATTTACTTTCATGCAATGCTTTTTCAAGCAGCTTATAAACTGTTTTGGGTATTGTCTTTATCTTTAAATCATGTTTATCCCTTGCATCCAGGCAGATACGTTTTTCTATAGCGATCAGCACGATGCTTCCGTCCTCTTTTTTGGTGATGGTATGCTTTAGTGTAAGACCTTTGGTACTCAGTTCTGTGAGTCGGGTACCAATGTTGATCCTCTGGTGGTAGCGACCTGCTTGTTTGTAACGACATTGTGTTTTCGCCAGACCAAAAACAATACCATGTTTTTCCCACATTTGGTCGTGGGGAATATTGATGGCTTCGAAAAACTGATGGGCGCAAGCATCGATCCATTCATAGTAGCGCGGGTAGAATACAATGCCCAAGGCATCCAGATCACCCCACATGATGCGTCTTTCGATGACGTTTTCCATTATGGATCCTTCTGTATCTATTGTGACAAGCAATTACTTTTCACTGCTTTTGAAGACCTGATAGCTTTTTAGGGGTTTAGACTGTAGGCTGTTAGGTGTTTATCGCTGAATGTCTTTCGCTGCTCTTGCACCCCCGAACCCTGGTATTATCCTCAGATCCCTGTATGCTGGGACGCTATGATGATAGGAAGCTGTGCTGCTGCCCGCTGATAGCCGTCAACTACCCTCGAACCCTCGTACCACCCTCAGACCCTCTTACCCTTTATTTCCCATGTACCCGCCACATGTCTTCGTCTGTGAAACATTTTTCAGGATCGCCATCAGCTCCTCTGGCATCCATTTCTACATTTCGCATCGCTTCAGGTGATGCGAGAATCTCACGGTAGTATTCATGTTGGATCAGCAGGTTCATGATTTCATTGGTACCGGTCCATATCTGAGTCAGACGGATATCTCTCACTATTTTTTCGATGGGATATACCTCTGTATAACCGATGCCACCCATGATCTGCATGGCTTTGTTGGCAATTTCCCAAGCCGCGTCTGTGGCAAACTTCTTGGCTTCACTGACAAGTCTTCTTGCGTTGGGTGCCCCGGTGTCCACGGCACGGGCTGCCATATAAACAATGGCCCGGGCGGCATCCAGCTGTGTAATGGCATCCGCCACCATAAAATTGACACCCTGGTACTTGCGAATGGTCTTTCCAAAAGCAAAGCGCTTATCGCTGTAACGCAGAGCAAGATCGAGCCCTGCACGGACCCCCAGACTTGCCGCAGCAGAGGTAAGACGTTCCGGAATCATCATCTGGTGAAAGACCAGGGAACCGGTATTCATGTCGCTGATCAGATTCTCTTTAGGCACGCGGACATTCCTGAAGACGAGACGCCCGGTACCGCCGCCCCGTGTACCCATGAGACCGTACTGATATTCAGTTTCCACCCCCGGACCCCGCTCGATCAGCAAGGCACTGATCCGTTCATATTTGTGGGCATTTTCGTCAAAGTTGGTTCGGCAGTAAACAAGAAAAACATCGGCTTCGGTAGCACCAACAACAAAACGTTTCTGGCCATTGACGATAAAATGATCGTCTTTCAAAGCCGCTGTTGTTGTGGCTCCAAAAAAATCTGAACCACCTCTTGGTTCGGTCAGTGCTTCAGCACAGATAAGTTTGCCTTGCAGAATCGGTTTGAGAAACTTTTCTTTCTGGGTCTCGGTTCCAAATACATGCAGTGCTTCACCGACGATGGAGGGCATTACAAAGGCGCATCCCAACGCAGTTCCCAAGACACCGATTTCCTCTTCTGCAATGACCTCTGCGGTCCAGGGCAGACCGCGTCCGCCCCATTTAGGGTCGAAGCGCAGACCGAGAAGGTTTTTCTCGGCCAGCGTCTCCACGTATTCACGTGGGTATTCAATCTCATCCTTATCCATGGCACGGATCAAATCAGGGGATACATCATCACGTACAAAAGTCCTGACTTCGGCCTGGATGGCCTTTTCCGCATCGGTCATCATGCTGTCGTAAAACATGTTGTACTCCTGGGACAACCTGACGGTTGCCACTTTTTACAGTTAGCCTGTGGCTTTTGGCAGTATTCTGACTTGACTCTATGTGCCCAGCGCTAGCTTTTTAGGGGTTCAGGCTGAAGACTATTCGGTTGAATTTAGCCGATAGCGCTTGGCTATCCTCCCAACCATAAACCCTGCGTTAGCCTTTAGCAGTAAGCGGCTTATAGCTTATGGCTTATCGCTTAAAGCTGCTCTTTGGACCAACGCCAACACCCCTTCCAATGTAGCCCCCTTGAAGCGGATACGAAGAGCTGCCTCGAGCATGTCCAGATTAATCAAACGATCGTTTTGTGCCAGAAGACTCAATGCTGCCATGGCCATGTCCTGGCGTTTGATCTTCTTTTCTTTGAAATCGATGGTTACAATCGTTCCGCGGCAATCCGGGATCTCAGCCTTTGAATCCACCAAAATGAAGGTGTCGTCGGTGCAGGAACTGAATAGTGCCTTCTTCCTATCGATTCCTTCCTGCCCCAGGGCCAGGATAATATCGGGTACGTCGATGCCTGCGTAATCGATTTTTTCAGGAGATAAAATTACTTCACAGGCTGAGTGCCCTCTTAGAACCGTAATCGGGTAGTCGTTTTTCTGGGTTCCATGGAGACCTGCCGTGAGACCGGCATAACACAATATCTCTCCGGCTGTAACGATCCGCTGTCCGGCGCTTCCCAGTATCAAAATCTCTTTTCTCTCCTGAAAGAGAGCTGGAAATTGTTTTGTCACTTTTGTGGGTGATGGCAATGGTTCTTGTATAGCGGCTTTTGCTCTGTACTGGGAGCCGTACTCTTCCCGGATATTTTCCTTCACTGTTCCACGATAGGAAGGCAGGCTGTCTATGGATGTCTGGATGGTCTTGAATGTGGTCTTGTTTTGACGGGTATAGCGACCCGGGCAGATACCCCAGATGTCCATACTGGAAAACCCCTTGAATCGAATGGCCTGCTCCATCTCTGTTGAAAGGTCGCTTTGATATGCAGAAATTCGGGTCACATAAGCTGCACCGGCGGCACGCATGACCCGGCAGGGATCCATGGGTTTTTCGATCTGGTTGAGAAAACCGGAACCCACCAGGGCGTCTTGTGGCGTTGTGGCTGAAAACTGTCCTCCCGTCATTCCGTAGTTGAAATTGTTGAGGATCAGCAATGTGATATCGATGTTGCGTCTGCAGGTGCTGAGCAGATGAGCGCCGCCAATGCCAAGCCCACCGTCCCCCATGGTGACCACTACGTGAAGGTCAGGTCTCGCAAGCTTGATGCCTGTGGCGTATGTCAATGCCCGACCATGCAGACCGTGAAATGCATGTGTTGTGAAAAAGGTGTCAAATAGACCTGAACAACCAATATCGCTGACGATGACGACCTGATGTCCCTGGATGCCCATTTGCTGGAAGGTTTTGTCCAGAGCGCGTGTTACGACTTCGTGAGAACAGCCAGGGCAATATGCCGTCGGTCTGGTATTATTGATGAGGCTAGGCATGCGTGATGAACTCCTCGATTTGAGATGGTGTTATCAGATTTCCATCCATCTGACCCAGGAACAGGACAGACTGACCGGATAGTATTCGTTTGATTTCATGTACATACTGCCCAAGATTCATTTCAATGACAAATACCTGGCTGTAAGCTGCAGTCTTCTCTTTGATAAGCTCTTCGGGTATGGGCCACAGGGTTTTGAGGGTCAACACCGAGATCGGTGTACCAGAACCGGAAAGCCTCTTGGCCGCAGCTATGGCTGCGCGTGAGGTGATTCCATAGGTGATCACCAGTGCCTGGGCATCCTGCTGGTTGCGCTCTTCGTAAAATGTGAAAGTGTCCAGAGCCGTTTCCAGTTTGTCGCGAAGACGGGCCTGGCTTTTGGCGATAACCTCAGGATGCACTGTAATGTAGCCATCCGGTCCATGAGTGGAAGATGTCTGCCGGGCAATGGTCTCTCCTCCGATGGGCATAAAGCCTGGAACGCCAGATGGGTCTGGTGTTGAAAAGGGGAGATACGGGTCATTGTCAGGCGCAGCATCCCGTTGGACGATTGGAGGCAGGGCCACTGCATCCAGGTCGATGCTCTCCCGGGTCATGCCGATTTCTTTATTGGAGGCAATGAATACCGGGCAGCGGAACCTCTCCGCCAGGTTGAAAGCGTGGGCTGTCAGGAGATAGCAGTCGGTCACATCCGTGGGTGCCAGAACGATGACAGGCAATCCACCACTGTTACCCCACCGCAGAAATTGGATGTCGCCGTCAGCACCCTTTGTCGCCGAACCTGTTGAGGGTCCGAGCCGCTGGACATCGATGATGACCATGGGGATTTCAGATCCAATGGCAAAGGAGATGTTCTCGCTGTACAGACTGATGCCGGGGCCTGATGTGGCTGTCATGACCTTCATACCGGCCATGGAGGCACCCAGGCAGAATCCCATGGAGGCGATTTCGTCTTCACCTTGAACACAGATACCGCCATTAGGAGGCAGAAGCTTCATCATGGTGTTCAATATGGTTGTGGCCGGTGTAATGGGGTATCCTGCAAAAAAATTGCAGCCTGCACGGTGTGCTCCCCAGGCAACAGCCTCGTTTCCTTCTAAAAGAGTCAGGGACATGGGGTTCCTTTTCAGAGCGGGTCCAAGGGGTCCAAGGGGTCCAGGATTCGAGGGTTCAAGTGACTGACTGTCAAACCCTCTAGGTGCCCGGACTTCAGGGACGGTAAATTTCTTTTCATTGTTGATGGCCAGAACCATCCTATGCCAAAATATGATGTTACATTTTATTGTATAAACTAAACACGGGATTCCTGTCACGTGAAAATTTGCTTTTATCCGATTAGACGATGATGTATACAAGATAATAGCAGTAAGCAATAAGCTATAAGCAGCTTACGGCTTACTGCATATAGCTTATTGCTTTTAATAAAAACGTCAAAACCATTTATCGCCCTTAATGATTTATAAAGAAAGAACCCATATGAAACCTATTGTTGCCATTATCGGACGACCCAATGTGGGCAAGTCGACTTTTTTTAATCGCATTACAAAGTCGAGAGATGCCCTTGTGGAGAACTTTCCGGGTGTTACCAGGGATCGTATTTATGGTGACGCACACTGGAATGAGGTTGAATTTACCTTGATCGATACCGGTGGATTTACCGAAGCGGCTGACAATTTTGCCCCACAGATTCGACTGCAGGTCCAACAGGCCCTGGAAGATGCTGATCTTGTCATTTTCATGCTGGATGGTAAGGGTGGAATTTCACCTTTTGATCAGGACATTAATCAAATGCTGCGAGCTAGTACCAAACCGGTGATGGTGGCTGTCAATAAAATAGATGGGATTGAGCAGGAAAAGGGTATTTACGATTTTTACAGCCTGGGAATAGATGATCCCCATCCTGTTTCTGCTGAACATGGATATGGCATGCATGATTTCTTAGATAGCCTGGTGGAGAGGCTTACCCAGATAATGACATCAAACACCGGAGATTCTAAGGAAGACGCCATCAAAATTGCTGTGGTCGGCCGTCCCAACGTTGGGAAATCATCACTGATTAATTCTATTCTCGGGCAAGACCGGCACTTGGTGAGCGACATACCGGGCACGACCCGCGATGCTGTCGATTCAGATTGTCGAAAGGACGGCCGTTTGTATCGCTTCATCGATACTGCCGGTATCCGACGTAAGGGCAAAACCCGACAAAAATTGGAAAAGTTTTCAGTCATCAAGGCCCTGAGAAGTCTTGATAGATGTGATGTCGCCTTGATGGTTCTGGATGCGGCCGATGGTATTACGGAACAGGATATCAATATTGCCGGCTATGCCTATGATCGGCGTTGCGGGTGCATTTTTTTGCTGAACAAATGGGATATCGTAGAGAAAGACAGCAATACAGCCAAAAAGTTTCAGGAGCAGGTAAAGGATGCGGCCAAGTTCTTAAATTTTGCCCCAGTGTTGACCATATCGGCTCTTACCGGTACCCGCGTGCGTAAAATTTTCGATGTAGTAGACGCGGTACACAAACAGTTTGCCACCCGGATCAAGACAGGGCAGCTGAACAGGATCGTGGAAAAAGCCACCCAGAAGAACGAGCCTTCCCTGTTCAAGGGTAAGCGCTTGAAATTTTACTATGCCACCCAGATATCCACAAAACCGCCCACATTCGTATGTTTTGTCAATTATCCCCAGGCGGTTCATTTTTCATACAAACGTTATTTGATGAACCAGGTCCGTCTGGGAACCGATCTCAACCAGACACCCATACGTCTCATTTTCCGCCAGCGTACCGGGCGGTTGAGCAAGACGAAATAAAGGGCAGGGTTGGAGGGTATCGGAAAGCCATAAGCAGTAAGCATTAAGCTCTAAGCTGCTTACGGCTTAAATCTTACCCCCACAACGAACACAATAATCAACCTCAGGTTCCAATGAATTGAGGGTAACTGGAAGCTGTCAGCTATAGGCCGCCTAATAGCCTACAGTCTAAACCGCTAAAAGGCTACAGTTGATGGATCTTTTTGAATACAATGCAAGTCAAACCAGCGCCAGGAGTCAACCACTTGCGGAACGGGTGCGACCCGACACCCTGAAGACATTTGTAGGTCAGACGCATATACTGGGAAAAGGTAAACTGATCCGGACCGCCATTGAAACCGACCACATCTTTTCCATGATCCTCTGGGGACCCCCGGGATGTGGTAAAACAACCCTTGCCCGCATTATTGCCAAGGAGACCCGAGCACATTTTGTTCATTTTTCAGCCGTATTATCGGGTGTCAAGGAAATTCGATCTGTCATCAAGATTGCCAAGGACCAGCGGTCTTTATACCGGCAGGAAACCATTTTGTTCGTAGATGAAATACATCGGTTCAATAAGGCACAGCAGGATGCATTTCTGCACCATGTTGAAGATGGATTGATTACATTGATCGGGGCCACAACTGAAAACCCATCTTTTGAAGTAATCGGACCACTTTTGTCACGCTGCCGTGTGATCACCATGAAAGCGCTGTCAAAAGAAGACATCACCTTAATTATCAAGTCGGCCCTCGAAGACAAAGACCGGGGCTTGGGAGAACAGTCCTGGCAGTTGAGCCAGGGTGTTGTCCACTATCTGGCTCAGATATCAGATGGTGACGCCCGTATGGCCTTGAATAATCTGGAACTGCTAAGCAGCCTGAAAAGAACGGATCAGCAAGAGAAATCGTTGACCTTGGAAGAAATAAAAACCGCGCTTCAGGAAAAAGCACTTGTTTACGATAAATCCGGGGAGTCCCATTACAATCTTATTTCGGCGCTGCATAAGAGTATGCGCGGCAGTGATCCCGATGCAGCTATCTACTGGCTCGGCCGTATGCTGATTTCCGGCGAAAACCCGCTTTATTTGGCACGAAGAATGGTCCGATTTGCCGTGGAAGATATCGGAAATGCCGACCCCCAAGCCCTCAACATCGCCTTGAACGGAATGGAGACCTATCGTTTTCTTGGGTCCCCCGAAGGGGATCTGGCCCTGGCCCAAGTGGCTGTATATCTGGCAACGGCCCCCAAGAGTAACGCCATCTATGCGGCCTACAAAAAAGTTCAGGAGACCATCAAGCAGACAGGTTCCCTTGAAACACCCCTGCATATACGCAATGCCCCTACCAGCTTGATGAAAGAAATAGGTTACGGCAAGGGATACCAGTATGCCCACAATTATCAGGATGCCATCGACTCTCAGGAATACCTGCCGGACAAGATCCGGGGAAGGAAATTTTATCATCCTGTAGAGCGTGGCTATGAACAAACAATAAAGAAACGCCTTACCCAATGGCAGCACAGGAAAAACCAGATGCGGGCGTCATCTGATCCAAAAACAAAACAGGAGGATATGGGAAACTGAAAGGCGTTATGCTGTGTCAAAATAGGGGACGTCCTTGACTACTATGACGCATTGACCCAACGAGCGGCAGATGTGAGATAAATCGATTCGCAATCAAACAAAAAAACAATCTTGAGTTTGAACCATTTGAGCATTTGATATTTGGATTTGTTTCGTATTTTGATATTCGTATTTCGAATTTATCACACGCTGAATGTGCATGATATTAATCCCTTATAGGTTTAAATCAACGCCGGGTCCTTTGGACCCGTGTATCTTTGGTCCTGGCGGTGGTCAGGTACGCAGGCTGAATGCATGGTGCTGTATTTTAGATTTGTGTTTGTCTTGAAGATGTCCGTCAAATGTACGTTCCAAGAAGGTGATTTCACCGGAATTCTGCCATAGGAGAACGGAGGTACATCGGGTCCCGTAGATATCGCTTGTAATGAAGATGGGGGATAAAATTCTTTCCCATTCAAGGCCAACACCGGTGTTAGGCAGGTCTTCATCTGTTGGGATAGATGGATCTCCTAGTATTTTGAAGATGTTGTCCGGGGATACCCTTTCTTTTTGACCGATTAAAAAATGAAGCTTTGATGTGCTTTGGGTTACTTTGGGCCAGGACGTGTTCAGGAGGTGGTTGCTTAAGCCATGAACACCAGGTGGGATGGTTCGGATACTTTCATCCCGGTTGGAAAAATAGTAGAGGTCATTTGCATCGCCGATTATCAGGTTGAAACCATTATAGGTTTGGCCCTTATCCTGTACAGTTTTCAAATAATCGTAAGGTGCTGAATTGCCGGTCAAATAATCTTTTACCAGGTCCCCTCGGGAGGGGGCGTCCTCTCGGGTTGATCCAGCCTCTCTATAATTAGTGATGGCGGCCAGACGTCCTGTTTTGGTGATACCCATCCAGGTGCCGCCGGCCTTGAGATCACGCCCGGCAAGGATATCAGGGGCATCTTCCCAGAAAACTGCCGACTGGGTGGGGCGATCATAAAACTCATCCCTATTTGCAGCCAGAATGAGCCGATAGTGCGGGTGAAATCGGTATGCAAAGATGATGAGACACACAGTGAAATATTGACCTTTTGAATGATGCTATGATAGGTACCCATAACTTTATAAGATCGCAAATGATTTTATAAAGTGTGACAGTACGTTTGGAAAAGAATATCGGAAGTTACTTATATGTCAATAGAATTGTGAGAGTAACAGGTTAAGACTGTCAACGCGAAATAAAGGAGAAACCATATGAAAGAAGTCGTTGTCGTGGGTGGTGCAAGAACCGCCATTGGAACATTTGGAAGTGGGTTGAAAACAATTCCCGTGGTGGAACTGGGATCCATTGTCATGAAAGATGTTTTCAGGCGTACCCATCTTAGGCCGGTAGCCAGTGAAGCCATGGAGGACTTTGCCCCGGACAAGTTGAAAGGCAGGGGCAGGATCGAACTGGAGGACCAGTGCGGTGCGTGGGACGATGGTGCCACTCCGGTCACAGTAGACGAAGTCATCATGGGCAATGTTCTTCAGGCAGCCCAGGGCCAGAATCCGGCCCGCCAGGCCATGGTTCGAGCGGGGATTTCCAAGGAGACCCCTGCCTTGACCATTAACAAGGTCTGCGGATCCGGATTAAAAGCCATTACCATCGGTGCTGCGGCCATTATGTCCGGTCAGGCGGATGTTATTCTTGCAGGTGGTCAGGAGAGTATGAGTACGGTACCCATGGCCTTGCCAAAGGCAAGATGGGGGCATCGCATGGAGTTGACCGGCGTGGGAGATATTTACGACCTGATGGTCTTTGACGGTCTTTATGAAATATTTTATGGCTATCATATGGGTCTTACCGCTGAGAATATTGCTGAACTGTACCATATCAGCCGTGAAGAACAGGACGCGCTTGCCGTGTTAAGCCACCAGCGCGCCAGAAAGGCTATCACGGACGGCGATTTTGCTGCAGAAATTGTTCCGGTCAGTATCAAGTCTCGTAAGGGAGAAACCCTGTTTGATACGGACGAAAGACCCCTGGAAACGGACATGCAAAAGATGGCCCGGTTGCGGCCGGCCTTTAAAAAAGATGGCACGGTGACGGCTGGAAACGCTTCGGGTATTAACGATGGCGCAGCAGCTGTACTTCTCATGAGCGCTGAAAAAGCCCTGGAACTGGGCCTAGAACCGATTGTTAAAATAAAAGCATTTGCATCCGGTGGTGTAGATCCTGCCTATATGGGGCTGGGACCGGTACCTGCCATACGGAAAGTGCTCAAATCGACGGGGATGCGTCTGGACGATATCGATATGATCGAGCTGAACGAAGCTTTTGCGGCTCAGGCCATCGGTTGTATGCGGGAACTGGGTATCGAGACCAGTCGTCCGAATGAGTTGGGAAGCGGTATTTCACTTGGTCACCCCATTGGTTGTACCGGCGCACGTCAGATGGTCAGTGGGATGAATTTAATGAAACGGAAAGATTACCAGACCGGTTTGATAAGCATGTGTATCGGTGGTGGAATGGGCATGGCCATGATCATTGAACGTTGATTTTTTCCTTTACTTCATTGATAATTATTGTTAAAAAAATAAAATTGTTACACGATAGAAAACGACACCGGTTTTGTTAAAAAAAACCGGCTAATCAAGTAGTTGGGAGATCTGTATGAACGTTAGCAGAAAATTGGGTATTCTGGTTTTTTGTGGTGTGCCGGCGATTGTCGGCGGCGGAATATTATATGCTGTTTTCGGGAACTATATACCTGTATTTATATATGAACTGTTGCTTGTTTTCGCAGCTGGTAGCTATGTAAGCAGATAGAACACCTGCCATTTAACGCACCATATCGCCAGTCACAACGACTTTTCCCATTGGCGAGCGCCTGTAACTTATGGATATCGCTCAGTCTGGGTATCACACATTCTCTTTCAAGGTGGACCACACAGGACCTGCGTGGTTGTTTTGTTGAATGACCACTCTCTATACAATACCGTGTAATGCACCGGGGATCGTATGACCGAAAAAAACACCAGCTATACGATTTTATTGTTTTTTCTGGCTTGTTTTCTGATATCGATCTTTCTGCTCGGCTGGCTTCTGTGGCCGTTTTTGTCCATTATCGTTTTAGGGGCAGTCGTATCCGGAATTTTCAGCCCGCTGTATCGACTTATTATCCGCGATGGTTATGTTCGGCCTTCCATTGCATCCTTTTTGATCTGTTGTGTTATTTTCTGCATTCTTTTTATCCCCATCGTTTTTTTTGTGGGCATCCTGTCCAAGGAGGCCTACGATCTGTATCTGGTGGCCAAGGATGCCATGATCAGTCCGCAGATCAGCGCGCTCATGGAGGGAAGCAAGGTCCTTGAGCTTACCAACAACGTGCTTGCAAATTTCAATTTTCAGATCACCGTAGAGGAACTCAATACCTACATATCCGAGATCGCCAGATTTGTGGGACTTTTTCTTTACAATCAGGCAAGATCAATTGCATCCAATATGCTGGCATTTTTCATTAATTTTTTCATGATGCTGCTTGTTATCTATTATCTGCTCGTGGACGGCGGGCGGCTTGTTTCTTTTATTGTCGATCTATCGCCACTCCCCAACAATCAGGACCAGATCCTCCTGAAAAAATTCAAGGATATGGCGGGAGCCATTCTTATCGGAAATGGGGCCGGTGGTTTGATCCAGGGGCTGGCAGGGGGGCTTGTATTCAGTATTTTTGGATTGCCTTCACCCTTCTTGTGGGGTGTCATCATGGGATTGCTTGCCTTTCTGCCGATTATCGGCATTGGCATGGTCTTTATACCGGCCGCTATTTATCTGTTCCTCAAAGGGCGCATTGCGGCGGGCATCTTCTTTATTGTTTTCTACGTTGTTCTTTCCGGGGGGGTCGAATACCTTTTTAAACCCAAACTCGTGGGACAGCGCGTGAAAATGCACTCACTGCTGGTATTTTTAGCCATCATCGGCGGGTTGAAGCTTTTTGGTATCCTGGGCATTATTTACGGTCCCTTGGTGATTACCGCATTCTTGACCCTGACCGATATCTATCGCTCCAGCTACCAGACAATGGTGAATCCTCTGGAGATGCCCATACAAGAAGCATGTGCATCGGGATTTCGAGAATCAAAATCAACAGAAACGTAAGGTGAAACATGACGACGAGTGAATACACGCCAGAAATCAGCATCGAAAAAGAGATGAAAAAGTCATATCTTGACTATGCCATGAGTGTCATCATCGGCCGGGCCCTGCCCGATGTCAGAGATGGCCTCAAACCGGTACACCGCCGGGTACTTTTTGCGATGCGGGAACTGAAAAACGACTGGAACAAGGCTTATAAAAAATCCGCCAGAATTGTCGGTGACGTTATCGGTAAATACCACCCCCATGGGGATACTGCGGTCTACGATACCATTGTTCGGATGGCTCAGGATTTTTCCATGCGCTACCCGCTGGTGGATGGGCAGGGCAACTTTGGATCCGTGGATGGGGACCCGCCTGCAGCCATGCGGTACACAGAGATTCGCATGATGCAGCTTTCGCATCAGATGCTCATGGACCTGGAAAAGGAAACGGTGGACCTGATTCCAAATTACGACGAATCCATGACGGAGCCGTCGGTTCTGCCTACCGTGATTCCGGCTCTTTTGGCCAATGGATCTTCCGGTATAGCCGTGGGTATGGCGACCAACATACCGCCCCACAACCTGTGTGAGCTTGTTGATGCCATCACAGCCCTCATCGATGAACCTGACATCTCCATCGATGGGCTTATGGAACACATGCCGGGCCCCGATTTTCCTACCGCGGGCATCATCCATGGCACAAAGGGAATCACGGACGCTTATCACACCGGCCGGGGGATCATTCGTATCAGGGCACGGGCCAGCATCGAAAAAGATAAGCGAACAGGCACAGAAACCATTGTCATCA
Source organism: uncultured delta proteobacterium (assembly GCA_963842925.1). Classification (GTDB taxonomy): domain Bacteria; phylum Desulfobacterota; class Desulfobacteria; order Desulfobacterales; family B30-G6; genus B30-G6. The sequence goes on from CAWJIL010000001.1 coordinate 91,497, forward strand.
CGGAAATACCCTTCCAGGTTAACAAAGCCCGTGTAATAGAAAAAGTGGCGGAGTTGATGAAGTCAAAGCACCTGGAAGGCATCAAATTCATCAGAGATGAATCTGACCGGGACGGCATGCGCATCGCCCTGGGTCTGAAAAAAGACCAGGTGGCAGGGGTCATTGTCAACAAGCTTTATAAACATACCCAGCTTGAAAATACTTTCGGAATCATTTTTCTTGCCGTTGTTAACAAACAGCCTGAAGTATTGAATTTGAAATCGCTTCTGGATCATTTTATTCTGCACCGCAAGGAAGTGATCATACGGCGGACACGCTACGACCTGAACAAGGCCGAAGCCAGGGCTCATATTCTGGAAGGTTTGAAAATTGCCTTGGACCACCTGGATAGAATCGTGGCGCTCATTCGCAGCTCCAAGACACCTCCGGAGGCAAAAGGACGCCTGATAGAAGAATTTAATTTGTCTCCGCTGCAGGCCCAGGCGATCCTGGATATGCGCCTCCAGAGATTGACCGGTCTCGAAAGAGACAAGATCAATGACGAGTATCTCGGTCTGTTGAAGGATATCGCTTATTTCAAGGAAATTCTGGGAAGTGAAAGAATGGTCTTGAGCATCATCAAAGGAGAGCTGACTGAAATCAGGAATGAATACGGAGACCCCCGTCGTACAGAGATCATAGAGGCGACGCGTGAGTTGACCATTGAGGACATGATCGTTGAAGAAGATATGGTGGTTACCATTTCCCATAGCGGCTACATCAAACGCAACCCTATTACATTGTACCAAAGCCAGCGGCGTGGAGGGAAAGGCAAGACCGCCATGGGAACGAAGGCGGAAGATTTTGTCGAACGTCTATTTGTTGCTTCGACGCATCACACATTTCTCTTCTTTACCAACAAGGGCAGGGTTTACTGGCGTAAAGTATATGAGATACCCCAGGCAGGGCGATTGAGCAAAGGGAAGGCCATCGTCAACCTTTTGAATCTCGAGAAGGATGAGGAATTGGCGACAGTTCTCGATGTTCCTTCATTTGACCCGGGATCCTATATCATCATGGCGACCAAAAACGGGCTGGTGAAAAAGACCGATCTCATGGCTTATAGTCGACCGCGTGTGGGTGGTATTATTGCACTGAGCCTGGTAGCCGGTGATGAACTTATTTCTGCCCGCATAACGGACGGCACCCGGAATGTGTTTCTGGGTTCGGTGGAGGGGAAATCCATCCGTTTTCATGAATCAGATGTCCGTCCCACCGGGAGAGTGGCCCAGGGCGTTCGCGGAATGCGGCTATCTTCCGGAGACACCATTATTGGTATGGAGGTCATGGGACATGGGCAGACCTTGTTTACAGCAACCCAGAACGGATATGGGAAACGAACATCCATTGATGCGTACCCCATCCAAAAACGGGGTGGGATGGGTGTCATTACTATCAAGACCAGCGAAAGGAACGGAAAAGTTATCTCAATCCTGCTGGTGGAAGAGGATGATGACTTGATGCTCATGACCGATATAGGCAAGATCATCCGGATGCCCATCAAAGGTATCTCCGTCATCAGTCGCAATACCCAGGGTGTGACACTGATCGATATAGAAAAAGGCGAACGTGTGGTGGGTGCTGCACGTCTGGCCGAAAAAGAATAAATATGTCTGAAGACATAGCGAGCTATAAAATTGGTGTCGTGGGCGCCGGCAGTTGGGGAACCGCCCTGGCGAACCTTCTCGCAACAAAGGGGTATGCCGTTGACCTGTGGGTGTATGAAGCATCTGTCAGGGATGAAATCTTGAAACATGGGGAAAACCGGTCATTCCTGCCGGGAGTTATGCTATCTGACCAACTGACACCCTGGAATGATATCGTGGATGTGGTTACAGGCAAAGACATGGTTCTGACTGTTGTGCCGTCCCATCTTGTACGGGAGGTTGCCGGTAAAATGGCTCCTCACATATCTGCTGATGCGATCATCGTGTCGGCTTCAAAGGGCATAGAGAATAAGAGCTTTCTGACCATGACCCGGGTCTTAAGTGATATGCTCCCGAAAATTCGCAAAGGTAATTTTGCCGTGCTGTCGGGTCCGAGCTTTGCTTTTGAGGTGGCCAGGGCCATGCCGACCGTCGTGACGGTGGCATCAAGTGATTTGACCGTAGCTGAGGCCATCCAACATGTTTTTGTAACGCCATTTTTTCGGGTATACACCAATGATGACCCCATTGGTGTGGAACTGGGCGGTTCGGTAAAGAATGTGATTGCCATAGCAGCCGGTATTATCGATGGTCTGGGTCTTGGTTTGAACACCCGTGCGGCGCTGATTACAAGAGGTCAGACTGAAATCAGACGACTGGGTCTGAAGATGGGAGTCAATCCCAGGACCTTTACCGGTCTTGCCGGCATAGGTGACCTTATTTTGACCTGTACGGGAGACTTGAGCCGGAATCATACGGTTGGCAAGAGAATCGGCCAGGGCGAAAAACTGAATGATATTCTTTCGGGCATGAATATGGTTGCAGAGGGGATCAAAACATCTGAATCTGTTTATAACTTTTCGCGTAGTCTGGGTGTAGACATGCCGATCTCTCATGAAATTTATCATGTTCTCTATGATGATGTCTCTCCCAAAGATGCGCTGTTTCGTCTCATGACCCGGGATCTTAAACACGAGTTGGATGAAAACTAAAGCCACCTGTTTCACGGGTGGTGGTTTACCCTGATGTGGGTGGTCAAGCCGATGGATCGGAAACAGGAACACAAAGGAGCCGGCCACAGGCAACGCCTGAGAGAAAAGTTTTTAAATGCCGGCCTGGCAGGCTTTCATGATTATGAAGTGATCGAGCTGCTTTTGACACTTGGGATGCCCCGCAAGGATTGTAAAGAGGCGGCCAAAGCAGCCCTGAAACGATTTAAGACACTCCAGGGGGTCTTCGAAGCATCTACCAGGGAATTGTGTGAGATCAAAGGTATCGGCAAGAAAAATCTGTTTGGTATCAGGCTGATCAAGGCAGCAGCAGATCGATACTTAAATGCCAGAATTATCCGGAAAGATCCCATCAATAACTCAAAGGAGCTAGCCGCGTATCTCACAGCCAGCATGCGAGATAAAAACAGGGAATGCTTCAGGGCTGTTTTTCTGGATGCCAAGAACAAAATTCTCGCCACAGAAACACTTTTTCAGGGGACCTTGACCGCCAGTTCCGTATACCCGAGGGAGGTTGTCCGGGCAGCACTTGACCACCATGCTGCGGCGCTTATCTTCGCACATAATCACCCATCCGGGGATCCTGAGCCTTCCGAGGAGGATATCGCCATCACACGAAAACTCATTTTTGCCTGCCAGATGATGGGCATCACAGTTCACGAACATGTAATCATTGGACATAATCGATACTTCAGTTTTGCCGACCAAGGCTATATCAAGAGATTAAACAGGGAATATGAAAGAAGAGAAAGCGAGTTGCCCGGTCTGCTTCGGTAATTTGGAAATTGTCTTTCCGGAAAGTGGTGACGGTCTCAGGGCATCACCGGAAACCTGCATGGCATGTTTGCATAAAACGGAATGTCTGAGAACCGCCATGAAGGGTGCCTCCGGTATCAGTGTGCGTGAGGAGGCTGTTGACAGGGCCTATACATCCGGATCAATGGGGTTTGTTGAACGCTGGTCGAGAAAAAAAGAATTGGACCGCCGACTCAAGCAAGAGACCAAAAGAGAGAAACTACAAAAGAAAAAGTAAGGGAGGGATGTGCATGAATACCATCAAGGACATCGATATATCCAAAAAGAAAGTCCTTATCAGGGTCGATTTCAATGTACCTCTGGACAGCAAACAACAGATTACAGATGATGCCAGAATAGAAGCGGTGCTGCCGACGCTGAAATATGCCCTGTCCCGGGACGCCTGTGTAATTCTTGCCTCACACCTGGGGCGGCCCAAAGGGCAGGTCAAGATGGAATTCAGCCTGCAGCCGGTGGCCCACCGTTTAGGTGAAATTCTCGGTCTGGAAGTGATGATGGCGCCGGATTGTATCGGCGAGGAAGTGACTGCACTGGCTGATGGTATGAAAGGCGGACAGGTATTGATGCTGGAGAATCTTCGTTTCCACCAAGAGGAAACACAAAACGACAGTGAATTCGGGAAAACCCTGGCAGCTCTTTGTGATGTTTATATCAACGATGCGTTTGCCGTATCCCATCGTGCCAATGCTTCGGTGGTATCCATAACACAACATGCACCCATATCGGCAGCAGGATTGCTCCTGAAAAAGGAACTCGTTTTTTTTGACAAAGCCATGAAGAATCCTGTTCGTCCGCTGGTGGCAATCGTGGGGGGTGCCAAAATATCAAGCAAACTATCCGCCTTGAAAAATATGTTGCAACACGTGGATAAGATTATCGTGGGGGGTGCCATGGCAAACACCTTTATCAAAGGCAGCGGCTGTGATGTGGGCCGATCATTAATCGAAGAAGATATGGTTGATACAGCTGTATATGTTATGGAAAAGGCCCGGGAACGCAATGTCAAATTCTATATGCCGGTGGATGTTGTGGCCGCGGACCGCTTGGACCCGGAGGCAGGTCTGAAAAATGTCCCGATACAGGAAATTCCTTTGGAATGGCTGGCCGCTGACATTGGTCCGGCCACATCCTGTCTTTTTTCCGAGGTGCTTCAGGATGCCGGAACCATTATCTGGAACGGGCCTATGGGGGTGTTTGAAATGGCGCCCTTCAGTCATGGAACATTTGAGCTTGCCCGGGTGGTCGGAGGATCCAAGGCTACATCTATCATCGGTGGTGGCGAAACCGGAAGTGCAGTCCAAAAAGCCGGTGCAGCCGATCAGATGTCCTATATATCGACCGGTGGCGGTGCCTTTCTGACACTCATGGAAGGAGAGCAACTGGTGGCTGTGGCGGCATTGGAAATGGCCGCCTCTTCGGAATTGTTATGAAAGATCAGGGTTTCCATCGTTTGACAAGCAGGTGGGGCCTGGTTCTATTAGGTGTCCTTCTCATCCTGAGCCTTATGCTCTTTTTTTATGGAGCAGAACTCTGGTCTCTGAGTGTTCGATTTTTCTATTTCCTCTCAGACAGGGAAAAAATCAGTGCCTATATCGAAGGATTCGGCCCTGCAGCGCCATGGGTATTTATGCTGGTGCAGGTTCTCCAGGTCTTGCTGGCACCGGTGCCCGGTGAGGCAACCGGTTTTATCGGCGGGTATCTTTTTGGTGTTACCAAAGGTTTTTTCTTGTCGAGTATTGCGTTAAGCATCGGTTCCATCATCAATTTTGGTGTCGGTCGTTTTTTGGGACGACGGTATGTGAGAAAAGTGATACCGCCAAAATATTTAGCACGATTCGATATGGTTGCCAAACGAGAAGGTGTATTGATCCTTTTTATGCTCTTCGTGTTCCCAGGCTTTCCCAAGGACTATCTGTGTCTGTTTCTTGGACTGAGCGCTCTTCCCTTCAAAATATTTGTTATGATGACAACCATTGGCAGGATGCCGGGAACGTTTATCCTGAGTCTGCAGGGAGCCATGCTGTTCGAGCAGAATTATTTGATTCTGGCTATAGCAACAGCAATCTGTTCCGGCATTGTCCTGCTTGGTTACCGATACCGCGAATCTTTTTATGCCTGGATCGAAAAGCAGAAATAAATCGTGTCAAAATATCTTTTTCCTCATCTGCAGGTCTATTCCTAATAGTTGACCATTTCAAGTTTTGGTGGTATGTTATTTTATCATTTCCTTAATACAGGAGTACAGCATGGCATTTTGGGGTGTCAGAGAAGAGTTGAGCCGTGCAAACCAACTGAGACGCTCTTACTACGAACTCTTGAGAGACGAACTCGATCAGTTTATCCTGCAATATGCGCTTGTCGACTCATTTAATAACTTTGTATCCAAAAAGGAAAGGTATCCCTTTGTAGCGAAGCGTGAATTAAAGCCACGCGCCCGAATACCCGACCTCGAGTACGGAAGTCACAACACATTTCTACTCCTCTTCGTAGAGGAAGCAGTGCCTGCCATCCATAAAAAATATATCCGGTTCTTTGATGACAACAAAGCGACCCTGGCCAATCTTCTCAATTCACAGGCGCTGACACTTTCCGAAAAATACGATAGAAGTCAGAAGTATTTGGAATCGGTTCAGTTTTTCAATTTTCTGAAAGATCTTCTTCCGGTGGATTATGCCTTGCTCATCCAACGGGACCAGCTCAGTAAAAAAAGACATCAATATGCTTTATCTCATTTTCATGTTCGGGTAGACTGGCCAATTGCAGAAGCGGCCGAGGATCTTGCCCAGAGCCTTCGTTATGTATCTCAGGATCTGTATGAGAAAGGGGATAAGTATGCCGAGGATGTTCAAAAGAAATTTTTTGAATATTTTGGTGTCCCTGTCATGGTTGGAGGCAGACGCACGGCGGCCATCGTAGCGGCTCAATACTTCAAACGGATTAACTGTATCACGACGGTCTATGTGGGTAGCAGTGAGTCAAGGGCCTTGATACGAATATCTGAACGGGGGACTTCGCGGATCGTACTCATGCAGTTCAAGGACACGGATATCAATGAAATTGCAGCAAACAGCAGGCTCAAACCACAAACGTTTAAAAAAAATTATGTTGTCGCGAAATATAGAAAAAAGAGCATCTGTATGTTCCAGACCACATATGCTTATACCAACCATGCCCGACCACCCGATGACGGTAAATTAAGGAACATCAAGCCGGACCTCAACTGGCTTTCGGTCAGTGGGCAGCACATCCTCCCCAAACCAGGCGCCTGGAAGTATGCACCCATACCACTGAACCTTATCTACACTTAGGTATTTTAACAAAATGTTTCCCTGTGATAGAAAATGTTTTAGAAAGCATTCTTGGATTAGGTGATAGATACCATAGGAGGGAATCATGTCCGATATTATTATGTCCATTGACCAGGGCACCACTGGAACGACGGTACTTCTCATAGATGAAAAGCTCGATGTCCGCGGGAAGGGGTATCGTGAATTCAGGCAGATCTATCCGGAACCGGGATGGGTTGAACATGATTCTGACGATATATGGGCATCCGTGCTGGCGTCTATCCAGGAAGCCATTCAGACAAGTGGTGTGTCGGTATCGGAGATCGTCGGCATCGGCATTACCAACCAGCGTGAAACCATCCTTATCTGGAACCGGGAGACTGGCCAGCCCTATCACAATGCCATTGTATGGCAATGCCGGCGGACTTCTAAAATTGTTGAGGAGTTAAAGGCCAAAGGGTATGAATCACTGTTTCAGGAGCGGACAGGCCTTTTACTGGATCCTTATTTCAGTGGGACAAAGCTCAAGTGGCAGCTTGACAATGTTAATAATCTTCCCAAGGAAGTTGAGGCTAAAAGAGCTATTGCCGGTACAGTAGACACCTTTCTCACGTGGAAACTAACGGGTGGGGCCGCCCATGTCACTGACGTCACCAACGCCTCCAGAACCTTGCTCATGGATCTTGAAACCTTGTCATGGGACGATGATCTTTGTTCGATTCTGGGTGTACCCAAGTCCATATTGCCGGAAATCCGGAGCTGTTCAGAGATCTATGGGCGCACCCGGGATGTACCGGGGTTACCGGATGGCATCCCCGTCTGTGGTATGGCAGGCGATCAGCAGGCTGCCTTGTTTGGTCAGACATGCTTTAAAGAAGGTGAGGCAAAGTGCACGTATGGAACAGGCGGGTTCCTGCTGATGAATACCGGGACAACGCCAGTGCGGAGCAAAAACAGACTTCTGACAACAATAGCCTGGAAGGTCAGCGATACGGTTACCTATGCCCTTGAAGGATCGGCGTTTATTGCCGGATCAGCCGTAAAATGGCTTCGAGACGGCTTGCAGTTTTTTGAGGAGACCTCTCAAATAGAGACCTTGGCGAATCAAGTAGCGGATTCCGGGGGTGTTACGGTAGTTCCGGCATTTGTGGGGCTGGGGGCACCGCACTGGCGTTCAGAGGCCAGGGGACTGATTACCGGGTTGTCCCTGGGGACCCATCGTGCACATGTCGCTAGAGCAACCCTGGAAGGAATTGCCTTGCAGAATGTTGAGATTTTGCAGGCCATGGTGGCTGACAGCAATCAACAGCTGGTGCAGCTCAAGGTTGATGGTGGTGCGAGTGCCAATAACCTGTTAATGCAGATGCAAGCTGATTTTCTTGGATGCCGTATCATCCGTCCTCAAATGGTTGAGACCACGGCGATGGGAGCTGCGTTTCTGGCAGGCCTGGGGGTGGGCGTCTGGAAAGATTTTGATGACATTGCCAGTACCTGGAAAATGGACCGGGAATTTCAACCCGGTATCGATGAAAAGGCCCGTTCTCAGATTTTGGCGCGCTGGCGGGAGGCCGTCAAGAAAGCGTAACCAATGATGATTGGCTTTGTTGAAACTTAAACGAAGTGTTGCATAAGACTGTTTTATATGTTAATCAAACTAAACAAATAAACGTCCCTCGCAGTTTTGAATCAGCAACGAATAGATAGGCTGGAATGTGAATTCATCTGGTTTTGACGCAGTCATCCAAAGAGTGTTTGAAGCCACGGGAATCGATTCTCAAAATGAACTGGCTCAGGCTCTCCAGATCAACCGCTCGGCAGTCACCCAGGCAAGAAAGAAAGGGCAGGTGCCGGATCGCTGGTTGCTAAAACTTTACCGAAAATTCGGTTTGAATCCGGAATGGCTGGAAAGCGGCGATGGACGCTCCTTTCTAAAGCAACGCAATAGCGGCACAGTCTCGGAATTTGATAAAATACCCAAGGTCAATGCCAGGCTTTGTGCCGGTGACGGTTCGTTTGAAACGGATGCGGATATTCAATGTTATTATGCATTTCAAAAAGACTGGTTGCAAAAAAAAGGTTCAGCAGAGGCCATGGTTTTATTCGATATCTTTGGAAACAGCATGGAACCGGAGATTCAAAACAGCGATACGGTATTGGTGGATCAAAGCCAGAAGGCCATCCTGGCCGGGGCGTTGTATGCTGTGGGTATCGAAGACACCATTATGGTGAAGCGGATCGAAAAACGACCCAACAAGCTGGTATTGCTGAGCAATCACAAGGATTATCTACCCATCATACTCAATCGGGAAGAGGCGGGTGCCGTCAGGATTATCGGCAAGGTCATCTGGGTATGCCGTGAGATATAAAACGCTAGGGTTCAAGACTTCAAGGACCCAGGAGTCAAGTGAAAAGTACAAAAAATACAAAATGTTGTATTGTTACCAGGTTATTTACAAAGCCATGACTATTTTTTATCTCATGTGTTCATATAAATAAACATCGAGGACCTATTTTTTAACGAAAGGAGACTGGCCAATGACAAAGGATATGGTTCAATGCCCCAAGGATTCAAAAATTATGTATCAGCGGGATGTCTGCGAAAATATATTTCGCAAAGGGAATCTCCGCTGTTGGTGTAAGACCTGTGAGCTATTCCGCAATGAGGAACAAGAAACGGATAACCTGTAGCCCGAACCTTTTTTGAAATAGACGATCTTAACAGTCACAATGTTCTTCGCAGGAATCGGTCTTTATCAGCGCTTGTCCACAATGGGGGCAGAAAGGGGTGGCTATATTATGCTCATCGACACATGCCTCTTGGGGAATATTTAGCACATAGGGTCCTTGGCCATCGTAATTGCATGCTTCTTCTGGACATGAAAATTCCATAATTATCTCCAATTTATATAATTTTTTCCGGTAACGTCAGCAATTTCATAAGCCATATACATTGCGCGACCATGCGTATTTCATTAGATATCTGTTTGTGTATCAGATGAACATATGGTGGTTACTCGCCATGCGTTGTATGGGCTATGCGTGTTGCCGTACCCGGTTCTTGTCATTGATAAGGTGCCAACCGCAACAAGATAGTCACCGTTACAGCAATGGCAAGTTTATTTCAATTAAAAACTCAGGAGGGGCAGCGGTGAAACACAAAGAAGGAACCATGAAGGGTATCCGGGATACCAATATTTTCTATCAATATTGGTGTCCGGAAGAGCAATCCAGGGCCTTACTTGTCATTGTGCATGGCCTGGCAGAGCATAGCGGGCGGTATATGAATGTAGTGAATCACTTTGTTCCTGAAGGCTATGCCGTGTATGGGATCGACCACATTGGACATGGGAAATCAGATGGAGAGAGGGTGTACGTTGATCGATTCCAGGATTATACCACCACACTGACGACATATATTGATATGATTCGCGATTGGCAGCCTGACAAACCCATATTTTTAATCGGGCATAGTATGGGCGGCCTGATTGGTGCAGCCTACCTGCTGGAACATCAACATGAATTGTCCGGAGCTGTTCTTTCCGGTCCGGGAATTAAAGTGCCTGATAATATATCTCAGACCGTCCTTTTTATGGGGAAGATACTCTCGAAGATATTGCCCAAGGCGGGGATTCTACAACTGGATTCAAATGGTGTCAGCAGAGACCCGGCCGTGGTGGAGGCATATGTCAATGACCCCTTGGTATATACAGGAAAAGTCACCGCGCGGCTGGGTGCAGAAATGCTCAAGACGATGCAGGAGGTAACAAATAATGCAGGCCATATCAAACTGCCCTTAACGATTGTACAGGGAAGTGATGATATCTTGATCGATCCAGGCGGCGCGCAATTGCTGTATGATTCAGTAAGCTCCCCGGACAAATCGATCAAGATCTATGAGGGCTTTTACCATGAAGTGTTCAATGAGCCGGGGCACGAGCAGGTCTTGAATGATATTCAGAAATGGATAGAAGCGCATCTTGATGCAGAATAGTGTCGTGTCCCATAATTAAATTACAAAACTCGAATGAATTTTGCAGCAAATCCCAATCCCGGGTACTGTTTTTTTAATCCCAAATAACAAAGCACAAATTCTAAATAAATCTCAAAATACAATTAATTAAATTCCAAACCATAGAGCGCGGGAACGAGGCCTTCAATGGGAAAAAAACATCGGTTTTATAACAGCATATTCATACAGGCCGTTCTTATCGTCATCGGATTTACGCTGGTTGCCCTGGTACTGAGCGCTTACCTTTTTCAACAAAGTATGAAAATGGCTGCCATGAAAGAAGTGGAAAACAAGGCCACAATTTTTCTTTCCGGCATGGAGACATCGTTGCACCGGCTTGCCATAAGCAGTGAGTCTGATCGCCTGACGGAATTGGTAGAAGAACGCGCAAGCTTACTGGAAGATACGTTGAATTTCACAATTATCCGTGTTGTCGTGCTGGATCCCAATGGTCGGATTCTGGATCACACCAGACCGGAGAAGATAGGACAAACACATTTAGACAACGATTTTCAAAAAGTGATACGCTCCAAGCGTCCATTGATAAGGCAGCAGACCAAGACCCTTGAACTGGAGCCTGGAAAACCAGAAATACAGGTGATTGAGGTCACCTCTCCCATTCGCAATTCCCAAGGTGATATCGAGGCGACTGTCAAGATTATTCTCGATGTCCGGCGCACGTCTGAACTGATCCACGAGGAATATTGGCGCTACAGCAGAAGAGTGTTTTTTGGCTTTGCTCTGGCTGCCACACTTCTGATTCTGGGAATCCTGTTTTCTCTACGCCGTCGAATTATTACGCCTGTGTTAGCCCTTGCTGAAGCTTCCGTTAGGGTGGCCGCAGGGGATTTAGATACCCAGCTTGTTTCCAGAGACAGAGATGAGATTGGAAACTTGATTCAATCGTTTAATCAAATGGTAGAAGGTCTTAAACATCGGGATCAGATGCGACAATCCTTGGAAATAGCAATGGAAGTTCAGCAAAATCTTTTGCCTAAGGATGATCCTAATTTTGAAGGCTTGGATATTGCCGGTAAAAGTATCTATTGTGATGAGACGGGTGGGGATTATTATGATTTTATTGAATTTGATGAAAATAGAACAGAAAAAATCGGCATTGTTTTAGGTGACGTTTCCGGACATGGTATTTCCTCGGCCCTTCTAATGGCCACCGCTCGGGCATTTCTTCGTCAACGGTCAGTCTTGCCCGGCACAATCTCTCAGGTTGTTTCAGATATAAACCGGCAACTTGCAAGAGATGTTGTAAACTCCGGCAGTTTCATGAGTATGTTTTATTTGATTATCGATAAGACAGACAAAAATTTGAAGTGGGTTCGTGCCGGGCACGACCCCGCTATATATTATAACCCGGATACAGATAGCATGTCGGAATTAAAAGGTGTCGGAATGGCACTGGGTGTAGATGAAAACTATCGGTATGAAGAAAATATAAAACAGAATCTTGCCGCCGGGCAGGTTATTGTCCTGGGAACCGATGGTGTGTGGGAAGCGCGCAACCCAAAAGGTGAAATGTTTGGGAAAGAGCATATCTACACCATCATCAGAAAAAAAGCCGGTCTTGATGCCGAGTCGATCCTAAACACGATTGTTGAATCATTAAGCAATTTTAAGGAAAATGTTAAGATTGAAGATGATGTTACCCTGGTAGTAATTAAAATATTGCCCGAATTCTAAATTGTCTTTCCATATTACGTCACCATGAGCGCATGGTTGATTGCTTGGACATACTCAAACTCAATGTTGCTTCTGAAATCAAACCGGATTCCGCAGACAGTACCGGAAACATCCTGGGAAAGGTGATTGACAATGCCGACCAAAGGTTGGGCATCTTCACTGTCTTCCAGAAAAATAGAGGCAATACGTTGCCCAATGAAGAAATCAAATGAATCTTCAACAAGGACACCGATCCCTTCTCTGCTGATATTTTTCAGGATAAATCTTTTGTCGTTGATGAGAATTTCTTTTGTTTCCTGGGGATACGTCCGATTGGATTCTCGGCGATTCGATACATTATTCATAATGACCTCTATATGAGAAATTTTGCCGGCTGAATGCCATGTGTCGCAGGGTGCTCAGTTTTTATGATATCGCGAATGAACTTGCCTGTATCAGGGTTTCGTTCGGCAAGATCGATGCACTTTCCTTTGGTATAGGTCTGGTCAGCATTCTTGCTTAGCAGTTGAACTTCCGGTCGCGCTTGATCGGTCTTTTCGCTGTTGTGCAGAACCAGACCCATTTCACCGGTATCCAATGTTATCAGGGTCCCGACAGGATACACGCCCATCATGTTAACGAACAGCTTGAGGAGGACAGGGTCAAAATGTTTTCCCGAGTCAGCCAGCATGATTCCCAGCGCCTGATCCGGACTCATGGAGGTTGGCCGGTAAATACGCGGAGATGTAATGGCATCATAGACATCCACGATGGTAAGGATTCGGCCGAACAGACTGATGGGTCGCTTTTTATCCACCGACGGATAGCCGGAATGATCATATCGAATATGGTGCTCGAAGGGAGAGACAAACAGATGGACTTTGCGATATTTATCGGTTTTCAACTTTAAAATCAGCAGGGCACTGTTTACGGAATGTTTTTTGATTTCATTGAATTCGAAATCATTTAATTTCTCTCTTTTATTCAAGATACTTTTGGGGATTTCTATCTTGCCCAAATCGTGAAACAATCCGCAAAGACCCAGTTTTTCCAGCATATTTCGCTTCAGACCCAAGCGCTGACCCAAGGACATGGCTAGGAGCGCCACATTCAATGAGTGGGTAAACGTGTAGTCGTCATACATACGGATGGTACTGAGTGATAAAAACGTCGTATTGTCTTCGGTGATAATATCGACCATGCGTTGAACCATTCGAACCGATTTTCTGATGTTGGTATGCTTGCCCGCAAGCAGTTTCTCAGCAACTTCTTTCACGGAATTCAAAGAATAGTGATAGGTCTTTTTAGCGGTCTCTTTTTTCTGCGCCAGTGCTTCTGGTTGCCCAAAGTCTTCCGCTATTGCGGTGTCGTCAGGGTTAGACGCGGCTTCCTGTATAATTACCAGCCAGTAGATATCGTTTTTCTCCAATTCCATCTTGAGCCATTCAGAGGGGTTGTCATGTTTAAGCGATAGGCTTAAAAAACGGACAAAAGCCAAAATATCGTTTACGGTGACGGCATCTATATCAGCATCGAAATGAAAGCCGTAAACAGAGCGTTTCTCGAGAAACTGGAGCATATGATTGAATAACTTGGTATCTTTTCGAAACAAAGGTAGTTTTTCTTCTTGAAGAAAAAAGCGTCCATTAATAATCTGAAGTGTTACATGACTGCTGTGGGCGCTTGAACTATTAATGGCCTGTTTAAAAGCATGGACGGCATCAATGATCAATTTATTATTGGCATCATAGAGTTTGGCGTTTTGGATGAGTCTGGCAATCCCTTTTAGGATCGCGACCCCGGAAAGATAGATTTTACGGGAGTGATCATTTACAGGCTGTAAGGTCATGGTGTTGCCTATTCATTCCGGATAGAGAGATTTCAATATTATTTTTTCCCCCCCAGGTGCTTTGAGCTTCGGCTCAACAACAAATGGGATTTATCAGTATTAATTTCTTTTAATGCATATTCAGCCGCTTGACGGCGTAAGGATCTTTTAGGTCTCAAGATTCCGAGCCATGAAAGAAAAAACAGATTTTTTTTCAAAAAGGGCAATGACGCATCTGACCCGCATTTTCCCAGAGACATGTACACTCTGGAGAGGAATTGTTTGTTGTCCGCGCGTACACGCTGCTTTTTAAGATAATCGAGCAGTCGTCTTTCAGATTTTACATCGCGTTGTTGAGCGGCATATTTTAAATAGAGTTGTTGCATATCTTTGTCCGTGTCATCCACCAGTATGTTCAGTTCACCAATCATGCTCGGATCTCGGCGGTAAATTGCTTTTAAGGCCTCTTTTCGAACATCTGCTGACTCGTGACGCAGCAGTTCAGGTAGCCATTGAAAGGAAGCCTTGTTTTTCATAAACCCAAGAACATGACTCAGCATTTTTAATAGTTCAATGCCTGAGGAGGATAGAACTTTATCCAAATGTTCAAATTCCCGCTCCCCCAGAATACCGATGACCACCATGAGTAAATTTTTTGTTTGAATCGTTGTTGTTTTCAAAAGCATTGGAGCGAGGGTCTCGACCGCTTCCGGATTGAGCATGATCAGAGCCCGTTTTAAATAGCCGAGTTCTTCCGGACCGCTTTTGGCTATGTGATTCCATTCATCCTGCATGATAGTTAAAAACGTCTTAGAGGAAACCGATGCAAAAAAATCTTTGAGGAGGGGTATAGACCAGTGGTCCTTGGATTTATGGAGATCAATATTTTTTTTCAATATTTGAAAGGTATTGTAGACACTTTTGAATTTGTGCTCCAGCATGGCCGCCTGAAGTTCCTGATTTAAATAGGCCATGACTTCGGAGAAATCATCGGGTTGTGTCTGTTGTTGGAGAATGAACAACAGAATATATAGAACATATTCGATTCGCTCCCAATCTTCCTCTTCTACAAGCATGCTGCGAAGATGCTCTTGATCTTCCGGGGTGATTTTCCATAATTGACGGTTCTGGATCGGGGTCGGAGGGAATGGGTCCGGGGGGGAATCGTCCGTATCAGCGGCCACCGAATCCGGGTCGTCTTGGGGTGAATTATTCCCTCCTAATTCAGGGATCTCAAAATCTTCACCCGTATCGTAACCCACATCCTCTGCTTTGTAAGACAAGCAGGGCAGCTCAGACTCCCACAGGGCTGTAACAACATCGTTTTCTGCATCCTCGGTGAGTACTTGATATTTTTGCAATATTTCAAGGAATCTGTGAATTTCCCACATTGCAATCGATTTTTGAAATTCAAGTTGATAGATCCCATCACGAAACAGGACGAATGCCAGATTTTCCTCGTTCATGGTCCCATCGTGCACGACTTCATCATTGTAAAGTATTTTTTTTCGATCAATCTTAAGTACAAGGTTTCCATGTTTATCGATACAATGGTCCAACTTATGTTTCAAAGATTCCAATGATGTTTGGTATATAACGTGCTCAGGGGGGTATAAAAGGATTTTCTTGAATGCACCGTTTAGCGCAAATAAGGTTTGTTGGACCAGCGCCTGGCTTTCCCCATCATGTGTTTCGTCATGCGTCCCTGTTTTTTCTATAGTTTCCATGAATGCGGTTCAATAAAACTCTATGAAAGTTGATGATGAAATGGGTTGATGAAAAGGTAAACAAAACAATCTATATATAGATCGGTTTTTTGAAAATTATCTTTAATAATATTTAAACGCAGCAGCAAGAGCATTTCCCCAGGTTCTGCCGTTGGGCAGTGTTTCGCATGCTGCGGGGTACTCTTCAATAAACGTGCCCTACAAATTTATGTTGAAATACCCGATTTTGGTTTTATTTACCCTTATCAGTATGCTACATGCCACGGGGAATGCACTTGCCATCATGGTTCACGACAGGAGACAGTAAATGATTGCTGAAATACTTGCCACTGGTGATGAAATTCGATCTGGCGCACTCATCGATTCGAATTCTGCCTATATTGCTGAAAGGCTCGAGGAAATCGGGATACCAATTACCCGCCACAGCTGTGTAGGGGATGATTTTGAAGCATTGGTTTCAATTCTAAAGGAAATCTCCACTCGGGTGGACATCTGTGTGGCTACCGGCGGGCTGGGGCCGACAGCAGATGATCTTTCATCGGAAGCCGCCGCATCTGCAGCGGGAGAAACACTATTATTGGATGCCAAAGCGCTTTCTGATATCGAAGCTTTTTTCAGAAGCCGCAAACGGGAGATGGCCGCTTCCAACCGGAAACAGGCCATGCTGCCGCGTACCGCCGAAACCATGTACAACCCGGTCGGAACCGCTCCTGGATTCAGCCTTAAGATCGGAACATGTTCATTTTTCTTCCTCCCAGGGGTGCCGCATGAAATGAAACGCATGCTCTCCCACGAGGTGCTCCCCAGAATTAAGAAGATGCCGGGGGCATCAAAGGAACACTGTCTTGTCAGGAACATTTCCACGTTTGGCCTGACTGAATCGGCCACAGGGGAAAAAGTGGCTGAACTGGCGGATGATTTTCCTGACATTAAAATAGGGCTTCGGGCAAAATTCCCGGAAATTCATGTGAAGCTGTATTTAAACGGTCAGGACCTGCCTACCATGGAAACGAGGTTGGCTAAGGCCTCGGAGTGGATTTTTAAACGCCTGGGACAACATGTATTGTCACTGGAGGGTGCCTCCATGCAGGCGGTGGTGGGGGATCTTCTAAGAAAAAGGGCCGCAACCCTTGCGGTTGCCGAAAGTTGCACCGGGGGCCGGATTGCCAACTGGCTGACAGATGTTCCCGGGAGTTCGGACTATTTTCTTTTTTCAGGCGTAAGTTATTCCAACCAGGCCAAGACCAACGTCCTGGGGGTCACGCCTGATTTGTTGAAGAAATATGGGGCTGTTCACGAGGAGACCGCCAAGGCCATGGCAGAAGGGGCACGTCTTGTTTCTGGGGCGACATATGCCATATCCACCACCGGCATCGCCGGACCCACAGGAGGGTCCGACGACAAACCCATAGGAACAGTCTGTATCGGACTGGCAACGCCAGAAAAATCTGAGGGAAAGCGTTTTTATTTTCCGTTCGGACAGCGCTCCATGAATAAAAGTATTTTCGGCATAGCGGCCTTGAATATGTTGAGGAAAGAGTTATTGGACAGTTAGGGTCCGAGGGTTCAAGGGTGATACAAGGGTTGGAGGGTAGCGAACAGAAAGAAGATAGAATGTTTTGGAAGGTGCCATAAGCTATAGAGGGCAATCAGCATAAAGCTCATGGCTATTGACCCACTCGGACCCTCGAACCCTTGGATCCTCGGACCCTTTATTCTTATTATATATAGGAAATAAGCTTTGATTATATTTCTATTCATAGTAATTGGCATCATCGCATTTTACCTCCTATCCACCCTCATCTTATCTTTTGTTGTGCAGCGAATTCCAAGGAATCCCATCGCAGACAAACCAGATTGGGGCCGGTTGATCGATACAAGGATACCGGCCATTGACGGTGGTTCTCTGGAAGTCTGGCGTGTGGAGCCGGATGGGGAGTCCCAAGGGATCGTTGTTTTTGCACACGGTTGGGGACGGAACCGGGACCGCATGGTTTTCAGGGCCAGGATATTTGCCGGTCTTGGCTTTACAACGGTAATGCACAGTGCGCGGGACCATGGCGGCTCCAGTAAGATATTTCTTGTCAATGCGGTCAAGTTTGCCGAGGATATCGAGGCTGTATTGAAATGGATCGGTGAACCTGTCGATTTATACGGCCACTCAGCCGGTGCGGCTGGTGCCATCATCGCCGCCCACAGGAACCCTGAGAAAATCAGACGACTTTTTCTTGAAGCAAGTTATGCCGATACAAAGGAAGGGCTTTTGAGTCTCTACAAATGGGCCAATCGATTTTTTGGGGCTGTTATCGGTCCCATGATCATTTTCTGGTGGAATTTATTTTATCCGGGTGCCATGGATCAATACAGCCCGGCCAATCTTGCACCTGATCTTTACATGCCCGTGATGATCATTCATGGTGAGAAAGATCAACGATTCCCGGTGGCGTTTGCACATACCCTGAAGCATGGATTCCCGGCCAATAAGGTGGATATGTATGTTGCGCCGGGTGTCGACCACAGTGATGCGAGCCTTACTCCCGGTTATTTAGATGCGATCCGCTCATTTCTCAATCGCTATGGTGAAGAATGAAATCCAAATCCATATTAGCGGGATGGCTGGTGGATGGCAGCGGGGAACCTGCCCGAGAGAATGTTCTGCTGACCATCAATAACGGGACGATTCTTGACATTGCGGAAGCCATACCCGAAAAGATCCGCCAACAAGACCTAACTGATTTTTCACATTGTTCTCTCCTGCCGGGCTTGATCGATGCCCACATCCATCTTTTCATGTCAGGGACTGAAGACCTGGATATCAGGGCAAGGCAATTGACCTTAAGGTTTGAGGACATAATCGGTGATATGGAACTACGACTTGATGATTTAGTTGCCTGTGGAATTGTGGCGTGCAGGGATGGTGGAGACCGACATGCTTATACCATGCAATATAAGAGGGACCATCTTGATCAGAACGTTATTCCGCTTCAACTCAAAGTGGCTGGCGCTGCCTGGCACCAGCACGGCCGGTACGGCAAAATGATCGGGAAATCTCCTGGGGCTTCTGAAAAACTGGGTCAAAGCATTTGCAATCGGGTCCGAGGTGTCGATCATATTAAAATTGTCAATTCAGGATTGAATAGCCTGGTTCGCTTTGGGAAAGAGACACCTCCTCAGTTTGATGTTCTGGAATTGAAAGAAGCTGTAACCGTCGCTATGCGCTTCGGTTGTAAAACCATGGTGCATGCCAATGGTAGAAAACCGGTTGAACTCGCCCTGAAAGCGGGTTGTCATTCAATAGAGCACGGGTTTTTCATGGGGGAAGAAAATCTCAAGCGCATGGCGGACAAGCAGATTTTCTGGGTGCCCACAGCCGTGACCATGAAAGCCTATCGTGATGTCTTTGTGCAGCAGATCAAAAACCTCGGATCTCAGGGTCATTCTGAAGACTTATCCATGTCACGAATCAATGAAATGGCCCAAGGTGCTTCAAGAAATCTGGAGCACCAGTTAGAACAGATACGCAGGGCAAAAGAACTGGGAGTTCCGATGGCCCTGGGCACCGATGCGGGAAGCATCGGGGTCCACCATGGCAGATCCTTAAAGGAGGAAATACGCTTGTTCATGACAGCAGGATTTTCAGTTTCCGAGGTCATTCAATGTGCAACACGTAACAACGCACGTTTGCTCAGTCTAGATGGTTACGGCATGATTGCCAAAGGGAAGCCGGCCACATTTATAGCGGTGACCGGCCCGCCGCAGGATCTGCCGGGCAGTCTTGACCGTCTAACCTCCCTGTACATAAAAGGTAAAGAGTATCACCAAAAGAGATAGTACAAAACAACAAAGCATTTCACGATCAACACCAGTGTTTAAACCCCTGGGATAAGGAATAGGGGAGGATCAAGTAGCCTACAGGTTTTTCGCATGTGCCAGCATGTTTTTATTGATGGCCACATTCATCCAGGGTTGAATCCAATCATGGTGTTTTTCAACAAAAGGAAGATATACGAGGACAAAGCTTCTGGGTGTTATCTGGATGTCCGGGAGGATGCTTATCACCTTTTGTCTAGGCTTTATCATGCCGGACAAAATCAATTTCAGACTTTCGAGACCTTCTTTCAGGGGTAGGTTGACCGGGTGCAGGTTGCTGTTGGGTATCCCCCGCAAAAATTTTCCGGCGGGTTGCGCAACGGTCATGGTTTGGGAAAGCTGAATAAAAAACCGGGGTCGAACCTTGAAAGCAGGAGCCCAGAAGTGAAATGCGGGGTCCGGCATCCCGGGCTGGACAGTCTTGGGAAGATTGGCCTCCCGAACAAGATCGGCATAGGAGTTCAGCGATATGCCGGATATATCTGCCTTGATACGCCAGAAGGGCAAATAGCGCAAATCTTCTCCTTCTCCGGTTATATGAACCGCGGTGAGCTTTGAAAAGCCATTTTTGTCTGGTTTGTACACCGCCTTACAATTCGCACAGCCCAACACCAGGGAATCACGTTGCCCCTCGAGATCCCATCCACAATGCGGGCATAGGGTGGGCAGAAAACGAAGGTTCCAATCCAGACGATTGCCGGTATACACAGAAATGTCAAAATCGTCCGGAAGCTTTTTTGTTACGGGCTGGTTCAGGATTGCATCCACGAGACACCCGTCAAAATAGAAGGGTGAATAGATGATGCTGAGGGTATCTCCGATATTTGCCTGATGGACAATGGGTCTGGGCAGCGATGCATTGAAACGTTTGTTGATGATATCGATCATTTTAGAAAACGACAGCGTGGGGCTGAGAAACCGCCCCTTTATGGCGGGTGAAGCAAAACAGAGTGTTAGCGTCTGGCTGCGTATCCCTACCGATATGGGGAATCGTCCATCATCGACCGCCTTGTGGCTGACATCCACCAGTTGGTGCTCCATCCGGCTGGCAAGACAGGAGAAGCGCATGCCCTTAAAACGCCAGTAAGGGACGTATATGAGTTCTTTATCCCCGGGTGCATTGCTTGGCAGCACATAGCGAAATTGTTTGGCCTGCAGATATGACTTTACCCGGCAGTACTGGCATTGAAACAACCTATCGGTTTCTTCCAGAGTTGCCGGGGCGCCGCACTGGGGACATTGGTAATCAATCTGGAAACGGATGGGAACTCCTCTTTGAACAGCCGTAAGCTATAAGCTTTAAGCTGCTTAAAGCTTATGGCTTACAGCTTATCGCTTAATTTACGTGTTCGATGAACCCAGAAAATTGAGTTATGGCTAATAGCTTATTTGCTGGGATCCTACATAATGCTATATTTTTTCCCCACAACTACCACAGAATTTCGAATCCGGCAGGTTTTCCGCGCCGCATTGGGTGCAATGCTTGGGTGCTGGCTTTTCTTCGGCGGCATGACCGCAGCGTGAGCAGAACTTGGCGTTGGCTGTCAGGTTCTTTCCGCAGGCGGTACACTGCCGGATAACAAGCTGCTGGTGGCCGCAATACGGGCAGAATTTAGCATCGGCAGGGATCTCGTTGTGACATTCCAGGCAGGGAAAAACATCTGCCGGGGTTTGCTTTTGGGCGCCCCCCGCCCCGGTAAAATACTGGGCAAACATGGCAGGCATCATAAGCCCCAGACCGGTTCCCATGCCCATGCCGGCACCGGAGGATTCGGCCTCTGAGGCTTTTTCCATGGCCATGGCGGCTTTCATCTGCATGAGCTTGTTCATGTCATCGAAAACACCCATCCGGCTGCGGTCGTCAATGGCTTCTTGAACTTCAGGCGGTGGTGTAATAGAATTTAAATACAGGTGGGTCAAGGCCAGACCGAAATGGCTGAAATCTTCCTGTAGGCGCTCCACCAGTCCTTTGGCCAGCTCGTCATACTTTGCCGGCAGGTTCAGAATGGAATCGATGGTTTCCCCCATATAATCATTGAATCTGGATACGATGACCCGGTTCAGGTACTCATCGACTTCTGCTGTGGTGTAGATTCCCTGGGTGCCCACCATGCTATTGATAAATAGCACGGGCTGCACAACCTGTAGGTTAAATATACCGAATGCCCGCAAACGGATCAAGCCCAGTTCACTGTCTTTGAAAGCGACAGGGTCACGGGTTCCCCACTTGAGATTCGTGAAGACCTTCAGGTTGATGAAATAGACCTCCGCTCGCAACGGACTGTTCATGGCCCAGGGAATACTGGCTATCTTTGTGAGAATCGGTATGTTGCCGGTTTTGAGCGTATGCCGGCCCGGTCCAAAAGCTTCGATTGCCTTGCCTTTGTAAAAAAAAACGCCAGCCTGGCTTTCCCGGACAGTCAATTGCGCTCCGTATTTGATTTCACCGGATCCTTTTTCTGGAAGCCTGTGCACCAGTTCTTGGCCGGTATTGTCAAACCATTCCAAATTTTCTAAAAAGATGCGATTGTCTGTACCCATATTCACATACTCCCAACATGTTAAACCGTGATCGTTATTGTCCAAATAACGGTCTGCAGCAACTGGATTTTGCCCGTTCAATTATACTTTGAAAAATCAAATTATAATTGAACGACCGGAATTAAAGTAAGTGTCAAGTTTCCAGCCAAATGTTTATCGTGATAAATTTTACATTATCTTAAATCCATAAAAAAATCAATGTACCGAGTATTTCAATCTTTCCATTTTGACAAATGTGGTTTGTTGTGATCGAGAACGCTACTTCCAAGCATGGCATGTTGTGACAAGTCGGGTGAGTAGCGGCTGGCTGGAACTTTGCGTCCCAGGGCTTCGGCGATAGCGCGAACGTGGTGGGGGCCAGCACCGCAGCAAGTACCAATATAGTTTACGCCAATTTTCTTACATTCCAGGGCAAACGCTGCCATTTCAGAGCGCGTGTGTTCAAAAGGATCCAGCTCTATTGGGAAGGCTCGATTTTTACCTGGTTCTTTGAGTGTTTGAAATGTCGGCTGATCAGGGGTTGTTCTGTAAGTGACTGGTACGGCAGCTACGTAGCATTTTACAGCATCACGAATTTGTTCAATAATAGGCATCATGGTACTTGGGCCGCGCGTGCAGTTCAATCCCACAACATCGGCGCCTGCTTTTTCCAACTGGTGGCAGGCTTCAGGGAAAGTGTAGCCGTCCTGAGTTGTCTCATCTATGGATGATAACATTACAACTGCCGGTAGGTTGAACTGTTTGATAGCTTTTAGCGCTTCTTGGGCCTCTCCCAGGGAATCGATGGTTTCGGCCAGAACAAAATCAACACCTTCTTCCACTGCCCAGCGGACCTGTTCTTCAAAAATTTTGAATGCTTGCAAAGCGGTTTCATCATGGCGATTCGGGTCGTAGACCCATGTATTGCAAATGTTACCGGCTACAAGAACATCACCTTCCGTTGCAATCTCTTTGGCAATTTGTACCGCTTTGTGATTGAGAATTTTCAACTCCTCCTCTCGACCAATTGTCTTCATTTTCTCCCGATGTCCATAGTAAGTGAAGGCCAGCATGATGTCAGACCCGGCCCGTAGAAACTCCCGGTGTAATTGCCTTAAAGCATCGGGGTGATCTATCACCACCTCCGGGACATAAGCACCTGCTTTGAGATAGCCTCGTCGTTCCATTTCAAATAAATAACCTTCTGCCCCTATTACAACGCCAGCCTGTAATCGTTCAAGTAGAGTAAGTTTTGTATTCACGATTTATATCCTTTCATCTTTATGTAAGCTGTTTTGCTGGCAATTATTACTCACGCCAATACTCGGGTTCATTTAAGGTGTCTGCACAAACGACTTTGCCGCTATTATTTTCAATAATGCCAGGTCTTAATTCTTGAACCATCCAGGCAGAGGCATCTTTCGGCGGGATAGGGTAGGGCGCCTCAAACCCTTGGGCTCCTGCTGGTTTGAACCCAAAGCGTGGATAATACCCAGGATGCCCCAAAACAAACACAAGATCGACTTTTGATTCAAAAAGTTGCTTTAAGCCTTCCTTGATGAGTTTACCGCCAACGCTCTTTCCTTGAGCCTCTGGAAGAATTGCAAGTGGCGCAAGAATCATGGCGGATAGTCTATTTTCATTCCCAGTTATTCGAACTTTGGTAAAAAGAATGTGTCCAACCGCCTCATTGGCATCGATGGCAAGTAGGGATAGTAGTGGTTTGGCACTATCATCATTCAGTAAACTGTTTACAAGATTCGATTCCTTGTTATGCCCAAAAGCTTCCGTTTCTATGCCTAGGACATCTTTTAAATCTGAATCCATTGCTTTTTTTATTATCAAGTTTACTCCTTTTCTTGGTGGTTTAGAAACCCGGTATATAGGGGTTGTCAGAAAAACGTTCCGATTGAGGACCGTTTTTCTGCTACAAACCCTTATGCCGCCATCATATTATCGGAACATTATTATGACAAGCGGTATAACCGGAAAAGAAGAAGATAGCATGGTTTTGATTGAAGAACCTCGCAACATGCTGTGAGGAATGTTCTGTTGTTCCGCAGAACCTAAGGGGAATGCGCTCGCTGTTTCTGTCTATCCTCGGATTAAGCTGCCAGAATCTGCTTAAGTTTGGCAATTGTTTTTGTGTAGTCGGGGCTTTTGAAAATAGCCGATCCAGCCACAAATATATCGGCACCGGCGTCGGATATATCACCAATGGTGTTTTCATTAACGCCGCCGTCAATTTCAATGCGTGTCTCAAGCTTTTTATCATTGATTATTTTTCGTAGACATCTGATTTTGTCGAGGCAGCTTGGAATGAACTTTTGTCCTCCGAAGCCGGGGTTTACACTCATCAGCATGACATGGTAGATGTTTTCCAACTCCCAATCCAGTGTGGACAGAGGGGTGGATGGATTTAACACAAGCCCTGCCTTTGCGCCTGTTTCTTTGATCATCTGTATTGTCCGGTTCAAATGACCGCAGGTCTCCACCTGAACGGAAATAAGATCGGATCCTGCATCAGCAAAAGCCTGTATGTATCGTTCTGGTTTTTCTATCATCAAATGAACATCCAGTGGCAGATTGGTCACTCGTTTGGCGGCTTTGACAACCAATGGACCGATGGTGATGTTCGGCACGAAGTGGCCATCCATGACATCGATGTGTATCCAGTCGGCGCCGGCTGCTTCAACAGCTTTGATTTCGTCCCCCAGTCTGGTAAAATCTGCTGATAGTATTGATGGTGCAATCAATTTCATATTTTAACTCCTATGATTAGGCTGTTAGGCTATAGACTATTAGGCTGTTAGGTCGCGAAAAGCTTAGAGCTTTCAGTTACCCCCCTCCCCACCTACCTTTGTATCATCCTCCAACCCTGTGCTCGTTTATTGTGTTCCTTGAGTTTGTATTATAGGGGTTGTCAGAAAAACGTTCCGATTGAGTACCGTTTTTCTGCTATAAACCCTTATGCCGCCATCATATTTTCGGAACATTATTATGACAAGCGGTATAATCAGGGTTTAGACCATTGGCGGTTAGGTACTGATAGCCCATTGCAGTCAGCAACCCTCGACCCCTTGAAACCTGCTCTTCTCTCATAGCTGTCAGCTCCTAACAGCCTAATAGCCTAACAGTCTAAAGCCTATCGTTTATGGCTCATTGTATACCTGTGTCTTCACAAGCTCACCGTCCACATAAAGAAACAGGGTTGCGATGGTGTTGGTGGGCACCAGCAGCCAAAGATCCTGGTCTGGACCCATGAAGTTGTTGTAGAGTTCGCATGACACCCCCATGCTGTCCAGTCGGACCTGGACATGTTTGTTTAGAAAGCCGGAATCTATTTTATGTCTGAAAAAGCCGGAGCGCTGGACCTGGCCCACGCCAGACCTGGAATCCGATCCGGGTTTCCGGTTGACCACCAGGTCGATGGGCGATTTTTCAAGAACACGGTAGCCTGAATTTGGATACTGCCCTACGATGATGTTGTCGGGCTTGTCTTGATGAAATTCATAACGGAATCGACCAACCTGTAGATGACTGCGTTCAATATATATGACGGCCTCATCAACGGAATAGCCTCTCAGGTCAAGCATTTGATAGGCCCTGGGGCGTTGTCCCATACTGACCAGCAGGTTCACACAACGGCCACGGTTGACCTGCATGCTGTAAAGAGGGTCCTGTGCAATGACAACATCCTTGTCGGATATTTCATTGTCATGCACATAGGTGTCATACCCCAGGCATAATCCGCTTTCTTCCAGCAGGAGACGGGCCTGTCTTACAGGGAGCCCGGTGATATTCGGCATGATAATGACTTTGGGTCCCCTGGATAGAACAATTCTCAAATCCCTGCCTTTCTTGATTTCCGATCCGGGCAGGGGTTCTTGTAATATCACATGATTCTTGGGAAAATCATCATTGTACTCGGAACCTTTTATCTTGGTATTGAGACCGAGATCCGTGAGTATCTCCAGTGAATAGACCACATCCTTTCCCAGCAGATCCGGCACGACCACAGTGTCTTCGCTTTTGATGATAAACGTCAGGGTCAGATAGGCTGTCGTACCGGTGATGATGAGAAATACGATCAGTAGTACAGATATTTTGGCGAAACGTCGTATCATTGCATCCGTTTAAAGCGAACGGAAAAAAAACCGTCCATATGGCTGGTATGGGGATATGTTCTGAAAAAACCATTGTCATCTACAAAAGGCCGGACAACTTCAGCAAGCGTGTCATGGGATTTGAGGATCGCAAAATTCGGGTGTTGTTTCATAAACCCGGCGACCACCTGCTCATTTTCTTCCGGCTCAAGACTGCATACAACATATTGCAGAATCCCGCCAATTTTTACCATGGGTGCCAGTGTTTGCAGAAAAGTGGCTTGCCGCTCCTGATAGTGTCCAAAATTCATTTTCGACAAAGACCATTTCGCATCGGGGTTTCTTCTCAGCACTCCCAAACCCGAGCAGGGGGCATCCAGCAAGATGCGGTCAAATTTTCTTGAAGAATCTTTTTCAAAAGGGGTGTTCAAGTCGTGGGAGTTGATGGTGACAATCGATATGCCCAGATGCATCATTTCAGATCGAAGCTGTGAAAGTTTCTGCTTTTGATGATCCATGGCGATGATACGCCCCTGGTTTGACATTAACTGGGCGATATGCCCGGTTTTTCCTCCCAGACCTGCACAGGCGTCCAGAATGGTTTCACCGGGCTGGGGGTTCAAAAAACAGGAGACAAGCTGTGCTGCTTCGTCCTGCACTTGAAACCAGCCTTTATGGAATGCGTTCAGGTTCGCAACAGGTAGTTTTGGGTGATAAAAAGAAACACCGTCCAAAGAATGGGGTGTTGTCTGTACATCCACAGCTTCGTCACTGAGCAGCTGAATCAGGCTGTCACGGTCGGTTTTGAGGCAGTTTGTCCTGACGGTTATAGGCGGAATCGTGTTGAATGCTTCACATAGCTTGTAAGTTGCAGAAGGGCCGAATCGATTCACCCAGCGCTCTACCAACCATTCCGGGAATGCCTGTGATGCCGCAATGGATGCCACGGGATATTTTTGAAAATCAGGAAAGTCGACATCCTCGTATTCGACACTTGCTTTTCTGAGCAGGGCATTGACATATTTGACAGTCCGAATATCTGCAACGGTCTTGGCCAGTTCCACGGACGTGTTCACAGCTGCAGATATGGGTACACGCGTGAGATATATGATTTGAAAGAGACCCATGCGTAGAATATTGTAAATTTTGGGGTCTATCTTATCCGGTTTGGTATGTGAAAAATGCTTGACGATCCAATCCAACCGGCCACGCCATCTGAGAACACCGTATACCAGGCTGTAAATAAAGGCCTTGTCCAGTTTTGACTGTTGACCGGAGCTGAAAACGGAATCGATAATCGTGTCGAGGGTCATCTGTGAAGTATCGAGTCTGTTCAGGATGTCCAGGGCGGATTCGCGTGCCTTGTCTCTTGTCTTTTTCATGTAAGAACCGTACCTGCTTCCATGCTGCATCCACACAGATATTCTTTTGTTAAGAGGCATTTTCCCGAGGCGCCTTGAAGCTCTTCAATGAGAAGTGTGCCATTGCCCGTGGCCACAAGTATTTCATCCGGAAAAGACATGAGCACGGTTCCGGGCGCAGCATGGGTTTCTTTATCCAGGCATTTTGATTTGAAAATTTTCAGCCGTGTATCACCGCAGAACGTAAAGGCACCTGGCCAAGGATTGATTCCCCGGATGAAATTTGCAATATCTTTTGCCGACCGTTCCCAGTTGATACGGCCGTCTTTTTTTTGCAGCATCGGGACATAGCTTGCCTTGGTTGGATCCTGGGCTGTGGGAACGAGCTTACCAGTGGTAAGATTTTCCAGTGTCTCCAGCAGCAGACAGGCTCCTTCCCGGGACAGTTTATCATGAAGTGTGGCAGAGGTATCTCCAGGAGAGATTGGTATTGCTTGCTGCAGGAGGATGGCACCGGTGTCAAGGCCTTCGTCCATCAGCATGGTTGTAACACCGGTTTCTTTTTCCCCGTTGATAATTGCCCATTGAATGGGCGCGGGGCCACGATATTTTGGAAGCAGTGATGCATGAACATTGATGGCTTTGAAGTGAGGGAGTTCGAGGAGACGTCCGGGAATGACCCGGCCAAAGGCCACAACCACGAGCAAATCCGGTTTAAACCCTGCGATGACGTTGCGGAACGCATCGGATTTGACACTCTCAGGCTGTGAAAGTTCGTATCCATAGCGAACAGCCGATTCTTTGACGGGGGATGGCATGATTTTTCGCCCACGTCCTCTGGGCTTGTCCGGTTGCGTCACCACCAGGACAATATCATGGCGGCTTTCATGAAGTGCCTGCAGGGAGGGGACGGAAAAATCAGGCGTTCCCATGAATATGACCCTTAATGGTGATGTGGTTTCGATATTACTCTCCCCGTTTGATCTGTTTCCGTATACGTCTGGTGTAAAGCTGTCGTTTGAGCGGACTGATCCGATCGATGAAAAGCTTCCCGTTCAGGTGATCGATTTCATGCTGTAGAACAATAGACAGGAAATCGTGAGCCTCAAACCGAAGCAGCTTTTCATTCCTGTCGTAGGCTTCCACCAGAATCGAGGCAAAACGTTTAACATCCGAGCGATACTCCGGTACACTCAGGCAGCCTTCATTCTCAGATAAAACCTCCCCTTCGTTTTCGATAATCCGTGGGTTAACAAGGACATTCAAGGAACGGTCTTCACCCTGAGGCGATATGTCATATATGAGCATACTCTGGTCGATTCCCACCTGGATCGCGGCCAGTCCTATACCGGGCGCCTGATACATTGTTTCACCCATGTTGTCGATAATTTCCTGAAGAGCACCATTGATATTTTCAACCGGTTTTGTGGGTTGTTTCAGAAAATTGTCCGGGTAGGTTACAATGTCGAGTATGGCCATGGGATATCCTGTTCAACGTTATTCCGTGATGTTTTTACCTGCCGACGATAATCCTCGTGTAAATCAATATAACAAAGGGTACCAGGGGTCAAGAGCTTGAGGGGTCGCATGATAAGCTTTAAGCACTAAGCTATAAGCAGCATATCGCTTAAAGCTTAGTGATATTCCCTCGAACCAATGGTCTTGGTTTCATTTTACAATAGTCATTTTATGCAGAATTGCAATGAGATAGACGCTGGTCTGCCAAGATATCCCGTGCCTTCAAGATATCTTCGGCAATCTTTTGGGAAAGGGCATCTATGCTTGAGAACTTGATTTCATCCCGGATGCGCTCGATGAATTTGACGTTGATGGATTGACCGTAAAGATCTGCGTTAAAATCCAATATGTGTACTTCGACAGTCAGTTCATTATCATCAAAGGTGGGGCTGTAGCCAATATTGGCAACACCCTGGTATCTTTTTTCCAGGCAGTCGACGGTGACGGCGTAGATGCCGTTCTTTGGATAGAGTTTCTCTTTGAGTTTGATGTTTGCCGTGGGAAATCCCAAGAGTTTACCACCCCTGTTTCGTCCAGGGCTTACGACACCACTGACCTGGTAATAGCGACCCAGCAGCTCATGCGCCTCGCTGACCTTTCCATCTATCAGCAGTTCCCGGATACGGGTACTGCTGATACGTGATGAAGGATTGTTTGAAACCGGAATCCAGTCCACCACAATGAGTTCAAAGTCGAAAGCTTCTGCATACGACTTTAAAAGATTAAGATTTCCTTCCCGGTTTTTTCCGAAAGTATAATCCTTTCCCACGACAATCACCTGGACACCCATGCGTTCCAGCAATACATCAAGGACAAATTCTTTGGCTGTAATGGCTGCAAACTTGCGGGTAAAGGGAACACAGATGAGTACATCGATTCCTGTTTTTCCGATCAGTTCGATTTTCTGGGCGTAAGGGGTGATAAGTGGGGGGTGACCATTATTTTTCAGGACG
Organism: uncultured delta proteobacterium; assembly: GCA_963842925.1. Lineage (GTDB taxonomy): Bacteria > Desulfobacterota > Desulfobacteria > Desulfobacterales > B30-G6 > B30-G6. Next base: position 121,861 of record CAWJIL010000001.1, read on the forward strand.
CGAATCGGATGAGGCTCAAAGGTCATAGCAATGGCCGTGCCGTTTCTCATGTCTGCCTGCTCCATGACCGTATTAAAAAGTGCCTGGTGCCCCATATGAACCCCGTCAAAATTGCCGATGGTTATGACGGCATTATGGAAGGGATTTTCAATTTCTTCAAGTTTTTCAATAAGTTTCATTCATTTTCCCAACAGGAATTAATGCCTTGACATCAAAAATAAAAAGATATACCTATAGCATCCTATGAATTGAATCAATCCCTTTTTGTTCAATGCAGTTACAGAATATGAAAGGGACTGATCAACGCCAATCCCATTGTGCCGAAGTGGCGGAACTGGTAGACGCGCTAGGTTCAGGGTCTAGTCAGGGTTTCCTGGTGGGAGTTCGAGTCTCCCCTTCGGCACCATTTTTTTTAAAACCCTCTATTTTACAACAAGTATTCATCTTCCAAACTCAGGTACTAACGGTCAAATCTATCACGAACACAGATGCGTTCTAGGCGCTGACCATTTCCTTACAAAACCAGAAGCCCCAGCTATCTCGTCCGAAACCCATACTAATACAATTAGAGAATGAATGTCTCCAAAGATTTGCAGCCCTATTTTGATATAAAGAAGTTGCGGTATTCGCTGAAAATAGGCTATAATTGACAGGCAAAACATAAAGCCCGTTTCATTGCAAGTCAAGTACATGTGCTGCTCACGTATTTGAGGAGCGATCAGAGCATTATGAGCAAGTTCATGAAAGATCAGATTTCAGCACCGAAAAAGCCGTATGTGAAAAGGCAAATTTTAAAAGGAATGGTTTTCTTTTGTCTGGCTATTTTCTTTCACCTATGGGGGATGTGGTGGTGATGGCGATGGTGATGAAACAGAGATCGGATTGAAGCCTGACGGATTAAAGATATTTGTAAGTGCGTCATTACATCATGGTGATTTTGCCAATGATCCAACGTTATTCGGTCAAAGTGCGATGGAAAAAGCGGATGATTTTTGTATGCAGGATGCAAATTTGCCAGCAGATGGCAGTCGTTATATCACCAAAAATGGTCTTGCTTTCAGCTGGCCTGGCAATTCTGTCTGCAGTAATCTTTGGAATATCTATTGTGTAGAGCAACCCTAACAGACGTCGACCAAAACAGCGAGCGCATTCCCTGTAACGCAGTCACATCATATGAAATATCATTTTTGGCAAAAACGGGAAGGTTCAAAAGAAGATGTACAGATCATCATCTGATAAAGGGCAACAGGAAACTGGGGTGGTTGAAAACTTTATATCTGCCCTTTTAGAACGCAAGATCTGCAAAGATATCAATGGTTGGAGCAAAGTGACCGAAGTTGATCGGGACTTTGTGTTACACAACCACAATGGTAACATCTTGTTGCAGGTAAGCCAGATTGCAGTAGAAGATTTTGCTTTCCCCATTTCCAGGACGGTGTACAATTCCGGCAGGTATCATCAATTTATAAAGCAGGCACACGGAGAGATTCCCCTGGCAGTTGACAATGCTCGATTAAATACATCCATAAAACGGAACATTCAGAGGAAGCTCGAAGAACCTTACACGGAATCAGACTATGAAGCACGCTGGATATTGATATTCAGCACCTCTGCATATCCGGAAATTGACAGCTGTGTAAGGGGTCATAAAAGGGACAGTGAGCCCGTATCCATTGCTCGTGACTATCTAAAGAATCATGAGCCGATTCTGTTTGATCAGATCTGGTACGCAAACCCGGTGACAATGCCCATTCGGATCTGGCCGCAGATTTCTGACCCAATATGCTAAAAACCATTTTATATAAATGGGAACATCTTGATGAAAAAGCAAGCTGATCCACGTATGCACTCAGCAGAACACATCTTGAACCAGACCATGGTGCGGTTATATGACTGTGGCCGTTGTTTTTCTGCCCACATTGAAAGAAAGAAGTCTAAATGTGATTATCGATTCGATCATGAATTAACAGCAGATGAGGTCCATAAGATCCAGTCCAGTGTTAATCATGTTATTAAATCTGATCGCTTGGTTTCAGAGACCTTTGTTTTGAAAGAAGAGGCGCAAGGGCTGTATGATATGCATAAGCTCCCTGAAGATGTTGATGAAAGGGTTCGGATTGTACACATGGGAAATTACGATGCCTGCCCTTGCATTGGTAAGCATGTGTCATCCACAGGGGAGATTGGGAGCTTCAGAATTACCACAACGCGTTTTGAGGACGGTGTTCTGCGTATCCGCTTTAAATTATTATAAAATATTCGGGGAAACCCGGATATTTCGTCAAACTTCACGAAATATTGAAGCTAAACCGCAATGCCATATCTATCCAGAATAAACGCCAGGTTGTTGATGGCGTTATCGTACTTGATTTTTCCATAGTTGTAGTAATCGAACTCGATTTTTGAAACATTGAGCTGGATCAGACTCCACAAAAACCAGTAAATGTCTGGAAAGGGCTTAAATAGATCGATAAGCAAGAGGACCCGATCCATTTTTTGTCCGCTGCAGTAGGCTTTTACAATATCCTTTTCCACGTCACGGGGCACGAGAATTTCCTGAAACATATCGGCAATGTCATAGTATTTTGGGGCCATGCCGCCATATTCCCAGTCGATAAGATACATGGCAGCATCGTATTTGTGGGCTGCCTCATCCTTGATGAGAATGAAGTTGTCTGCCAGCAGGTCATTGTGGCAGGCTGTGTATTCTGATTCTGGAATATTGATGATGCCCGACAGTTTGATGAGTCTTTGGATGGTGCCTGCAATGTCGAATTCTGGATATTCGACCTTGAGTTGCCGCAGAATGGCAGACATTTTCATAACTTCCAGCAGAGGATTGAATATTCGATTAAGTTTTACACCGCTGGTATGAATCTTTCGGATCGGGTCGACAATTTTGGTATGAAGTGTTTTGTCTAGGAAATGATCGTTGGTTAGTACAATGGCATCGTCAATAAATTCAACGATGGTGACTCCTTTTTCGGGTATGAATTTAACGAGGCGCGATCCCACGCCGATTTTTGCCATTTCCCGGATGGTGTGGGCCTCATCTTCACGATCAATAAATAGGTCGGTCTTGTCTCCGTAAACCCGGACGGTACAATCGCCTTTTTCAGACCGGATTCGATAGAGTTTGTTGGTAATACCGCCGCTAAGAGTGGAGATGTTTACATGGAGTCCCTGCCATTCGGGCAGCAGTTCGTGACAGACCTCCTGGGTGAATTCAATCTCTAAAAGACTTTTGGCAATAGACATGTTTATTCTCCAGTATCTGGATTGAGACAGTATATGCTGACGATATTGTTACGTGCCAGAAGATCGTTTCTTCTAATGACCCTATCAACCATATTAAGAAGATTTATATAGATGCGCGTATTGATTGAGTCAATCTCTTTTTTAGAAAGCTCTTCCAGCCACAGTCTACGGTATCATGGACAAGTGAGGGAAACTGATAGACATTGCTGACAGTATCATTTATTGTCACCAAAAGTGATGGGTATTCCAATCTGGAGATGATGTTGGCGCAAAAAAATGAGGGTTTTTTTGTGCATTCAGTGTTCATCTATAGGAACCAATAAAGACGGGAGGATGAGATTATGTTGCTGAAAGATGCTGAAAAAGTGATGGCTGCTGCAAGGGCAAAAGCAAAAGAGATGGATGTTGCCATGTGCATTGCAGTGGTAAATGAAGCTGGCTTTTTAACAAGTTTTATTCGATCTGACAATTCTGAGCTCTGTGCCATCCAATTTGCAATAGACAAAGCTTACACGGCGCTTATAAACCGTTTGAGTACCCAGGATTTGGGTGAACAGTGTCAACCCGGAGGACCGATGTATGGTCTTCAAAACAATTTGGGCGGTCGTATGGTTATTTTCCCGGGGGGTATTCCCATATGGCGTGACGGAGAACTTATTGGTGCTGTGGGTGCCAGTGGTGGTGCGGTGGAGCAGGACCACGAATGTGCATTGGCAGGAGCAGCGGCATTTTGAGATAGCTTATACAGAAGATCCGGATAACACACATTCGTGAACGACGAATATTTTGGGATCATGCCAGACCAAAAAGGAAAAAAAATCGAAAATATTCAGGATCTTTTCATTGGAGGGGTTGCCCTGACCGAAATTTTCTGATAATCAAATTATTTCCTATCAATGCATTGTTGACTACCATTTAATGATAGACCATAAACCCCAACAGATGAAAGGAGCCTATTGAAATGACAAAGAAAAAAGAAGCAGGTAAAATCAAACGACGTGATTTTATCAAGAAAGTAGGTGTTGGAGCTGCTGCTGTGGCAGCTACAGCTGTGAATGCACCTTTTGTGCATGCCGCCAAGAAATCCACCATCAAGTGGAGAATGCAGACCTATGCAGGGCCGGCCCTGGCTGCCCATGTTGCTAAACCATTTGTTGATGCGTTCAATAAGGCTGCTAATGGGGAAATGATTATCGAATTGTACAATGCCGATCAGCTGGTACCCCATGGCGAATTGTTCAGAGCCATGACAAAGGGCACCATCGATTTTGTTCAGAGCGATGACGATTCCATTGCTTCACCTGTGGATGTGTCCGTATTTGCAGCATATTTTCCCCTGGCATCACGCTACAGCCTGGATGTCCCCGCTCTGTGGAATTGGTACGGGTTTAATGAAATCTGGGAAGAAGCCTATTCAAAAATTAAAAATGTGACCTGGCTGGGTTCATGTGGCCAGGACCCATGTAACTTTGCCACGACCAAACCCATCCGCCACGTCGAAGATTTTAAAGGCTTGAGAATGTATATGTTCCCCACCGGCGGCAGGTTCATGCAGCAGTTCGGCGTTGTGCCCATGGCCCTTCCTTATGAAGATGTGGAAATGGCCATTCAAACGGGTGAACTGGACGGTGTTGCCTGGTCCGGTATTACCGAGGACTATACAGTGGGTTGGGCCGATGTAACCAAATACTATCTTACCAACAACATTTCCGGTGCCTGGGTAGGGTCCTATTTTGCCAACAGCGATAGATGGAATGCTGTTCCCGCACATCTGCAGCAGATGCTCAAGCTGGCAATGGACAGTGGAAACTACTACAGAGACCATTGGTATTGGTGGGGTGAAGCGTACTACCGCACCCAGAAAAACAAACTGGAGCTTACCACTATTCCTGACAATGAGTGGAAGGTTGTGGAAGATGCGGCCCTGAAGTACTGGGACGAAATCGCTGCCAAAAATCCAACCAATGCCAAGTGTGTAAAGATACTTAAAGAATACAACGCTAATATGAAGGCAGCCGGTCCTCCATACCGGTACTAATGGCATGAAATTCAAGTCGTTATAATAACACAGCGGTGGCTTTCCCTGGCGTCAAAGTAAAGACGGCCAGGGAAAGCGCCTTCAAGACCCTGAATACATTTATTGAGCGATCTATTACAAGATATGAACCGAGATATTGTGCCTAAGGGTCCACGAAAATAACAGGCCTGCATCCGGCAGATTGGGGATGTTTCGTGAATCGCTTCTGCAGAATAGATTTGGCGCAGATCGGGTAATAAATCGCTCAATTTAATTTTAGGTAAAGGTACTAAGATAAAGGGGCTGATATGCCTAAATCAATTAAAGCATTTGTGCGGTGGGTCGATGCAGTGAACAAGAAAGTCGGCTATTTTTCAATGTATCTGGTCTTTGTCATGACCGGTATTCTGCTGTATGAATCCCTGTCCAGAACCCTATTTGATAAACCTCACATATGGGTCGTAGAGGTCGCGCAGTTCACCATGGCTGCCTATTACCTGCTTGGCGGTGGTTACTCCATGATTCTGAAAGGGCATGTCAGAATGGATCTTCTTTATGGCCGGTGGTCAGTGAGGAAACAAGCGGTGATGGATCTGATAACCATGCCTTTTCTTGTATTCTATCTGATATTTCTTCTCTGGGGTGGCATTTCCAGTCTTCAATATGCCATTGAATACAAACAGGTAAATTATACTTCATGGGCACCGCAACTGTGGCCCATCAAATTGATCATGGTAATTGGGATTGTGCTGATGCTGCTGCAGGCCATAGCGACATTCTTCAAGGACCTGGAAAAAGCGATTAAAGGAGAAGAAACAACATGAGTCATGAACTAATTGCCCTTTTAATCTTTTTTTCGATGATGCTCATGCTTCTCACGGGGCAGCGTGTATTTGCCGCCATTGGTGGTGTTGCCACCCTTTTTGCACTCATGCTGTGGGGCGACGGTGCGGCAGAGATGCCTTTTAACGCAAGTTTTGCATTGCTGAACTGGTATCCGCTCCTGACCCTGCCCATGTTCATCTATATGGGGTACATGTTTTCCGAATCAGGCATTGCCAGTGATCTTTATCGCATGTTCCATGTCTGGATGGGGCCGATTCACGGCGGGCTAGCCATCGGGACCATGGGTCTGATGGCTGCCGTCTCGGCCATGAACGGTCTGAGCGTGGCGGGTATGGCCATCGGGGCCAGTATCGCCATGCCTGAGATGCTAAAGCGAAAATATGACAAAATCATGGTTACCGGCGTCATCCAGGCGGGCAGCTCCCTGGGCATAATGATCCCGCCCAGTGTGGTTCTGGTTCTTTACGGAATGATCGCCAGGCAGCCGGTGGGTCAGCTATGGCTGGCCGGTGTTTTCCCCGGTCTTCTATTGGCTGGCATGTTTATAGCATATATTGCTATCCGCTGCAGACTTCAGCCGCATCTGGGGCCGACCTTAGCCAAAGAAGAGCTGGCACTCATCACATGGGGAGAAAAATTACGCTTGCTCAAGGCCGGGATTATTCCCCTGGTCATTATTTTTTCCATGACAGGTTTGTTTCTGCTGGGCATTACCAGTCTGGTGGAATGTTCTGCGGCCGGCGCTGCGGTAACGACCCTTGTGGCATTTCTTAAAAAACGCTTAAACCGTCAAGTCCTGGAAGACACCCTACGGCTTACCCTGAGCGTCAGCTGTATGTTCATGTGGGTTATTCTGGCGGCGCTTTGTTTTGGTGCCGTCTTTGACGGTCTTGGCGCTGTGCACGCCATCAAAAGATTGTTTCTGGACCAATGGGGTCTCAGCCCCTTTGGCATACTCGTTATGATGCAGCTTTCATACATCTTGATGGGTATGTTTCTGGACGATACGGCCATGCTCATTATTGTTGCGCCGCTGTATGTGCCCCTGGTTATCGAACTGGGTTACAATCCCATCTGGTATGGTGTTCTCTATACGATTACCTGCCAGATTGCTTATATGACGCCACCCTTTGGCTATAACCTGTTTCTGATGAAAGCCATGGCGCCCAAGGAGGTGTCGCTAGCGGATATCTACCGCTCCATTGTGCCCTTTGTGCTGGTAATGGTGCTGGGTCTGATCGTTTGTATGATGTTTCCCCAGATATCCCTGTGGTTGCCCGGTATATATTTTGGATACTAAAATCAGGATTTAATACCAACCAACAAGGATGCAAAAATGAATTTACCCAATATTCAGATAAAAAAGATTCTTTATGCAACCGACCTGTCGGAGACCGCTGCCCACGCTTTTTCATATGCCCTGAGTCTGGCCTTGGCATATGATGCCGGCATAACCATGCTGCACGTGGTTTCTGAAAGCTCCAGTAACGACTTCATATCGAGTATGATCAGTTCCACTACATTGAGGAAGATCAAAGAACAGCATCATTCAGAGGCCCGTCAAAATATGATTGGAAAAAGAAGGGAGTTTGGCGCCATAAAGGAAGTGCTTCAAGCTTTTTCCGACGAAGCAAAGGCTGCCAATCAAAATCAGGACTTTCTGACCCAAGACATTTTAGTCGAAGATGGGCCACCCGCTGAAACCATCGTTAAAACGGCCAAAAAACAGGATTGTGATCTTATCGTTATGGGTACGCATGGACAAGGTGGTATCACTGAGCTTCTGGTCGGGAGCACCGCCAAAAAAGTGATCAAGCAGTCTTCTATTCCTGTTCTGGTCATTCGTTTGCCTTAAACCGTAAACACAAGACCAAAATAAAACTCCCCGCCGGTTATGGCAGGGAGTTTTACTATGATCGCTTTTAATTATTTCTATCCACCACAGATAAAACCCCAGATCTTAACAACATCGCCATCCTTCACGATATACCCATCAGGCTGGGGTGAATTGTTCACCAGGAAGGTTTTCCCCGGCTTTTTCGGAAAATTAAAATAAGCTGACAACGCCTTGAGGGACAGGGGTTCCGGTAAAAATACCGTATTGTTTTCATCAATTTTACCTTGGCCGTATTTCTTTAGAACTGTATATAGATATACCTTGATTTCCATAAGTGATCAGATATTTTCCAGTCCCAATTGCTTGAGCTTCTCTTGTGTGGGTATACCGGTTTTTAAGTCCCATTCCCGGGCTTCATAGTACTCATCCAACATACCGTCAAAGTTACTGATGGCACATTGCGTTTCATTTTCGTAGAATCCAAAAGCAGGTTGCTGGGCGACCCTTTCAGGCAGGCAGTCATCTTTTCTCCCAAGGCCCTCGCGCATGTTAAACATTCGTTGAAGATTCAATACACGCTCACCTACTGTCATCAGGTCCTGACCGCTGGTCTTCCATCCTGTCGCTGCCGAATAGATATCTGCCAGGTGTTCCAGAGAAATATCAGCGTACATGAAGAATTTGCAGGTATTTAATATATCCGGCACCACCAATCCATCCTGCAGCATTTTAACAGCTTTACCCTTACCTTTTTCATCCCACCTGTCCACGTTTTCAGGATCGGGAAGCCCATATTTCATTAAGCCAAAATCCATTTTGCCGGAATCCCAGGCCATGCCCTCCAAAGGCTGGATATGGCACATACCTCTGTTTGCAGTACCATAGCTTATTGCCAGTGCCTTGCCGGATCTGGCGTCGTGGGCTGGTCCTTCAAGACCTTTTATATGAACGGCGAAGGCTTTGGAACCTTTGCCAATCATCTCGGCAGCTTTTTTGACACCTTCGGCCAGGGTGTCACCGATGCCTTCTCTGAGAGCCATCATCTTGACCAATACCGGCAGGACATCTGGATTTCCCCAGCTAAGATCCAGACCGGAAACATCCTCATTTGATAAAATATCTTTTTCATAGCATTCCATTGCAAATGCGATCATGGCACCCGCAGTTATTGTGTCAATCCCGTATTCATTACACAGGTAGGTGCTGTGAACAGCCGATTCAACATTGTCGTTCAGCACGAAGGACGTAAATGCTGATAGAGACTCGTACTCGCTGCCTTCATGGGCCGGGGTTTCAAATTTTCCCGATTTTACATCGGCAATCCTGCCGCAGGCAATAGGGCAGCCCATGTAGCATCCATTATTCTTGACCAGGTGATTTTTGAAAAAGGCATCATATATTTCTTCTCCTTTGCCCCAGGAATTGGCCTGCCAGTTTTTCGTGGGCCAGTCACCTCCAGCATCATTTCCGCCAATGTCACCAGCTGTTCCATGCTCGCGGAAACCATCTGCTGTTTCGCTGGATCGAATAACGTCCATGGCGTTTTTAATGGCTGTTTTCAATTTGTCCGGGTCTGCCACTGGCGCCTGGCAGGAACCTTTGACGGCAATGCCCAAAAGATTTTTAGAACCCATGACGGCACCGCCACCGCATCTTCCAGCGGCACGGTGACCTACCATTAGCGTGGCAAACTTGACCTGCTTTTCTCCACCAGGTCCGATGCACATCACGGAAATTTTGGTGTCATCCAAAGCTTCCCTGATCAAGTCGGTTTTTTCTGTGATGGTTTTACCTTTTAGATGGCTGGCAGGTTGGAGTGAAACTTCTTGGTCATTTATGGAAAGAAAGACAGGCTCGGCTGAAGCACCCTCAATGATAAGGGCATCATAACCGGCTTTTCGGAGGTCAGGACCGAAATTTCCACCGCTTCTGGATTCCCCCCAGACCTGTGTCAAGGGTGATTTAAAGCAGACCATGATACTGCCCCCACCGGGTATTTTATTAGCTGTCAGAGGGCTGGTGGCAAAAATGATTTTATTGTTTGGAGAAAGAGGATCAACACCTTTTTCGAGCTCATCGTAAAGTACCCGGGCTCCGTAGCCCACACCGCCAATATATTTTTTTAATACTTCGATGTTGATTTCTTCTGTTTTTATCTCACCGGTGTTGAGAGAAACTCTTAGTTGCTTACCATAATACCCATAAAGTGTTTGGCTCATCGATTCCTCCTTGGATCAACGCATAGGGATAATTAACGTTCTACTTACAAACTACCTTTTTGTAATCAATGGCCGTTATTGTGTCAATAGTAATGGTGTCGCTGCGGCATGCCAAACATCACCCGGGCTGTCTTACGACGAGAGAAGACATTACCATAAATCCGAAGCATGAAATTCGAAATCCTAAAAAAAACCGAATGATCCAAATTCGAATGATCAAAACAAGACCATGAAGAGACAAGTTCACGCACTGTGTTTAAATCATTTGAGCATTTGATATTTGAATTTGTTTCGTATTTCGATATTCGTATTTAGAATTTATCATACGCTGAAGGTGCATAATACTAATCCCTTATAGGGTTGAATCAGTGCCGGGCCCTTTGGACCAGAGTATCTACTTTGATCCATGTTTGTCGTGCGAAACCTGCAACAGGTATTTATTAATTTTATCACGGGCATTGAGGGTGTCTAACCAGTCATTAGGCAGGGCATCAAATCCATGATGGGCTCCCAGCACCATGCCAACAAGCATACCCCTGGCCGCAGAATCCCCGCCGGCCATGACGTTTTCAACCAATGCTTTTTCGAAGTCATTCTCGTATTTGCTGATCAAGTGAATCGTACCTGGAAGGGCAGCCTCTACACTGCACATCTGACCGAACTCTGCGATGATGGTGCGGGTGTCTTTGTCTTGACTTGCCAGACCCAGGGATACAGCGTCCGCAATATCCGTGTTTTGAAATTGTTTCTTCAGCAGAGGGGGAATGGCTTCTGAGGGCTTTTCGCCTGCGAGTGCGCGTAAGGTAAGCCTTACAAAAAACGCGGCACTGTCCAGGACAGATGGGTTGTTGTGAGTCAAGGCCGTTTGTTGTCTGGCAGCCTGAATCGCCGATTCCATATCGTTGGCATATCTGTACACAATGGGAGCAATCCTGGCCGCACCACCCAGGTCGTCTGAAGATGAGCCGCTTTCCAGAATGTTGTTTCCTTCGGTCATCTTTTGAAGTGTGGTGAGCGTGGCTTTGTCCTGATATCCGTCGTAATCATTGAAGAAAGATTGCCATGCCTTGGCAAACGCTCTCTGATCAAATCCTGAACCGCTTGCCAGAGATTCGAGCAGCAACAGCATTTGATCACCATAGTGGGTGAAGTCTCCTTTTTTCTTGCCGGCATGGTAGCTGACCAGAGGGTCGAAATATTGTTGTACCCGACCGAATTTTTTGTCGATGACATTCGTGTTGTAGACCCAGTGAGGTCCCAATGCCAGGGCATCCCCCACGAATGATCCAAAAATCATTCCCTTTTTGTTTTGATTCATATCCGTGTCTCCTTCATGAGCGATAATAAATTGACAAGTATAGATGCTCACCCATATCGACCGTTTTGGCCGGGTGCAGTTTAAATGGCCCCAAAAATGCTTCCAGGTCTTTCGGTGAAATTCTTATTTTCATGGGAGGCCCCGGCGGGCCGTCTTTCTTTTTGAACTCGATCACGGCCAGCTGACCGTCCGGCTTCAATGTTCTTGCTATCTCTTTCAGGGCTCCCTGGTCGGTGTTGTCTTGAACAAGGTCGTGCAGCGCCGCCGCCATGAGACATATGTCCACCGAATGATCTGCCATGGGTATGTGCCGACTGACATCGGCCACATGTGGGAAGATGTTATCGAGATCTCTGGTTTGAATCTCGGTTTTCAAGCTATTGATACCGTCTTCCCACAGGTCAACGGCAACTATTTTCCCTGACAGGCCCACATAAGGGGAGGCTGCCATGGCATAAGCACCTATTCCACAGGCGACATCCAGCATGGTGATTTTTTTTCCCAAGCCTATTTCAGAGAACAATTTTCTGGAGTCGATGAGTGAAAAACTGCTTTTCCCAGCAGCTATGGGTTTTTCTTTCATAATATGTACCCCACGTCATCCTTTATTCCGTTATAGGGTTAAGTCAGCGCCGGGCCCTTTGGAACCGGGTATCTACTATTACTTTGGCGGATAAATATCTGCCGGTTGTCATTCCCGCGAAGGATGGAATCCAGAAGAGCACTGGATACCGGATCAAATCCGGTATGACGAGGCTGGCTGTTTTTGTCGCCAGGTGAATAAAAGCGATAACATCGCTATTCATGAAATCATAATTTATGATTTCATTCTAAGTACGATCTCACCGAGACGCAAGGAAAAGTTAGCTAGTGTCCGTCCAGAAATAGGGATTTTTGCGTTCTGACAAGGCGGGCGTCAGATTTAACCCGTAGGAATAGCGAGCGAATCTAAATTATACAGAATTCCTTACGGTCGATGCGTAGCACCGCCGCACGGCAGGACATTCCTCACAGCTTGCTGCGAGGTTCTTCAATCATCCATTAAATAGAGTTCCCCGTTGATGTTTTGGTAGATTTGATTTAGGTTTTGATTCCTATCCACCTCAGAAGCGACAAGCTTGCGCTTTGTAAAAGGATGTTATCCATATATGGATTCACCAGCAGAAACCATTGATTCAAAACACAGGACGATGATTATCTTTTCTGCCTTGCTGGCCCTGTTTCTGGGTGCGATGGATGCTCTGATTATGACGGCGGCCATGCCGACGATCGTTGCAGAACTCGGCGGGCTGCATCTGTACAGCTGGGTTTATTCAGCGCTTTTCAGTTTCCTCATATTCCAGCTGATTGGACTCGGTATGGGGTTTGTGGCCCTCTCAACCCTCGTGATTGTCCAAAATTCCGTGGATCCTTCAGACCTGGGGGTTGCGACCGCTTCTCATCAATTTATGCGAACCTTTGGCGCCACGGTGGGCATTGGTATCTGTGGCGGCTTGCTGATGTCCAGGCTGACGACTAGCATCGAAAGCCTGGTGAATAAGGGCGTTGGGGAGGGGCTTTCGGAGATAATGTTGAATCAGTCCGAGAAAAGTATTGAGAATTTGTTGCGCCCGGAATATCAGGCGCTGTTGCCGGAGGCTGCAAAGCATTTACTTCAGTCATCCATTGCATCCAGCGTTCAGTTCGTCTTCTGGATCGCCCTGTTTGTTTCACTGCTTTGCCTGGCTATCTGTTTTCTGCTTCCCGACAGCGGGGTTGAATAATATCAGGGTTCAAGGGCCCGAGGGTGATACAAGGGTTCGAGGGGAATAGGCTTATCGAGTTTTTCAGTTTCTTGTTTTCATTGGGTTGATGAAAACACAAATACAGTTAAGGCTCTGTACCTATGGCCTAAAGCAACTCAACAAACCCAAAGAACACAATGAACAAAGCATACTATGTTTCCGTACTATTGGAGAATAAAAATGAATCGTCCATCGATTTCAGAATTGAGAAAATTATTAGAAACCTATGTTGCAGAAGAACCAGCCCGGTTGAATCATGGGGGATGGTGGCGAAAACCTCTGCTGGTTTCAGCGCCCATTGACCAGCGATTCGATGTTCTCACGGAAATTGCCATGGATGAGCATCTGCATCCGCGGGACCTGTTGAAAACAGCCAGGTCGGTTATTGTGTTTTTTATCCCTTTTGTCAAAGAACTCATCAAAGAGAATCGTTCAGGCAAGAGACCGTGCAGGAACTGGGGGCTTGCTTACATAGAAACCAACAACCTCATCAACCGGGCAGGGGAGGCGATTGCCGACTTTCTTAAAAAGGCAGGCTATACATCCGGATTGACACCGGCCACCCACAACTTTGACGAACGACGACTCATGGCACGCTGGTCCCACAAGCACCTCGCCCACCTGACGGGTCTGGGGCGCTTTGGCGTCCATTTTATGCTGATAACACCGGCAGGTGTCTGCGGGAGATTTGGCAGTCTGGTTACCGAAGCTGATCTGGGTGACAATCCGCTCATGGATGCTCCTGAAGCCTGTCTGTTCAAAGCAGGAAAAGAATGCGGCAAATGTATTAAAAGGTGTCCGGTGAATGCGCTGACGGAGAATGGGTTTGATCGTCGAAAATGCTGGGATCGGCTGAACGAGAACCTGCATACCCTCGATGATTTTGCAGACCTGCCTGAAACAACGCATGTGTGTGGAAAGTGTAACACCATGCTGCCGTGCAGCTTTATCAATCCAGTAATTGTTGAAAACAAGTAAAGGGGTTATCCCATGTTGCTGCAGGATCAGTTGCAGAAATATTTTGGGTTCAACGCATTTATAAAGGGGCAGGAAGATGTCATTCGCAAGGTACTGGAACGTCAATCCGCGGCAGCCATATTTCCCACCGGGGCCGGTAAATCTCTTTGTTATCAACTGCCGGCGATGTTACTACCCGGCCTGACGCTGGTGGTGTCTCCCCTGCTGTCACTGATGAAAGACCAACTCGATTTTCTTCTGTCGCAAAATATCCCGGCCGCACGACTTGATTCAAGCCTTGAAAAAGACGAATATAATGCCATTCTCGAAGATGCCAAAAAAAGCGCATTAAAAATACTGATGATTTCGGTAGAACGGTTTAAAAATGAACGATTTCGTTCTCATCTGCAAAAAATGAACGTCTCCCTTTTCGTCATTGATGAAGCCCATTGTATTTCCGAATGGGGACATAATTTTCGGCCGGAATATTTGAAACTGCCTGCTTACCAAAAGGAATTCGGAATAGATCAAACACTGTTACTTACCGCGACGGCAACCAAGCAAGTCAGGGAAGACATGTGTGCCAAATTCAATATTTCCGAAGAGAATGTATTTGTCACTGGATTTTATCGAGACAATCTTTTTTTACAAATTACACCAACAGAGAATTCTGGAAAAAAGGACCGGCTACTTCAAAGAATTCAAAAGAGATTGCAAGATCCTACCATTGTTTATGTTACCCTCCAGAAAACCGCTGAAGAGGTCGCGGATTTTCTTTGTCAAAATAGAATGAACGCCTATCCGTATCATGCCGGTATGGAAACCGATAAGCGGGAACGGATTCAAAACGAATTCATGGCGGGGAATATAGCTTGTGTTGTTGCCACTATTGCCTTTGGAATGGGCATCGATAAAAAGGACATCCGCCGAATCATTCATTATGATTTGCCCAAATCGATTGAAAACTACAGCCAGGAAATCGGACGTTCCGGGCGGGATGGAGCTCCGGCTTTTTGCGAAGTGCTGGCCAACCGGGACAATATTCATGTTTTAGAAAATTTTATATACGGCGATACGCCGGAGATGTCTGCTATCCGTCAATTGCTTCAGACCATAAAAGAGAATAGGGGTTTTGTCTGGGAAATCAAAGAAACAATGCTTTCGAATGACCTGAATATCAGGATTCTGCCCTTGAAAACATTACTGGTTTACTTGGCAATGGAAGGAATTATTCGACCTAAGCTGACTTATTTTGACGAATATTCTTTCAAGTACAAGATCCATCCGTCAGATATCACCAGCCTTTTTAAAGGAGAAAGATATCAGTTTGTTGCCACGGTCATGAAGCATTGTCATACCAGGAAAATATGGACAACGGTTGATATCCCATCAATCCTGGTCAGTTATGATACGGATCGACAGCGGATAATTGCCGCGTTGGAATACTTTGACGAGAAGGGTTGGATCGAGCTCCAATCCAGGCAGTCCGTTGACGTATACGATATTCTGACCCAGGCGTTTCATCTGGATGACATGGCTGAAAAAATGGTTGCCTTGTTTCAACAGAAAGAACGCCTTGAGATTCAAAGAATACACACCATGATACGCCTTTTTGAAAGCGATGCCTGTATCAGCAAGCAGTTGGCTGGATATTTTGGCGAATACTTTGAACAAGAACGTTGTGGACATTGTTCCTTCTGTAAAAGTGGAAAGGCGCTTCTGCAAAACACGACGATCTTAAAACCTTTGATCGATTTTGATTTTGACGAGCTTAGCGGAGAATTTATTCGAACTGTCGGAGAGCGGTTCAGTGGGGTTAATTTAACGAAGTTCCTTTGCGGCATCTACACGCCTGTTTTCTCGAAACTGAAAATAAAAAAACTGCCCTATTTCGGCATTCTTGAAAAACACCCCTATATGGAAGTCAAAAGCTGGATTATGGATAACAATACAAGACAGGGCTGATTTCAAGTTCCAATAACCTGGCAGTTTAAATACCCAAAGTAGCAACCCTTGATAGAATAAAATCTTTCATAGCCTGAAAGGTGGCCTTGCTACGATCAAGGTGGGGTGAATGGCCGCATTCAGAAATCATCAGGGATTCTGTATTTCCACCGGACTGCCTTACAATTGCTTCGACTTGCGCCGGTGAACCATAGGGATCCTTTTCCCCCTGAATTGCCAGCACAGGGACCTGAATGTTGGGAAGATATTCTTCCAGATTCCAGTGTTTGAAATCAGGGTGAAGCCAGGTGTCGTTCCACCCCCAGAAGGCGCAGTCAATGTTCCGGCCATGGTATTTTTCAAGTTTTTTACGCAAGTCTCCTCTGACATATCGCTTGCGAGCCTCACGGATTGACCGGAGGGATATCTCTTCGCAGAATACGTGTGCAGCTTCGGTGATCAAGCCTTTCAAGGGCAGGGCCGGTGTACCGCCGGCATAAATTATTCCAATGGACCCGCCGTCTGAATGTCCAATGAGAACACATTCTTTAACCCTGGTTCTATCAAGCAGCGCAGGCAGGATATGCAAGCCTTCATCATGCATAAAGCTTACCGGTCTGGGGAGGGAACAGGCATCTGACCGGCCATAGCCCAGACGACTGTATATCAGTGCCCCACAGCCGGTGGCCGATGCCAGTCTATACGGAAAGTCGCGCCACATGTCGACACACCCCAGGCCTTCGTGCAGAAACACCAGGGTCAAGGCTTCACCCGGTGGTGGTCCATACCAGCTTGTTTCCAGGCGCTTTGAGCCAATATCCGTGTGGGTCGTCTTCAGCATGGTTTTAACACACCCTGGTCAGATGGCTTGGGACGCCTTGAGCGATTCGATCTCCTGGGTGGTAAAGCCAAATTCTTCCAGGACGGCTTCAGTGTCCTGGCCTGGAATGGGCGGCGGATTCTTGATCTCGGGCTCGGTCCTTGAAAAGCGGGGGGCAGGGGCGGGCTGGAGCACGCCTTCATTTTCGACAAAGGTTTTCCGCCGCTTGTTGTGGGGGTGTTCGGGTGCCTCCGACAATGACAATACCGGGGCAAAACAGACATCGCTGCCTTCCATGATCTTGCACCACGCTTGCCGGGTTTTGGTCTTGAACACCAGGGAAAGTTTTTCCTTCAGCTGGGGCCATTGGGCGAAATCGAGCTGATTCTGAAAATCCGGGTCCTCGATTTCACCGAGTTTCAGGAGGCGTTCGTAAAACTGGGGTTCGATGGCACCGATGGCAATAAACTTGTTGTCCGCAGTTTCATAGGTATCATAGAAATGTGCACCCGTGTCCAGCAGATTGGTTCCTGGCTCGTCCGTCCAGAGACCGGCAGCCTTAAGCCCATATATCATGGTCATGAGTGCGGCGGAACCGTCCGTCATGGCAGCATCCACAACCTGTCCTCGTCCCGAGTTGCGGGCCTCGTACAGTGCGCAGACCATGCCAAAAGCCAGCAACATGCCGCCGCCACCGAAATCTCCCACAAGATTCAAAGGTGGCACAGGCTTTTGACCCTTACGACCGATGGTGTGCAACGCACCGGAAAGAGCAATATAGTTGATGTCGTGGCCGGCGGCCCGTGCCAGGGGCCCTTCCTGACCCCAGCCTGTCATTCTGCCGTAAACAAGTCTGGGGTTTATTTCTAGACAGACATCGGGTCCAAGACCCAGCTTTTCCATGACACCTGGGCGAAACCCTTCCTGGAGTGCATCCACCTGCTCCAGCATCCTGAGCAGGGTCTGGGTCCCTTCAGACGTTCTGAGGTTAATGGAGATGGATTTACGGTTTCGGGTCAGGAGGTCGTATTTAGGATCAGACAATGACAACCCGCCTTTTCTTTCCACGCGAACAATTTCAGCACCCATGTCCGAGAGCATCATACCGCAGAAAGGTCCCGGTCCGATGCCACCAACCTCGATGATTTTAACGCCACTTAATGGGCCCATGGATATGCCTCCTTGATACTTTTTATTAAAACTGAGTCTATTCTGATCTAAATCCTCAAAAAAGCGTTGGCAAATACGAAGCACGAAATCTCAAATCTCAAACAATCTCCAATGCCCCAAATTCGAATGATCCAATGGTATTTACTTCTCCAGTGACTGCTTGTATTTCGTAAATGCCGGACCGTCAGAGCGCCAGACATAGCAAGTGTTTTTCAATCTTTTAAGAGAATAGTTTTTAAGGGCCTGGGATTCGTTGGGCAATCGGGTTGCGGCGGTCCAGGCACCCTGTACAGCTGCCGGCGCCATGGCCATCAGGAGTGCCATCAGATGGGCGCAGCCTTTGGCGCCCCCCACAAGGTTTCTGGCTTTTGTGGTAAAGCCGGACACAATCGACATCCCTTTGATGGGCTCGAGGGTTCGGCGTGTTTCTAGACAGTCATTGTGGGGAACCGTTGGCATTTCCACATCGATGTCCTCGATGACCAGTCCGGGACCTCGAACTTTCATACGGATGATCATGTTGTGGACAACACCGGGTTTGATGACATCACCGCCGGAACGGTAAGAGTCGATCAATCGATTGTCATTCAGACGCCCCTCGACAACAATGGTATCCGCTTTATAGATAAAGACGGCCACATCAATGCTACGTGTATGAATTTTTTGACAAGCTGTTGTGTCGATCATATATTCCTCTATAGTTGATTGAGATATATTCAAATTCGATATAGGTATATAGCACAAGAAGGAAACGATCTGAAGCAACAATGTTGACTTGGATAAAAACATGCAACAATTATACATAAGGATAAAAACATGAACACAAAAAAGCTTGAAATCTTCTCAGACACCATTTGACCGTGGTGTTACTTCATTACAGGTCGTATTGAAAAAATAAAAAAAGAAATGGATATCAATGTTCGCTGGATGGCATTTCCCTTGCACCCGGAAACACCGGAAGAGGGGCGTACCCTGGAGGAGCTTTTTGCTGGTCGTTCGTATAACATCCCAGAGGCCTTGGCGCAGATGAAGACGGTTGCCGATGCTGAAGGTCTCCCTTTTGGCGCCCGCACAAAAACGTACAACAGTCGCCTGGCCCAAGAACTTGCCAAGTGGGCTGAAGAACAGGGACATGGAGATGCTTTCCACCAGGCTGCTTTCCGGGCCTACTTTGCGGATGGCAAAAACATTGCCAAAACAGAGAACCTGCTCACCATTGTTGATTCTGTTTCTCTGGATACCCTTGAAGCCAAAAGGGTTATCGAGGAGAGGCTCTATAAGGAAGCCGTTGATGCTGATTGGGAACGTGCCCGTGGGCTCGGTATCACGGCCGTACCCACCTTCTTATTCGGGAAAGGTCGTCTCGTAGGGGCACAGCCGTATGAAGCCTTGAAACAGTTTGTGGGTCAATGGATATAATTTTGGATAGGTCGTCGCCATCCGGCAGTGTTGAAATGGTCGGAAACATTTGTTCCGGGGGCTACGAGGGTATCGAACCAGGCCAGGTCTTCAGCTAACAGGTGGATATTCTGGGCCGAGACCAGATCATCCAGGTGCTCTGGTGTGCGAGGGCCGATAATGGCTGAGGTGATGGCAGGCTGGTGCAAAATCCAAGATACGGATAGTGAAGCCGGTGACTGATCATATTCTTTTGCCCGTTTGCTGACCTTTTGAGCAATTTTTATGCCAGCCTTTGTGATCCGTTCCGCATAGATGCTTTTTTTTGTTGCTCGACTCTGTTCAGGGAAATTGTCTGCTGTTTGATAACGGCTGGCCAGCATACCCTGGGCAAGTGGTGACCAGGTGATTATGCCAAGGTCGTAATTCAGACACATGGGAACAACTTCGTTTTCTATTCTTCGGTCAAGGAGATTGTACGGCGGTTGCTCGCAGATAAACTTAGGAAGGCTTTTTTGGTCAGCGATGTGAAGTGCTTCAACTGTTCGCCATGCCGGATGTGTGGAGCAGGCAATATATCTTATATAGCCCTGGTCGACCAGATAGTTTAGTGCACGCAATGTCTCTTCTTGGGGGACGCCCCAGTCCGTGCGGTGAAGAAAGTAGATGTCGATGTAATCGGTCTGCAGTCGCTTGAGACTCTCCATGCAACTGTTGATCAGGTTATGACGGCTGTTCCCGCTCGAATTCGGTCTGTCGCTGGTGGGCATAAAGACTTTTGAGGTCAACAGGACCTGGTGTCGTTTGCCATTGTTTTTCAGGGCCTTGCCCAGTATTTTCTCACTCCTGCCTTCTGCATAGGTGTTGGCGCAATCCAGTAAATTGACGCCGTAGTCAAGGGCCTTGTCTATCATCAGCAATGAGGTTGATTCGTCTGTGGGCCCACCGAAATTCATCGTGCCCAATGTCAATTCTGAAACCATCAGGCCCGAGCGGCCTAAACGTCTATATTGCATATCTCTGATTCCTTAACCCTGTTTCTAAAAACAGGGTTTCAATATTACGCCGTCAGTTCAAGACGCCATGGGTGTCATTCCCGTGAGGGCGGGGCACGAAGTAAAGCTATGGCGCTATCCAGAAAGATACTGGCGGGCTCTGGTTATTTGTCAGTTAAACGGTAATTTTTTTCGAGTATTGTTGACGCTGAGCGTTTTATATTCCCCCTTCTGCCAGTTTTCAAGATCCGAAACATACCATTTTGAAAAACGCCGATCAGACGGCCCACCGGCCATATTGGAACGACAGTCATCATGGGAAAGATCCGATACGATACGATACGACGGGAAGAATGTCGTATCCCGGTTGTCACTGCGGTAGATTTGACCCTGATGAATCGTTGCGCGACCACCAATCCCCGTAATGGGCCCCCGGTCGAAACCGAGAAAAGCCGGGAGTTTCCCCCCGAACACCAAATGATGCATCATGAGCTTCCGTGATTTTCCCCATGTTTCCATGGAAATATCCAGGGCTTTTTGGGCCGTACGCCTATATAGCGATTCTCTCTTTTCTCCGCCAAACCACACAGAGGTTTCAGACAGCAAGACCCGATCAAAATTCTGGTAGAAATCGATAAAGACGCCTGTCTCCTTGGACAGGTGCTGGCACACATTCTTGCCAAAACCATTTTTCCCAAATATTTCCGAGATGAGTTTTTGGTAAAAGGCTTCAAAGAGAAAGGCCCCTTGGGAGTCCCGGTCATAACAAAGATCCCATTCCCCCAATATCCGCCCTTGTTCGGTGTCCGGAAGGAGTGGTTTAAGGATGGCCATATAGACTTCTGCCTGTCTCGAGAAGAGATCAAAATGCATCTCGAACATATTTTCAGTCACAAAATCATCTCGTTGGGCGAGAAGGTCGTTGATCCGGTCCGCACGGTACGATCCCATGGGCATATTGATAGGTGCCGCCTTGCCGAAGGCATTCAGGTCATGGTTGGCCGTAGCAAAAAAACCCTGCTCAGGATTCAATGCCCGTGGCAGGTCTTTATGGCTCACAAATCCCTGCCAGTCATTGGCCTTGTCCCAGCCTGGCAACGGCACCAGGCCGCTGAAGCCCTCCCGCCGTACAGGCGCAAGACCCGACATCTGGAATCCGATATCACCGTTGGTGTCGGCAAAAACAAAACTCCATGCGCTCTCCTGTCTGCCAAGTGTATCCATGGCTTCCTTAACTGTCGCCACATGCCACATGTGCATATAGCGATCCAGAGAAACCGCTCCGGATTTGTCCGCCGACCAGCGGGTGGTCAGGTAGTACCCCTCTGTTTCCGGATTACCATCCAGGACGCCGTGGTCATTTTCAAAGAAAATCACTTCCTGGGGGCGATTCTTTTTTCGTAAAATTGTTTCCCGGCGTTGGGAAAAGGGTACCCATTGATGTCCTTCCTCACGATAATAGCAGCCGTCTTTACACTTTTCGACCCAGGAATCGATGGCATCGATAAAGGCATAGGTAACGCCCCAGGCAATGTTCCGGGTGCGGCCGGTGAGTATGCCCGGAAAACCCGGCATGGTGGCACCCATGGCAAATTGATCTTTGATTTTGAGAACAATTTCACACCAGATGTTGGGTAGCCGGTTGACTTCCAGATGAGGATCGTTGGACAGGATCGGTTTTCCGGAGGCTGTTTTGGTACCGGCAATGACCCAGTTGTTGGAGGCCATCATACGTGGTGCCGCGGCTTGCCACAAAACATCTGGTGGAACCACGCGTTCCTGCAGAGAGACTTTTTTCAAAAGGTCCATGTCAAGACCACCCAGATGTCCTGGAAAGAGTTCTTCGAGATGCGCCTGCGAAACGCCTGCCTGGATCATTTCCATGAGCAGACGCTCTATTTCAGCCTGGGATTGGCTTAAGGTCAGATATCCCACCATGCGGGTCAGGGTAATGATATCCTCTGTTTTCCATGGCTCGGGTGTGTATCCGAGCAGTTTGAGTTCCCAGGGGGATTTTTCGGCAAATGCGGTTGAGATGCCATCCGCATAGCTTGCAACAAGTCGCTGGGTCTCTTCCGGCAAGGCACTGACAGCATCTTTTACATGTCCGCACCAGTTCATTTTCCTGAAAAAGACGTCGATTGCCAGCGATGCATCACTGTCATCGATCAGCTCGCAAAGTCTTCCCTGACCAAGGATGCGCATGAGCAGCATCTGCAGCCCCCGGTCTTTCGCATGAACATAGCCCTGACCCCAATAGAGATCTGCCAGATTGTCGGCTTCAACATGAGGAACCCCATTTTCATCACGCCAGATATCAATATTTTTTATCATGGATGGCTCTCCCTAATCGCATCTAACGTTTAAGGTGGTCGTGCAGTGCTTCAGCGCTGCCCGAAACCTGTTCCGACAGGGCTGAAGCACTGGGCTACAATTACTTTGCAAAAGAGATTAGAACAACTCTTGGAACGGCAAGGCCGCGCTCAATAAAACGGTGTAACAAATTTATTAGCATAAAAAGGTTTTTTGAACTACTAAAAACCGCAACTTCTTGAAAAGATGCTTAAAGTATGATTCTGTTGGCAGGACTTTAGCAATAAAAGAAAGGAGAGACGATCATGGGTATCCAGAAGATCATGGTTGTAGGATCCGGGCTCATGGGGAGTGGCATAGCGCAGGTGTGTGCCCAGACAGGACGTGATGTTCTGTTATATGATGTTTCCGATGAGGCCCTGCAAAAGGCGGTAAAAAGCATTGAATGGTCCGTGGGTAAATTGATTGAGAAAGGAACGTTACGTGAAGCCAACGCAACCATTATTGACCGTATAAAGACGATTCAAGATCCTTCGGCGGGCAAAGAGGTCGACCTGGTCATCGAGGCTGTTTTTGAACAATGTGAATTGAAGCAGGAAATTTTCCGACAGTTGGACGGGATATGCAGATCGGGAACCCTGTTTGCAAGCAACACATCCGCAATTCCCATCACGGACATTGCGGCGGCCACCAACCGGCCGAATAAATTCATGGGGCTTCATTTTTTCAGCCCGGTGCCCATGATGCAGGCCGTTGAAGTGGTCCGAGGTGCGGCAACAGCTGATGACACGCTGGTGTCGGGTATGGCTTTTGTGCGGAGCATCGGAAAAGAACCGATTCAGGTAAACCGAGATGTCAGCGGCTTTGTCATCAATCGGATCAATTTTCCTTCGGCTATTGAGGCCATGCGTCTGGTTGAAGAGGGTGTTGCCACAGTGGAAGACATCGACAAGGGACTGCGACTGGCTTCCGGTAGAAAAATGGGAATCTTTGAGACCGGTGACATGGTGGGTCTGGATGTGACCTATGGTGCCTTGATGTCCATGTATCAGGAAACCGGTGACGGACGGTGGTACCCGCCGCTTTTGCTGCGCAGAAAGGTCAAAGCGGGCCATCTGGGACGCAAAACCGGTAAAGGCTGGTATACATATAACCCGGATGGCACACGAAAATAGTATTCCGTCTGTTTAATCGCCGAGTTTAAATTTATCCCACAAAAGCGACAACGTCGCGTTTAATAAATTCGTGGAGCGAATTTATAATGGATCATTTTAAAGTTAATTCAAAAGACCTCTTTTTCATCCTCAAGGAACAATTGTCATATGGTTCTCTGTGTCGGCTAGACCGGTACAAAGATCTGAACGAACTTACCTTTGACATGCTGGTGACCGAGGCCATCAGCTTTGCCAGGGGTGTTGTGGCACCTCTGCAGGCGATCGGTGAAGCCAGGGGCGTCGGTTTTGACGGCGGTTCGGTTACTTGCCCCGGAGAATTTAAAGAGGCTTTCAGGCAGTACGGTGAGGATGGGTGGATTGCAGCGGCCAGAAATACGGAATACGGTGGACAGGGTTTTCCGCACATGATGCGCATTGTCATCAACGACCTCATGTATGGGGCATGCCAGTCATTTAACATGGCACCCAGCCTGACGCATGGGGCTGCTCATCTGATCGAAAGTTTCGGCAGTGATGCTTTGAAACGCCTGTTTGTTCCGAATATGTTCAAGGGTGTCTGGGCCGGCACCATGTGTTTGACCGAGACGGAAGCTGGATCGAATTTGGCGGCGATTCAAACAACCGCCGTGCCCAACGGGGATGCGTACCGCATCAAGGGTACAAAGGTGTTTATTTCCTGGGGCGATCATGACCTGACAGAAAACATTATTCATCTCGCTTTGGCGAGAATTCAGGGCGCACCTCCGGGTGTGGAAGGCATTTCGCTGTTTGTCGTGCCAAAGATACGGGTAGAGAAAGATGGCAGTCTTGGCCGGCCCAACGATGTCGTTTGTGCCGGCGTGGAAGAAAAGCTGGGCTTGCATGCGTCTCCTACCTGTGTATTGAATTTTGGGGCCAGGGATGGATGCATCGGGTATCTTTGTGGCAGGGAGAGCAAAGGACTCTCTCACATGTTCCAGATGATGAATTCGGCCAGGATCAACACGGGTGTCAGCGGCATGGGCATTGCCGGCACTGCCTATCTCAATGCGCTGGCATATGCAGTACAGCGCAGGCAGGGCCGGGATATCACCGGTATCAAGGAAGGGGATGTGGCCATCATCGATCATCCCGATGTTCGCCGTATGCTCCTGTGGATGAAGGGGACTGTGGACGGGATGCGGACGATGATTTACAGCTGTGCGTTCTGGCAGGATTTTGCCTTGGAACTCCCGCAGGGCCCTGAAAAGGAGCACTATGCAAATCTCGTGGATTTTATGACACCCATCATCAAGGCCTGTTGCTCTGAATGGGGGTTCAGGGTTTGCGAGACAGCCATTCAGTGCCTGGGGGGATATGGATACTGTAAAGACTATCCCCTGGAGCAATACTTGCGGGACGTCAAGATTCTGTCTCTTTACGAGGGGACCAATGGTATCCAGGCCATGGATCTTTTGGGTCGTAAAATGACTATCCGGGGAGGGGCCTGCTATCAAGCTTTTAGAACGGAAATTACATCTTTTTGCCGGAAGCATGAGAATCACCCCATCCTTGGACAACAGTTTAGAACATTGGCAGGGGTGATGCGGCAGCTCAAGCAGACCACCGGGAAAATGGCAGATATGAAAAAGAAAGATCCTCTCCAGTGGGCTTCCAGGTCTTATCCCATGTTGATGGTGTTTGGCGAAATTAGCATGGCCTGGCGATTGCTGGACATGGCCGTGGTAGCATACGACCCATCCCGGCCGAAAGTTAGAAAACCTGATTTTTATCGTGGCAAGATATTCCAGGCAAGATTTTTTGTGGACGAAACACTGCCCGGAACGCTTGCTAAAATGGACACCTGCCTGAGAGGGGGGCGGGAAGTTGTAGAGATGCCGGAAAGGGCTTTTTAACCAGAAGTGGCTTTAAAAACTCCTCTCGAATTCGATCTCTGTGTTGAGGTGACACGTTCAATCCTCAAAATACTATATGTATTCCTGCGGTTAAACGAATCACCTCGCCTTGACCTTGAACACGATTGAAGATTTTGAAACCACTTCTATTTGATTTACGTAACAAAGTAAGCTGCCAAGCAGCGTCAAATAAAATCGCTCTGCGATTTTATGGGGAGAAACATATGAAAGAAGCTGTCATCATCAGTGCCGTCAGGACGCCGGTGGGACGTTACATGGGAACCCTGAAAAATATTGAAGCCTATGATCTGGCTGCTGGTGTTTTAAATGCCGCTGTTGATAGGGCACACCTTTCTCCGGATCAGGTAGACGAGGTTATCATGGGGCAATCCTATCAGAACGGGGAGTACGTGAATATTGCCAGGATGGCTCTTTTGCAAGCCGGATGGCCGGACCATATTCCCGGTGTAACCCTGGACAGGCGATGCTGTAGCGGGCTGGAGGTCGTCCGTTATGCTGCGTCCCTTATACGATCCAATGAAGCGGAAATCGTTCTGGCCGGCGGTGTGGAAAGTATGAGCAATGCAGAATTTTACCTTCCCGGTGGAATCAAATGGGGCATCGGGGGCCAGGAGGGCATGCCAAAAGGGCACGGGGATGTCTCCATCTGGGGGCTTCCATTTTACGACCGTATTCAAAGGGCCCGGGTCATGTCTCAACCCAAAACCCGCTATGGAATTCTTCCATCCATGATGTCCTGGGCGGAAACAGCCGCGAAAGAAGAGGGCATTTCAAGGGAAGCCTGTGACCAGTGGTCTTTGGAGAGCCACCGTAAAGCGGTGTTTGCAGCGTCAGAAGGTAGATTTGTAAACGAGATCCTTCCGGTGAACATTCCTGGTAAAAAAGGGGCAATGGCCCTGTTTGATGCGGATGAAACACCGCGTCCGGACACATCCTTCGAGATCTTGGCTGGTCTTAAACCGGTCCTGGGGGGGGTATGCACGGCAGGTAATTCGTCCACAGAAAGTGATGGTGCCGCTGCCGTGTTGGTTGCTTCCGCAGAAAAGGCCCGGGAACTCGGTGTTGAGCCTCTGGCGTCTATCGAATCCAGTGCGGTGGTGGGTGGTGACCCCCGAAGAGCTTACCAGACCGTACCCCTCGCGGTAAAAAAAGCCCTGACGGCATCACGCTTGACCCTTGATCAAATTGGATGCATCGAAATTCAGGAAGCATTTGCAGCCCAGGTTCTAGCGGATTTAAAGCCCATGGGCTTAAACAGCGATGACTATGGAAAAATCAATGTTAATGGCTCGGGGATATCCCTGGGACATCCTATTGCCTGTACAGGAACACGTGTACTGGTGACGCTCCTGCATGAGATGAAACGTGGCAATATTGAATATGGATTGGCGTCCATTTGCGGTGGGGGCGGGCTTGGTATTGCAGCGGTACTTAAAAATTGGTTGTGAGGTGCTTTTATTGGATTTGAGAATTCCAGGCCTAGACGTTCTTCAGGGCTTCAATCTTCCGGGCAAGTTTATCGTTGGCGGTTTTCAGCAATTCGATTTCTTTTTGGGCGTTTTTTTGTTTTTTGATCATTTGATGCATATGGGATCCAAAGATGGCAAAGAGACAGACAACAATGATCCGGGCACCCATTTCCCCCAGATCCGGCCGAAATATGTGACCAAAAAAACCAATATCAACTCTGGCAAAAACCAGAAAAATCGAGTCGATGATCCAGTAGACAATGGCAATACCGATGGTGATGATAATAATTTCCTCTGAGAAACTACTTTTCTTTTTACGGCTCGACATATACCACCTAATTCTTTCAAGAGAGGATGAAAAGAGATGCAGCAATAGACGGGTGTAATTATATCAAAAAAAGGCTGACGCTGTCAATCAAGCAGTGTGTTCAAAATGGCGCTATTGACGCCCATATTGAATTTAATACCCATTCCCTGAGAGCTGGACCACATGACTTCCCCGATGACTTTGATGGATTGCTCATCTCCATAGAGGGGAATGGTCATACTGATCGATTCGCCCACTGGGACTTTTTTGTCGGATTGAATAAAGACACCCCAGCAGTTAATATCTGTAATAAAGTCGATAAAGCTGAGATCCATGGTTGCGTAACCGACTTTTAGCGAACACGCTTGGCGGGCATGACGTCTACGATCTTTGGGTTCTGTTTTTTCGGATTTCTTTGTCATGGTTGGGTATCTTTTTTCGTTTGCTGTAAAAGTTATTGGAGCATGAATAGCTGAATTTGTCAAATCAATGATGCGGGTGGGCAGGTTGAGAACAAAATGGTACTAAAAATTAAAAAAAAATGAAGATATATTATATAATCCCTTGACATAATTATTTAAAACTGACAATTGATATATGAGTTTCTGTACTTGTAAAAAAACGATATACAAACATAGGAGTATTTTTTACGATGGCACTTACAAAAGCGGATATTATCAATACGGTTCAAGCCGATGAAGGGCTAACCAAGCAGCAGAGTACGGATATCATTGAAACCCTGATAGAAATTATCAAAAGTACGCTTCAGTCAGGGGAAGATGTTCTCATCAGTGGATTCGGCAAGTTTTGTATCCGTGATAAGAATGAGAGAAAAGGCCGTAACCCCGCTACAGGTGACGATCTGATGCTGGCGCCGCGACGCGTTGTGACATTTAAGTGCTCAGGAAAACTGCGGGATCGAATTAATTAACATTTGTCCGGCCCGTAAATTTTTTATGCGGACACCGGTACAGTCTAAGATAAAGTAAAGTGATATAAATAAAAATCCCTTGTATTTGCTGCAAGGGATTTTTTTTATGAAACTGTCTTGATATCAGCATCCCAGGAGCAATCGATGCCGTTCTTTACGGACTGATAAGCAGGACACAGGTCCGCGTAGACCTGGAGGGCCCTTTCCGCCTTTTGCAAGAGGTCTTTGGGGGCCTCGAATTGATATTTTATTCGAATCTTCGTAATTCTCAGGACATTGTCAACAGCCTCAACCTCCCCTTCGACGTGGGCCACCAGATTTTCAGTTGCTGATATTCCGCGCGCATCCAGCGCACCGGCAAGGGTCCCCGTCAGTCAGCCGGCAACGCCGGCAACGACATGGTCGAGGGTCGCCGGGTATTCCGGGCCTTCAAGTTTTCGACCGTATTTTTCCTGGTAGAAATCCTTGATGCCGCCATGGATACCGAAGTTTATGGGTTCGTCAAAGTTCTTCAGATGGGCCGTTCGATGCGCCCCGGCATGTTTTTTAATCTTCAGATGACTTGTGTAGGCAACCGTCATGGTAGAACCTCCTTTGATTATTTATCATAACAAAAAAAGCCAAATATCAAAAAACAATAAACAAATAATATTCAAACCCAATCACCAATGACCCAAACGGGCTTATCCAGTAATTACAACTGATTCCAGTATGGAAAACTGGTCTGTCCTGTGATTAGGCGAGTAGTTGTCTTTCTGTGATTGAGTTTTGTATTTTGTCGTTTGGATATTATCCGTATTTTTCAGATCCTGAAAAATACGGATTAGTACATGGCTTCGATGAGATCGCCAAAGGCTTTGTTAATAAAACTGCGTTTGACTTTCATGGTGGGTGTTACTTCACCATCCTCTTCATATAGCTTTTTTGGCAGGATGGTAAATTTTTTCACCCGTTCTACACGGGACAGGGATTCATTGACGGCTTTGATTTCACCGTCGATAAGTTTGTTGATCTCTTCGCTCTGGGTGAGGTCCTTGTAGGTGGAAAACTGGACCTTGTGGTCCTGAGCGAACTTGACGACATTGTCTTCATCAATAATGATCAGGCAGGACAAGAACTTGCGGCGGTCCCCAATGACCACGGCATCGTTAATATAGAGACTTGCCTTGAGTTTGTTTTCAATATACTGCGGGGTAATATTTTTCCCACCTGCCGTGACAATGATGTCTTTTTTGCGATCCGTGATGGTCAGGAAGCCATCCGCGTCAATGGATCCCACATCTCCGGAGTGGAGCCAGCCATCCACGATGGTTTCAGCAGTGGCTTCCGGGTTTTTAAAATAGCCCATGAACACACCCGGTGATTTGACAAGTATTTCTCCATCTTCGGCGATTTTTATTTCAACCCCTTTCAGGGGCAAGCCCACCGATCCAAATTTAACATGCCCGATTTCGGAAGTGGTGGTGACGCCGGTACCCTCGGTCTGGCCATAGCCTTCCACCAGGTTTACACCAATGGAATGAAAGAAGTGGAGGATTTCCGGTGCAATGGGGGCGGCCCCGGAATAGGCGACCCGAACCCGGTCAAAGCCCATGCGTTCTTTGAGTTTGCGGAACACGACAAAGTGGGCTAGACCGAACAAGAATTTATTGGATAAAGGAATAGGTTCAAAATTCATTTCCAGGGTGGCGTGTTTCTTACCAATTTTCATGGCCGTCCCGAATACAAGCCGTTTGAACCAGGTGGCATCGGACATGCGGATCATGATGGCGGAGTAGTATTTTTCCCATATCCGCGGCACTGCGTGTGCAACGGTGGGGGAAATTTCTATCATGTTGTCCACGACCGTGTCTGGACTCTCGATAAAATTGACGATGTGACCCACCTGGAAATGAGCCAGAATGGTAAAGAGCTGTTCAAAAATATGACACAGGGGTAGAAATGACATAATGGCATCGTCATCAAACATGGGGTTGTTGGATGTAAGGGCACCACCCATCCAGACGCAGTTGCGATGCGACAGCATGGCCCCCTTGGGTGGGCCGGTGGTCCCTGATGTATAGATTAGGACGGACAGATCTTCGGGATCGATCTGGTCGATTCTGTTTTGAAACATATCCGGTTTTTCCTGGGCAGCCTTTTCTCCCAATGCCAGCAGGTCGTCAAAAGACATCACCATGGGGTCGTTAAACTGGCGCAAGCCTTCGGTGTCCCAGACGATAACCTTTTTTAAGGAGGGCGCATTTTCTTTAAAATGCAGCCACTTGTCCAACTGTTCTTCATTTTCGGCAAAAAGGAATTTGGCATCGGCATTTGACACCACATATTCCACCTGCTGCCAGGCGTTGGTGGCGTACACACCGGCAGCGCCTGCGCCACAGCACTGAATGGCGACACTGGCGTAGACCCATTCCGGACAGTTGTCTCCGATAATGGCAGCACAGTCATCTTTTTCGAGCCCCATTGCCATGAGCCCACAGGCTATGTTTCTGACATTTTCATGGTATTCATTCCAGGTGATGTCATGCCAAAGCCCAAATTCCTTTTTGCGCAAGGCTGTCCGGGGGCCCCAATTTTTGACGGCGGTTAAAAATGCTACTGGCACGGTCTGATTATCTGTGTTGATTGTGTTCATACGTTCAATTTTCAATTTTTAGTTTTTAATTGTTGGGTTTATTACGTTAATAAAGGTTATTAGGTGTTTAGGCTGTAGGCTGTTAGGAGCATTCAGCATTCAGCTCTTAGCATCTTACCATCTGAATTTTATTCCCTAAAGCTTCATTAAGATGATGTTGTCTGAAACTTCAGGATTTTCAGCAATAGGTTTTTTCTGGCAATTCATAATCAATTGATGTGTGAGAGCGGCGAAGCCGCGTCATATAAATTCGCAAGGCGAATTTATCGCCATGCCTTCTTGCGTTTCCATCGCTGATACCCTTTGACGGAAGCCTCTGATTTGACACCCATGTAGAACTCTTTGACGTCTTTGTCTTCCATCAAATCGCAGGCATTGCCTTTCATGACAAAGCGGCCGTTTTCAATGATCAGCCCGGTTTTTGAAACCCCCAGGGCCATACGGGCATTCTGTTCCACCAGGAGGATCGTGACGCCTTCGGTGTTGATGGTTTTGATAATATCAAAGATATCCTTGACCAGAATAGGGGAGAGACCCAGGGACGGTTCATCCAGAAAGAGAAGTTTTGGCCGGCTCATGAGGGCACGGCCGATGGCCAGCATCTGCTGCTCGCCGCCGGAGAGGGTTCCGGCCCACTGGTTTACACGCTCTTTCAAAATGGGAAAGTAGTTAAACACCCGGTCAAAATCCTGGTCGATTTCATTCTTGTCTTTGCGAATGTAGGCTCCCATGAGGAGATTTTCCCGGATCGTTAGCTCTTCAAACACTTCCCGGCCTTCCGGAACCAGGGTAATCCCCATGCGGACAATTTTGTCCGTGTCCAGGCCATCGATGCGTTTGCCCATGAATTCGATGGTTCCCTTGTCCGGCTGATCCTCGATGAGTCCCATGACCGTCTTTAAGATGGTGGATTTCCCGGCCCCGTTATTCCCGAGAATGGCGGTAATGCTGCCCTCCTCAACGGTGAGGGATGCGCCCCGAATGGCATAAATCAGATCGTAATAGGTTTCAATATTCTTTATTTCAAGCAGCGCACTCACCGTCGTCTTCTCCTAAATAAGCTCGCAATACTTCAGGATGTTTCTGAACCTCTTGCGGCGATCCCTCGGTAATGGTTTTTCCGAAATTCAAGGCCAGGATACGGTCTGAAATGTCCATGACCATGGTCATGTCATGTTCGATGAGCAGAATGGTGATGCCCAGTTCATCCTGGATATCCTTGACCCAGAAGATCATGTCCTGCTTTTCTTCTGCATTCATGCCGGCACAGGGTTCGTCCAGGAGCAGCAGCTCCGGTTCCAGTGCCAGGGCCCTGGCCAGCTCGATCTGCTTCTGGGTGCCATAGGGCAGACCCCCCACGAATTTGTTCCGGGCCGACTGAAGATCCAGGAGATCGATGATTTCTTCCACTTTTTTACGGTGGGACGCTTCCTCTTTACCGGCAAAGGAATTTTTACCCCACAGAAAGGCGCCTCTGAACAGACCGGTTGTCATGTGCAGGTGCCGGCCGATCATGATATTTTCCATGGCGTTCATGTTGTTGAAGAGCTCGATGTTCTGGAATGTCCGGGCAATGCCCATCCTGGCGACTTTGTCCGGTTTT
The DNA here is from genome assembly GCA_963842925.1 of uncultured delta proteobacterium. Lineage (GTDB taxonomy): Bacteria > Desulfobacterota > Desulfobacteria > Desulfobacterales > B30-G6 > B30-G6. The sequence continues at coordinate 154,752 of CAWJIL010000001.1, forward strand.
TTGCCCCGGATGTTGCGGTCCTTGAAAAGGAGCTGCCCCTTGTTGGGTTTGTAGATACCATTGATGCAGTTGAACAGGGTGGTTTTGCCGGCACCATTGGGACCGATGATGGCGTAGATCTCGCCCTTTTTGACCTCAAATGAGATGTCATCCAGTGCCTTTAGGCCACCGAAACTGATGGACAGGTTTTTTAGCTCAAAAAATGCCATGAAATATTTTTCCTATGCAAAAATATCCTGAGAACGTGGAGGCTGGGTCCCGTTTCAGGTTCCAGCCTCCATATATCAGTTTACCAATCAACAAATATAGCGACAGCGTCGTGTTGAATAAAATCGCACAGCGATTTTATTCCCCCATGGGAATAAAATCCGTCGTGTACCAGTCCGTAAGTATGGTAGACGTACCGTCTGCTTCGGCCCGTACCAGAAAAATTTCCTGCTGGCCTATCCTGCAGAGAGGGTCGTTGGGATCAAAGGGCTTGAAACTGACATTGCCCATGATGCCTTTAAAATTCTGGATCTTTTCCAATTCAGCCACAAGTTTTTCACGGGTGAGGTCCCTGCCCGCACGTTTGAGGGCTTCGACAAAAGGCTCAACGAAGCCGATACCGGCCGCAAAGGTCATGCCCCATCGTTCTTCCTTGGCAGCAAATTTATCAAAGGCATCCCGCTTGTATTTTGCCAGCAAGGGGAGTGACGGGTTCATGGCGTCTTCTTTGTTACCGATGCCTATTGTCTTCGGGTCCATCATGCCAAAACTGGCTGAGATCGTTCCGGCATACAGCCCTTTGGTGATGGCCATCATCAGGGGATGGTCCCCACAGGTGGTCGTGGACATCCACTGGGGGTTAAACTGCATGGCCTTGCCGGTGCCGATGAGGCGGGCCACATGACCCGGACCGACAAAGAGCAGAACGGCCTCGGCTTCAGCCTTCTTGAATTTCATTATATGGGGTTTCATGTCCGTGTCGGCCACATTCACCGGAATCTCCTCCACAAGCGTCAACCCCGATTTGGTCAGCTCTTTCTTGGCACCTTCCAGACCCTGTTTGCCGTAGTCGTCGTTCTGATAGGCGATGGCAATCCGTTTGAACCCCATGGTTTCAACCGCGTATTTGCAGAGCAGCTGCGCGTCGCCCAGGTAAAGCGGATAGGTGTTGAATAAATATTTGTTGGGGGGTTGAATCCAGTGTCGAGAGCCGGCAGAGGGTCCAATCCAGGGAATCTTTTTGTCCATGAGATAATCTTTGACCGCTAGGCCAGGGGCGGTTCCCACACCCGATACCCAGGCAAACATACCGATGTCTTCCTGGAGTTGTTTGACACCGGCCACGGTTTTGGCGGGGTTGTAGCCGTCGTCAAAATGATGGTGCACGAGTTTGCGGCCATGGATGCCGCCTTCGGCATTGATCATCTTGAACCAGGCATCGGTACCCCGGGCAACGGCCCCCCAGGGTGCTGCCGGGCCGGTTTGAGGTCCCCACTGGCCGATGTGGATCTCCGTATCCGTGACACCTTCTTCGGCAGAGGCCGTCAAGACCAGACCGAATATCATCACCATCACAGCAAAAACGCTTAAAAGATTCTTTTTCATTCTTTTTCTCCTTTTTTGTTATTTGGTGTTTGGTGGATCGTGTTTCGTATGTTGTGTTTGGTGTTTTGTAATTTGTGTCTGGCATGGTATCTCGCCGATACGGCAAAACACTAAAAACTAAACACAAAACACTAGCCTACACCTAAGTTGAGCAATTGTCGAGGTTGCCGTAGCTACAAGGAAGATGCTGTTCCGCTATAGTGAACTATGCGGTATGGCATCTGACGCCGTAGATGCGGTGAGATCGGCAATCCCAACGGGTTTCAAAGTTTAAGAATTCAAAAGAATCAAATCTTTTGAAGTTATAACGATATCCCATATTCTTAAAATTTGAAACGCTCAGCTTAGGTTATACTTTTTTTACATAGTGCCTTGCAAACAAGCCACTCGGTTTAAAGCACAGTACCAGGACGATAACCACAAAAGCTACCACGGATTTAAATTCGATGGACACGTAGCCACCGAAAAGATGTTCCACCACACCCACGATGTAGGCACCGAAGACCGCTCCGGGCAGGGAGGTCATACCCCCCACCACGGCGCCGGCGAATCCCTTGAGCATGGGGTCCCACATCATATAGGGTTGCATCAGGACCGGCGCAATCAATAGACCGGCCACACAGCCCACGGTGGCCGAAATGCCCCAGGTGATCATACGGATCTGGTGGGTCTTGATGCCCATCAAGGCTGCTGCGTTTTCGTTTTGCTGGGTGGCTTTCATGGCCACGCCGATTTTAGAAAATCGGAAAAAAAGAAACAGGATCAGCATGATAATCAGGGCCACCACCAGGGTCAGCATGTCCAGGGTGCTGATGAAAATTTCGCCGATGACGATGCTGTCGTAGGTCGATATGGGAAAGGGCATGGCGCGCTGGTCGGCACCGAATTTCCAGGAGACAAAACCGATCAGAAGCATTTCAAGGCCGATGGTGATGATGATCAGACCCAGGACATTCGGTTCCTTGGCGCGCCGGAGCACGGCAAATTCCAGAATGCCGCCCAGGAAAAATGCAAACACAAGTGTAGCGGGAAAGGCAATGTAATAGGGAAGTCCATAAGAGCTGAGTAGCATATAAGCGATAAAAACCGGCAGAAGCGCCATTTCCCCCTGAACAAAATTGGGGACCTCGGAGGCCTTGTAGATCAGAACCATCCCGAGCCCCATGAGTGCATAGGAGCTGCCCACCGCGATACCACTGAGAACCATTTGTAGAAATTCGACCATCGTTAACCTCTTAGAAAATCATCACGAAAACACAAAAAAATTAACCCTATAGAGTAAAGCTGTGCGCTACGTTTCTTCTATCACTTGTAAGGCAGGTTCGTTAAATTAATAGCGGCGAAGCCGCGTCTCATAAATTAGCGCAGCGAATTTATTAATATGGCCACATCTTCCAGTATTTCTTGGTTCGTATCCATATGCCGTAAATACCCAGGGGTTCAAAAAGCATGATTGCGATCAGGATCGATCCGAAGACGATCATCTGAATGTTGGAGACGCCGGTCATGGTAAAATAGTTTTCTGACAGGGTTTTTATCCACTGTCCGATGTAAGGAATTTCAAGGATGTTTCGAAGCTGTAGATCAAGAAAACCAAGCAAGCAGGCCCCGGCGACCGGTCCCATCATGGATCCCAGCCCCCCCACCACAGCCATGGTCAGAAACATGACGGACATGAAAAGGCTGAACAGTTCTGGCTCGATAAAGCGCAGTACAAAGGCATACAGACCGCCACCCACACCTGCATAAAATGCACTGACGGCAAAGGCCAGGGTTTTATAAAGCGTCAGGTTGATTCCCATGGTTTCGGCAGCAATATCAGCATCACGAATGGCGATAAATGCCCGGCCGACTTTTGTGTGGACAAGATTGCGGGCCAGGACCGCCAGGAGAATGGTGATGGGAATTAGAAGAAAATAAAAATCCTTGTCGGTGTTTAAATGCCAGGAGCCGATGGTCAGTTCCGGGGCATGCAAACCCTGACGTTCTCCCAGAATTTTGATTTTCCCGATAATCTGTGTGATGGTGATGCCGAATCCAAGAGTGGCGATGGCCAGATAGGGGCCTTCCAGCCGCAGGGCCGGTAGACCGAGCAGAAAGCCGAAACCTGCGGCAATCAGTCCTGCCACGGGCAGAGCCAGCAGAAAAGGAAAGTGCGCGTGGGTCATCAGGGCAACGGTGCCATAGGCGCCAATGGCAAAAAAACCGGCATGTCCCATGGATATCTGTCCGGTGTAGCCCACCAGAAGGTTGAGACCGATGACCACGATGACATTGATGGCCATGTAGTTGGCCACATACACGTAATAATTTTTGGCGACAAAGGGGAAGAGGGCGAGTCCGATAACCAGAATACTCAGCCAGAAGGCAATGGTACCGGATGTAAAGAATTGTACATCCTCATAGTAATCCCTTTTCATGTCCATAAGCGAATTCTCCAGGATACCGGGTCAGCAATTGTTAAAATGAGAGGCATAAATACTCATGGAATCCTGTATTAGTCAAGGAAAAAGAATTGTGAAATCTCCCGGATGTGCGTGTTGACTTTTGTTCAATAGTAGATAAAATTGCGTGCAGGATTTATTAGGAGACACCCCATGTGGCGCCTTATAGACAGGTTACCCTACACCCTTCTGTTCGTTTTGACCGTTTTTATGCTGCTGGCACCATTTCGGCCCATGCCCCACGTGCTTGAGAAATTGATGATGCTCAAAGACGGCACATTGCACAAGCCCATTGACATCTTCGACCTGTTTTACCATCTGATTCCGGCGATGGCGCTTCTGATGAAATATTACAGAGATCGTACCCGGTAATAGAAACAAAGAGGAGCTGCTGGATCTAAACAACAATAGCCTTTTAGCTGTTTAGACTGTAGGCTATTAGGCGTCAATCGTTACAAGCTTTCAGCCACCCTCCAACCCATATTGCTTGTTTATTGTGTTCATTGTGTTTCTTATGTTTATTGAGTTTAAATAGGTGGGAGGCTGGGATACTGCTTAGCGCTTATAGCTACCCTCCAGCCCTTGTATCCCCCTCGGACCCTCGAACCCTTCTATCACTTCACCACCCTTAGCCGATGCGTATCTTTCAGTTTTTTCCACATCATTTTAATAAGCACCATGGGCAGGTTCGATTTGTCCAGGTTTTCCTTCTCGGCCGCCGCCACACATGCCTGGTATAGGCTTGCATCCTGGGACCAGATATCGAGTTTTTTCTGAATATAAAGCCCCAGGGTCAACTGTAGCGGGGCGAGTTCCTCTTTATTCAAATTGGCCATGAGCGTCCGATCTTTCAGGTGCATCTCATTGATAATGATGTCAACCGCTGCTTCCACCGTTTTTGGTGGAACCGCTGTTTTCAGTGGTTGGGCAAGCAGGTTCTGTACACCCATGGAGTGGTTCATACTGGTCTCTGTCAGGTTCAGAAAATAGACGGCCTGCAGAATATCAAGCGTTGCCGAATATATTTTGTCGTCCTCATTTTCGGAGGGGCCTGTGACATGAAGTATATTGAGATCGTTATCGATAAGCCAATCATTGATCAGGGATGCGGCATTGAAGGCATTGGTGCTGTTCAAATCCACATGAAGCAACGGTGTGCTGTAACGTTGAATCGTATTTTTTGTGTTTTTTACATGGCTGGATAATGTTCCATGAGAAAGCATCAACGTCCCGTCGGATTCCCGAATACTCTTTTTGAGGGCTTCAATTCGACGGCTTGTGGTCATTTCAGTCAGGTTGTAGTGGTCTGCTTTCACGCCACCGGGGCTGCTAGCATCTTTGGGTATCCACCCACCGTATGCCATACCGAGCTTGATGGCTGCATCAAGGGCAGCCTTTTCTGTACCGGTTCGGCCACTGGATATAATTTTTTCAATCATGGTTTCCCGGAATTTGTTGGAAGAGGGGTTCAAAGAAATTTTGCAGCTGTTCATCGCTTATAATACCAAGGCGGACAGCCAGTTTGGATGACAGGATCGTGAAGTCACCCCTGGATCTGGCGCAGACTTCTCCATTCTCTCGCATGACAACACCTTCAAGCTCGGCATTTCTTTTACCGTTTGTTTTTACAACACTGCCAATAACCTTGAGGGTTTCTCCGACATATGCGGCTTTCGAAAACGCAAGGGTCATGTTTTTGGTCAGCGTAATATGCCGTAATAAATATAGTCCGGCCCAGCCCATGATTTCATCCAAAAGTGTTGCTAAAATACCCCCATGAACGACATTGGCCCAGCTTGAAAAATGTTCCGGCAGGGTTATTTGCGACATAACGACTTTTTCGTCCGTATACAATTCCATGTGCAGCCCATAGGGATTGTGAGAACTGCAGGCAAAACAGTTGTGTGTACTGGTATTAGGTAGTTTTCTAAAAGTCATTTTCATCTATAATAGGGGACGTTCCTTGATAAGTTGACAACCTTGCATCATAATAATTTCAAATTGCTTTCACTTGCGATTTTTTCTCCATGGCTAGCTGATTGGCTTACGGTGGACGGTGATATTTTCAAATGTTTGGACAGGTCCACCATGGTCATGCCGAGTTCTCTTGATGCCCAGAAACATAACAACCTTCTAGCCTTTACCCGTATGGGCTGCCTGCCCGCGGACAAAACGTCTGCTTTTTCGATGCCTAATACTTCGGCGACACGAGCGACAACGGTGTCAAAATTGTACCCTTTGGCCTTTAATAGATATTTTTGTTCATATTCATCTTGGGAAGATTGAAATACGGCCTGTATAAAGTCACTGTCGCCCAGGATGCGCTCATCGCCCTTCATATAGGCTTTTCTTTTTCTCAAATCTTTGAGAGCCTGCCACCCACCAACACTCCGGACGAGACCACCACCGACGAGATCCGGCCTTTTTCCGGAAGATATTCCTTTTTGTATGTATGCCCGGTACTTCCGGCGCGCTGATGATAGTCTTTCAGAAAAATGAGCAAGAATATAATCGGTGGTTTGCCAGTCGTTCTTATCATTACCAATGGTTGCTGCATGACCACTATATCTGTATCTATCAAGCGATTCAAGGTCCGGTACAATACCTGCGCGGAGAGGGTTCAAATGGATATATCTTACCAGTTCTAAAAGATATGCGTCTTCCTGGCAAAGAATCGATTTGTATCGGTTCTGAAATAGATGGCCTGAACGATCATGCTTACGATTGAAATAGACTGCATAACCGGTAAGAAGCCTTCTCATGATAGTAGAAATCGATGTTTTTCCAGTTTTCAGAAGCAAATGAACATGATTGGGCATTAATGACCAGGCAAAGCAGAATGCTGCGTCATCCTTTAAAATATTCTTCAATCGCTCTATAAAATTATCTCTATCAGCATCATCTCGAAAAATCGGTTTTTTTTCGATGCCTCTCATAATCACATGATGCAAAGCCCCAGGGGCGTCAATTCTTGATTGGCGTGGCATTTTTATTTTATTGCAGACAAATTTCAGGTTGTCAATATATAAAGGAACGTCCCATAAAGTGATTAAACGCTTGAAAAAAAAATTGGACCGGGTATAGATGTTCGGATGGTGAAAGATAGAATGCACATACTCGAAAAGATACCTATGGCCTTGCCTTTTGGGGAAATCAGACGCCAGTTACACTTGAAAAGGGACGCGCGCTGGGATGAGGTTAAAATTCTCATTGAGACGGTCCTACCGGACATCCAGGCAAAAGCGGTATACCGGGTTTGCTATGTCGATGAAAAGCAGGACCATGGCATGGATATCGAGGGGCAGCGTCTAACAAGCCGGGTGCTGGCAAAAAATCTGGCAGCAGTGGAGCGGGTGTTCCCATTCGTTGTCACTATCGGGAGCCGCTATCTGGATCAGATGGATGCACAGAAAGATCTGGTGGTAAAATACTATCTCGATGTGATCGGCAACATTGCCCTGAGTAGCGCGCGAAAATTTCTCGAGCAATCGTTGCAGTCAGGGTATGGCCTCGAGGGTATGTCCTTTATGAGTCCTGGGTCTTTGACAGATTGGCCACTCGAAGAACAGCGGCCTTTGTTTGCTCTATTTGGAGATGGAGAAACGCCCATCGGTGTTTCTCTCAACAGCAGTTGTCTGATGATTCCCGCAAAATCGATTTCCGGTATCTATTTTCCTACAGAGGTCCCTTTTATCAGTTGCCAGCTTTGTGACCGCAAGGATTGCCCCGGGCGAAAGGCCGTCTATGACCCAAAAATTAAAGCACAATTTGGGGTGTCATAGAACAACCTGGCGGTTGACAGCTATTCGTTGATCACGTTTGGCTGAACATGAGTTATGCTCTTCGAGGGTTTTTGCAACGATCTTTTCTTTCCGATTTTGATGGTATAAGATTGACAATCATGTATCCATACAGCAATACGGGAAAAGAAATATTGACGGAATCCAAGATTTGGGGATGCGAAACTTGGGCTATGGTATAACAAAAAATGCTTAAAGTAATTATTGTATAACCATACTATAACCATAAGTAATATAACAAAATAAAAATTATAAATATGTGTATGCAAAGCAAAATATGGGTGATCGGCGATAGCCATACCAGGGCATTTTCATATAATGACAATTTTATTCCTTTTTATATTGGAGGAGGAAAAGAACACTGTTTTTTAAGTGATCAACGTCTGTCTGATTTAATTCCAAAGGTGTTACATATTGTTAAAGAGGTTGTCGCTCATGATTCGATCATTCTCCTTTTGGGAGAACCCGATACACGCTTCTATCTAGGAAGTGGATGGAAACCGTGGAAGATAAAAAATAGATTTCCTATTTCAATTAGATGGAGATCGAAAATAAAAAAATCTTTCAAGCGGTATTGTCAATTAATCGATGAGGTAAAGAATAAAACAAAGGCTAAATTAATGATATTAAATATTACGCCATCCAATAGAAAAGATCAGAATAAATTGGTTTTTTATTTCAATCGGTTATTGTCAGAATATTGTTTGAAAGAAAAAGATGTGGCGTTTATAGACATAAATACAGCTATTTATAATCCAAAAACAAAAACCATCAAAGAAGAGTATTACGGTGATCATGTGCATTTAAATATGAAACTTCAAATGCCTGTTGAAAAATGGTTGATCGGCAAAGGTATTATTGAAAGATCATATTATGACGAAGAAAATACAATGGACAAGAAAAAGCTAAAGAAAAACTTTAAGTATAATGAGAGGTTTGGTTGTTATACTTTATGATGATAATATGCCATCATTTTTATTGTCTTTCATCAATTGTGAGCCATAGTGACGCCTGAATTGTGTGGACGCATATTTATCGAGTTTCCACTCAGGGACACCGCATGCACCGCAGGCACCATTGAACCATTTGTTGCGAAGCCATCTTGCTGCCCGGCTGTTTCTGGAGTTGTTCACCATGAATGTTTTATTGCAGTGGGTCGTGATGCGGGCCTGGTCGCCCATGATGTCGATAGTTTTAATACCGTGGAGGAGACCGCTTCTGGCGGGCCAGATCTTTATCTTCTCGATCAGGCGGAACAGCTCGACCCGTTTGCGATAAAATCGTTTGGCTGGTTTTTTTGATTTCATAACGCGATATCCTACAAAATTCCTACAGGCTAAATAGAAGCCATCTCAAAAAACTTTTTTGAGATAGCTTCTAATGTCCAGGTCTGATTAACTTGGTAAAGTATGACAATCCCTTGCCATATAAAAACAAATAAAATTTTTCGTCAAGCTTCATGAAATATTCCGGCCAAAGCGCCTACCACCATGGTTGCAACTCCGATCTGAAGCGGGTCGTGGAGTAGTCTGTCGCCAATGGCCGCCAGTGCTGAGCTGTCAAGACCGAGGGGCATGCCGGGAGCACTGATGATCGTATGGGGCTTGATATGCCGCGCTGGAATGAAACTGTCCGCCGGGGAGGCATCGACCATAAGCGCATGCTGATGAAATGCCGGTTCAAGTTTGTGTAAAAACTGAATCTCAACCTCCGGGTCGTTTTTGAACGCCGCTGAGAATGCGTTATATGTCGTGGGCTCCGTGTCGTAGACAGAGATGCGGCAACCTTTTTTTGCCAAGGCTTTCACCACACTCTGCCCCACCGGACCACATCCCAGGACAAGTACCTTTCTATCGATTAAACTACCCGCCATGAGGTACAGACCTGCCACAAAGCCCCTGCCGGTGGCGTCGGCATTGTCCACGAGTGTGCGGTGCTGCATATCAAGGGCGACAAAACGATTTTCATCGGCGAACATGAGGACGTCGGCTTTCTTTTCCACTGCTTCGGCAATACCCGAAGCATCTGTATTCCGGGTAGCAAAGGCGCTGCAACCGATGTGGTTGACAATTTTTGCCACAGTTCCACAGAATCCTTTTAATATGCCGCCACCCGATGTCATGGGTATTACACCGACAAGGGTATGTTCCATAGATGCCTGGATATCTATTTCGGCTACTTCCATGGCCTGGCAGGCAAGCTGTCGCAGGGAGCAACCGGTTTTTTCTATCAGTGATGATTCGTATGCGGGCAGCTCTTCGGGAATGCCATGAATATCATTTGTTGTCAGTCTGGTCACTTGAATGATCCTTTTAACGATAGAGCTTGCTTGTCGACACCATGATGGGGCGGGGTGCAGTCCCTGTAGGTGTCGAGATTAAAAAAACGTATAATCTCGGCGATAACTGCCTCTCGTTTCTCCCACGCTGCAGTTCTGTTTTCTGCGGAAATGATCAATGTTGCAACCCAATCCGTCTGCTTGTTCGACCGGGAAGTGATGGCTTCGTCGGCACCGAAGAAATCCTCTTCCAGGTGAAGGGGGCCCGCAGATGCCATGGCATGTTCACCCGTGACAGTCAATGTGCTGTCGGTAACCCTGATATGTTCGTAAACGACACCCCGTTGGGCAATGGGGATAGCCGTTGTTTTGTGTGATGGCAGAAAATGATGCTCTGCTAACAACTGGAGCATATTAATACCGGTGGAGGTTAGCACCGTTATGGGGGTCTGGCTGGGCAGACGCGCATCTATTTCAAGGACTCTCAGCACATCATGGTCCAGAATGACTTCTACATCCATCAAACCTTTTAATTTCAGAGCATTAGCAGTTGTGATGGCGATATTTTCAAAATCTGCAATCAATTTTTTGGAAAGACCCGAGGGCGCAATCACCCGTTTACAATCAAAGACCGGATCCACTTCAAGTTCGGTTATCTGAAGGGGACAATAGTTTCCCGGATAACCGATAATTTCCAGGGAGTATGAGGGGCCATGGACAAATTTCTGAATGATTTGCTCACCGGGTGTGGCTGCGAGATGAGATTCAAGTTGTTTTGAATCATGGACAATACAAACGCCATTACTGCCGCTTCCCTTACTCGGTTTGACGATAACAGGAAAACCATCGCCGGGATAGGAGGCCGGGGTGGGAATGTGGATGTGGGAGAGCAGTTTGTCTGATTCAATCTTGGAAGAGGTGATGGCATATGCATCGAAATCGAAAAGAATTCCTGTCCTGTTGTTTTGGGTGTAATTTTGCAAACATTTTAGGGCATTATGGTTTTCCAGGGCCGGTATGACCATATCAAACGGTTGCAGAAAGCGTTTCAAATCTGTTTGGGTGGTAATGTCGGCAAGTAAAAACTGCTGGCAGAGACCCGCAGCCGGCACATGGGGCACCCGATCGATTATTGTCACATCCCAGTCGGCTTTTTCAGCCAGATATGCCGCTTCAAGTCCTTGAAGCTTTCCACCGATGATCGCTACTTTCATTATCGAATACAGCTCTTTACTTAAGGGTGCTTTATGCATTCACTGGCGCACTGAGATGGTGGATTTCCCCCTCCCGCTCCAAAATAATTGAAAAGTCTCCGAGTGCTCAAATATTTAACCGGACACCGTCTAAATAAGCCAGGCTTCGGCAGAACCTGGCGAGATTCCTGGATTGGTGGGATGCCATCAGGAGGCGTTCGAGACCAAAACCGATTCCGATCCAGGATTCATTTATCTTCCATGGCCGATCCAGTGGATGGGGTCCCATGGCTGCAGAGGCGATTTCCAGGTTGTCTTTTCTGGCAACGATATCGATGGTGTCGCCGTATATTTCAGAGCTCACTGTCTCAAAACAAAAGTTCTTCACGCCTGCTGCCGTGGCCACGCGTGATCCCAGATCCTGGATTCTTTCTTTGCGGGTTTTCTCGGGCGTTCCCATTTCAACCAGATTCAACATGGTAAATTCACCGGCATGTTTCGCTCCTTTTGATTCTTTTCGGAAGCAGGGGCCGATTTCAAAGATTCGCACAGGCCGTTCCCAAACGCGGAGCAGGTCAACCAGGAGGTAGTAGAGATGCGGCGCCAGCATCGGGCGCAGGCATTTATCGTTCTGGATCCAGAATATCTGGGAATTGAGCGGGTGCTTTGCATCGATTGACATCTTTTTCAAAAGCCCCCTGGACATGATAATGGGGGTCGTTACCTGGGCAAATCCGGCTTGTGTCAGAAGCTGGGCAAGCCTGGTTTCAAGCTGACAAAGTTCGGGACGGCCATGTGTGGTTTGAAATTCCGCCAGCTGCTGTCGCTGAGTCATCACGAGTGATTTTTCCAGGGCCTGATAAGCATTTTCACGTGCGGGTTTGTCATCGAAAGTCTTCTTCAATTCCGCGTCCGGGGCATTCAAAGCATTCAATCGCTGACTCTGTGTTTGCGTCCAGGTAAACATTTTAGTTTTAGGTGTTACGTTTTAGGTTTTAGGAGAGCTACAAGCTAAGGGCTAAGAGCCAATAATATCCAAAGGATCGGTGACGTCTGAAAGGTGAATATGGCGGGGAGTACGGGAGTTGCACCCGTCTATGTGGATTTAGAGTCCACACGATCCCATTGCGATCCACTCCCCGCACGATTAAGCTGGGAAGCTTGGAGGCTGTGATGTTGTAAATAACTCTAAGCCCTAAGCTTTAAGCGATAAGCAGCTTATGGCTTAGCGTTTAATACTTTTCCCCCAACCCTCGAAGCTTGCTAGTTTCGCTTAACAATTCCTTAACTTTGCGTACACCATCGCTTGCATCCTGGGCATAGGCATCGGCACCGATTCGATCTGCCCATCGTTGGGTTACAGGGGCACCGCCTACAAGCGTTTTGTATTTTTCCCTTATACCGGCTTTTTTTAGCTCCTCTTCGATTTGCTTCTGCACAGCCATGGTGGTAGTTAAAAGGGTGCTTGATCCAATAACATCGGCTCCGAATTTTTCAGCCTGGTTTATAAACTGTTCGATGGGCGCATCCCTCCCGATATCCAATACATCAAAGCCATTGGCTTTGAACAAGGCCACGACAATGGTTTTTCCAATATCGTGCACGTCGCCCTCTACCGTTCCCACCAAAACTTTCCCGGAGACGGTTCCCTTACCGTCTGGAATGGCGGCATTGATGATTTCCGTGGCTTTTTCCATGGCCGAGGCGGACATGACCAGTTGGGGCAGAAAAAGTCTGCCTGTTTCGAAAAGATCGCCCACTTGATTGATGCCGGCGATGAAACCGTTGTTCATCAGGTCCAAAGGATCCATACCTGTGTCAATTCCCTTTTTTGCGGTGTCAACGGCTTTGTCCACATTACCTTTCAGGATGGCTTCCATGGCTTCTTGGTAAATTGTTTCAGACATATTGCACTCCTTTCTATAGCAGGTTAGGAGAACCTGAAGTTCATTTGTCTTAAAAGACGAATAGATCCGCCCGGTAGGCCTTGAGATATGCCATGCAGTATTCATCCCTGCCGGCGAGTGCCTCAGCGGCAATAATATTGGCCATCATTTTTTTATCCATTGGGTTGACAATGGCACCATCGAGTCCTTTGGCAATGGCCATGCTCATGAATGTCTGGTTCAGAAATTTTCTGTCGGGCAAGCCAAAAGAGACATTGGATAGGCCGCATACCGTGTGAACACCTACAAATGTCGCGACAATCTGTTCGATGGCGTTCAGGAATTCAACCCCAAAATTATTGTTGGTCGATACCGGCTGAACCAGTGGATCCACATAAATATTTTCCAGAGGAATATGGTTCTGCAGGAGACCGTTAACTAATTTGTCTGCAATTCTCATTCGATCCACGGCTGTCTCTGGCATACCTTCGTCGCTCATGCAGAGGGCAACCACTTTAAGGTCGGTTCCGGCTATAATAGGCATCAGGGCATCATAGCGTTCTTTTTCCAGGGATATGGAATTGATCATGGCCACGCCGTTGTGAGCAGCCAGCGCTTTTTCGATGGCCTTGGGATCCGGGCTGTCTATGCAGCAGGGTTCATCGACGGCCGTCTGAACGGTTTTCACCAGCCATTCAAGGTACTCGGGTTCCTTGCCGACAAAGACACCGGCATTCACATCAATAAAATCAGCACCGGCTTCGGACTGATCTTTAGCGATTTTTGCTATGCTTTCCTCGTCCTTTTTTTCAATGGCCGTGCCAATGGCTTTGCGGCTTGCATTGATCAGTTCTCCAACAATTAACATAGTGGGCTCCTATTTTAGATATATTTATGATTCGTTTGGATCAACTCTTTTGGAGATAATTCTAATGTACAGGGCAAAATTACGTCATTTTAAATAAAAAGCCAAGACATAAAATATCAATTAATGTCAAAAATATTGACTGAAATAAAAGCGTCGAAATATCCGAGTTTTAAAATAGCAATAAGCAATAAGCAATAAGCGGTAAGCTTTAAACCGCTTATTGCTTATAGCTTAATGCTTGACTGCCATACTTGGTCTTCCAAGAGCCATGAATGTCAATTCAGTCTCAAGATATACCTCTTTGTTGCCTTTGGCCTTGGCTTTTTTATCTTTGCGGATTACCTGCACCTGTATATGTTCGGCACCGGATTGTCTTGCTTTTTTCTCTGCCAGGCGTGTCATGTGGTGGCCCGCATACTGGACAGCTTCCTCGACACCATCAAAATCTATGGGACTGTTCGGGGAAAGAAGGCGGACTTTCTGACTTCCTCTAATGGGTCGGATGCGAACCCTGATGCGCAGAACCGTCTTTCCACTGACGGCGCCGACAGCATTGGCAACCTCTGCAAATAGAGGAATTGAAAGTCTGGTTTTTAAGATATCCGCCGTCATGGGCAGATAGGCTTTTACGGGCGCCCCGAGGGCGACGATGGAATGATTCAATCTGATTTCAGCGTTCAACTTTCCTTCGCAATCCTGTTTGAGGGCTTTATTCAAAAGAAATTCGTCAGCCAATGTCTGTTTCCACTCAGGTTTCCCGATTTCGTCCGTGATGGCCTTGGATACGATAGCGGCAGCGGTCTGCCTGGAAACGTTTTGCACGACTTGATTGCAGAAGGCCTCAATAGACAAACCCAGACGGGCGGAAAGAAGTTTTGCTGCCAGGCAAGATGCCTCTCCGTTCCATTCCTGGAAGCGCTTCAGAGCATGAAGCGCGTCCGTGGGGGTGAAACCTGCATGCTGAATCAGACCGGTTTCTATCAAGCCTTGGATACGCCTTAAAATCCATGGATCCTTAAAGCCAGCAGCGGTCGTGAAAGCCGTCAGGGGTTTTGGGCCGTTTTTCAATTGTGCCAATAGTCTTGCATCTTTTTCAGCAAGTCCGATCTTGTCTGTTTTCCCCGGAAGCAGGAAGCGGGCTGTCTCCAGATCCGGTTTGTCTGAGCAAAGCTGGTTTTTCAATTCAGCCTGGACTTTGTCCGGGTATTTATCGGCCAGTTTGCAAAGCGGTATGACGCGATCGGGTCCGATGACCAGCTGGTTTTCGGAAGATACCCGTACATGGCTGTCTCCACCGAGCCCAATGGTATGGACATCTACGGCTTCAACCATGGTCCGCCATCCGCCAATGCTGGCCCCATCCGGATTGAGCGACGGTGCACCTTCAATGAGCTCGACAATGTCGGTGGTGGTGCCGCCCATGTCCACGGTCCAGGTGTTTTTTTCCCCGGTAAGTTTCAGGGCTCCCAGGGCGCTTGCAGCCGGTCCAGACAGGACCGTTTCGACGGGGCGTTTTACGGCCCAACTTGCTTGAACAAGACTTCCATCACCTTTTACTACCATCAGTGGTGCTGGAATGGAGAGGGTTTTCAGCGTGGCATGAACATTGAGGATCAGATCTTGTATGATGGGAATCAACCTGGCATTCAGGGCCACTGTTGTTGCTCTTCGGATGGCGTCCAGTCGCGTGGAAAGTTCATGGCCGCAGGTCACCGGGAGATCTGTAAGCTCTTCTATCCATTTTTTGACCTTTAGTTCGTGTTCCGGATTAAATGCACCAAAATAGCCCGAAACGCCAAAGGCGTTGATTTTTTTGTGCCACCTTAGAACAGTGCTTTTGATGGCATTTTCGTCCAGGGCTTGGCGTGCGATGCCCTGTTGGTCATGTCCACCCTGCAGATAGACGACATTGCTTGTGCCAAGGGCATGCTGAAACCGGTATTGGTGAATCAAGTCCCGGTCATACCCTATCAATAGCAGGCAAACAGGGACGCCGTGTCCTTCTGCAATGGCATTGGTTGCCAGGGTCGTGGACAAACCCACGAGACAGATTTTTTTGGGAGAAATGGTTTTGCGATTGATGGTCATGACGGATGTGACGGCTGCATGGATACCAACGGAAAGATCTTGGTGCGTAGTCAAGGACTTGGCACTCGACAGGATTTTCCCATTCTCATAATTGACCAGAACCGCATCCGTGTATGTCCCGCCCGTATCGATACCCAGTACAACTGTCATGCCATGGTTCCTTTGAAAAAGCGATTTCCTGAACTGAGCGATTTATATTATGTTGATTTCCCCTTGTAAATCAGAACTATTTGGTGCCATGTGCTTTAGAAGGATGTCGAAATAAAAGTCAAGTGCTTAATTAATTGACAGACAGAAAAAAGTGCTTGCCTGGGAAATGGGGAAGATGTAATGACATCATGATTTTAGACAACCCTTTAAGCGGCAGCGTCGCGTTTGATAAATAATCTGACGGATTGATTTGGAGGTCGTATGCTATTTGCTGAATATCTTACTGAACGGGAAGTTGAACAGGTCCATGATGGTTCCCTGGAAATCCTGGAGAAAACAGGCATTCTGGTCAACAATGAAACTGCCAGGAAAATTTATGTCAAACATGGCTGCCACCTGGATTCCG
Organism: uncultured delta proteobacterium; assembly: GCA_963842925.1. Lineage (GTDB taxonomy): Bacteria > Desulfobacterota > Desulfobacteria > Desulfobacterales > B30-G6 > B30-G6. The sequence goes on from CAWJIL010000001.1 coordinate 171,458, forward strand.
CATCGAAGGTCATCAAAATACCGCGCAATATTGTCGAGGAGTACTGCAAGCTTTTTGTCCCCACTTTTACTTTCAGGGGACGGGACCCACGGTTTGACCGCACGATCCCCGACAACCGGCCCCTGGTGGTTACCGGCAGTTCGGCACCAAATATCATCGATCCTGAGACGGGTGTTGAGCGGCGCGCCACTTCCACGGATATTGCCAACATTGCCTTTCTGGTCAACGAATTGCCAGGTTATGATATGTTTTCGATTTCAACACTGGCAGATGACGCGCCTGCCGGGCGATTAAGCCTGTCGCGATTTTACCCGGCTCTGAAAAATTGCCTTAAACCTGTACGGAGCAATACGCCTGATATGGCAAATCTGCATGAGGTGCTTGAATTGGGGGCTACCATTGCCGGCAGTGAAGAAGCCTACATGGAACGTCCCATTATCAACCACCATTATTGCCCGGTGGTGTCTCCGCTGACCATGGATGTGGAATCAACTGAAGCAACGCTCTTTCTGGCTAAAAAGGGTCTGCCGGTGATCAATACCATTGTACCCAATGCCGGTATGACATCCCCCATGACGCTGCTGGGAACACTGACTCTGGGGAATGCAGAGTTCCTGGCGAACAGTGTGCTTTTGCAGATGGTTCGGCCCGAGACCCCGATGGTATACACGGTCTTGTCAACCGTAGCTGATATGCGTACGGGAAGTTATGCCCCCGGAGCCATCGAGACCGGTATGCTGCAGATGGCCCACAGTCAGATGGCTCGTTTCTACAATGTTCCCTCGGGCGGCTATATCGGGTTGACCAACGCCCAGGGAAACGATGTTCAGTCCGGTTATGAGACTGGCATGGGCACCACCGCGGCTGTCCTGGCAGGCACGGACATGCTGAACATGTGTGGCCTACTGGGGGGACTCATGGCCTTTGATTATGCCAAGGCCGTTATTGACAATGAAATTGCCCTCATGCTCAAACGGATGGGTCGTGGATTCGGGACTGGAAAGGACAAGATGGCTTTGGATATTATCAAAGAGGTGGGTCCTGGCGGCGTCTACATGGACAAAATGCACACCATCGAAAACATGCGGGAAGCGGCTTTTCTGCCAAAGATCGCATGGCGGGATCTGAGAAGCCTGTGGGAAGAAAATGGGCGCCAGGATGCGCAGAGCAGGGCTATGTATGAGGCCAACCAGATATTGTCCAGTGACAACCCGGCCGTATTTTCAGATGAGCTGGATGCGGTGATAAGGGCTCGTTTTACAGGGCTGGTGGCAGGCGATGTTCACTGGGGAGCACAACCCGAATAACAAACTTCCTCAAAAATACTTTTTGACTTTAAGCGTGACCCCATTGCCTTCCATAAAATCGTTTTCACGATTTTATGTGTGGATGATTTTTACCGACCTCGGGTTGCGAAGTTTTACGGGTTTGACCCGATGCTTGCGGATTTTCATATTGAGAATTTCCACGAAAACAGAAAACGCCATGGCAAAATAGATATACCCCTTGGGGATGTGCAGATTCAGTCCTTCTCCAATCAAGGAGATGCCGATGAGCAAAAGAAAGCTCAGTGCCAGCATTTTGATGGTTGGATGATTGTCCACAAAAGAGCTGATACGCCCTGCCAGAAAGATCATTACCACAACAGCAATGATGATGGCCGCAACCATGATACTGAGCTGCTTGGCCAGACCGATAGCCGTAACAACGGAATCGATTGAAAAGACAATGTCCAGGATCATAATCTGCGTTACAACACTTGCAAAGGTCGCTTTTTTGATATTGTTTTGTTGTTGATGTTCGACTTCCCCTTCCAGATTGTTGTGAATCTCGTGCGTACTCTTTACCAGGAGAAACAGTCCACCGGCAATCAGAATAAGATCACGACCCGATATCTCAAAGGAAAATATCACAAAAAGCGGTTGGGTCAATTTCATGATCAGGGAAATGGAAAAGAGAAGCAGAATTCGCGTAGCCATCGCCAAAATCAAACCGATTGTTCGTCCTCTGGCCTGTTGATGTTCCGGAAGTTTGCCGGCTAAAATAGCGATAAAAACAATATTGTCGACACCTAACACAATTTCAATGGCACTCAGTGTCAGTAGTGCCAGCCAGACATTCGGATCCGCTATCCAGTTCATGTGATGTATCCTTTATTGATGAAGATGTTTACTTATTTTCAAATTTTAAGAAGTTTAGGCATTGCCTGTCAATATCCTTTAACCTGAACTGAGCGATTTTTTTCGAAGAGATGTGCCGAAATCTTGATGGAAGGGGGTTCGCAAAAAAAGTAGGCATACCAGTGGATCTGTCGAGGCTTTTTGCGGACCCTTGATTCGCAAGAGATTGGTGCAGATCGAGATAAAAATCGCTCAATTCAGGTTCATTAGTCTCATGCTTGGTAATCAAACCAAATATGGATGATATTCAGTATAACTATCTAAAATAACGCTATATAATTAGATAGCACTTCAACCAAGCTCTTGCTAAACTGAAAAGGATCTGCTATCGTTCCATCTAAGGAGAGTGAACCGAAACAGCAGGTGCATTCCTCCTAAATTTCGCCGTGCGGCAGTGCTTTGCTATTATGCGAGCTTCTATCAATTCCTATCGCTCAAGGGCTTGAGCAAAATACAGTTTTTGAAGTCCACCGCAGCTAAAAAACGTGCAAGGTAATTTTTTTGCATAAGGAGATACGGGCTCAATTGGACCGAGACGTGGATTGGGCATGCTATAAAATTTTTACAACGTTGGGGTAAGGTGGTAAAACAAAAGGGAGGTGATTTCTTGAAACGAAATATGCGAGCAGGAAAAAGCAGGAACGGTGGTTTAGAATTCAAGGTTTTTACCGATGATGAGATGGATGAAATTCATCTTGCAACACTTGAGGTTCTGGAAAAGACCGGCCTTTTTTTCGAGGATGAAGAGGCGCTAGCGGTTCTCGATGGTGGAGGCGCTGTCATCGATAAAAAAAATTCTATAGCCAAATTTCCTCCCCACATGGTTGAGGATGCTATCCGCACAGCGCCGCCAAAAATTCTGTTGGCCGGGCGTGATTCAAAAAACGACTTTATTATGGAAAAAAACCGCGTGGGTTTCACCAATTTTGGGGAAGGTGTTTTTATTAACGACCCATACACAGGGGAGCATCGGGAGACAACCAAATCGGATGTGGCTGCCTCGGCTTTGATCGCTGACTATCTGAGTGAAATCGATGTCTATGAACGGGCCGTTGGCGCAAGTGATGTGCCGACGCAGACAGTGCAACTTCACAACGCCGAAGCTTGGCTGCCCAATACGACAAAGCACGGATTCATGGGATCAGGCAATGGATATTTAACCAAAAAAATTATTGAAATGACGGCCGCCATTGTCGGTGGCAAGGAAAAACTGAAAGAACGTCCCATTATATCATTTATTACCTGTCCGGTCAGCCCTCTGCAGCTCGTTAAGGACAGCTGTGAAATCATCATGGAATCCGCCCGGGCAGATTTAGCTGTCAATGTTTTATCCATGGCCATGGCTGGTGGATCGTCTCCCGTAACCCTGGCCGGTACTCTGGTCGATCACAATGCGGAAATCCTTGGAGGGCTAGTGCTCAGTCAGTGTACGCGTAAAGGAGCAAAGTTTATTTACGGAAGTTCCACAACTGCCATGGACCTTAGGTTGGCTGCCGCATCCGTGGGGTCTCCTGAGTGTGCTTTGATCAATGCTGCGGTGGCTCAGATGTCCATATATTATCTGCTTCCCAGCTGGGTAGCCGGCGGCTAGGGCGACAGTAAAGTCTGTGATGCCCAGTCCGGTCACGAGAAAACCATCACAGGCCTGTTACCAGCGTTGGCAGGTGCCAACCTGATTTACGGCCTGGGTATGATCGAAATGGGCATGACCATCGATTTTGGCCAACTGGTTATGGATAACGAATTTGCCAAGATGATCAAATTCTTGTTGCATGGAATCCCCGTTAACGACGAAACCTTGGCAGTGGACGTCATTCAAGAGATTGGGATAGGGAAAAATTTCCTCAGTCATGATGCCACCTTCAAACACATGCGATCTCAATCCCAACCCAAACTCATCGACCGCAGGATGCGGGAAGAATGGGAAGCCTCCGGCAGCACAGATATATCTGCAAGAGCTTCGGAAGAAGCACGGCGGATTTTAGAAAATCACAAGCCCGATCCGCTGCCCGATGATGTTTTGGCCAGCATGAGATCGATTGTGGAGGACGCGGAAGGGGAACTGGGCGTTTCCAATTAGAAAAAGGAGATCTTATGGGAAAAATTCTGACGCGAATGGGTGACGGGTTTCCCGTTGAAATGACTGAAAAACAACTCATGGGGGATCTGGTGGAAGGTACGGAAGATGCAGCCGAATATGGCAGGATCCCATCTCTTTCAAAAGAAGACTTGCAATACCTGTTCGATCTTTTTATGGCACCGTATCGTTTTGTGGGCGTAGAACCGGGTCATGAAGTCGTGCTTTCTTATGATGGCGCACCCATCAAAATGATGCGTACTGCCATTGATGTCCATCGTGTTCAAGCATTGCAGGTTTATGAAAAGCTACTGGGGGCGGATACCCTTGAACTGGGTCATATCGATTACAGCTACAAGCAGGTCAAACCCATTGTGAGCATGGAACAAACCGTTCTGGAGCAGATACTGATGGTGACGCACCCGCCACTTTTCTACGGTGCCATGCCGAACCTGGGTTTATATACACAACCCGACGGCCCTTTCCAAAATCCCTCGGAATTAATGGCCATGGGAAAGATCGATCAAGTTCAGAAATCTTATGAGCGTTCAGTAGCGGCTGCTGTCAAAGATATTGTCTTTGTTGCTAGTGCCATGTTTGAATCTGGAGCAGACGGTATCAATCTTGATACCGTAGGTGCTGCAGGGGATGCTGATTTCCTTGCCGGTTTGAAGGCTTCTGAAATTCTGAATGAAAAATATCCCGGTATCTGTATTGAGCTTGGAATGGCTGGAGAATTTGTTTTAGGGATGCACGGGGACTTAAGGTACCAGGGTGAGCGTTTGGCTGGTATGTATGCCCATGATCAAGTCAGGATGGCGGAAAAAGCCGGCGTGACAATTTTTGGACCTGTGGTAAATGTAAAAACCAATTATTCCTGTCCCTGGAATCTGGCCCGGGTCATTACCTTTACCAAGGCCTGCTGCGAAATCGCTAACATTCCGATCCATGCGAACATGGGTATGGGAGTCGGAGGTGTTCCCATGACCAATCACCCGCCGGTGGATATTACATCTCGTGCTTCTGCGGCCATGGTGGAAATCTGCCGACTCGACGGCTTGTAGGTTGGCGTGGGTGATCCGTTAGGCATGGCCATTTCCCACGCTATTGCCTCGGGTATGGGCGGAATGCGGGCTGCCGGAGATCTGGTGGCACGAATGCAGATGACCCGTGGTATGAAGATAGACGATGCCAAAGCCTATGTGGCCGACAAATTGAGTGTTTCAGTTGCCGATCTTGCCGATCCAGTGGTAATAACGGAAATCCGTGACGATTTGGAGATAGGCAGCCTTTCTCCGCTACCTGGATGTGCAAAGGGGATTGAGGCTAAAATTCATATTGCTGAAATCCTTGATATTGACATGAACTGTGTCAAGCGATTAGAGAGAAAGGGACTAATATAGATCCCATTACTATTAAAAGGGGATTGCTATTTATTGCCCATCCACAAATGGTCTTTTCACGTTCTGCCGGTGTTGGGCGCCATGATTTAACGCCTCAAAATAGCGCGCTATTCCTCCGGGTTAAATCTGACGCCCGCCTTGTCAGAACGCGAAAATCCCTATTTCTGGACGGACACTAGTTAACAGCAAATCCCCTTTTTTGTTCAAAACAGTTAAATCGTATCAGCAACAGCAGCTGGAGACACGGCACCCGCACGGATCAACATAGCACCCGCATGGATCTACATAATATCGGATTTATTATCAGGGTAGAAGAATTCTGCGCCACAAATTTATCACAGAATCCCGCATGGCTTGACTGTCCTTATAATCTTTTTTCTGAAGGATTTCATTGATCATCATGAGGATGATGCTTGTGGTTTCTTTAATCTGAACAGGATTAAACTCCCCGGAATCGATACCTTTTTTCAAACAGTCGCCAATATAGGATTTCAGCCATCTTTTGTGTTGTTTGGTATTTTTGGTGTAAATATTATCAGGATCGTTCAGCTTTGCGGGCCGGGGAGATAAAATGAGAGCCATTTCATTGGGCATCTTTTTGGCAAGCGTGAAGTGTAGCAGAAAAAGGCTTTCTATTTTTTCAAACAGCGTGTTGGTTTCCTTTTTCAACACTTCTATTTGTTTGAAATAGTCAGAAAAGATCGAATTAAGAATCGATGTGTAGATTTCATCTTTTCCGGAAAAGTGATAATATAGAAGCGGCTCTGTTACACCGGCCTTGTGTGAGATTGCCTTGGTTGTTGTTCCGTCATAACCCTGTGAGGCAAAGAAGCGGGTAGCTGCTTTGATAATGTTGTTTTTTTTCATGGCAAAGACACCTTATCGTTAGAATTAAAAAATTAATCGGCTTATTTAGCGATTGCTATATGCTACAATGTAGTAAGTGAGCTGTCAAGAATAAAAAAAATTGATATGACAGGCCTGATACGAACCTGGCAGCCAAATAACCAACCCCCATTATGACACAAATATTCCAGGAGGCACCTATCCAATGACAACAGACTGTATTTTCTGCAACATCGTGAACGGCAAAACAGATACGGAAATATTATTTAAAAATGAGACCCTGGTGGTTTTCAAAGACATTAATCCCCATGCTCCGGTGCATCTGCTGGTGGTTCCTAAAAAGCATATCCGCAGTATCAACGACCTGGAAATTTCGGACGACAGCATTGTATCATCCCTGATATCGGCTGGGAAGTACATGGCGAATAAAGTGGGGATAGCCGCATCGGGGTATAAACTTGTTTTCAATGTGGAGCGAGGCGGGGGACAGATGATTTTCCATCTGCATCTACACCTGCTTGGCGGGTGGAAAAGATGAACTTGTTAGGCGATATTGTAACCGAAACATGTGCCTCCTGATTTGTCTGGACAGTAATTTCCTAAAGATGAACGTCCATACAGACGTTTGTTTCTTCATATTTCAACTTCAACATTCGATGTTGGACGTTCGATGTTCGATGTTCATTCAGTTTTCGACATCGGGTGCTTTATCTCAACTTAACTTCGCTCAGTTTTATGATCTTTTTGCCGACCATTGGTATTTGACCACTCAGTTGGATGGGTATGCTTGACCCGGGATCGATGAAAAGTGCGATGTCTTTCTGAAATCCGAGAAAGGAGAAGTCTTCATCTTTTTTCAGCTCCGATGCCAGTGCCTGTACCTCGAGTAAGATTTTGAGCGCTTGGATCGAGCCTCGACGACGGATGCGGCCCTGCTGTTGTATTTCCATGAAGTCAACCTTCAGCGTGTGAAATCCTTCCGGTTTAAGCCGCACATGAAATAATTGTCTTCTCCCAAAGACACAAAAAGAAAGCGGCTGCATGCTTTTGGATATTTCAGCGGCTGAGGCCGAAGCAATATAAATCAGTACCAGACGTTCGGTGACATTGGGACATCCCAGTTGATCCAGGTCATAGGCATAGAAGGTATCTTTGACATTTGTCCATTTATGCGGTTGTTCTGATATCTCCCGCCGATCTTGTGGCTCTCGCTGATGTCTAAAGACACCCTGATTGGTGAATCGGTAAGTCTTTTTAAAATCAGCATCACCCCTTCGCAGCCTGGTTCTTCCCATTGCGGTGGCATCTTTTGGATTGAACCAGACCTGATTGATTGTTTTTACAGGCGCCTTAAAAATAGAATCGACCCTATAATGGACGGTGATCCTGTTGGGGTCCGGATTCCAGGCATTTATCGGTATGCCTTGGGGGCTTTTTATCAACACTGTTTTTACTTCTGCAGCCGGCCGTGATTCTAGCTGCACCTGCACGTCCACATCAGCGGAGAAATTTTTGACCCTGAACGAAAGCTGTGTCCACGGTATACATTCTGGATCAAGTTCGATTTGAGAATAGGACTGGGCTTGGGTTGAAAGTGGGAAACCCGCATATGAAATTGACAAAAAAGAAAAGACAATCAACAAGAATTGTTTTTGAATCCCCATAGAATGGTTTTCCTCCTGAAAAGTGATAGGGATCGCACAACGCGTGGCGACTCGACTGAACATGCCGAATTCTTGCCCGAGGATTTTTCAATCCATTAAATTGCATATATGTGAAAATGGTGACAGGACAGGGATATGTCAACCCATTTGTTTTCCAGACCCAGCATTTTTGATTCCCCATGTACACGATGCAACTTGACACAAAACCGTCATGTTGTAATACTCAGCCCTACATTGTCCTGAAAGTCAATACCTGTTGAGGATACTGACAATTCTAATGCAATGGGACCCTATTAGCGGCAATTTTGCACAGACCCAGGATAGCAAGGATATGAAAATGAAGAAACCCGTACTGTTAATTCCGGTGGAAAACCAGGTGCGTGAACTGGATGCCAAGCTTTTGCTGGCATGTGTTGCCGCCAAACGGGATTTTACTTCCATTATCGGTCCCAAAAGGAAAATCGAGAACCATATCGCCTCTTTCCCACGCGGTATTTTTTTATCCAAATCTCTGCGCATCGTGAAACGCAGGTTTTTTCCGATCTCACGTTTGCTGGGTCATGAAATAGTCGCCTGGGATGAAGAGGCGCTGGTTCATCTGCCGGCTGAAACATATTTTTCCCGCCGGCTCTCACCTGTGGGAATGGAGAACGTGTCTCATTTGTTTGCATGGGGTGAGGATAACGCCGAATTGTGGCGGCAATATCCCCAATTGCCACCCGGGATTCCGATTCATATCACCGGTAATCCACGGGTGGATCTACTGCGGCCGGATATGCAGGGATATTATAAACCCGAGGCCGATCAGATCCATAAGACATATGGCAATTTCATCCTTATCAACACCAATTTTAATCATGTCAATGCGTTTTATCCAACCCAGAATTTGTTCCAGCCAGTTGAGGAGCCCGGGGAAAAAGCCAGATACGGCCAGGCAGCCCGGGGGATGAGTCGTGAGTACGCTGAGGGATTTCGGGATCATAAGCAGGCCGTTTTTGAGGATTTCCAGAAACTGATACCCGAACTGGACCAGGCTTTTCCGGACCACACCATTGTGGTGCGGCCGCATCCCACTGAAAATCAGGATGTTTACCATGAAATTGCCGCCCGTTGCCGGAAGGTAAGGGTAACCAATGAGGGCAACGTGGTTCCCTGGCTAATGGCCGCCAGAGTACTTGTTCACAATGGCTGCACCACGGGTGTGGAGGCTTTTGTCATGCGTGTGCCTGCTGTTTCATACCGCAAAACAATCAACAATTTTTACGATGATGGTTTTTACCGCTTACCCAACCGCCTGAGCCATCAGTGTTTTGATTTTGAAGAATTGCAGACAACCCTTGCGCGTATTCTTGGTGGTGAACTGGGTGCAGCTCAAGGGGAGGGGAGAAAAGCTTTGATCGAGCATTTTCTGGCAGGACAGGATGGCCCCCTGGCCTGTTCACGGATGGTCGATATTCTGGACACGGTCGCGGACGACATGCGCCGCATGCCCGAACCAACGCTAAAGAAACGGCTGGTGGGTTGGTACCAGGCCACCCGGCGCCGTGTGCGAAAGACCTACAAAGTGTATCTGCCGGGTTCCTTTAAGTCAGTCGCTTTTGAACGGCACCGCTATCCGGGGATTACTCCTGGAGAGCTAACGGAGCGGATAGCTCGCTTTCAGCAGGTGCTTGGTGAAGACGCCCAGCTTCAATTGCACCAGGTCCATGGTAAAATATTTAAAATCAGCAAATGAGATAAACATCATTCGACATACTGCAATGCTGATTGATAATCTCTGATGGCTATTTTTTCAATGAATGCCCGCTGATTTTTATCGATCGTATTGGATTCGGTGATACCTGGATGTATCCCTGGGGAAATATCTTTTATAATGCTGCCTGGCGATTGGATGGGAATGTCGTTAAAGGTTGGTGTCAGAAGAATGTCTTCATAGGAAATCCCCAAAAAATCCATCAGATGGCGCATAACGGATTCTGTCTGGTCTATCAGATTTTCGAATTGAATGATGCAGACCTGCTCACCAAATTTTTCCCGGGCTTCCATGGTCCCTCGGACACTTTTCTTCCAGAGATCGATTGCTGATTCAACATCCTTGTAAATATGTGGTTCGCGTCTGGAAGCGGAAACAAACCATTCCACAGGATCCCTGATAATAGAAATCAGCCTACCGTCTGGGTATATTTCAAAAAAGTTGTTTCCCGCCAGATTTTGCATGCGCAACCCCGGGGCGTGGGCTGTTACAAATTTCTTGTCAGGTCCATGGTTCTGATAATTGAGCCAGGCCCCCAAACAGGCGGTCATATGGGCATCAAATACATGGCGCTTGTTTAACGGCTGGACGGAATCCAGATATTTGATAAATAGTTGTCTTTCAAGGATCGGTAGATAAATAAAAGGAAATCGAGCATTATCCTCTTCGTCTTGTTTGAACCCTTCCCGGATACCATCAAGGGTTGTGGCCCTGAAGAAACTGTTCAACCATTCTTCCGGGTCGCCCTCGATATTTATTTCCGGCCATGAACCCGTGTCTTGGGTGTCAACTGAAAAAGAATGCGGATATGCATGCAGCATGGAATGCCCGTCCAAGAGGCTGCCCAGCAGGGATCCTCCCGAGCATGCAACTTGAGAAATAAGTGCAAGGGGCGCAGTTACCGGCGATAGGTGCTGTAAACAAATCTGAAGAATATCCTCCAGGTGAGATGTCCCGGAGCTACTGACCTGCCTGATCATTTTTCTTCTGGGTCCATCATGAATGAATCGCTGCAGCTTTATTCTTTTTTCCTCTGAAATAAGGCGACTTATAATTCTTTTGCCTAATTTTTTCCTGGTATCCATTTTTTTGATAAACTGGTAAATCATATCATGTGTTCCTTTGCTATGCAGAGGTAGACCGTTTTTTCAAGGTACTGTTCACAATAAACGCTTCATAGGCGTCCAGCACATTCCTGTTGCTGTCACCCCCATAGACTATTTCCAAAAGGAAGGCCGTGACACTTTTTGCACTATACGGCACATCGGCCTTTCGGGTCTGCAAGGATACCAATGCATTCTTCAGCTCGAACTCATTGGGTATTATCCAGCAGGCACCCAATTCTTCAAACAAGGTTGTATTGTCATGCAGGTATTTAAGGTAAAGAACAGGCTTGCCGCGCATGAGCGCCTCGGTTATGACACTGGAACCGACAACCAGAAGAACATCGGCCCACTCACATAAATCTGCTGTAAGCACATGGGATGCATCAGGCAGCGGGTAATTACCGAATTGGTTTATCATGTTCGTCCGGGTGTGGGGTTTGATCATGGCTTGAATTCCATCAAGATCAGCGATCAGTTGACAGGAGGCAAACATCCGCTCTATATCAAGCCGGCATTGCGGTTTGGAAGGCATTAGAACAACTCTTAATTTTTCTGAGCTACCGCTGAACTTCGCCGCTATCTTTGGAACAATTTCATCGTTTTTCTCCAACCAGGAGCGGCAGTATCGGGCACTTCCGAGCACGGCGATTTTGTTCTCGGCAACGCCGGCTTTGACGATAATATTTTTGCGTAATTTATCGGATGCGATAATGTAGTCGAAACGATTAAATTTGGCAAACCTTCTTGTCTCTGTCGATTTTGGTTTTGAATTTTCATTGGTATACAACTGAACACCATGCGGCAGTGCCAGGACGGGTATGGACATCTGCCTGGCGGCTTTTAAAAAGGCATCGACACTGTATGCTCTTGGCATGATGTAGTCAAAACAGATTGCCTGCGCATTGGTGCGCTCTAAAACCGAACGTGCCCACCGGCGGCCATAGTAAATCATGCGGACAAATTTATACAATCCGGTTCCTGCAAAACCGACCAGTCGGCCCAGTTGCGTTGTCAGTGTCCTTGATGGACCATGAGTATCGTGTACCAGTTTCTGCTGGGTCTTGTAACTCGTGCGAATGAGCGCATATAGGAATTGATGAAACGGGGCTCGTTTTTTAACAAATGCATCGTACAGATAATCAACGATCACACCTTGGTCTTTTAAAAACCGGAGACGATAATCCTGTTGGATGTCATATCGCAGGTTCATGCAGAAAACAGCAACCGGGTAGTTGTCTTTCTGCAGTTTCCAGACAACGGGCGTCAGGTGGTCTATATCATTAAAATGCCTTACAAAAAATAAATACACATTCGTAATCCTTAAAGAACGCTTGCAGCAGATTTACCATGACACCCCGATGGGGCGTTCACGGAATTGACGTCACCGACCTCAGGACCTTCGAATATGTGTCATCTGTCATGGTCTCGATAGTGTCCAGTTCTTCCCGGCTCAAGGTTTTGTATCTTTCAAGCGCACTGATCATGATGCCGGGTTTTTCAAGCTTGAAACTCGTATTCGGTTTTATGGGTATTTTATTGAATGTCGGCGTCAATAATATGTCATCAAATTGGATGTTAAGAAAATCAGCCAGATAGTGCATCACCGCCTCGGTGCGTTGTACCAGATCATCGAAGGTGATAATACAAACCCGATCGCCATAGTCTTTTTTGTTGCGAACCATGCTGTACGTGCTCTCATTCCATTGGTTCAGCGCTTTTGTGATATCGCCATATTTATCCAACTGGTGACGTTTGGCAGAGGGAAACCAGTTTTTAGGATCGCGCACCACAGAGATCAATCGACCGTCAGGGTATATCTTGAAAAACGACGCCATGTTCGATTCCATAAAGGCCATTCTAGGTGTGAAAGCGGTGACACACTTTTTGTCTCCAAGACGGTTTTGATTGTTTACCCATGCACCGAAATAGGAAGTCATGTACGCGTCAAACACGTCTCTTTGGTTTACTTTATCAATGGATTCTAAGTGTTTTAGGAAAAGCTTTTTCTGCAAGTAAGGTAGAAAAATAAAAAGAAAGGTGTCCTTGTACTTTGCCATTTTTTTATATCCGTAGCGAAAATGCCGTACCACGATGTCTTCAAAGAGAATTTCAAACCATCGATCCGGGCGGTTGTCAAGATCAATGGGCGGCCAGATATGTTTTTTGGGATACCCGAACTTCAATTCATGTGGGTGGGCATGCACTTGAGGATGGCCATCAAAAAGCTGGCTCAGCATGGAGCCCCCGGAGCGCTGGATTTGCGAAATTAACGCCAGGGGGACAGATACCGGCTGTATATGCTCTAACCAGGATTCCAATGCGTTGGCCAGAAGGGTCCGGCTGTCATCAAGTGTTTTGCCGGTCAATCCGGAATTCGATTCAGATTTAAGCTGAGGTGTCAAACCCATGGTGTAATCCTTGTTACGATTTGAATCTTTTTAATAGGTTCCTTAAAAAATTTTATGTGCTGATCCGAAAGAGATTTTGGCTGGTTTGTTCTACATTGAGATGGCCGTCATCGCCGAGTACCTGCTGGAAACGTGCAACCCGCTTACGCACCTCGGCAAGAGGAACGTCTGGATTCTTTTTTTGCTGGTGCTCCCGCGATCGCGTGGGATCTGCCTTGCGCAGCTTGAACCAACGCCGTATCCGGCGTTTGGTTGCCTTGAACTTCCCCTTCAGGCGATCTTCTAGGGGCGGCCCCGGCAAATTGGATAGGTCAACTGCCGCTCTTTCAAGAACATCAACAATCTTTTCACAGGCCAGGGGCCCCTTTTGTGCGGCCAGATAGTGATCAATAAGTGCCTGCCGCTCACCGCCATTTCCAACGCCAAGCTTACCACAGAGAATGTTTTTAAGGGTTTGCTGCAATTCATCGAAATTGAAGCATTCGTGACTGAGCATGTTCGGAAGACGGTAGAAACCATAGTCATAATTGTCATTTGTGGTGGCCCGATAACTGACAGCCGGTACCCCCATGGCAAAGGCCTCGACGCTGGTGGTACAGCCGTTGTGAATCAGTACTTTGCAGGCCATCAGCCAGAGGACAACATTGCCCTCGTTTATTACGTGCACCCGCTCAAAGCCCGAAGTGATTTTTTGATAGATCTCAGGATTTTCTACCTGATGGGGACGGACGACAATGGTGGTGTTGGGGAAAGCCTTTTCAAGGGCCGGGATCATTTCTTGAAAATGTCCGAAAGTTGCCTGTTTAAGATTGCGCAATCCTTCGGCATACTCGCGAGGCATACCCCGGGCGGCCCGCCCGTACTTGGGTTTATCCCCAGGATTTTCAGATGGCAGGAATAGGTTGCGGATGGGAGAAAAAGCGTTCACGTGATTGAAATTGGTGTTGATGAGGATGAAATCCCCGTATTTTTCCCGTATCTTGCTGACTTCCTTTTCGTAATACGGCTGTATCTCGGGGCGCAGCAGATCGTTGCGGGGGTTGCCGGTAACATGGATCGGCAGATCGGGCGGCAGTTGGGGATACTGGCGCCATAACTCGGCGTTATCTTCTCCCCAGGCAAAAAGATGGGACAGGCAATCGATGGATACGGGCGAGAGCCTCCGGGAAAAATAGGTTTCAGCCGGAAGGTGGACCAGTGCATCTTCATCCCAGGCCGCAATTTCATGGCCCAGCTTGCGCGCAAGTTTCAAAAACTTGCTATGGCCGTGCAGCAGGGACTTGGCGAGGTATATGCCGCGAGGAAAATTTGCAATGCGTGCTTCCAGCTCCCGCTTGGCTCCAATGATGGACGTTAGCCCACGCCTTGCCGCGATGCAGGCCAGCAAAAGCTTGGCATCCAGCTCGCGTACCTGGTTTTCAACCGGGATCAATAAAACAGATTTCTGCGACATCATGGCGCGTGGTCTTCCTTTCACATTTCGTGGCGTTCTCGGGTTCAAACGTTCAGGGGTTCAAGCTTGCATTCTCGACCCCAAATTCCATTTGAAATGCGTATTTACGACAAAAGCATCAGCTCCATCAGGTATGATCCAAAATTTGGGGCCGAATTAATAACTATTTCACAATAATCCGCAATGAACCTCTGATATTTACTATAAAGTTTGGCAGCATTGCAAGCCCGATAAAGGGTGGACATCGAACTGATTAAAAGATGAACGTCCAACGTCGAACATCGAATAATGATATCGCTCCGCTTTGCAATCTATATTTTTTTTCGCCCTTCATTACCCAAGTTATTGAAATTACGTCATGCTTTCACATGATTTATGCCACAGCGAGATTGAACATTTAAGAAATTCTACCCGTCAAGACCCTTCCTTCAATCTTCACTATTCCATTTTCCCCCTTCGCTGGATCAGGGTTGGGTATTTGATGTACAAGCGACGATGAATTTTTCGTAGTCACCCAGCACGTCCCGGCTGGCGGCACCGCCATTCACAATTTCTGAGATGAATTTGACGATATTTTTCTCCTCATACGGTACCTGCGTTTTGTCAGCGTTTAAGGACAGTAAGGCATCTTTTAATTCAATTTCATTGTGTATTGTCCAACAGGCCCCCATTTCTTCTGGCAGCGTCGTGTTTGTATGTAAATATTTGAGGTAAAGCGCAGGCTTGCCTCTCATCAGTGCTTCGGTAATGACACTTGAACCCACGACCAGCATGACATCTGACCACTCGCACAATTCCGCAGTAAGAACGTGAGAGACATTCGGTAAGTGAATATCGTCAAATATATCTTTATTGCCACCGGTCCGGGTATGCGGCTTTACACAGGCTTCAATTTCTTCCAGATCGGCCAATATGCCAACTGTATCCATCAATCTCACTACATCCATGCTGCATTGAGGTTTGGACGACATGAGAACTACTTTTAATTTTCCCGAGCTGCTGCCATTGTTTTCCATTACTTTGGGCACAATTTTCTTGTTTTGTTCCAGCCATTCACCACAGTATCTGGCGCTGCCGAGTACGTGAATTTTTGCACCGGCAACTCCGGATTGAATGAGAATCTCTTTTCGCAGTTGATTGGGTGCGACAATAAAGTCGAAACGGTTAAATTTGGTAAACCGCCGTGTATCCGTCGATTTAGGCTTTGTGACTTCATTCGTATATAATTGAATACCATGCGGCAGTGACAGGGTGGGCACGGACATTTCTTTTGCGGCCTTCAAAAAAGCATCAACAACGTAAAGCCTTGGCATGACGTAATCAAAGCAGACAACCTTTGCATCGCTTTGTTCTAAAATAGATCGCGCCCACCCGGTATGGTAGTAGAATTTGCGCATAAACTTATAGGCGAATTTGCCGGCAATCCAATCCAGGTGTTCGGAGATTTTGGACGAAATGCTGGCACGCCTGCGATTGTGAGCCCATATAGCCCATACATTTGGCTTACCACAATAGCCCTTATTCATCAAGCGCTGCAGGAATCTATATAACGAGCCGCCTTGTTGATAGACCGGGTGAAGATAATCGACCACCACCCCCTGGCTTTTCAAAAATTCAAGGCGATAATCGTTGGCAATATCATAGCGCGGATTCATACAGTACACTGCCACCGGATAACCATCTGTTTTCATTTTCCAGGCGATGGGCGTGATGTGGTCTATGTCGTTAAAATGACGTACTAAAAATAGATACATACCTTCACATGTTTACTCAAAAAGTCTAAAGTTCTATCCGGACCGTATCAAAGTGGTACGATCAAACAGCGTGGTGTTTACCACAAGAACCGGCCGCATGGCAAGCCCAATGAAAGACGAATATCGAACAGACTCAACAGCGAATGCTAAGTGTTTGCAATATAGCAGCGGATATGCTCCAAAGCGATCAATGCCTATTTCAAAGACCAAGCACCGGGTTCATGATAGATCATGTCAAATTACTAGTTGACCCCTCTGAACGGTTACGTTATGCCTGATATCAGGAAATCCGAAATTAATTATGAAACGGGAACGAAAAATAAGTTTTCTCAACAATATATGGATAGTTACATTGTTTTGTTTTTAATAACCTGCTAATTTTTCATGTTGATAGAAAATGGAGTTTAACCCAATGGAAAAGCGAACATCACAAAAAGCAAAAGAGCAATACGAGAATAGGTGGGGGGAAGCTTTAAAAATTATTAAGAAAGATATTACTAACAGCAAAAAAAGCTTAAGTGAAATATTAGATGATTGGCTTAAATACAAGGTATCAACTCGTTTTGATCAAAATTTCTATTTTGATTTTTACAAAAAACTAGGGATACCAATAAAAAGAGGGCATGCTCCTGAAAAACGTCTAGTCGTTCAAAATGGAAAATACGCTGTTGCACCTTTAGATACTATATTAGACCATAAATTTATTGATTTTTTGACCAAACATATTCTGGATAATAAAAATCGAATTGATTATATTGTTGAACTTGGAAGTGGCATAGGTATTAACTTATTTATTTTGGCTGATAGACTTGATCAAGCTATACTAAGGCAGATAAAATTTATTTCATGCGAATTTACAGATTCTGGGAGAAAAGCTTGTGAAGAGTTACGCAGATATAGCAATGGATTAAATATGTCCATAGAGCATTTTGATTATTATAATCCAAATTTTTCGTTTCTTGAGCCAAATAAAAACGTATTGTTCTTTACTGCACACTCGATTGAGCAGATTCCGAAAATAGATCGAGCTGTTTTCGACGCAATGCTAAAGGTATCGGAACAATGTCATTGTTATCATGCTGAACCTGTTGGATGGCAGTACGACGAAGAGTTGAAGATTAAGCGAGAGAAATTTAAACCATATCATTGGAAACGAAAAAAGACGAAACTGGAAAGAAAACTGCTAAAAATTGATCGATGGATGATATCGAAATTAGGAATTAGTATTGTAGACAGCACAAATAGATATGGAATTAATATAGAGAAAAAAGATATTGGCAAATCAGATAAAGTTTCTCCTACTGCAGCGCTGTACTCATATTCAAAAGACTATAATGCTAATCTTGTCTCAATACTAAAGGGGATGGAAGGTGAGGGTTTAATTCACATTGATTTAGAAATGGTAAATTTGTATGGTAAAAAACCGTTTAATCCAAGTTCGATAATTTCATGGCATAAGATCATGAAATAGAGACTATTGCTGTATTGTTTGTTAATGAACCTCCCCGGGGCAAGCCCCGGGGTATCAATATATCATTATAGATCTTTTTCGCGGCAAGCCGCGGGGAATTAAACCCTAATCGAGATTAAAGACAAATGAAATATCTATAGCCACTGGTACGGATAATATCAGAGAGCAAGTACTATTTTGCCGGGCGCTGAACAAGAGAATCTACTAAGCGCTGGAAGATATTTCGGGTAGCCTTGCGGTAAAGATTTTTCATATAGACCGATGAATACTCGGGTTCAATCACCGGGTTTTCCTTGAACGTCCAGTCGTTGATATCATAGCCGATGAGTGTCATATAGTCCCTGTAGGCTGGTTTGAACAGCTCGACATCCTGGGCAGTGTACCAATGCCGCCAGTCGCCAGCGGCTTTTTTGCGAACGACTTTAGCCTTACCTGTTGATACCGGAACCTCTCCATCTGCCTTGACAGCAAAACCCAGATAGTCGTTGAGCGCGTCAAAGTTGCCGGAAATCATATCTTCATATTTAAATAGAAACCAGTTGTCCCCCAATCCCTTGACAAAGGTGTGCATCCGCTCGTAGCGAACCTGCTCTTCGGCTCCGACTTCTTCAATCGAGCGGGGCCAGTCCCCATGCCCGCTGTAGCGACACAGTTCCGCAAAAGCAATGGATGCCGGATCTTTTTCTTTTTCTAAAACAAGTTTGAGATGGGCATTATACTGTTTGATCTTGCCTTTGTGGCCTTTGTGCCAGCGATACAGCATACGGCTGATGGCAGCGTCACGAGGATCCCTGGCTATCCAAACCATGCGGTCATAGGATTCTTTTTGTAAATGTTCTTTGTACAGATCAAAGCTTTTGCCCTTGCGCTCTTCATACGTGTGTTTATAAACCGCATTTTCATAGTCGCCGATGTGCTTTCCGGGTTGGCCGCCGGAAAAAGCATGGCAGTCTGGAAGACCACCAGCCATTTTGTACACCATGGCAGTGGTGCCTGATTTTCCTAATCCCAAGATTAACACTTTCATATACGTCCTCCTGATATCACGTTAAACGCTTGTTTTTAATAAAAAATTAAATTTTCAGATTGCGCTCAATAATCCCTCTGCAAACCAAGGGGAATAGCCTAACTGTTGCTGTTCAGCAAAGATTTATCAAATGGGTTCCACCGCTCAAACAAAAATCCGAAAGAGTACGTCGTTGAGCTGCTCAACCTTCAGGTTTTCGGTATCTCCGAGAATCTTCTGTATTCGTTCAATCCTCTCGTTCAATGCCCCAAGACTGATACCCGGAAATTTATGACGCTGGAATTCCGGCCGGTTGTGGGAATTTGGGAGGTATGACAACAACCATTTTACCAGACGACGTCCATTCGCTACAGAACAACCTTCTATTCGATCATAAAAGATCGGTTTTGGCAATTCGGATCGACCTGCCATCATTGTCTCAAGGATATCAACGATCCTCTCACATGCCAGCGGACCATCTTGGGCGGACAGATAGTGATCGATGTTGGATTGTCTTTCATCGCCATCTGCGGCACCGAGTTCACCGGCAATAATTTTCTCAATTGTTAAACACAGTTCCTTAAAAGTAAAACACGGGTAGCTGAGTAAATTGGGTAAACGATAAAAACCATTATCGTAAAACTCATTGACGAATGGCCGGTATGTGATTGCCGGAACCTTCATCACATATGCTTCTACCCCGGTCGTACAACCGTTATGCACAAGTACTTTCGCAGCCAGAAGCCATGGAACGACATTGCCATCGTTTGTCACCTGAACATGCTTACACCTTGCGGCAATCTTTTGGTACGCTTCATGATTCTCGGTAGGATGGGGTCTGACAACAATCGTCAAATCCGGAAAAGCGCGTGCCAGTTCCGGGATGAGTTTTTTGAACGCATCGAATATGGCTTGTTTGTGAGCCCGCAGTCCTTCGGCGAATTCCCGGCTCATGCCTCTGGCGGCCTTGCCAAAGCGTGGTTCTTCGCCGGTATTTTTCACGGGCATGAAAAGATTCTGATGAGGATAAAAAGCATTGACATGATTGACATTTGTATTGATGAGGATAAACTCGCCATGGGTTTTTATAAGCGCTTTGATTTCCTTGGCATAGAAATCACGCATCTCAGGTCGCAGCATGTCACCGCGAGGATTTCCCGTAATGTGGATCGGTGTCTTGGAAGAAAGGTGTGGATATTGCCGCCATAAATCAGCGTTATCCTGACCCCATGCAAAGAGATGGGAAACGTGTTTTATTCCTGTTGGTGAGATCCGGCGCGAAAAGAAGGTTTCGGGTGGCAGGTGCACCAGGGCTTCTTCATCCCAGGCCACAATCTCGTGTCCAATCTTGCGCATGATCTGGAACATTTTGCCACCGCGAGTGGTCATGCTCTTGGAGAGGTATACGCTTCTTTCAAAAGAGGCAATCCGATTGTCAATCTCCCAACGTGATCCTATCAATGTAGAGAAACCCCGGTGAGCCGCTATGCATGCCAACAGAAGCTTGGGATCAAATTCGCGCACCTGGTTTTCAACGGGAATGATGAGTGATTTTTTCACTTTTGGGCCTCTAAGATTTCCCAGCGTTCGGCAAAAGCGTCAAAAAGTTTCGGTTCGCTGGAAATAGCACAGATCTCCTGATTGATCCAAAACGATAGTGTTGACCAGTTATAGCTGCCAAAAATAACCCAGCGCCTGTTCTTTTGCTCCACCAGGACAAATTTATTGTGCATGGGTACGTTCTCGGCATGGGTGACCCGTCGAAAGGGTATCCCAGCCGCAGCCAGCTTCTTTTCAGCCTTCAAAGAGACACGCCTGAGGGTCGGTTCTGCCAGTATCTCAAGAGCAGCTCCTCGACGGGAAATTTTCAACATGGTCTTGACAGCGGTCATCCCATTGAGGTGCGAGGCCGCAACACGAATGCGGGCACCATCACCGAATCGCCTGAGAAAGCACGCTGCCACATGGGATTGGGCCCGTGGCAGAAAATGAATATTCGTGTTCGTTCCTTGTAAGACACGGTTAGCCGTCCGCAAAGAAGGGCTCAAAGATCCTGTGCCGTGCCCGGTGAATCCATCGTGCATGCTTCACCAGACCTTCAACCAGCGCCGGTTCGCTGATACCCACCAGAACGTTATGGGCGCGGTTATGGTCGCCGATTTGGTGAATGATATCCGGTCTTTCTTCAGGGTCGTTGTCGGACGGGTTGAAAGTTCCGATATAAGCAATGGGTTTGGGATGTGAAAAGCAATATAGCTTTTCGTGAAGATTGGGGTTGCCCATCTTTCTCCCCGGCATGGGTACGCGTGGTGGCAGGCATACGGTACGAAACCCGCTGCCCAGACCCTGTGCTCCGGAAAGCATGGCAACCACAGCGTTATTAGCGTGTGGTATGTGAGGATTACCTTCCAGGGTCACCTTTACATTAACTCTCCGACGATGAGCCCGGAGCAATTGTTCAGCCAGCCTCTGGTCCCGGAAATAATAGGTGACCCAGTCAATTGTCCCGCCCGCCGGAACAGCTTCAATCTGGTCGGCCAATAGATCTCGCAAGCGACCTGTTGGTTGATCGGGTCCACCGAAATAAATTTCATAATGAGGGCTGGCTGACAATTTCGGTCTCCATCGTGCGAAAACTAATTTGTGCAACGTTAGTTTCTTACTAGGTTATTTCTTTAGCATTTTATGGCAAAAATTTTTTTCATCACGAAAACACGAAAGTTGGAAAACACGAAATTTAAGCCATCTTTTTTTCGTGTTTTCGTTATTTCGTGCTTTCGTGATTAATTTTTCCTGTTCGGTTCCGGTTTGTCCGGGTTAGGGTAATCTTAGGGCCTGTGTCTCACTTGGAAAGATGTGACCTTACTCCGTTTGTGGACTGATCTGAAAGATCTCACTTGAGATCTGGTCCACCTGGGACACACTGCTGTCGTCCAGGGCCTTTTTGATTCGTGAGACCCGTTCACGCACCTCATCAAGGGAAGCTCCCGGATAACGATGACGATGAAACTCCGGCCGGTTATGGGAATCCGGGAGGTAAGAAAGCAGCTTCTTTACCAACCTTCGCCCGGTGGCTACGGACCAGCCATTCACTCGATTTATCAGCGTTGGTTCCACCCGTTGGGAACGCCCTGTGCATATCTTTTCAATAACGTCAACAATTCGTTCACAGGCCAATGGACCCTTTGTCGCTGCCAGGTGGTGATCAACCAGTACCTGGCTTTCTTTGCCATCCACAGCATCAAGTTCGCCACTTAAAATTTTCATCAGGGTTGCCTGCAGCTGTTGGAAATTAAAACATTCATGACTCAAACGGTTGGGTAACTGATAAAAGCCATAGTCATAGGTATCGTTGACCGTTGCCCGGTAGGAAATGGCCGGGACACGCATGACATAGGCTTCCACACCGGTGGTACAACCGTTATGGATAAGCGCCCTGGCGGCCATCAGCCATGGGATCACGTTGCCTTCGTTGGTTATCCGCACATGCTCGCATTGAGCAGCGATCTCGTGATAGACATCGTGCTTTTCCGTCGGATGTGGCCTGACAACGATCGTATGGTTCGGAAATGCGTGTTCCAGGGAAGGAATAAGCGTCTTGAAATCCTCGAATATGGCCAGTTTGTGATCCCGAAATCCTTCGGCAAATTCCCGGGTCATACCTCTGGCGGAACGACCGAACCTGGGTTCTTGGTCGGGAGGCTTCAGGGGCAAAAACAGACCCTGAACCGGATAAAAGGCATTTACATGATTAAAATTGGTGTTGACCAGAATGAATTCTCCATAGCTGTTGCGGATCTTTGCCATGTCGTCTTTAAAGAACCCCTGCATCTCTGACCGCAGCATGTCATTGCGTGGATTGCCGGAGATATGGATCGGCAATCGGGCTGGCAGTTGGGGATATTGTTGCCACAAATCGACATTGTCCTGACCCCAAGCGAACAAATGGGATAGATACCCCATTGCTTCGGGAGAGAGTCGTCGCGAAAAATAGGTCTCGGGGGGCAGGTGCACCAGGGCTTCTTCATCCCAGGCAACGACTTCATGCCCAAGATTGCGTAAAATCTTGAACATTCTGATACTGCGGACCGTCATACTCTTAGAGAGGTAGATGCCCCTTGGAAAAGAAGCAATATGAAAATCCAGCTGCTGGCGTGATCCTATCACCGATGAGAACCCCCGCCGTGCTGCAATGCAAGCCAATAGCAGCTTGGGGTCGAGTTCCCGCACCTGATTTTCCACCGGAATGAGTAATAACTTTTTGATAATATGCCTCAAATCGCTATTCGTCAGTTGTTTTACACTTCCTGGGTTGTTTCCAGGATTGAGGCTGCCAGGCTCTTGCCATCTAATTTATGATATGCCAGCACTTCCGGGGGAGTACCACAGGCCGGGTACTCGGTTATGGCGAATTTCATGTATTTTTTGGCACGCAATCCATCTGATTTTTGGGCGGCATTCAAGACCTGATCTCCCAGTCCGCCAAACTGGGAATGATTATCTAAAACGAAGATGGCTTCATAGTCCGCCACATTTTTTTCAAACCAGTTTTCATCTATTTGATTGAGCCATGGGAAATTAACCACTTTCAGGGAAAAATTTTGCTTTTGCAGTGTTTCAGCAGCAACCATGGCCTCGTTGAGCATGACCGGGCCGTAGGCAAACAGAATGGCATCCTGCCCATCCATCACCACCGTGCCCTTGCCGGGAACAAATTGGTAATCATCGGGAAATGGAATGGTTCTGGGTGACGGCGAAATCGCCAATCGCATCATGCAGTTTTGGGTCGCCTCATTAACACACCATTTCAACGCTTCTTTGGTCTCGATTGCATTGGCAGGTTCAATCATAGTCATGTTGGGCAGTGCGCCAAAGAGTGATATGTCACGCACACTTTGGTGAGATTTGCCCGGGCCGGCAGGAATCAACCCGGCATAGTGGCAAACGTAAATGATTTTGGTTTTCTCGGTGGCGTTGTTGTAAATTTGTTCGTTGGAACGGGAGGCCAGGAATACCCCGAAGGAATTGACAATAGGCAGCAGCCCTTGCAAGGCCAGACCGCCGGCAGTGGAGACCATATCCTGTTCAGCGATTCCGCCTTCGATAAATCTTTGAGGGAAGGCGTTTTCAAAAAGCCGCAATCCGCAATCCGCCGACAGATCGGCGTCCATAACAACCATATCCTCTCTATCCGCGCCCAGTTCTACCAGTGCCTGACCATATGCGGTGACCACTTTTTCTGCAGTATCTTTAAGCGTAACTCTATTTTTTTCTCTTGTTTCGATGATTTCAGAAGCCAAGGCTTTCAAACCGGCGCTATGTAGTCGCTTGTTTATACTTCCAGCAAGCTCCGCGTACCCGGCTTCAAAACTGTCGTCATCGGGGGCACCGGCATGCCATTTATATAAAAAGTTCTCGTCCGGCAATTCCGTCGGGCCTTCCATAAATGAAATGCCTTTTCCTTTAATGGTGTCGGCAATCAATACTTTGGGTTTGTCGGTGACTGCTTTAAGTTTGGAAAAGACTTGTTCCAGGGCAGCAAAATCGTGCCCATCGCAACGCTCGACATGCCAGCCAAAGACTTTAAATTTGGATTCCAGGTCCCCCAGGTCGATGATGTGTTTGAGATTCTTGTCCGATTGAAATTTGTTGAAATCAACGATAACCGTGAGATTGTTGACCTTCTGATGTGCGGTTGTCTGCAAAGACTCCCAGATCTGCCCCTCTTGCAGTTCTCCATCACCGGTCATCACCATAACCCGACCACCGGCATTGTTTGCGTTTTTAGCCCATGCCATTCCTTTGGCTTTGGAAATCCCCATGCCCAGCGAGCCTGAATTTGCTTCTATACCGTCGATACTGACATCCGGGTGACCATGGGTGCCGCCGTGCCGTCTCAGATTAATGAATTGATCTTTAGAGATGATGCCCATGGCATACAATACCGCATAGTGTCCCGGAGCATCATGACCCTTGGAGGAAAAATAAATGTCTCGGTCAGGATGGGAGATACCCACCTCTGATATATTCATTTCGGCAAAGTAGAGGCCGGTAACAATGTCCAGGGAGCTGAAACTGGAGCCCAGGTGTCCCGATCCGGCACGTTTGACCGTGGCGATGGCATTGGCACGGCACATGTCTGCCAACAATTGCAATTTTGAATATTTGTTAATGTCTGCTGCACGAACGCGTTTAAAATCTGTTTCGGGAATTAGTTTGATTTCAATCATTATGCTTAGTGCTCCTTTTGAATTATTCCAAAATAATTATTTCATGTATGTAGATTGGCTGATTTGAGGCAAGGCTGCATCACCCTTTTGAACCGTGTGTTCCGCCAGTTGCCAGTCATATTCATTGTTGACGTCAAATCCTTCATAACCGGTAGTCAAAAACGGCATCACCACATTGCCGGCGATGGTTCGATCTTTGAAGACCACCCGCGATTTTGCAATTTCCAGGCTTGCATTTTGAACATATATTTCTGGCAAAGAGGGGTATTGGCTGCTATGCCAGGGTTGTTCGGCCGGTCCCAGTGGCAGCAGGGGCATCATTCGATTGCCTCGAACGATCCACATTTTTCCAGGATGCTGGGTACACTTTTCCACCGCTCGCAAGGAGTCGACGCCCTCCTGGGATGAAAAATCCTGCCAGGCCCGCTGAATCGTTTCCGGTAGTCGAAATGGGCTGGTTGGCCGAAGTATGCTGAAGCAGTCATATTGATGATCCGCCGCCTGCAGGCGGTCAAGCGTGAACGCTACCCATTCAATATCGGGTGACTGGTCGCCAGCCAACGCGGCAGGTCTCAGAAATGGTACCTGTGCACCATAATGTTTTGCAATTTCCGCATAATGTTCTGAATCCGTAGAAACAATCACATCGCTGAAAACATTGCTGTGGATGGCGGCCGCAATCGTATAGGCAATGAGGGGGTGACCTGCCAGTGGTCGAATGTTTTTATCCGGCACACGCTTGGAACCTGCCCGGGCCGGTATCAGTGCGACAATGCTGCAAGCTTCGATATTCATTTCTTTACAGTTTCTCGGGATCGATATTTATGATGATGTTTTTCAAATCAGAATAGACTTCCAGGGCTTCGGTTCCGGGCTCCCGCGTGCCGTTGCCGGATTGCTTCAATCCGCCGAAAGGCATATGGGGTTCGCTGCCGAAAGTGCCTGCGTTGACTACAGCCACACCTGTTTGAACCTTCCGGCAATACTCCATGGCCCGGTGAAAGCTACGGGTATGAATACAGGCGGTAAGACCATAGGGAGAGTCGTTTGCCATTTGCAGGGCTTCGTGAAAATCAGCGACACGAAAAAGACAGCTTATGGGACCGAACAGTTCAACGGTGGAAATATCGTCTTTTGGATCGACGTTTTCAATCAAGGTGGGTGACATGTAAAAACCACCTTGATGGGCATCGTCGGTGAGTCGGTGGCCACCGGTTAAAACCACGGCGCCGTTCTTCTGAGCGTCCTGAACCGCAAGAAGCATGTTATTGAGCTGTTTTTCATTGATCACCGGACCCAGGTCATTATCATCTTTCGGCCCGACACTGAGCGCACGGGTTCCTTTGATCAGCATGTCACGAAATTGATCATAAACAGCATCAAAAATGATGATACGACTGCCTGACGCACAGCGCTGTCCAGCATTGCTGAAAGCCGAGAGCAGCACCCAATTTGCAGCTGATTCCAGATCGGCATCGTCGCAGACTACCAATGGATTTTTACCGCCCAGCTCGAGGGACACCTTGGCCAACCGCTCGCCGGCAATCGAGGCGATCTGACGACCCACCGCGGTTGATCCGGTAAAACTGACAACA
Source organism: uncultured delta proteobacterium (assembly GCA_963842925.1). Lineage (GTDB taxonomy): Bacteria > Desulfobacterota > Desulfobacteria > Desulfobacterales > B30-G6 > B30-G6. The sequence continues at coordinate 198,404 of CAWJIL010000001.1, forward strand.
TCCACATCCGGATTGGCAACCAGAGGTTCGCCGGCCTCCCGGCCATATCCCTGGATAACATTGAGAACGCCCGGTGGCAAACCCGCCTCGTGTGCTAGCTGGGCAAAATACCAGGCAGTAGCCGGTGTGTCTTCCGCGGCTTTCAATACGGCTGCATTGCCGCAAATTAATGCGGGAAACACCTTCCAGGCAACATTGGCAATGGGTGTGTTGGCAGCGATGATCAGCCCGGCGACCCCCAGGGGTTGTCGAACAGTCATGGCATACTTGTTGGGTACTGCACTGGTGGTGGTACGGCCATAAAACCGGCGGCCTTCACCGGCGGCAAATTCTCCTTGAGCAATGGCACCGCCGGTCTCGCCAAGTGCCGAGGCAAAAGACATGCCGGTTTCCATGGCAACGATCGAGGCGATCTCTTTTTGATGCTTACGCATGGCCTGGGCAATGTCGTGAAGGATATCGCCGCGCTGTACCGGGGTCTTTTCTGCCCAGGCGGCCTGAGCTGCCCTGGATGCCTGGATTGCATTTTGAACATCCTGTGACCCGGATCGTGCAACCATACACAGTTTGCTGCCGGTATCCGGTGACAGTTTGTCAAAAGTTTCCCGGGATACTGCCGCACACGCTTGACCGTTGATCCAGTTTGGAATCATTTCGGGGAGGCTGTTTGGTTTCATAGTAACTCCATATTATATTTTTTTGTCATCTTAAACCTGCTTCTTTGGGTCAGGTCAGAGATGTTTGGCTATGCCGAAGATGTTCGTTATTAAAATTCGAAGCACGAATATCGAAATCCTAAACAATTTCTAATGATCTAAATTCGAGTGATCAAAACAAGACCTTGGAGATACCAGCTCAGCACCATGTTTGAAGCATTTGAGCCTTCGATGTTTGGATTTGTTTCGAATTTCGATATTCGTATTTTGAATTTATCACACGCTGAATGTGCATAATATTAGCTTTTATAGGGTTGAATCAGTGCCGGGTCCTTAGCCCGGGTATCTACTTACCATGCCGTGAAACCGCCATCCACAACCAGTTCAGCACCGGTTACGTAGGCGGATGCTTTTGAGGCCAGAAAAAGCAGCGGCCCATGTAAATCTTCTGCGCTAGCCATTCTTCCCATGGGGACGCGATTGCAAAATTTGCGTTTGAATTCTTCGTCCTGGCCGCCCAGCACACCACCGGGCGATAGGGCATTCACCCGCACACCATGGGGTGCCCAATGCGTTGCCAGATAACGGGTCAGATTGACAACCGCGGCCTTGGATGCACCATAAGCTGGAGGTTTGAGAAATGGCTCTTCTCCGGAAAGGTGGTCATAATAGCGTGCGTCAGGAGAAACACCGGCATATAACGAGCCGATATTGATAATCGAACCCCGGCCGGCCTTGACCATTCGGGAACCGAACACCTGGGATACTAGGAATACTCCCAGGGTATTGACCTCAAGAATCTCCCGGTTTTCCTCCAGCGGTATATCTTCCAGACGATATGTTTTTGACGAAGTGGCAGGCGGACGGTCGATTCCGGCATTGTTCACCAGAATGGTGGGCGTTCCAAAAGCGGAAAAACAATTTTCATATGCGTTTTCCAGTGCTTGACGATCCCTGACATCGGTTCGATCCAGTTTCAAGCGGGTTTCATCATAACTTGCCTGCAATCGAACAAAATCTTCGGAAATCTTTGATTCGGCCAGGTCAAGAGCGAACACCGATGCTCCCGCACCCAGCAGGGCTTCTATCCAGATGGGACCCAACTTGCCCAGTGCTCCGGTTACAACGGCAACTTCATCCTCCAATCCGAACAAATTTTTCACGATGACGCCTTTGCCAGATGTTCGGAGCCGTTTAATGCTTCAAAGGTGATGGCATCATCTTCTTGCAGGGCTGCATGGGTTACGCGACCGATGATTTTATCGATATCGTAAGGCGGCAAACCATCACCGGGTGACTTAAAAGCAATGTCCTCGCGGCGTATCATGTGGCCGGTCGGTAAATCACGCGCGGCGACCATTTTTTTGCCCATCTTGGTGATGGGGTTTATCTCGCTGGGATAAACCTGTTTGACACCGTCCCCCATAGCAGCTTTTGTGCGCTGCAGGTCTCTGACCAGCTTGCGAAAACCGGTGGGTTCCAATGAAAAAGCATGATCTGTGCCTTTCAAGGTGTGGTTGAGTGTAAAGTGCTTTTCGATTACCCTGGCGCCCAGCATATACGCTGCCACGGCCATGGCAATGCCGTTGTCATGGGAAGACAGACCGACGGTGACATTGGGGAAGCGCTCGCGGAAAGTCGTGATCACATTTAGATTGAGTTCTTTGAATTCCGCTGGATAACCTGCCGTGCACTGGAGTATGCAGAGCTGCTGGTTGATGGGCATGATGGCGTCATAGGCCCGGTTGACATCCTCCATGGTTCCCCCGCCTGTGCTGAGAACCATCGGTTTATTAAACGTGGCAATATGGGTCAGCAGGGGAATGTTTTTTAGATCCCCGGAAGCAATTTTATAAATCGGGATGTCGAGTTTGGCCAGAAAATCGGCGCTGTTAAAATCAAAGGCGGTGGAAAACATGGTAATGCCGATTTCATCAGCATAATCCATCAGTGTTTTGTATTCAATTTCACCGAATTCCAAAAATTCCCGATGTTCGCCGTAAGTTGCACCATAGCTGTTGGGATTTTCATAGGATTTGTTATACCCAGCCTTGGTAAACAGGCTTCGATTGTCTCTTTTCTGAAGTTTGACCGCATCGGCTCCGTTTTCTTTGGCTACCCGGAACATCTCCTTGGCAGTTTCGAGATCGCCCTGATGGTTGTGCCCGATCTCGGCAATCACATAGCAATCACTGCTATCTTGAATGACCTTTCCATTTAATGAAAGTTTGCGCATGGTTACTCCTCCCCATAATCTCTATTTAAACTGCATTGAACGTTTTATAATGGTTAAATCATTTTACTCGAACTTTTTTAAGCTGGGAGGCCAGGATGCTTGAAAGCTGGGATGCCGCTGTCCGCTTATCGCTGTCAGCTACCCTCCAACCCTTGTATTCCCCTCGGACCCTTGAACCCCCTTTTATGCCGGGACGCCAGGATGCTTGGAAGCTGGGATGCTGCTGTCTGCTTTTAGCTGTCAGCAACCCTCCAACCCTTGTATCCCCCTCGGACCCTTGAACCCTTTTGTGTTTAGGGTTTTTTCAAACAAATCACAGATCTCCCTCACAGCACCATGACCGCCCGGGCGTTGGGTCTGATAGAGCGCGATGGGTACAACATCCTGGTATGCATCCTGAACCACAATGGGCAAAGCAACGCACTCAAGACAGGACAGGTCGTTGATGTCGTTGCCCACAAAAGCGACTTCTTCCAGGGTAATATTTATTTCCTGGGCAATATCCTTTAGCACTGCGCGTTTGTCCTGGCAATTCTGAATGCAGCGAATCTTTAATTTCCGTGCCCGGGCTGATACCACAGGATTGGCCTCGGTGGATATGATAACGGTTTCAATACCCAGTTTTCTCAGTTTTTGCAAACCAATGCCATCGCTGCGAAAGCATCGCACGGCTTCGGTGCCGTCTTCCAGCACAAATACCATATTATCTGTAAACACGCCGTCGAAATCAAAGGCAATGAGACGGATACGACAGAGTATCTCATCGATGTCATGGGTCGTTTGCTTATTGGGCATATTGGACTGTACAGCCTTTTAATCGTTGTTAGAGGTTGATTTCGCTCAGCTTGCAACCTGGTTCGGTATCGATATCTGCTGTGTGTAGATCGACTCCGGGCTGTTCTCTACCTGCAAGATTTTACCATCCTTGATCCGGTAGGTTTTATCGGCTATCTCAGCCAGAGCCGACTGATGCGAGATGGCCAGAATGGTGTGTTCTCCACTAAGCTCTTGCAAGGTATTGCAAACGGCGGATTCGCTTTCCGGGTCCAGACCGCTGGTGGCTTCGTCTAAAATCAACAGTTTTGGTTTGTGTACCAGGGCCCGTGCAATGGCAATACGCTGTCTTTGTCCCCCGGACAATTTGCCTCCGCGTTCGCCCACCACACTTTGCATGGCTTTAGGCATGCTATTGACAAACTCCCAGGCGCCGGCAGCATGAAGAGCGTCCTGTGCATCTGCTGCACTTAGATCGGGATCACCTAAGGTAATATTGTTCAGTACCGTGTCATGCAGCAATATGGTTTCCTGGGGAATATAGCCGATCATTCTACGCCAGCTTTTCAGATTTACCTCAGCCAGGGGCAGATCGTCGATCCACACCTCGCCCTGCTGGGGCCGCAGCAAACCCGTTACCAGATCCACCAGGGTTGTTTTTCCTGACCCTGAAGGACCTACAATGGCAATGATCCGGCCCTTGGGAAAGGTTAGTGATACATTTTGCAGCACTTGCTGGTCGTCATAGGCAAAATTCACATTTTCCAGGCGAACGGCCTGTTTCAACGCAGGCGTCATGTTTCCGCCTATATCCTCGTGCTCACTTTTCACCTTTTGGAGGGTTTCCTGTAAAGACCAGTAGGCGCTTTCATGAAGTATGACTTCCTGATAACGTTCTTGAATACTGTTCAGCCGCTTCAACAATCGGGAGACAAGAAACACCAGCACGATCACGCTGGCCAGTGACATTTGGTAGTAAGTTAACAATACATAAATCCCGCCTGCCAGAAAGATCGTAACCAGTATCTGTTGAAAAGCTAATAGAAATTCCTTGTTCAAAATTTGTTTCTGTAAAGCCTTGTGCAGGTGTATGGTCCTTTTTTTCAATAGATAGTCAGATGCATCCTCACGCGCCATGGCCCTCAAGGGCTTTATGGACTGCAAGGTGTCCATCAACAACCTCATCAGCGCTTTGCGGAGAGTCGTTTGACGACTGCCGGCGCGGCGGGTTCTTTTGAGAAAGCGTCTTAATACGAAAATAATCACAAAACCAGCCGTGAGCGAGACCAATGTCGCTTGCCAGGATACCAGAAATGCCATGATACAATAAATGAGTGCATGCAAGAACTGAGCAGTCATGATGACACTGTTCTGATAGGCTTTCGCTGTCCTGCCCGTTTCGCTTGATATGGAGGTTGCTATGCTTCCAAGCGGCTGCTTGATAAAGTACTGCCAGCGGCTGGCACGCAGGGCTTTCAGCAAATCGAGTCGCAGGTCAGTGGCGACCCGTGTCACGGTATATCCGATCTGCTTGTTGGCCAGTAACATTAATCCGCTTTTCAGTGTGACAGTAGCGACAAGGATGATCAGAAGTAAGCCCAGGGTCGGTGTAATGCCTATAAAGGCAAAACCGTCTGCAACGATTCGTTCCAGCTTGGAAGCGACGGCACTATTTTGCGCAGCCATAAGTGGCTCTGCACCGGTAGGGTTGCCAACGGTAATGCCGATGATGGGCAGGAGCATGGAAATCCCGACACCTTCTATCAATCCCGCTAGCAACAAGGACAGTATCATGAGGGCGCTGCCGAGCGGATAATTGCGGGCAAATGTTATTAAAAGACGCATGATGGTTATTTAGTTGTTTAACCCTTCTTTTCAGGCGGACTTGCCGTTGGCCGTCATTTCCTTCACAGTTGTAAATGCCTGACAGATGTGTTCTATCTGTTCCGGCGTGTGCGCGGCGCTGACACTGCATCGCAGCAGGCAGCTGCCGTCCGGTGTGGCCGGTGGAAAAACCAGATTCACGTACACACCCTGCTCCAGCAGACCACTCCAGAGTGTGAAGGCTTCGGTCCTGTCTTCCAATCGCACGGTAACAATGGGGCTTAATTCCGGCCCTGTCAAGAACCCAAGTTCCTGTAGTTTTCTATACAACCTGTCCGCATTTTCCCAGAGACGCTGACGCAGTTCAGGTTTCTTTTGCATTATTTCCAGCGCCTTCCGGGTGGAGGCAATGACTGAGGGTGACGATGAGGCCGTGAAAACATACGGGCGACTGGCATATCGGACCAGGTTGAGTTCGGGATGGTTGCTGGTGCAGAAACCGCCAATGGCTCCCAGGCTTTTGCTGAACGTACCGACTATAAAATCGACGCCACTTTCCACACCGGCTTCCTCGGCCAGCCCGCGTCCATTGGCACCCAAAACACCCAGGGAGTGAGCTTCGTCAACCAATAGAGAGGCACCGAATTTTTCTTTGACCGCAACAATGTCTGCCAGAGGCGCCCGGTCCCCGAGCATGCTGTATAGACCTTCCACCACAATCAGAACATTGGTGTTGCGTTTTTCAAGGCGCCGCAGCCGCTTTTCCAGGTTTTGAACATCGTTGTGGCGAAACCGATGGACTTCGGCGCTTCCCATTCGGCAGCCATCATAAATACTGGCGTGGCAATCCGAATCCAACATGATGATTTCACCGCTACCCATCAGGGTGGAGATCATCGCCAAGTTGGCGACATAACCAGTTGAAAATACAATGGCTTCCTGACAGTTATAGAAATCAGCTATCTCTCGTTCCAGAGCCACATGGCCTGAAAAAGTCCCGTTTGCCATTCTTGAACCGGTGGTACCGGTACCTTCTTTACGGGCGGCATCACAAGCGGCATCGATACAGTCGCCATCAAAGGAAAGACCCAGATAGTTATTGCTCCCGGCTAAAATCATGGGGCGATCGTTTATGATGGCCTCGGTTCCCGAAACAATTTTTTGCAAGACGATATTGAAAAAATCATCGCAGCATTTTTCCAATTCCTGACGGGTCTCAGCCAGTTGCTGAAATTTATCAAAAATAGTCATTGTTATTCATCCCCGATTAGTTTTTGAATCTGCAAAACAAAGTCCTTAACGGTGCGTACGTCCGGCATTATATTCAATGGTATGGAGATATCAAAACGGTCTTCCACTGATTCCAGAATTTTCATGACTTTCAATGAATCCAGGTCCAGATCGGCCACCAAATCCGTATCATCATGGATATCCTGTTCCTGTGGAACCAACGATCTCAGCATCTGCTTGAGCTCCTGTAATACATTTTCATATTCTGTCATACCATAACCCCCTGATTCTTCACTGTCTATATCTAAGCTAAAGTTTTTTGCAGCCCCTCCGGCAGCAAAACGCGCGGTACCCAGCCGGTGGCATGGCTCAAGGCGGTGTTATCACAAACCCAATCGGGATGGCTCAGTTCACGCACTTTGCCGGGAGTCAGCATGGGTGCGTAGCTGAAAGTCCGGGATGCAAGCAGATTCAATGCTGATGCAAGTCTTACCAGAACCATGGGTATTTTTATACTGATCACAGGCTTCGTGCGCAGATGTTTAAACGTATTGATAACATCATGCCATGAATAGCCCCCGGGATGGCCATCGTGTAACTCAAAAATGCCGGATATGCAGGGACAGCCCAACCATTGAACAATCGCCTCGGCCAGATCTTTCACATAGAGCAAGGAAAAACGGCTGTGGCCGGAACCGAGTATCGGTGCGATGCCCTTTGCCATCCATTCAAATACCGGCAGCAGCTCTTTATCCCCCGGACCATATATGGCACATGGTCGATAAATGGTCCAGGGTAACCGGCCGGATTTTTCAACCAGCACTTTTTCTCCCAGTCGTTTGCTGGCAGCATAGTGTGACAGATGTGGTTCCCTGGCGGCCAGTGATGATATCAGCAAAAAACGCGGCGCTGGTTGTTGGGCTGCCGCCGCACTGACCAGACGCACCAGACCGTCGGCATTAACCCGGTCGAATTGCTCACGCGTAGCGCCACGTACCAAACCGGCGCAGTGTATCACAGCCGTTGCCCCGTCAACCAGGCGGACCAGGCTATCCAGATCTGCAAGGTCACCCTCAATCCATTTAACAGCCAGATCTGCCGGCCGTTTCCAGGCTGATGCCGGGCGGATCAAGGCCTGAATTCTAACTCCTGTGCTTCCCAATTGTTTTGCCAATTCCGCACCAACAAAACCTGTTGCTCCTGTTAATGCAATCACCTCAGACATGTGATTTTACCACTAACATCATTTGGCTTTGCACATTAAGAGCGATATTTATAGCTGAATTTGGCAAACACGCTTCCTCTACAGATCAGCCTGATGGTCTGATCTGTTTGTAAATATCTGATTATATGTTTTTATGGCAATAAATGCAAGGCTAGACGGCCCGCCGACGGAGCGTCGCATCGTAAAGATCCTCCGCGGGGCCGCTGGAGCGCTCAGCAGCGATTCGTTCCAGATACTCTTTCTGCGCTCCGGAGCGAGATAGTTTTCCAGATGTCGTTCTATGTAAGGTATTTCGGGGTACCAACTCTATTAGGCAATCAACGCCGAATTCCTCTTGGATTTGGCGGTGTAATCGCTTGCGCAAGTCGGCGCGTTTTTCTTCGTTGGATTCACGGCATTCAACCATCATAACGGCCCGTTCGTTCCCATCAGCATCGGTTATCGAAAATGATGATGTGTCTCCAGTACGCACCTCGGGCTGTTGCTCCGCCAGATATTCAAGGTCCTGGGGCCAGATATTGCGACCGTTTAGGATAATCAGGTCTTTTTCACGGCCAGTAATCACAATGCTTTTGCCAACGCGATATGCCAGGTCTCCTGTGTTTAACCAGCCATCGGGAGATAAGACTTCGCGGGTGGAGAGGAGATCACCAAAATAGCCGGACATGACACTGGGACCACGAACATAGAGAGTACCGCAATGTCGTTCAGGTAAGATCTCTCCCTGCTTGTTTCTTATTTCTACTTCATACCCGGGCAGTGGCGCACCGCAGTTGGTAAAACTGGTTGTGTGTACGGATTTTGCGTCCTGTGAAGGATGCAGCGGTATGGCCTTTTGCTCCATGGCCAGTGTTTCGGTATCCACATGGTCCACATCAACTCCCTGGCCGAGAGGGGAAAAAGTTACCGCAAGAGAGCATTCCGCCATTCCGTAGCACGGTATAAATGAATGTCGGTCAAAGCCGCTGGGAGCCAGGAGGTCAGCAAAACGATCAAGTGGCTCGGTACGAATCGGCTCTGCTCCGACACCGGCAACACGCCAGGAACTGAGGTCAAAATTTTGAATTTCTTTTTTGCGCACGCGTCGGGCAGCCAATTCATATCCAAAGGGCGGACTGACCGAAACGGTACCTTTATTTTGTGACATCAACGTCAGCCAGAGCCGGGGGCGCATGGCGAAATCCCGGGTACTCAGGTAATCTACTGACAGCTGGGCAGCCATAGGGGCCAGTACAAGACCGACGAGTCCCATATCGTGAAAGTAGGGAAGCCAAGAGACTGCCCGATCTTCCGGCCGGACATGAATACCATGTTTGATAATGGCGAACAGGTTGTTTAAAACAGCTTTCTGAGTGATCATGACACCACGCGGGAATCGGGTACTCCCGGAAGTGTATTGCAAGTATGCTATCTCATGTGGTTCCGATGGTTTTAAAGGGGTACTTGACTCCGGAAGGTCGTAAAACTCCTGCGGACTGCCCAGAAAACGCATTTTTAGATCCTGGGAGGCTTCCTTCAAATAAGAAAGAAAACCCTCGGGTGCCATGGCAACATCAGCCTGACAGATAGAAAGGAGTCTTCGCAGCTGGGAAACGTATGCCTTTCGTCCACCCAGGTGAACTGAAGCCGGGAGCGGTACGGGTATTAAACCGGCGTATTGGCAGGCGTAAAAGAAGCGCATGAAATCGGGGTCGGTATCGGCAACGATAGCCACCCGGGATCCGCGGTTCGTTCCCAGATCAATCAAACGGCGTGCCAGTGCCTGTGCATCACTTTTCAGTTCTGCGTATGGCAACCTGGCATATAATTTTACGGCGCTGCTATAATAGTTATAGCCTGTTGTTCCCTGAGCTGCATAGTCGAGCGCTTCTGCTAACGTAGAAAAATTGGCGATCCGCAACGGCAGACCGCTCGCGGCAGGTGTAGCATCCATAGCAACTATAGCCTCCTATATGCAATCAGGTCAGTGAAGCGTCCTCCCATTGCTGAAATCGCCTTACTAACCGATTATTCGTAAATCAACCCAGATCTGTTGTCTTTTTGATATTTATTTCAAAATCATTTTATCGAATGGCTTTTACCTGATTTAGACATAAATGTCAAATGGTTGATTAATTAATTTTAAAAACCATATAAAATCAAACATATTTGTAAAAAGTCAAGTTTGTTTTTCAGCAACAATTTTTTTCACCAATTCCAAGTCGCTGACCGAATCGACATCCACGGCGGCGTCGGCAAAAGGCATGATAACGGCACCTGCCTTAAACCCAAGGCGTCGGGATATACTTATTAAGGCATCATCCAGCGACAGTCTTCCCAACAGGTAGCGTAAAACCGGCACCCATCCTAATTTTTGTATCATACGCAACGGTTTTTTACGTTCAGACTCTACCTGGCGCCAGAAATCCGCTGCTATACGCGCATCCGGAGTCAGGAAAGCAAACAGGTTGCATCCGCAGTATGCGCCATCTTGCAACCGTGTTGCGGTTCTACGGGTTTCGGGGTGGGCTTTCATCACATCTTCATGCCGGGCGACACCCACAACCACATCGCATTTTATGGCCCTGGCCGCGTTGCAAAAATAATCTATTATCTGTGGGCTCAACAGGGCGTGATCCGCAGTTGTCAACAAAACCGGAATGTTTTCCGGAAGGGTTTGTAAAACATGATAAGCACTTGAACTGGGTGTCTGCAGGTTTTCAAACCAGGCAATCTTTCCCGTTTCAATCAGGTTCCCAAGAGCAGATTCTTTTTCTACAATGTGTTTTGGTGGACCACATAAAATTCTCCCATCAATTTCATTGGAAGCGTCCAGTGCGTCTAAAACACGAAAGACCATCGGGATGCCGTCAATCGGCGTCAATGATTTGCACGGGACACCGGCTGCTTTGGCAACAGGATCATCGGGACCGCGGTCGGCGGCTAGAATCAGGGCTGTAAATTTATCTTGGAGTTGTGTCATCGTGTGATTGCATGTGGGGTAAAGGTAAGGCTGACGGGCGTCTTAAATCAGAGCTCCCTTTCTGTTAGTTGCTTGCTGTAAATACGGTAGGTTTTATAGACCCGGCCACCAATAGATTCGATAATGGCGCACATTCCCTTATTATCCTCCAGGATCCAGGAGAGCTCCAGTTCTTTAATACCGCGATTTATGGCGTGTTCCTGGGTACTGAAGATTACGCCGAAAGCCAGGGCCGCCCCCATGAGACTGTCGTGAAAACGGCAACGAACACCCATCAGGGGAATTCGTGCCGATTTTGGGTATTTTATTTTAAGCCGCCATAGTAGCTTCAGCCAGCCAAAGGGTAGAAGTCTGCCGTTCAGATCCCGTATGATCTCATTTAAGTTCGGCAGAACAACAATAAAAGCGGCCGGCTCGCCATCGACTTCGGCAATTTTTACCAACGCTTCATCAGCCAGCATTTTTAAGTCCTTGCCCAGGTGCTTGAATTCCTCATTGGTGAAAGGGACAAAGCTCCAGTTTTGTGACCAGGCATCATTGAAGATGTCTCTAATTATTTCTAATTCATCAGAAAATTTTGACATATTCAGATTTCTGATGCGGATTCGGTCCCTGGATCTCGCCATGACGGCTTTAGCTGCTGCAGGCAGTTCAGTATTCGATTTTATGATATAAGCCAGCAGATCTTTTGTCTTGTGATAGGCATTTTCTTCGATTCGATCACCGTAGTAGGGGCATGCATGGCCCATCATCATAGACGGCGGTGTGTCAAAACCATTCACCAGCAATCCCAGTTCCTGGTTGATGGATAGGTTGAAAGGGCCGTAGACCCTTTGCATCCCCTGGTTGCCCAACCATGCTTCCGCCTTGTTCAGCAAGGTCTTGAAGAGGCGGCTGTTGTCTTCTGCTTCCAGCATTCCGAAAAAACCTGTGGCGTCCTGATAACGGTCTATATGCAGCCTATCTATTTGGGCGCTGATCCGTCCTACTGGTTTGCCACTCCGGTAGGCTACCCAGGAACAGAATTTTGCATGTTTGAAATAGGGGTTTTTGGGGGAAAGATGCATCCGCCGTTCAAGCAGCAGGGGCGGCACCCACATGGGGTCGTTGGCATAAAGCGACCAGGGAAGACGGATAAAATCGTTTAAAGTGTTACGGTTCTCCACTTTCACGACCCTTATTGCTTCGTTGGAATATTCAGATGGGTGATCCGATGACTGATTCGCAGAATGCATGCAATTGTCCCCGGTTGGGTTTAGTGATGCGTATCGCACTAAAATTAAACCTAATATTGCCTAAGATGAGCGCTCATCTTAGGTAGCGTCCGTCCAGAAATAGGGATTTTCGCGTTCTGACAAGGCGGACGTCAGATTTAACCCGGAGGAATAGCAAGCTCAAGCTATTTTGAGGCGTTAAATCATGGCGCCCAACACCGGCAGGGCGTGAAAAGACCATTTGTGGATGAACACTAGGTAAAAATATGGCGCATGATACACAGGCAGTAAAACGAGGTCAATATTTAAAATTGTATGGGTTTTTAGATATTATTCATTTTTTGCAAAGAACTCTTTACAAAAAAAATTAATTTTGTATTGTAAAGAGTTTTCGGGCAATGTGCAAAATTTTTGAAAAGACTTCGGGTTTTTCAATTGATAAACCTACTTATGGTACAAATGGAAACGACGCTATGAAAGCAGTCATATTAAGTGCGGGGCAGGGGAAGCGTTTGCTACCGCTGACGGCAGATCGTCCTAAATGCATTCTTCCTATTCTGGGGCAGACGCTGATTGAATGGCAAATTGATGAGCTTGCCAAATGCGGGATCGACCAGGTGATCGTTGTTTTAGGGTATCGTGCGGACAAAGTCCAAGAAATTCTAAGCTCGCGTTATGACGCCAGCCGGGTACGTACAGTTTACAACGATGCATATGCTGTTTCGGACAACCTGGTAAGTTGCTGGACCGTCCATGACGAGATGAACGAAGAATTTGTTTTGCTGAATGGAGACACCCTGTTTGAGGCGGCAGTGTTGCAGCGTTTACTCGAAATAAATGACCATTCCGTTACCGTAGTGATCAATCAGAAAGACTGTTACGATGCAGACGACATGAAGGTTGAGCTAGAAGGATCCCGACTCGTTAAAATCGGCAAGGATCTCCTACCCGGGCAGGTTCACGGTGAATCCATTGGTATGATCATGTTTCGAGATCAAGGGCCAATGTTGTTCCGCGATGCCATTGAGAAAGCCCTGGGCGATCCTGCATCCCAGAAGAGATGGTATCTGTCGGTCATTGATGACCTGGCCCAAAGGTTTCCGGTTTGGACATGCCTGATCAACGACCTGCAGTGGTGTGAAGTCGACTATAAGGCCGATATTAAACAGGCGGAAAAAGTCGTGGCCGCCTGCCGACCCGGTCGCCAGAGGGATCTCGGAGACAAGCCCTGCCGGCTAAGAGGCGTAAACCCGTCGAACCCCTAATCCAGCCATACCGTATTAAAAAGTCAACCACCTTAATGGGACAAAATGATTATTGACCGTTATATAATGCGGGAAATTATCAAGCCAACGATGGCGATATGTGCAATTCTGATCGTTATTTTTGCATGTTACATGGCATCCCGTTTCCTGGTGGACGCTCTTGCTGGCCAATTGCCGGGTACCACGGTCATCCTGTTGATCCTGCTTAGAATTGTTATTGCACTGGAAGTGCTGCTCCCCACCACTTTGTATTTGTCTGTGGTTGTCGCCCTTGGACGGTTGTATAAAGACTCCGAAATGACCGCTCTATTTGCTTGTGGTGTCGGTATCGGGAGGGTAACGCGGCCGGTTTTTTACTCCGCCCTGATTATTGCCGTAATTGTTGCCAGTTTATCCCTTTTCATCAGACCATGGGCCTATTACCGATATTACCAGTTAAAGGCTCAGGCGGAGGTAACGTTTGATCTTTCACGCATGAATGACGAAACATTTTATGAAACCGCAGACGGAAAGCGGATAATTTATGCCGAAAAGGTAGACCACCAGAAAAATAAAGCCAAACGCGTTTTTATTCGAACTGAACACAATGATACACTACAGGTTATTCACGCCAGACGGGCCAGTCAGTCCAGGGACCCGGCATCCGGCAAACAGATTCTGGTATTCAGGGATGGATATCTTTATGAGTTTTCACGCACAGGAGAGCATGGAAGGGTCCTTCAATTTAAAAAATCAGCCATGTCCATGGAACGCAAAGAAAATCTTCTGCTGCGGTATCGTGTTAAAGCCGCCCCCACCGGATCCATTGTCCGCTCAGTCGATCCTGAAGAAATAGCCGAACTTCAGTGGCGGTTTTCGATGCCGCTGTCCACACTCATGCTGGCGCTGTTGGGAGTTCCCTTGAGCCGATCATCGCCACGCCAGGACAAATATGCCAAAGTCACCACAGCCGTAGTAATTTTTGCCGTTTATTACAACCTCAGCGCTTTGGCGAAGAAGTGGGTTGAAAAAGGTGTACTCGATTCTTTTCCTGGAATCTGGTGGGTCCAGTTCCTGATGGCCGGGCTATTGCTGTATCTTTACTGGCAGCCAATGATGAATTTCCTCCGCCGAGGCAGGTAATGATTCCAATAAAAACCATCGATCGACATATCGGCAGCAGTTTTCTGCGTAGTTTCGGACTGGTTGTCGTTATCTTGGTTGTGTTGTTCACTTTTCTGGAATTACTGTCCCAGCTGGATGATGCCGGCAAAGGGAATTATCAGGTTCGGGATGTCTTTATGTTCATAGGTCTGACCTTGCCTAAACGCATGCTTGATCTGATGCCTATCAGTGCATTGCTCGGCAGTGTTGTGGCCCTGGGCTTACTGGCCGATCATGGGGAATTACTCGCCATGCAGGCCGGCGGAATTTCGATTCAGCGGATTTGCTGGTCAATGTTTGCTACCGGAACGATTCTGATACTTTTAACGGCCTTGCTGGCGGAAATGATTGTGCCACCGTTGGATCAGCTGGCCCGCAAAAAAAGAGCCCATGCGATCTCCGGTTCAGAATTCACACTGACAAAGCAAGGCTTTTGGTCGCGCCGTGGTTCTACCTATATCCATGTTGGTAAGACACATCCCGGCGGTAGTGCCAACGATCTGGATATATTCGAGACGGATGAAAAAGGCCGTCTGAAGACCTATACCTATGCTCGACAGGCCGACATCCGTAACAAGGATCAATGGGTTCTCAAGGATATCACCCGCAAAACATTTACTGATGAGGGTATCAAAACGACACGCATGTCCGGCTTGACACTCGATTCGTTTTTAAGCACGGAACAGGTTGGTTTTTTCGAGATACCGCCTGACAGTCTGTCTTCTTCCGACCTATACCGGTACGCCCGGACCATGCGTGAAAACGGACAAAATGCAGATCGCTATACGTTATCCCTGTGGCGCAAGTTAAGTGTGCCGTTGTCGACAGGTGCCATGGTTTTGCTTTCACTTACGTTTATATTCGGCTTCACGCGCAGGATCACTGCCGGCAAACGTATCATGATAGGCTCTTTTGTAGGGGTTGTTTTTTATTCCCTTGACCAGGTTATCGTCCATCTGGGGCTGCTGTGGAGCCTCAGTCCCATGATTACCGCAATGACGCCCGTCGTATTGATTGCAGGTATTGCATTATGGAAATTACGGCGGGTGGTATGACCATTTCGAGACAGAATACAGGCGGCGGAATATAGAATCTTTTATGAGGGTTTCACAAAGATGAACGTCCAACGTTCGATGTTCGATGTTCATTCGTTTTTTTGTACCGGGTTACTGAAGCGTTGTTCACTCTCCCTGATAAAACAATCGTCCTCAGGCGAGTAAAGACGAACTTCAATTCCAACGTCCCAACCGGAGTTGACGGGTGTTATACGATAGATGTGGTAGCGGGCGCGGCGTTCAGGTTTGCGGCTCAGGGCTGAAATTGAAGGTACGCCTACAACCGGCAACTTGCCCGCCGGTGTCTGCAGTGTGCGCCGCAGGGTTCGATGCGCATGACCGTGCAGAATCAACTCGGCGCCATAACGTGCCAGGAGCGACTGCAATGCAGCCGCATCGGTCAGACGTTTTCGCCAGCTGACCGAACCGGGTGCCGGTGGGTGGTGGATCAGCACGACCCGGTAATATTGTTTGCGGGCAGTTTGGGATAAGATTGTGGCCAGTTTTAGCAATTGTCTTGCACCGATACTGCCCACGGCAAGATGCGGCGCGCTGGGCTGCGCGGTGCTCACGCCAATGATGGCAACGCAGCCCCTGACCCGTAAGCTCGGGAAAAGAGTGCGTGTATCTTCCGCGAGGCGGCCATCCTTTTGGGGGGTGTCCGAGAGCATGTAGTCGGTCCAATGGGCCATGGTGTCACGCCAGTTGGTTTTGACGTAGGCATCGTGATTGCCGGGAATGACGGTGATGTTTGATGAGGGGCCCAATGACTGCAGCCATTGTCCGGCTTTATCAAATTCGGCCGGCAGACTCAGGTGCGTCAGGTCACCGGTGACGGCAATGTGATCGGGTTTCGTTCGGGCAAGATCGGTTTTCAATGCTGCCAAAACGTGATCCCCGTGCTCGGCGCTGCGTAGCAGTTTCCATTTTAAGTACCCCAACAGGCGTTTACCGGCCAGGTCCCAGACGGTAATGTCCTTCATGCAGGAAATGTGCGGGTCGGACAGATGGGCCAGCGTAAGGGTTTTCCGACGTTCCTGGTCATCGGTCGTGTGGGGCTTGTTAAAAAATTTAGAAATCATTTGTGGTTGATATAGTAATTAGGTACATATTGCAACCAGTCGCGGGTGTTATTAGAAGCCATCTCAAAAATAGGATTTTGGTTCAAATTTAAGATAGCTTAGCGCTCATTGGTGATAACCACTACATCGATTTCGCTTTAGCCGAAACAGGATATTTTATATGTCTTTATTTGCCCACATAATCGGTGACAGCCCCGTAAAGATCTGGGGATTGACATCGTATACACGCAAAACGCGTGTGCTGAAAAGTGCCGGTGTGACACACATTGTGGATGACATTGACGCCGTACCAGAGAACGGTTCGGTCTTGTTGCTCAGGGGCGATTTGCTGTTTGACGACCGGGTGATCAACTATCTGGTGCAAACGCCTGGTATCATGCTGAAGGTTCCGCAGGGATCCACAGACGCTTTGGTTGCCGCACATGTTGCCGCTCACCAGGCTATTGAAGCACGGGATGCAATTACAAAACCTGCCACTGCAGTATTTCCAGCGGGAGTAAAGATCGAAACGCTGGATAGCTTGTCCTTATCCTTTCAACAACGGCTGCTCAAATTCGACCCACCCTTTGTGTTGCCGATCACAGCGGAAAATAAACGAGATTTGGAGCGTCGGCTTTTTGACTGGTCATACAAAGGGGTAACCGATTGTGTCACCAAATGGGTCTGGCCGCGACCGGCACGATGGGTTGTGGGCCAATGTGTACGCTTTGGATTAAGACCGAATCATGTAACCGTCCTGGGTTTGTTTCTGGCCATACTGGCCGGAATTATGTTTGCCTATGGCTGGTATGGCTGGGGCTTGCTGGCCGGCTGGCTGATGACATTTTTGGATACCGTGGATGGTAAACTGGCCCGGGTTACCGTTACTTCCAGCAAGTTCGGTCATTATTTCGATCACATCATTGATTTGGTCCATCCACCGATCTGGTACATTCTCTGGGGACTGGGAATGTCGCAATTATATTTTGGCGGGTTATCACGCGGCATGGTGTTCTGGTTGATCGTGGGCGGTTATATTTGCGGGCGTCTCGTGGAAGGTGTCTTTCTGGCGAGGCTTGGAAAATATGGAATTTTCTGCTGGCGTCCCATCGACTCATATTTTAGACTGATTACCGCCCGGCGCAATCCCTGTTTGATTTTGTTGACGGTCGGTTACCTTACGCGTTTTCCGGATTGGGGGTTGTTCGCGGTGACTTTATGGACCGTGGCGACCAGTATTTTTCTACTTGTGCGCCTTTTGATGGCATTCAAGACACGGCTGGCTGATGGCACCCTAGGATCCTGGTTTCTAGATATCGACCCAAGCAGCCAGCAGCAACCACTGGCGGTAAGATTGTTTACGCGTCTGGCAGTTGATTGAGAGACAGGCTTTTGGCGAGGTATAAATGCTGGCAGATACGATAAAACCCGGTCAAACACCCCATATCGGCGTGTTGATTAATCCCCTCAGCGGTGGAAATCTGAACGGTCTGGATGCCATAAGGGGCGTTATCAAGGATCACCCGCGAGTGATTCATCGTGATGTTCAGACACCCCGGGAGGTTTTAGATGCCCTGCTGGATTTTGCCCGCCAGGATGTGGATTTGTTGGCGGTCAATGGCGGTGACGGTACGGTACAGGCAGTGTTGACCAATCTTTTTCTCCATCAGCCCTTTAGCGTCATGCCATTGCTTGCCATTCTGCAATCGGGTACAACCAGTATGACTGCCAGGGACGTGGGGTTTTCGGGATCCCGGGTTAAATCTCTCCAGAAGTTATTTAAATGGGCTGCCACCGGAGACGGAGAACCAAAGGTGGCCCAACGCCCGGTTTTGCAGGTTCAAGCGCCCGGCCATCAAACCTATTACGGCATGTTCTTTGGTGCTTCAGCCATCTATCAGGGGATTGAATACTTTCATCGAAAGATAAATACAAAAGGCCTGCGGGGCGAGCTAGGACCCGGTATCACTATCCTGCGCTTTTTATGGTCTGCTATGCGGCAGCGCAGTGGCTTCATACCGCCCATTCCTGTTTCTGTTGCCATCGATGACAAACAAGCTCAAAATTTCGATTCCTTTGTGGTGCTCGTCAGCACGTTGGAACGCCTGTTCCTTGGGATTCATCCATATTGGGGTATTGAATCAGGCCCCTTGCACTACACTGCCGTTCGGGCATATCCACAACATCTGTTGATGGCGCTTCCGGCCTTGTTGCGTGGCCGCCAAAGCCATGTCGGTACCAATGAAAATGGCTATTACAGTCATAATGCCCATGAAATAAAGTTATTTCTTGACGGTGGTTTTACACTGGATGGGCAGCTTTATACCCCTGAGAGTCGGAAAAAACCCACCGTGGTGCGGTTTGGCGGTGTGGCGAACTTTATACGGATTTAATGTTGACGGTTTCGTAAAAAGCCCAACTTCTGCGTTGTGCTGCATTTCGCAATCATTCAACGTACGATACGTACGCCTCATGATTACAAAATTTGCACGCCTTGAATTTGAACTTATGACGAAACCGTCCAATTCGGACTTATTTACGGGTTTATCAATGTTGAAAATACCCCCTCAATTGATCGCCGCCATCAGTCGTAACGCTGACCGGACAGCTTCGCCGGCAGTCAATACACTGATAGATGAGATCCTGGAGCGTCATGGTGAGGCTGCTAAGGCCATCCTGTTTTACGGTTCCTGTCTGCGCTCGGGGGACGACCTCGATGGGCTGGTAGATCTCTATCTGCTGGTGGACGACTATCGGAGTACCTATAAAAGTCACCTGCAGGCCTCTTTAAACGTGCTGCTACCGCCCAATGTTTACTACCTGGAGAAAAAATTCGAGGGGCACATGGTACGGACCAAGTATGCCGTCCTGTCCCTGGCAGATTTTCAAAAAGGAACGTCCATGCGCTGGTTTCATTCTTATTTGTGGGGCCGCTTCTGCCAGCCGACCGCTTTGCTGTTCGCGCGAAACGACCAGGTGGCTCAACAGGTGTTCAAATGTTTTGCCCAGGCCGTTTTAACCTTTGTCCGGCGCGTGTTGCCAAGGGTCTCGTCCGAATTTACCACCCGGCAATTGTGGGGTAGGGGGCTTACGCTGTCATACGGTGCCGAGCTCAGATCAGAAAACCCGGAAAAAGGGGCCCGTCTTTTTGATGCCGCCGACGCGTATTACGAGGAAATCACGGGCTGGGCGCTGGAAGCGCTATCAGATCCTATTCAGGTCCACAAAAGCCACGCTTTGCCACACTACAGCGTGCATATTACAGCAGGAAAACGAAAGGCCAGCCAGGTTGCCTGGAAATTGCGGGCATGGCAGGGCAAGCTGCTTTCCATACTGAGACTGCTCAAAGCAACGGCCACCTTTGAGGGGGGTGTGGATTATATTCTATGGAAGATCGAGCGTCACTCAGGGGTCACGGTCCATGTCGAGCCACGACTGAAACAACGCCCGTTATTGGCCATGTGGGTGTTGGCTTGGCGCTTATACCGCCAAGGCGGGTTTCGATAAAAGCCTTCTCAAAATAGTCTTTTGGGTCAATCTCTGTGTTGGACCCACGCTTCAACTCCTCAAAATACTACAGTATTCCTGCGGGTTGAAACGATCGTCCGCCTTGACCTTGACCCAAAATCCTATTTTGAGATGGCTTTTCGTACTTCAAAAAATAAAAAGATTTACTTTTATCTCTTGACAAACAGATATAATTGGGAATATTATCCCAAATAATGATAATTCAGTTTGGCTATATCCGCCTTCGCAGATTACCATGGGCATGCCCGTGGGGATCCATTCAAAAAGCGTAACGGAAATCCATGAACGATAAACATCTAAAACATTTATCTGCAGCAGTCCTTAGACTGTTGCGGCCGCTGGTGCGGGTACTTCTTAGAAACGGGGTGTCCTACAGCACCTTTGCGGATTTTGCAAAATGGATTTACGTGGATGTGGCCAGCCAGGAGTTCGGCATCGAGGGGCGCAAGCAGACCACTTCACGGGTTTCGGTAATCACCGGGCTGTCGCGTAAGGAGGTCATGCGGGTGCGGCAACTTCCCAGACCGGATGATCGTGAAACGGCTGAAAAATACAACCGTGCCGCCCGGGTGATTGCTGCCTGGCGGCGGAACAAAAAATTTCTGGATGCCGAGGGTGCACCGGCACCACTACCCATGGCTGGTTCCGATATGTCCTTCACGGAACTGGTAAAGCGTTTCAGTGGTGATGTGCCGGTACGGGCAACTCTGGATGAACTGATACGTGTCGGCGCGGTCAAGCGCTTGGAAGACGGGCGTATTTGCCTGCTCACCCGGACCTATGTCCCCGCGCACAGCGATGCTGACAAACTCCATATTCTGGGAACCGATGTGGCGCTTCTTGTCTCCACGATTGACCACAATTTGAACCCCGGTTCAAGCGGGCCGTTTTTTCAACGTAAGGTCGCATACGACAATCTTCCCGACGAGGTTTTACCGGAATTTCGTAAATACTCTACGAAAAAGGCACAGTTATATCTGGAAAATCTGGATCGCTGGCTATCGAAACATGATCGAGATGATACCCCCCTGGTTGAAGGCAGCGGGCGAAATCAGGCTGGAATCGGCATCTATTATTTTGAAGAACCCTACTCGATCGAGGAAAAATAACATGAAAACAACTCCCTTTATAAAATCATTGATCGTGCTTTGTTCTATTTTGTTGCTGATTTCCTGCAGCAACTCCGGCGGCGGTATTGGCGGCAGCGGCATTATCAGCAGTGGAACGGTGTCAGCTCATGGCAGTATTTTTGTCAATGGTTCCGAGTTCGACACCAGCGATGCGGTCATCATCGTCAATGGTGAAAACGTCGGCACGGGTGACAAAACCGTGCTGGATTATCTGGATGTCGGAAAGGTGGTGCTGGTTGAGGGTACGGGTGACATGGATGATATCAGTGCCGTGGCTGATCGCGTGACATACTATGACAATGTCGCGGGACCCGTGGAAAGCATTGTCGATATTGATGCCACAACCAGAGAAGTCGTAGTCCTGGGCCAGGGCGTTACTCTCAATGTTATTACACTATTTAAAGGACCTGACTTTACCTTTGACAGCATCGCCCTGAACGATCTGGTGGAAGTCAGCGGTCTGGTGGATGACACGGATGCGATTCGGGCCACTTTTATAGAAAAGACCGGTGTATTTGTGCCCGGTAACATTGTTGGCGTTACCGGTTTTGTTGTCAACCTGGGTCCGGAAACGTTCCAGATCAATGACCTCACCGTGGACTATTCGGGAATCGATCCGGACGATCTGCCAGCAGATTTTACAGACGGTTCCTGGGTCGAAGTGGAGGGTACCCTTGATGCCGCCGGTGGAGAAATGACTGCAGAATCAATTGAGCCCGGGGATGATATAGACGAAGTGGATTCCGATCAGATCGAAGTGCTCGGTTTTGTTACGGACCTTGATTCGGCCACCGAATTCACTATAGGCAATCAAATGGTGCAGGTTGATGGAAACACCGACTACGTAGACGGGAATGCAGCGGATATTTTACTCGGGGCAAAGCTCGAAGCCGAGGGCTACCTGGAAGACGGCATTCTCTATGCGGATGAAGTCGAATTCTGGGATCCGGATCAGGTCGAGTTGGAAGGTCTTGTTACGGACATCGCTTTGGACTCTGAATTCACCGTTGGAGACCAGGTGGTGCAAACGGATGCGGGAACGGTTTTTGAGCCGGAAGACCTGGACATTGTTGAGGGTATGTTGATCGAGATTAAAGGTGTACCAGTGGATATTGCGTATAGCGTGATTATTGCCGACAAGGTTTCGCTCGAGGAGGAAGATTAACTAGACGAGTGAAGAATGTATCGTGAAACAAGCCGTGAGGGTTGGGACCTGTTGTAAAACGTTAGGAAAATTACGGTAATCTACCGATAAATATATAAAAAAAAGCCAGGCACGAGACTTTGGCGGGTCAGAGTACCTGGCCTGGAAAACCTGAGGGCCTTGCGGCGCACTCAAGTGTTATATATTATATCAAAGCACTTGCAGTGTCAAGAGACTCTCCAGAATCATCCGGAGGGCTTTTTTTTGTTCCAGGGTCAAATTATTTGGGTTTTGTTCTTTGGAATACCACCTCGAAGCGTTGCTTCAACGTCGCCTGAAAATAGATGCCTGCAAGCCGGTCCATGTCTGGATCATAGGCCAGGAAGTAGGTCGACCCCTCATAATTGACGTCGCTCAACACCACCAGCACAACCACGTAACCATCTTTCAACTGCCACTGTGCGCGCGAAACGTTGATTGGGCGTGGGTTGAAATAGGCGGCCTTTAATCCACCGTCCGGGGCGGGATCGCTCAGTTCCAGTACATATCCGCCGTCGGGTCGCAACCACCGGCCAACCACCATGGAAGGGTCTGCCTCGGCTGCCGCTGCGTTATTTTTCCAGAGACTGCAATCCATCGTCACAACCAGGGTCAAAAGGATCGCACCGGCGATCCACCAGCCAATACGGCATTTATCCGTTACCCGGTTCTGTGCTGCTTGTTTGCTTTTTCCGTTCATTTCTGCCTCCTGATAAAATCTGCCATATCGTGGCCGATTTTTTGATTCGGGTGCCGGGCAATCATCTCCTGGGCAATCTCTTGGGCACGCTCCCAGCGTTTCCGCTTCAAGTAAAAATCAGCCAGGGCATAGAGGTAATCGATGTTGTCCGGCTCTATCTTGACGGCGCCCATCAAAGAGGCTTCGGCCAGACTGTCCCGACCCAGTTGCTGCTGCAGCAGCCCCAGGTTGTAGCGGGCCCTTGCGTGCTGAGGCATGTCCGAGACCGCTGCTTTCAAGTACACTTCAGCATCCTCATATTTTTTTTCCTCGGCCAGCAAAAGGGCCAGTGAGTATTTGATCTGAGGTAAATCCGGATGCTGTTCCACAACCGCCCGCAGCAAAACTTCCGCGTCGCTGTTCCGGCCGATGCGGTTGTACACCCCGGCCAGGTTGACCTTGGCCGGGTAGAACAGATCGTCAATCTCGATGGCTTTTCTGTAATGTGTTATCGCCAGTTCAGTTTTGCCGAGATTGGCATACATGTTCCCAAGGTTATGGCGAGAGGCGGCAAAATCCCCGGTATGTTCCGCAGCCTTCTGATATTCAGCGAGAACCCCTTTGTATTTTTTCCTGAGGTCGCCGGTGATCATCTCAGAGGGTAAAATCGTCAATTTCTGGGCGGCTTCGATACGCACGGCTTTCACGGGATCATAGAGAAGTGGAGACAGGAGACTGAGCATTTTCCACGGGTCCGGTTCGTTCAGTCTCCTTACGGCTGTCTGGCGCATGATGGCCTCTTCATCGTTCAATCCCCGGATGAAGGCAAGGCGGCTTTTCTCGTTCCCGTAGGCAGCAAGTTGCTCCAGTGCGGTAGCTCTTGCAATTGCCGGGTACAGTCGATCGCCTGCCAATTTTATCAGTGCGTCGAGGGCTTCAGGCTGATGTTTTCTTCCAGCAGCAAGAATGCTCCCATAATGGGGACGCTGTTTGGTTCCGTACCAAAGCACCAAATACTTCTGAGACCACTCGTTGCTCTTGTCATAGTGGCAGCGGTTGCAGGCATTGGGTGTTCCCAGACGCACACTCAGGTCCGGGCGCGGGATGCGAAAGCTGTGGTCCGGCCGGTAATCGATGCCCATATAGTTGCGTCCGGGCATGTGGCATTGTTCGCACTGTGCACCGGACCCGACATCAAACAGGACTTCTCCGTTTGCGTCCCTGATCGCCTCGCCCTTTTCCCCCTGTTTCTTGTGGAAATGGTGATCTTTACTGTCGTATTCCGCCGCCTTGTGACACTGCAGACACAAAGCATTGCCGTCTTTGATACGTCGAATGCTGTGGACATCATGGCAATCACTGCAGCGGACATCCCGGGCATACATCTTGCTTTGCATAAAGGAGCCATAAACATATACCTCATCGAGTATCTGTCCGTCGGCAAAATATAATCCCTCTGTGAGCAGGCTGGGAATTGCGTAATCCATAAAATCCACCAGCCGGTGCGGATTGTCATCCATGGAGCTTCTGCGTGCATGACACGGGGCACAAAGCTCGATCTGCTGTCTTGCGCTGAGCCCGTTTGTCTTGACCGTCAGTGCAAAGTTCTCTTCCCGGGGCCGGCCCATCTCCGGCATCTTAGCCCAGGCTACATGCCGTGATCCGGGTCCGTGGCATGCCTCGCACCCGACACTGATTTCCGACCAGCTCGTTTGATAGGTATCCGATGCTATGTCATAGCCCTTTACGAGGTTGGTTGAGTGGCATTCGGCACACATACTGTTCCAGTTCTGGGCGTTACGGGTCCAGTATAACCAGTCGTTCGGCTCGATCTGTTTTTCCGGGGAAAGATGATACCACTGCTTTTTATTATCATCCCAGGCAATGGGCAGGCACTGCATCCTGCCGCCTGGAAAGGGCACCAGGTACTGCTGCAGGGGGAACCACCCAAACGTATGGGTAATTTCAAAGTCTCCCATCTCACCGCCCGGACCCTGTGTCCTTACAAAAAAGCCGCCGTCTTTCCGGTAAAAAATTGATTTTGTGCCAAAATACTCAAACACGGCGTTGTCGAAATCACCCAGAACCGTTTCCTGGGAGGCAACTGCCATGGCCATGCGGTGGTGCGAAGTGCGCCATTTGTCATATTCCGGCCGGTGACAATCCTTGCATTCCTTGCTGCCGACAAAGGCGGCATCCGCCAGTGCTACAACCGCCTGACCCTTGGAATCATTCGATCTCATGACATAGATCGGAATTAGGGCAACAATGACAAAGCTCGCTATGATTCCCGTGATTTTCCAGCGCTTCATAACACTAAGATTTACTTTCGATTTTTTTAGGGTAGACAAGCTGTTCTTTTTGGAAGCCAGACCGTTTGATCAACTTTCCGGTTTCCACATGCACCATGTTGTTTTCTATGCGAACCATAAAAAGGTCCAGGGCCCTGGATGCAGGCGATTTGATGACCTCGCCACGGATATCAAATGTTGATGCATGACACGGGCAGATAAAACGTTTTTCAACATCCACCCAGGGCAGTGTGCAGCCAAGATGCGTGCATTTTCGATAAAGCGCCAAAAAACCACCGTCTTCCAGGCGGGCTAGATAGAAATGACCCCTGGGAAAGGCGGTTACCGAACCGGGTTTAAAGCTGCTTACCGGCCCCGCCTCTATGACGCCCCCGAAATCGCCTCTCTTTTGGGGGGATTTCCCGGGTTTCAGAAAGGAGACAACCAGCCATATAATCTCGCCAAATACAACCAGACCGAGACCCGCCCAGAGCGTGTACAGAAAACTACGTTTTTTCGGATCGGTTTCAGAATATTTTTTATCCGTTGATTTTGACATGTTTTGATATCATCCAAAGAAAATAAGGGCCATGTTTTTGTCCCTGAACAAAGATCCGGTCAAGGTTAACACGATAAAGGCGACAACCAGGTAAATAAAAACACTCTGTATTGCTTCATGTTTTGATAAGGAAAATTTTTTTCTCAAAAACAGATAAACGCCAGAAAGTACAGCGATCAATCCCATAAGCGGAACAACACCCGTGGCAAGGAGGGAGGGCATTGAAGACGCAACAGATATTCCTTCAAGATATAAATCATGTAAAAGAATTAAACATGCTGTTATCACAAAGGAAATTCCGGATGAAAAAATTGCCATCCGGCGGCCTGTAGAAGAGGCAAACCAGATTCCCGCGGTATCTTCCTCATCGCCCAGGAAGGGCACGGCAGCCAGCGCCGTAAACACCAGAAGCGGGACAAAAAAGACGGCAAACATCGGGTGAATATGCAGCAGCAGTTCCTGGAATCCGGCAAAATACCAGGGTGCCTTGGTTGGATTCGGACTGAGACCCGGATTTGCCGGCGCCTCTAATGGGGCATTGATAAAAACCGCCACAGACAGCACCACGGCAACCAGCACCGATGCCGTGACAACTTCGCGCAGAAGCAGATGGGGTATGGTGGGTACGCGCACTGGACTCTTGTGCGCTTCCCCAGGGCTCCGGGGAATGACCACCCCTCCGGCCTTGCGGATTCGCCAAAAATGAAAGGCTGCAAGCCCCGCAAGTGTGGCCGGCAGGAGTGCCGTGTGGAGGGCAAAAAAGATACGCAGGGTGGCAGGTCCGATATCCGTTCCGCCGCGCACAAAGTTTTGTAGTCTGACGCCAATAAGCGGTATATATTCCAGCATACCGGTGGCGACAGTCACGGCCCAGTAGGCAAGCTGGTCGTAGGGCAGGAGATACCCGGTGAAGTTGGCCAGCAGGATGATCCCAAACATCAGCCAGCCGATGATCCAGTTTAATCGACGGGGTGCGTGAAAGGCGCCGGTAAAAAAAACCCGCATGAGGTGCAGGAAGACGATGAGCACCAGCAGGTTGGCGCTCCAGTGATGAAGGTTGCGAACAAGCTGTCCGAAAGGCGTATCGTTCTGGATAGACAGAATTGATGCATAGGCACCCGAGGGTGTCGGCTCGAAGACAAAATTGAGTAGTATCCCGGTGGCAAACTGCATGCCGACCAACACCGCAGCCATCCCGCCAAGCCCCCAAGTGAGCGAAAATTGCAGTGTTTTTTCCGGGACAGTTGGCGGCCGGAGGTGTAAAAGAAAATATTTGCGGGGTAGCTTTTTTCGTTCCTTATCGGTCAATTTAATCACTGGGCATTTGTGGTCATATCCATTTGAATTTATTCATTTCTTAATGAGACACTACTGTTCAATGGTATAAAAGTCAATAGGATTGCGACACAGAATTTTGACAAACATTATTTTCTTGCCTATTTTAATTCATTCGATTTAAACCGAAACACCGAGCGCATTTCCCGTCGCTTGCTGCGAGGTTCTTAAATAGGGTCGTTTAGGAATACGGGCCGTCTGTATGATAAAATCTCTCAAATCCAAGGCTCGCAAAGTTGGCGCAGAGGGTATTGTTATCATGAAGGGCGTCGCGCCAGTAGAGTACGCATAGAAAGCAACTGGACAAATTTCTACACTATTTTCATAAAGGGTATGGCAATCGTTTATGAGTAGATACCTTAGATGAAAACACAGTCCCTAATCGCTTGCAACGGTATCAATCATATGTTTTAACTTGTTGATAGACGCTTTACTGTCCCATCTGTGAAACCCAATAACGGTGTCCAGCAGTTGTCCTGATTTTCCATAAATGAAAGTCGTTGGCGTCGCAAAAACATTGAAGCTCTTGGTAATCTCTCCATCCGAATCCAAAAGAGTTGTGAACGTTAAATTGTTGTTGCTAACAAAGTTTTTCACTTGTGATATGGATTCTTTTATATTGATAGCGACGATTACAAAGTCTTTGTCTTTTAGCTTTTGATGCAATTTTTCCATCCCTGGCATTTCCGCTACACATGAGGTACACCAGGTTGTCCAAAAATTGAGAAAAACGATTTTCCCTCTTAGGTCATACGAATCAAAAAACACGCCATTGATATCTGCCAGACGAAACGTTGGTAATTTTTCTTCACTTTTATTCCCAATTAAAGGCCTATATTCCGAGGGGCGTTCCAATTGCCGATCTTTCATAAATTGAACGGCTGGAGACATCAGATTCAGCCGATAATATGTTGCCAATCCAATTCCAACGCATAGTAGAATAGTGGTGATTAACCTTGTTTTTTTCATCATCTATGAAGCATCAGGAATGACCAGATGCCAATACAGTTGCATTTTTATTCATAACCAGGGTTCGATTTCTTTTTTCTTTTGCCATTTCTATCACACCGCTGGGGATTACGGTGTCAGCTATCAAACAACCGTCAGAAATTTGTATGATACGTTGGGCACGATGGGCGCAATCCTGACTGTGAGTAACCATAATGATGGTCATGCCATCCCGGTTAAGCCGACCCAACAATTCCATTATCTCCTGTGTGTTTTTTATATCCAGGTTGCCAGTCGGCTCATCAGCCAGCAGCACGGGTGGTTCATTTACAATTGCCCGTGCAACCGCAACCCGCTCTGATTCACCACCGGAGATTTGATTTGGAAGACGATTGGTTTTATCTGTCAAACCAACCTGGGCCAGTGCATCTTTTGCCATTTCCCGCTTTTTCCCATTTTCCATGTTTATTACCGCCAAAGGCAACATGACATTTTCGATTACAGTTAGGTATGGTACAAGATGAAAGCTCTGGAAAATAAACCCCAAAAATTCTCTTCGAAAATCAGCTTGTTGTTCCTGATGCAGTCCATAAACATCGATATCGTCAACAAGCAAACGACCTGAAGTGGGAGCGTTCATGGCTCCCATGATTCCAAGTAATGTCGATTTTCCAGCGCCGGATTCACCCATTACGGCAACGAATTCTCCCTCATCGATTTTGAAGCTGATATCATCTACAGCAGTAACCAGGGAATTCTCGTTACCAAAAGTTTTGGTAATCTGTTCAGCAATAATGTAGCTCATTATAAATACCCCATTGGATTCGTTAGTGTCTGTCCAGAAATAGGGATTATTCGCGTTCTGACAAGGCGGGCGTCAGGTTTAACCCGGAGGAATAGCGAGCTATTTTGATGAGTTAAATCATGGCGCCCAACACTGGCAGGGCGTGAAAAGACCATTTGTGGATAGACACTAGTTAAAGAGATCTCAGGGCGTCATTAGGATCCATCCTCGATGCCATAAATGCCGGATAGGCACTTGAAATCAATCCAACCATCAAGGCAGTAGCGATCGCAGCCCCGGCCAGATTGATGTCGAAATGTACCATCGCAGATGGGTTATCCCCAAAGATTACCAGACCAATTTTGGTCGCTAAATAGCCCAGGAAGTAACCCAATACACCTGCCAGACCTGAAACGATGGCC
Organism: uncultured delta proteobacterium; assembly: GCA_963842925.1. Classification (GTDB taxonomy): domain Bacteria; phylum Desulfobacterota; class Desulfobacteria; order Desulfobacterales; family B30-G6; genus B30-G6. The sequence goes on from CAWJIL010000001.1 coordinate 227,908, forward strand.
GCCTCCATAAATACAATTCTCATGATATGCATCTTTCGAAACCCAATAGCACGAAAGATGCCTATTTCATCGGTACGCTCCCGCACACTGCCCATCATGGTAACCAGTACAACCAAACTACCAATCAAGAGTATGACACCGGAAACACCATAGGAAAATTTCTTTAGCTGGTTCAAGGTTTCCATGCGGCCTTTGACCACCTGTTGAATGGCCATCACCCTGGCGTTGGGAAGTACATCAGCGATCTGTTTGACCATCGCATCGATCGGACAGTCTTTGCACAATGCTGCGACCTCGACCATTGATACCCGGCCGTGCTTTCCAAAAATCGTTTGGGCTGTAGATAGCCGGGTAAATATCAACTGATCATCCTGAGATCCGGTGGATTCAAGAATGCCAGATACCCACAGATTGTTATTGTTGATCATCATTTGGTTTCCGACATCCATATTGAGTATGCGGGCTGCTTCAGCTCCGAGGATAATTCCATCTGCCTCCGGAATGGAACCTTTCAACTTCCACCAAGGCTTCAGGATTTGGGTTGCTGAAAAGTCAACCCCGGCTACAAGAACTCTATGTTCGTACACCTGGGCTACCCCTAGGACCAGTGGTCCCAGGGCAGCGATGTTTGCTGAGTTTTTAATCGTGCTTACCCGACTAAGATCGGATTGGCGTATTTCTTCCATTTCAAAGGACACACCGCCCAACGAAAGACCACCATAGGAAAGAGCCAGGTTCTCAGTTTTGGGAACCACCAGAATGTTGGCGCCGAATTGCTCGAGCTTATGATTTATGTCATTGGTCATTGCTTCGATGTAGCTGACGATGCCCACAACTGTGGACACCCCGATAACCAGACCCGCAAGCACAAAAGCTGCCTTTGTTTTTCTTCGTAGAAGATTTTTTATTGAAATGGCATTGAGATTCATATCTATACCTTACCGTCAAAATTAAAATATTGGCGACCTTGCTCGATATCCTTGATCTGGATGATCAATTTATCATTTTCCAACTTTCTGTTTAAGGGTGCAGGATTGCAGCCGCCTTTGACCTCATTGACCCGTGCAGAGATAAATCGCCGACCACAGTTCCGGCAGACCATGTGATCACCCTCTTGGTAATAACCCTTTCCAGCTGGCCAACAAACGTCACAAGCATCAAAAGCGGTGCGTATGACACCATCTGAGCTTTTAAGAATGAAATATCGAATGGTGTCTTCACCGCTGACGTACTCGAAATGGCGAGCTCTACCGTCTTCAAAAAGATTGGCTGGAAATATTACCAACGTGTTGTCAACGATTGCCGAGCCATTAGCGGCCACTGGCAAGTTGTCGCCCCCCTGGGTATTATAAAAAACAAAAGCAGCAACAATAATGAAAGCACCGACGGCAGCAGTCACTAAAGGCAAATGATTTTTCTTCCGAGAGCCGAGAACAGTGGCTTTTTTTGCTGTGATTTTATCCTGATGGGTTTTTTTACTTTTTTTCGTCATGGTGATACCCCCAATTTTTTGATCTGGTTATTGATAACAATGGCTCCTGAGTTATCAAGAGAGATTATAACGATAGAAACGACGGCTCTGATACTATTTCTGAATATACCCCTTCAAAGGGCGCATTGGCATATAAAAATGATTGAACCGAAATAGCAAGCGCATGCCCCATAGGTTTTGCCACACGGCAGAACATTTCTTGCAGCTTATTGCGAGGTTCTTCGATGTAAATTGTAAGTGCTTGCGTTTTTTTAGAATAAACGTGGGTCGATATGAATCAAATGATAAAAGACTGGTTCCATAAGAAGAGAGGCGGAGATAAGACCACCTTTATAGAGAAAGGAAAATTTGGACTGCCTTTGGGGTAGGGCATACCATCAAAGACCCCAAACAATGCAACGATTAAGATGTTATTATCAGAATGTAAGCCTCCACTTGAAACCCAAACAACCTTGGGCATTTCAACGGGTTGTGAACCGTGGGTGTGGCAAAGGCATTGTGAATCCCCTAAATCACAGCAGGCTATACATAAATTCGAATTTTCACTGAATGCGTGCGTATTCGGAGACGAATTCATTCCGCAGTTTTCAGAGGCCATTGACCCCGATGCTAACAGGCCACCACTCAGTAGTAAAAACAGAGAAATGAATGCTATCTTGATAGCTGTTTTCCGGATGCTGTATGAGTTCATCTTCATGATAACCCAATATAACGATACCACAATGTGGTTGTCAATAAGAAAGTGGCAATTCCAGCCAAATTTAGATAAAGACGCTCATGCTTTACCAGCCATACAGTCTTCATGATTACAATTATCAGATTTTCCAGTTTGCCTTCAATTTCATATTTATGGATCATTTCGACAAATCTCCCCAAAATTTAAAATAATGCTTTATGGTACCAATGTACCATGGTATTAATATACCAAGAGCATTGTTTGCAGGGGAAATTTGCAATGAAATTAATTTTAAATCGTAACATGGGGATTTTGCTCGGCGGCCAGCTTGTTTCACAGATTGGTGATAAATTTTACTTGCTCGCTCTTTCATTCTGGGTACTGGATACTACAAACGCGCCGGCAATGATGGGTATCTGCCGCTGTTTCTTTTGCTTGGTATGTTTATAATTATGGCAGGTACAAGTTTTCAGACAATATTGCAGAAAAATATTCCAAATCATATGGCTGGCCGGGCTTTCAGTCTGGTTTCCTCTGTTGGTAACGGCGCCATTCCAATGGCAATGCTGCTATACGGTTTTTTATTAACATATATTTCATATTTTCATTTGCTTATAATATCAGGCCTATTTTTATTGCCTTTGAGCTATTTATGTTACAGAAAATATAAAGGAGTCGGTAATGTCTGGCAAACGGAAAATTGAACGGGTTCAAACCGGAGTGCGTATTGAAAAGAGACTATTAAAGGTAATGAAAGGCCTGGCAGAATATCTGGAAATGTCCTTAGGCGATGTAATCGAAGGTATTGTGCTCCATTCCATTGATGGCAAAGCACCTTTCAGTGAGCGGACAATAAAAAAGATCCATGAATTGAAAAAGGTATATGACCTTGATCTTAACTGGAAGAATTCCCACAAACTCATTGAAAAATAATAGTTCACATTTTCGGTATGACGCCGCTATCCCGGTGTCTTCTATCGGATGCCATGCGGCCTATGGTGCGGATGTTTCTATCCGACTGGCACGACAGGGCATGGAATGCTTTAGATTATACCGTCCAGACCGGCAAGCCTGGTTTTGACCATGCTTTTGGCAAACAGTCTTTTGAGTGGATGGAGGAGAATCCTGAAGAAAGGGCCCTATTAGATCAAGGACAAGGATTGAAGGCGATAGGGTTTGCCAATGCAATAATGGATGTTTATGATTTCTCGGGTATCAGTTCAATCTGTGATGTAGGCGGCGGGCAGGGTTTGTTTATGATTCAACTGCTTGCCAATTATCCGCAAATCAAAGGTATTGTAGGCGACATGCCGGGGGCGGTTGTACCTGCAAAGAAGGCGATTGCAGATGCAGATCTCAATGACCGCTGTAAGGCCATTTCTTTCGACTTCTTCAAGGAGACGCCACCTGTGTGCGATGCATTCTTTCTGGTGAATGTACTGCATGACTGGGAGGACAATCTATGCTCTCGGATTTTAAAAAATATTTCGCGAGCCATGAAAGCAAAATCAAGGCTGTTGATCGTGGAGTACCTCCTGGAGGCAGAGCCTGGCTTTTCCGTTGCAAAATTACTCGATTTAGAAGTTCTAATAATGGGCGGCGGTCGCGAAAGGACCATCGATGAATACAAGTCCCTTCTAAGTCCTGTTGGGCTGACAGTATCGAAAGTCATTCCAACAAACCGCGGTCCTTCTTTGATAGAGTGCAATATAGTGCAGTGAAAGACGATAAGTAATCTCCTATTTCGCTTGTAGTCTCTCCAGTCATTTTTATCATCGATCGAAAAAATTACAAGCATCAAAAAACAAAGTTCAAACAATTTCAAAATTCGAATTTCCAATGATTCAAATAAGTTTGGATTTTAATTAATTGTATTTTGAGATTTATTTAGAATTTGTGTTTTATTATTTGGGATTAAAAAAACCATACCCGGGATTGGGATTCGCTGGAAAATCAATCCGAGTTTTGTAATTTAATTATAGGACACGAGACTAGCGTGCTATTACTCCGGCAATTAAATATGTTAAGGCTGTCATTCCCGCACAGGCGGGAATCCAGAAAGGCACTGGATGCCGGGTCAGGTCCGGCATGACACATTGAGCTATTTAGTTGCCAGGTTAATAAGTTAATGGTATGCGATTGCAAGGAACTTTTAACCTGTATGCCTATCGCCTTTTCAATTGTGGAAACATCCTACGGCCTTATTCTGTTTGACCCATAAGATCAATTCCACTATAATGCGTCTCAGAAAAGCGACTTTTTGTGAACTTACCGATAGGACATAAGGATATAAGCTATGAACACACTGATTACACCATGGTTGATCTGGTTCATTATAGGTATCGGTCTGGCTTTTTTGGAGCTTTACCTGCCCGGTTTTATCGTGCTGTTTTTCGGTATCGGATGCTGGGTAACAGCCGGCGCGTTATTGCTCTGGGATATGAGCCTCAGCCTACAGATTTTGCTTTTTATTACATCGGCGGTTGCCTCCTTGCTATTGCTACGCAAATGGCTAATACGCGTATTTCGCGGGGCATCTTCCGATATGCCTGATGAGGACTTTGAAGACTTCCCCCAGGGAATGCACGTTACAGTCTTAAAAACCATCACACCTGCCAATTATGGGCGCATTCAATACCGGGGAACCACCTGGGATGCCGCTGCTGATGCAGTCATCGAGGAGGGAAACACCGCTGAAATTATACGGTATGCTGATAATTCTCACCAGATTTATTTTGTACGCAAAATTGATCACCCATAAAGGAGTTTCTCATGAGTGCAACGCTTATCGCTATATTGACGCTTACTGTTTTGATTGTGGTCATTTTAGTCAAAACAGCGGTGATTGTTCCCCAGAAAAGCGAGTTTATTATTGAACGGCTCGGTAAATACAGCAGGACCTTGGAAGCGGGCTTTCATCTGTTGATACCATTTTTGGATCGTGTGGCTTACAAATATGTTTTGAAAGAAGAGGTGTTTGACATTCCCAGTCAGACCTGTATCACCAAAGACAACGTAACCGTGGAGGTTGATGGCCTGATTTATCTACAAGTCATGAACAGTAAATTAGCAGCCTATGGAATCAATGATTATCGCATGGCCGCCTCCCAGCTAGCCCAGACCACTCTGCGTTCCTGTGTCGGCCGTATTGATCTGGATAAAACGTTTGAAGAACGTGAAACCATCAACGGCCAGGTTGTGGAATCAATTGATCAGGCTGCACAGGCATGGGGAGTAAAAGTCCTGCGCTATGAGGTTAAAGATATTTTGCCGCCGGAATCGGTTAAAAATGCCATGGAAGCCCAGATGACGGCAGAACGAGAAAAACGTGCCGAAATCGCTCGCTCTGAAGGGGTGCGGCAATCTACCATCAATCGGGCTGAGGGAGACCGTCAAGATGCTATTTTGCGTTCCGAAGGTGAAAAACAACGGCGTATCAATGAAGCAGAGGGGCATGCGCAGGAAATTCTGGCCATCGCGCAAGCGACCGCCGAAGGATTGAATACGATTGCCAAACAACTGCAAATGCCAGGCGGGCCTGGAGCAGCCAATTTGCGTGTTGCGGAGCAGTATGTTAACGAGTTTGGAAAACTTGCAAAAGCATCCAACACCTTGGTTATTCCCGGCAACGTTGCCGACCTGACCGATATGGTAACAACGGCCATGACAGCATTCCAGAAGATTAAGACAAAACCGGTTGAGTCGGCTTAAAAAAAATATACAACTTCGGAAGAACGGATAAGGAGCGGGCTTTACGCACTTTAATGTCTCTTCCCTATAACTTTATTTGAAAATTGCTGCCAAAATACTTCAATTAATTGTTTATAAGGAGGCCTTTATGACAAAAGACACTATTGATCCCAAGGTATATGACTTATACGATGAATACTGCCACACCCAGATGACAAGACGGGATTTCATGACTAAAGCCTCAACACTGGCTATCATTGGAGGGTCAGCTCTTGCTATGGCTGAAGCTCTGTTGCCACGCTATGCTGAAGCTCAAACAATCTCCTTTACAGATGAACGGATCAAGGCCCGATATGTTGAGTATGACTCTCCAGGCGGTACATCAGGCAAAATGCGCGGGTATTTGGTTAAGCCTGCCGGTGATGGGCCTTTTCCGGCAGTTCTAATTGTTCATGAAAATAGAGGCTTAAACCCCTATATAGAAGATGTGGCACGTCGTGCTGCTGTTGAAGGGTTTCTCGCCCTTGCACCTGATGGACTTTCTCCTATCGGTGGGTACCCCGGAAACGATGACGATGGAAAAGTAATGCAAAAGTCTTTGGATAAAGACAAACTGTTCACTGACATGTTGAACAGTGCCAGATTTTTGAAAGGCCATAATTTGTCCAATGGTAAGCTCGGAGCAACAGGTTTCTGCTATGGTGGTGGTGTTGTCAATAATCTTGCTGTGCACATGGGAACAAACCTGAATGCGGGTGTTCCGTTTTATGGTCGAGCAGCAGCAACTGAAGATGTTTTCAAAATACATGCACCACTTATGATTCAGTATGCTGAGAATGACCCTCGTGTAAACGCTTCACGCGAGGAGTACCGAAAAGCTTTGGAAAAAAATAAGAAGGAGTTTGTTATGTATACCTATGAAGGCACCCGTCACGGTTTCCATAACAATTCAACACCCCGATATAATGAGGATCAGGCGAATGTTGCCTGGGAACGCACAGTGTTGTTTTTTAAAAAGCATCTTACCTGAACAATTATTCATCCACATTTTTTCTATTGGCGGCCTATACAAGATAATGTGGTTATGGAATCTGGTACAAAGCTGCTGACACCTTTAACTTATATGCTGTTTTGGTACTGGTAAAATTGTTGTGATATCATCAAATCATTCGCTATTGTATCGTAAATGATAACATAGGGAATCAGTGCAAACATGGCTATTCTCCATATTGGTTAAAGATGACTTTGAAATAGTAGGAATGAAAAGATACTCTGAAATGGCGACAGATGATTCTTTTTACATCGTATTATAGGCACGCTGAAAAATCAAACCAAACCAAAAAACCACAACGACAATCCGGTTCCAGATAATTCCAATCAATTGGTATCATGGAAAAAGATGTATACCACCATCTGACTTTCATCGAAAAAACGGTCAAGCATCAGAAAAAAAGAATACATTTAGAGCCTTATTATTGTATGAATTGCAAGTTTCATAATAATGAAAAGCGAGGTGATTCATGTTTGAAATGGGTCCGATTGGAATTGTCTATTTCTTGATTTCACTCCTTGTCTTAATTCTAACTATCCTTCTATTGCTAATGCCATTATTCGTCTTCCAGGCTAAAAACTATCTGAAAGAAATACGAGACACCTTGAGGGAAATCAGGAATCAGCTTGCTAATTTGGACCCCGAAAGCAAATAAAAAATTAAAATACTTTCGTGCGATGGTTTCATGTTAACATGGCCTAATTTTTAGGAACTGCCAATAAGCACTTCTAACGGAGGTGGTGATATGAGCAGGACAACGAAAAAACTTCTTATAGGATCTGTTGATCCAGATAATCTTGTTCCTCTTGAAATACTGCTTAAAAATGCACAGACGAGAACCCTAATTTTGTGGGGAGATAATGATAGGGTACTACATATGTCTGGCGCTAAAGTTCTCGAATCAGCAATGCCAAATGCAAAAAGTGTAGTCATGAAAAATGTTGGTCATGTCCCTATGGTGGAAAAACCAGAAGAATCCACTTATTTTAAGTTTAGGAGAAGTGGTTATATTTTATCACAGGCCCTGAAATTCTGGGTTTTAGCGCATTATCTCAATATATTTGATATTGGCATCACCTTAAGAGTCGATAAATTGAAATGAAAAGAACAATATTTTTGTTTTTGACATTCTCTTTTCTTGTAAGTTGTGCATCAATAAATCCATACAATGTGCCTGAAGGCGAGGGTGCATATCTAAAAAACAGAATTGAATATAGAGGGAAGAGCAGATATTCTTATTTCTTTTTGGCAGCAGAGGAAAAAGATTTTTGGCCTGGATTGACTACACCTGGAGGAAAAGCGGTTTACAAAATACCATCTGGTAGAACGGTGCTACGTTTAATGATTGTCTATACACCTGATGTTAGACCGGGCTATGCTCTTGAAGATCAATACGAGATCTGGGTTTTAAAAATAGATTTGAATGCATTAGAAGGCCATACATATCAAATGAATTGTAAGATTGAGAAAGGTAAAGCCTTTATCTGGATTGAAGAAGCCGGAGGTAAAAAGGTTAGCAAAACGGTCTTGGGTCTTAAAACGCATCGCCCCTATTTCCTGGTTTGGGAAACTTTACCTCCACCGGCTTTTTGACTGCAACTTGTTTCACAAAACAATTCACATTTTTGACTTTACAACAAAAACAAGGTTATCAGACCCCTAAAATTTTACCGGTTTGCGAAAATTATCGCAACAGATGAAATGTTGTATTCATAGGCCCTGCCGATCTATCATGGGCATAATCAGATGGTATCGTTAATATCGCCGTTGAACTTGATAACTGGACTTATCTCCATACATTAAATATTCAGAGATAGTTAATGTTTTTGAAAAACAAAACCCACTTCATCGGAGGGTAGATTAATGCTTCCCGGTTCTTTGCAGAAATTTATTTCCTTCATCTCTCGTATCGGATCTGACTTAAACGATGACGATGAGGTTCGCTTACAAAAATCACTTCTGGTGTTTTCGTCCTTAATGATGGCTACACTTGCTATTATATGGGGTTCTGTCTATTTGCTTTTTGGCGAATATATAGCTGCATCAATTCCGCTTTCTTATTCTATTCTTTCGTATCTTAGTTTAGTCTCATTTTCTCGGACAGGACGATATGGGTTCTATCGATTCTCTCAACTTTTACTACCTTTATTATTGCCATTTTTTTTAATGATTGCATTAGGTGGTTTTGTAAATTCCAGTGGCGTTATTTTGTGGTCACTGACTTCTCCATTTGGAGCTATGCTCTTTGCAGGGCGACGTCAAGCAATTAGGTGGTTCATCGCATTCATTGTTCTGGTCTTCATAGGTGCTTTTATCGAGCCTTTTGGCAGACAAATATCCAACATATCTCCGGCAATGATGACCATTTTTTTTGTTATGAATATCGGATGTACTTCAATTGTGGCTTTCTTGCTGATTCAGCACTTTGTATCCCAGAGAAATGCTAACCTTCGATTACTTAACTTAGAACAAGAGAAAGTGAAGAAAGCCTATAGCTTGCTCTCAAAATACGTAGCACCACAGTTAGCAGATAAAATTTCGGATGGCCAAATTGATTCGATTTGGAAACATAATAGGAAAAAGTTAACTCTATTTTTTTCAGATATTAAAGATTTTACAAGCATTACAGATATTTTGGAGCCGGAGGACATGGCTAATGTGTTAAATGAATATCTAACAGAAATGAATAAGATCATAAATACATACAAAGGTACTCTCGCACAGGTAATTGGTGATGGTTTATATGTCTTTTTTGGAGCACCCGAAAGCAGCAACGACAAAGATCATGCACTTAGATGTGTGAAGATGGCCATTGATATGCAGCGAAGAATTGCTGAGTTGAACAAGAGCTGGTTTAAGGGAGGCATTGATGAAGTATTACAGATAAGATGTGGGATAAACACTGGCATGGCAACAGTAGGTGGTTATGGGTCATCCGAGAGAAAAGAATACACAGCTATGGGCATGCAAACTAATATTGCTGCAAGGCTTGAACAGACTTGCATACCCGGAGGAATCCTTATCAGCCACACCACCTGGGCTCTTGTGAATGATGAAATCTCTTGTTCGGAACAAGGAAAAATAAATGTGAAAGGGTTCAATAGACCTATAAGGGCCTATAGCGTTGATGCTGTTGCAAATGAAATTAATGTTCAATAACGCCTGACACTGCAAGTCACCAGGTTACACGATAGCTATCAGTATCGGTTTTGCTTTTATGAAATATCTGGTTTTTCCGAACCGAAAAATAGTGCAGTATTTCCAACTGATCTGCAAAATTCGTTCGACAATGCTGGCAGAACCATGTGGACAACGCTCGAAGATATGGCAGAACCATCTATTATTGAACAACTTATGCGCATCAATTATTTAGGCGCTGCCTATTGTACATATTATGCACTATCCCAACTGAAAAAAAGTAAAGGACGAATTGTGGGAATTTCAAGTCTTGCCGGTTTGAACGGTGTGCCAACCCGAACAGCTTATTCAGCGACCAAACATGCCATGTTTGGCTTTTTTGATTCGCTCAGAATTGAATTGATGGGAACCGGCGTTACAGTGACGATGATTGCTCCGGATTTCGTTCTTAGTGAAATTCATCGACGTGCATTTGGCAAAGACGGAAAACCGCTTGGATCAAGTCCGTTGCAGGAAAACAAAGTTATGACTGCAAATGAATGTGCATCCAGAATTATAAAGGCTATGGAAGACCGGGATCGCCTGGCAATTCTATCATTTAGAGGAAAACTTGGTCGGTGGATGAAGCTGATCGCGCCGGGACTTATTGACCAGATAGCTTCAAAAGCAATTCGCGATGCCAAATAGTTACATGTAGGCAATCTGGCATAAAACCTGGGCACTACTCCTACAATTTGTTAGATATCAGGCACCTGAAATATTGCCGGTGTGCGATTATTATCACCACTGACCATATCTTGTATTCATAGACCCCTCCATGGTACCGTGGGGATGACCTAATGGTATCGGGAATAATTTCATTCAGTTTGATAACTGGACTTTTCTCCATGTAGTGTGCCAAGAGCGCACTTTACTATAAAGTGTGCGTAACTGCACAAAAGATGAGGGTTGTTTTGGCCCCTCGGAGCCGGCTTGCAGGAGCAGGCTTCAAACCACCTAAAGCTGCGTTGGTAAAGAGCCAGGGTTGTGAGCGTTTAGGGTTCGAACCTGGCGCTGGTTCAGCGTCGCGAGGGAATGCGAAAGCATAAGCCCTCCCGGGTAAGGTATAGTCAGCCGCCCGGTAGTGTATTTCCCAGCTGTATAAGGAAATCCGCGAGTCTAGCGAGGTGAAGGGTGTGAGCCCTGAATCTGACCCATAGCCCCGAGAAACACTGATTTTGGGATCGTGCCTATCTTTTCCTAAAGGGCGCAGGCGAAATGGAAGGTGCGTTATGGACGAGTACCAACCGACACCCCGGGGTCTCAGACAGCATCGAGCATGACAACGACGATGGAGTAACCAGGCAAGCATCGGAAAAGGCACCCAAAAGTTCTTGGCGAAAGCATCCCAGGTCGTTGGGATAGTAACCGAGTATGGTCGACCAACGTAAAAGGAGGCGACCAAAAGACGCCGATGCGAGGGATGGAGACCAGTATAACTGCAATGGTTTAGCGATGAAGCGGCTAATCCCCGCTGAGCGAAGGTCTCCACGGTCAATTGCCCGTGAAAGGGGAAACATCGACACTATGCAAAGAGTGAGAATTGATGAGCACTGACCTGACACGGATAGGAGAGAGGGCTCGCAAGGAGCCGGATCTGGTGTTCACATCGCTGTATCATCATGTGACAGATTTGGACAACCTGCGGGACTGCTACGAAGCACTGGACGACGACAAAGCCGTCGGTGTGGATGGCGTAACCAAAGAACAGTATGGGGAAAACCTCGAAGAGAACCTTGAAAGCTTGACTGACCGGCTGAAGCGTATGGGATACCGCCCACAGCCCAGCCGCCGGAGCTATATACCGAAGTCGGGCAGTGAAAAGGGGCGGCCGTTAGGAATCAGCTGTTTTGAAGATAAGATAGTTGAACTGGCGGTGAAGCGGGCTCTGGAAAGGGTCTACGAGGAGATCTTCGAAGACAGCAGCTATGGGTATCGACCCGAGCGGAGCCAGCATTTGTGTTTGGGCAGGCTGGGGCGAACCATCCAGCAGAAGCGAGTTAGCTATCTGGTGGAGTCAGACATCAGAGCATTTTTCGATGAAGTTTCTCACAGATGGATGATGAAGTTTCTGGAACACCGCATTGGTGACCCTCGCATACTAAGGTTGATCAGTCGTATGCTAAAGGGCGGAATAATGGAGGACGGGCTGGTTAGAGCCATTGAAAGGGGTACTCCCCAGGGCTCAATCCTGTCACCACTGCTGTCGAACATTTACCTGCACTATGTGCTGGATCTGTGGTTCAGCCATAGGGTCAGGAGGCAGTGCCGGGGAGAGGCTTATTATTTCCGTTTTGCCGATGATTTCCTGGCCTGCTTCCGGTACAAAGCAGATGCAAGGCACTTCGAGAATCGGTTAAAAGACAGGCTTGAAGCTTTTAGCCTGGAAGTAGCCAAAGAGAAGACACACTGCATCGAATTTGGGCGTTTTGCGCGTAGGGATGCACACAGGCGAGGGCAAAAGCCGAAGGAGTTCACTTTCCTGGGGTTTACACACTATTGTGGGAAAACCAGGGATGGGCACTTCAAGGTGAAGCGGCGGACCAGTCGCAAGAAACTTGCACAAAGCCTACGTAAGTTCACGGAATGGGCGCGCAAAAGTAGGGCTGTTCTGAGGAAAGGTGAGATGCTTCGCCAGGCCAAGGTGCGCGTGGTGGGGCATCTGAGCTATTACGCCATAACGGATAACTCGGATAGGTGTGTAACCTATCTCTATCATGTGAGGGGAATACTGTTTAAGTGGCTCAATCGTAAGAGCCAACGAAATTCTTACACATGGCCAGGCTACCGACAGGCACTCAAGAGGGTCGGGTGGCCCAAGGTGAGTATCCGCAAAGACCTGAATCCATTTCGTAGTTTAGAGGCTATCTGAACGAGTGACCGAAGAGCCGGATGTATGGGAAATCCGCTTGTCCGTTTCTGTGGAGGGACCGGGGAACAACCAAAGGTAAGGCTGTGATGATGTGGCACCGCCGGGAAACCAGGCGGCAAACAGAGAAAACAAACTACAACCTATAGCCATGGAAGGCCCCGGTCTACTCGACAAAAGTCACGGCATAGGATCGTGGCAGGTGTGACTCAGAGAGATGAGCGTAAGCGAACCATTCGATGAAGCGTCGAAAGATAATGGACGAGGTCAAAACTGAGCTTTTATATGGGGTTCAGGATGAGCTTAGGGGGAGCCTGTGTATTGCCTAAGTGGCCTCCGGCGTAAAGGTGGCATGAATCTGAGTTAGGCTTTTGCGTGGAACTTGGGAACCTGTCGCTTCGATGTTAAGGGAGAA
>CAWJIL010000002.1:0-282720 GCA_963842925.1 uncultured delta proteobacterium
CGGGAAGCTGTTTTTCAAAACGTTCTGTCCTTTTTTTTCTTTTCATCCTGAGGGATAGGTATGGAAAAGTTGCCGCGACCAACGCCGGTAATAGCGATATGAGCGGATTTCCGATGAAGATATAGACCACCAGGTACGCTGTGAGTCCCAGAGTTGCGCTGAGCAGAAGAAAAAAGCCCATGGTGTATTTCACATTGGCCTGGCGCATCAGCAAATCCAGACGTGCAACGCCTGGAACGGCAACGATGAATTGATTAAGGAAAGGAATGTCGCTGAACACTTTATTTTTTGTAATATCAGCGTCTTCAACATCGGACGCCGTAATCAGGCTGTTTTTCAGTCTTTTGCGCACTTCTGCACGGTCCGGATATCTGAACATGCGAATGGCGTATAAAAGAAGTTCAATGATCAGGAGAATCTGAATGAATATTACCGTTCCCAACAGCCAGATGAACATGTCATGCTCCTTTTTGAATTAAATCTCAATTGAATTTGATGGGTCGAACAGGTCCGGCGACAACCTGATGCCCGCCGCCCTGAAACGCTCCATGAACTTCGGCCGCACGCCGCCAAAAATGAAGCGGCCCCTGGCCTTGCCTTCCGGATCGATACCCTTTTGCTGGAAGGAGAAAATTTCCTGGGTGGTGATGGTGTTACCCTCCATGCCTGTGATTCCTGAAGGCTCATCACCTTGCGTGAGCCGTCCGTCAACCGGGCCAGATGAAGGACCACGTCAATGGCCGAACTGATGAAGCGTCTTAAAAATTCACTGGGAATATCGAAGTTGGCCATGGCCACCATGGTCTCCAGACGCATAAGCGCGTCCCGGGGCGAATTGGCATGGATGGTGGTCAGGGAGCCATCATGGCCGGTGTTCATGGCCTGGAGCATATCAAAGGCTTCCTGGCCGCGCACCTCCCCCACGATGATTCGGTCGGGCCGCATTCTCAGGCTGTTGATGACCAGGTCCCGTTGGGTAACCATTCCCTTGCCTTCAATGTTTGCGGGCCGGGTCTCGAGCCGCACCACGTGCCGCTGCTTGAGCTGCAGCTCCGCCGAGTCTTCGATGGTGACAATGCGCTCCTGGCGGGAATAAATCGCGAAAGAACATTCAGGACCGTGGTTTTCCCACTGCCCGTCCGCCGGAGATCAAAATGTTGAGCCGTGATTTGACGATACCCTGCAGCAATTCACCGATCTGGGGAATCAGTGTTCTGAATTGGATCAAGTCTTCCAATTCCAGGGGGTCTACGGAAAATCTCCGTATGGAAAGGATGGGCCCATCCAGTGCCAGGGGGGGGGATTATTGCGTTGACCCGTGAGCCGTCCATCAGCCTGGCGTCTACCATGGGAGAGGATTCATCGATACGCCGACCCACTGCGGTCACGATCTTGTCGATGATTCTTCTCAAGTGGTCATCGTCCTTGAAGCGTGCATCGGTGTTTTCCAGTTTGCCGAAGCGTTCAACATAAATTCGCTTGTACGTGTTGACCAGGATATCCGAAACCGTTGGATCCTGGAGTAATGGTTCCAGAGGGCCAAAACCCAGAACTTCATCCATGATTTCGGTGTACAAGCGCTCTTTTTCAAAGGCATTTAGAGGAAGTGACTGGAAATCTTCCCGGAGTATCTTGTCCACGACCTTGCGCAACTCGGGTTTGAGTAAGACAGGATCCACACGGTCCAGTTTGCTCAAATCCAGCAAGTCTAGCAGGCGGTCGTGAATCCGGCTTTTTAAATCAAAATACTCGTCGGAAAAAAAGCCGGTATCAGCTTCGTGCGACAATTCATCGTGTTGTATTTCGGGGTCCATGGTTGTTTTTTTCTCCGTCGTTCCTAAGGGTTTATGACGCGTTCACGGCATGGTTGACCCATTCATTTTTTACTGAAAAACCACCCTTTTTTCTTTATCTCCCGGTCCCCATGCAGGAGGGTTTCCACCAGTCCATCGATCTTTTTGGTTATTTTCGCTTTGGGGGCAATTTCGAACAGGGGTTTGCCCCTGTTGATGGCAGACATGGTGGTCTTGTAGTCGTTGGGGATGGTCCAGAAAATTTCGCTTTGCACACTTTCCTCCGCTTCCGCGACTTCAATATCGTTATTTTTCAAATACCGGTTGGCCACCAGTTTTACCCGGTCTTTCTGGGAAACGCCTACACTGGATAGGGATTTGAGCAGGTTGTTGGTGTTGTGCAGGCAAGGCAGATTTAAAAGCGTAATGAAAAAAATCTTTTCCGCCACTTCGATGGTCTTCAGTGTCGGGCCATTCAGGGATTGGCCGGCGTCGATGACGATGAAATCAAAGGTTTTTTTCATGGTAGCTAAGATACGGTCCATGATTTTGGGCGTCAACGGTGGTTGGCCGTTCAGGTGGCTCTTCGATGGCAGTATGTGCACACCGGATTTGTGAGGGGTCATCACATTCAAAAGAAAAGTATTGTCCAGTCGGTCTATATTTTCCACAAGGTGACCCCAGTGATACGCGGGTGCGATGGACAAAAACAGGGGGATCTCACCGAAAACCATGTTCAGGTCCAAGAGAGCTACAGAACCGGCCTCCTTTTTCCCGCCAGTGTCATGGCCAGGTTGACTGCCAGGGTGGTGGTCCCCACGCCACCTTTGGCGCCCATCACATTGATGACCCGGCCCATTCTTTGCTGCTGATGCTCCATGACCGGGGATTTCAGCTTTATCCGTTTTTTAAGCTCCAGGAGAGCGTTTTTTAGCTCCATTTCATCAATGGGCCGGGAAATAAATTCCTTGACCCCGGCGCGCATGGCCCTGAGGATAAGGTCTGTCTCCTTGCTCGCGGAGATCACGAAAACTTCGCCTACGGCATTTGAAGCCAGCAGGGACTGGATCCGTACGAAATCATCATCGGGGTTATGGCCCAGTTCATAGAACAGAAGGTCGACACGTCCCTTATCTTCTGGAGATTTTATCCTGAACCCCCAATATTGAGGATCGCACGCTCAAGCTCTTCACTGAGTGCGCCAAACTTGACTTTAATCAATATGGAAATGTCTTGTTGCATTATTTCTCGTTATCTCCATCAGGTGCAATTAACACCCTGTGAGCGTTCAATAAGGAAAAGAACACTTGTCCGAGTGCCTATTCAACGAGACCCGGTATGGTCCCTTTAACGCCGAATTCTCCGCCGCCACCCCGGGTGGCCTCATCGGAAAAGCGGTCACATAAAATCAATCCTTCAATTCTTTTTTGGGGCATTCTGGACATTGGTAATCGATTTTTGCTATACCCAACGATTTCGATGGTCGTATTCGGGTTCGAGCAGTCGTCCCAATCATAAACGGCAACACTTGTTTCCCATCTATGCTCATTTCTCGGCGTTGGATTCTTTTTATCGTCCGGATAGTAGGCTGTTCGCCCTCTTCCAAGTAAGGAGCCGGGTTCCATAGTCATTCGAACTGTCCGGATATAAGGATGTCCAGAAATATCTACAAATTTACTCAACAGTATTGCCGTCACTGGAATATCGTAGCCTTTGTCCATGAACAGCAGATGCAGTTCGTCAAAAGTAGGGTTGCTCAGTTTCCACCGATAAAATTAAAAGCGGTGTCATTGGCTGTTGTCCCGGGACTGATCACACTCCCATCCAGAATCTGGCGAAGCAGGTCGTCGTTAGGCGGCTAAAAATCGTAACTGTTCCAACCTGCACAGGATTCAGGATCATTTGTGGGATTGAATACAATGGAATCTTTACAAAATTTTTTCACCTTCCCTAAAAAAATAATATGATATCCCAATGGGTAGTTCCAGTTCACCCGTCTCGGTCGTACTTTGACCTGTCAGGGCTGCTGTGGCATCCATCCAGACATCAACGGTGTCGATCCCCAGTACCCGTGCGAGAAAGGTCAATATGGGACCATTAGCGGAGCCATCCCGACGCGCAATCACGCGAACCGCATCCGGTTGATCAGGTCCCTGGGTAAAGATATGGGAAATTCTGTCCCATGTCCAATAATAACATCTTCCTGCCTTATCGTAATGCCCTGAAGCCCTCCGGCTTTGTTGTTTGCCCCAATCGATAGGGCTTTATCGACAAGTGTCCGTAATCGGATCGCAGACGTAATTGCTTTGATCGTCCGGCAGCATGTTCCTGTATATTTCTCCGAGTTCGCTGCAGGCTGCCAATGCCGCACCGTCAGCAATATTTTGCAGCTCGTTCCGTGTGACCATGTAATACCCGACATCAATAGCGAGTGCCGCAAAACCGATTAAAACCAGCATCAAGAGTGCAACCAGAATGATGGTTACCCCTTTTTGGTTTTTTATTCTGTTTGCACACCGAAAGAACGTATTTTTCCGATCGTATGAATTTTATACTTATTCATATTTCATCACCGTGCTTGCTCGAAGGGTAAGGGGATTGGATAGCACACCCACGCCAGTAAAATTTGGCAGCAGCAAAAAGTCGTATTCCCAAGTAACCTCAACGGTCAAATCCTGTCCAAAGATAGGGGAGGCGGGAAATTCGGAGTAGTTACATTGAATACACGGGTTCCAAACGTTATGGGTTTGTCTGCATACGCTTGGGATACATAAGTGACTATTTGCGCGCTCGTGTATCTGGGTGCCCGTGACACTATCCCGTATCGAGCACCCTCCCGGCTTGCATTGGTAATCACCGCCTGGTTATACATGATCAGCCCGAATTCTATAATTCCGAAAAGAATCAGGAAGAGCACCCACGCGATGAGGACGAATTCAATTAGAGAACCGCCCCTTTCATTTTTTAGTGGATTCATACGCTTATACCTGTCTGCCTGTGGTTAATTCTCTCCCCCAAAGCTTTTGGAAATGCAGGAGGAAAGGTTTTTTACTTTGCCCCTGGTTCGCTCTTCAAATAATCTTCTAAAATTCTTTCCACGACCGGGCCCTGTTGCCCCTCCACCGGCGCCAAATTGTACTGCCCATCCGGGTTCATGGTTTGGGTTGCTTTGGCCTCCTCATAAGATCTGCCCCAGTTTTCGTCCAATTCGGGGGTGCCGGCACACCCGGAAATCATGATTGTCAGCAGGGCGGCCCCTGCGATAACGGTTGTTTTAAGCTCCATCTTTCTCCCCCTTGGAAATGCATTTCGTGTTAAAGCCCATGCCTTTGAAGCGCGTCGCACTGCGATTGGCAGGCACGATTATTCCTGTGGAACGGCATGGCCGAATTCACCATCTATTTTGCCCTGGATCCCCTCGGTCTTTTTGCTTCCCTCCATCCGTCCCAACAGATAAAAATCCATATCACTGGGCTCGACGTAAAAGTCCGTCGGCAGGCTCTGAACCACGGGGTCAAGGGGCTTGACCAACCGGGGGGTGGCGACAATGACGAGCTCGGTCTCGTTTTTTTGAAACTCCCTGCTGCGGAAAAGCACACCCAGAATGGGAAGGTCCCCCAGGAGCGGATACTTCTGTAAGACGTCCCTGGATGTCTCCCGCATCAGGCCGGCAATGGCAAAACTCTGGCCGTCGTCCAGTTCCACCACCGTCTCCGCCCGTCTCGTGTTTAAGCCCGGAACGGTAAAACCGCTGAACTGGACGGCCGAGGAGAAGTCAAGCTCGGAGACCGTCGGTGCCACCTTGATATGAATCTTGTTGCCTGTTAGCACGGTGGGTGTAAAATCCAGGCCCACGCCATATTCCTTGTATTCTATGGCCACCGTGCCCAGCCCCTGCGGCACCGGTATGGGATATTCCCCGCCCGCATTGAAAGACGCTTTCTCTCCGCTCAGGGAGATTAAGGTGGGCTCTGCCAGCACTTTTACCAGACCGTCGGACTTTAAGGCATCGATAAAACCCGTCCAGGTCGTGTTGCCGATGTCAAACCGGAACAGGGCATTGACGGCGGGAGATACAAATGTGCTGAAAGGGCCGGTGCTGCCGATGTTGGCATCACTCGGTCTTACCAACTCTGTGAGGCCGCCCAGTTTACTGATGCCGAATTCACCGGACCCGTTCACGGCGTTGAAATTTACCCCCAGCCTTTTCATCAGGCTTTTCTGCATCTCCGCCACGCGCACTTCGAGCATGACTTGCTGGACACCGCCCACTTCCACCAGGTTCTGCACCTTTCCCTCAGGTGCGTAGGCGCCAGCCAGGGCCAGGGCATGCGAAAGGCTGGTGGCGCTGGAAACACGCCCGGACAGGGTAAGGGTGCCCTGCATGGCCGTGACGCGGAGGTCTTTTTCATCGGGCAGGGCTTCCTGGAGCTGTTGTTTGAGCCGCAGGATGTCATACTGCACCTCCACGTCGTAAACATCGTGGCCACCTTTGTCGTACCACAAAAGCATGTTTGTGACGCCCACACCCCTGGCCGTGATATAAATCTCGGTGGGTGAGATAAGGATAAAATCAGCTATGGCCGGGTCCGATATGGAAACACGTTTCACCTTCCGGTAGGTTGGAACAACGATGGATTTGCCCGATACGATATCGAGTTTTCCCATTTCCCGGGCCTGTGCAGGAGAAGGGATTGCCGCCCCGGCTAAATACAACACCAGAAGAATGGTGATAATAAACAGTGTCTTGATAAAATTTTTGCTTCTTTTTTTTGAGACCATGGGAATCTTACCTCCAGCACGACTATTGTTTAAATCTTTCCTTTGACCGTTTGCCCCCCTTGATGGTTTCGACTGTAAAGCTCGTGCTTTTTGGCGCCCAGTTTTTTACTTTGGGCTTTGTTTTGTGTTTGGGGGGCGTTGGGACCGGATCGACACCTCGCAAGGATGAAAGGGTTTTCGAAATGGTGGCACCCCTGGTGAGCACGGTCTCTTGGTCCATGCTATTTCTCAGGGCAAATTGCAGTTTCCCCTCGGCGGCCGCTAATCCCACTCTTTCGGCCTGCTCGGGGTCCACCTCCAGGGTATATACGTCCACCGGTCTGGGCTGGCCGTCTCTTTTTTCCTCGATTTCGGTTCCTGCAGCTAGCACAAGCACATTGCTCAGCACCATTTTGGTGACTTCTCTTTTTGAAACCGGGTGTTTTAACGTAACCAGAATATCCACCCGGTTGCCGGGCTGGATAAAGCCTGAGATTCCTATGACTTTATCTCCCTTTACGGCAACGGCACGCATACCCGGTTTGATCAGCGCTGAAACACCGCCCGCAGTTACATCTTTTGACGCGAGTCTGGATTCAAGCACGGGTTCTTGTTCTTTGAGCATTGAAATGACGACTCTGCCAACCAGGGCATCAGGGTCGGAAGCATACCCCACCGGCAGGCTCTCTTTCATGAAGGGCACTGTTTTGAGCATCTCCTTGGTCAGTTGCTGTCCCCAGGTGATGTCCGTTGTCGCCACCACTACCGGTACCGCCTCGGACCCGGCCTCCATCTTGATCACAGCCGCCGGCGCACTCTTGGTTTGTAGCCAATTGTAAAGAAAACCGCTGCCCCCTGCCGCGATGACCAGGGCTAAAATGATCGGAATAAATGCTTTCCAGCGTCCCATTATCCTGTTCCTCCATTGAAAAGAGCGATAGTGAAAATCTTAAAATTATCTCCCAGCAGTGCCGGAATAAGATCGTTTCCTGTCATTTTCATGGCCACAATACCCCAATGCACCCACTGCTATGGGGATGGCAAATTTCAAAACAGGCTGTTTTACATCTTTTTCCGGGGGCATCGGCATGAACTGAAATGTCGTAATAAAGATATGGATGGTCATCCATGACCTCTTTATAAATGAGAGCATGTACTTTGGATTCAACGCGAAAAGAACCAACCCGTAGAGACCGCCGGCTAAAAAGACCAGGATCGATGCAGTGGTGATGCCCATGGGGCCGAAAATGGCGCCGATGGCGCCCATGAGCTTGACGTCTCCGGCGCCCATGCCACCCATCACGTAGGGAATCATAAAAAATCCCATCCCCAAAGCCAAACCGCCTGCGCTGAAAAAAAAGCCACTCAGACCGCTTGAAATGCAGTGGTAGATAAGCGCCAGCACCATGGTCGGGAAGGTTACGAGGTTAGGAATCTTCTGACGTCGCAAGTCCTCCACCACTGAGACAGTGATGGCGCTTATCAACAAGATGACAGGGAATAAATCCATAATAGTTTAATCTATTGAGTTAGTTAGCTGCAAAGTCTTATGTAACTATGCCAGTAAGCTGCGACCCAACATTATCGGTTATGCCATTAAAAACATTACACAATGACTGTCCCGAGAGAAACTAATTACTATCAGCAACAGTGCCGCGACGATCAAAGCACCCATTACTGCGTACTCACTAAGTTCCAATCCATCTTCATCTTTGAAAAATCTTATAATTTTTTCCATTTTCTTTTTATCCTCCTCTTAATTTGTTTTTTGTTACCACCAATGAAATACGATTCGTTGTTATGCCAAAATAAATTCCAGACCACCTCCTTTCCGCGTTGTCGTTTATTTTTGATCGGCACGTTGTTGCCTCAGCATGCCTTAATGCAGAAGGTGTGCCAATTTGAAGGTCGATTGCCTATTTTTCCTCCTCTATGCCCATATATTCATCAGGTCAACCATCGGTGCTGAATTTCAATTTCATCAGGCATCCATAGTAATTATTACAAGTAAAATTAATAGGTTGTCATATCGATGAGATGTTAATAATTTGCCACCGGACTACAGGCCCGTGATAAAATAAAATAATTCAAATAATAAACAGAGCGCGAAATGGGAGGCTGGCTAAAGATCTCAAGATAAGAAATAGGAAAATGGGGTAATAGGAGTAAAGTTTCTTACTTTTGTGGTAATTTTTTTCACAATAGGGTGTCAGTTATTTCAGGAGACGGGAGTTAATGCGCTGATAGAATCACTTTTTTTCTTATAATACCAATCGGTTATTTGAAATCTTAAAAGCTGTTCAACCATATAATACTATTGTTGAAGAACCCCGCGGCAAGCAACGGGGAATGCGCTCGCTGTTTCGCTTCAAATTTCAGGCAGGAAAACAACATGTGACAATAATTGTAAATTGAGTGCTTTTTTTTGTCAGATAGAACAAGTTTCTGATAAGCGGGAATTAGATACAAACAAATATGAGCAGGCAACCCCATTAAACCAATCCATCGACTTTAATGATCACCAGGGTGATATCGTCCTCAGATCGTTGTCCACGGGTATATCGACTCAACTCGTCATAAACAGTATTTAGAATATTGTTGGCGTCTGTCTTGGCGTTGTCGCGAATAATACTGCGGAAGCGATCCTTTCCGAACATCTGCCCTTCTTTGTTGACTGCTTCCCAGATGCCGTCGGTTCCGATGGCGATGATTTGTCCGTTTGATAAACCGCTCCAACCATACCCGGCGTATCGCGTCTGTACGGTACGTCTTACTTTCCAACTGCGTTCGAAGGCGCTGCACAAAGCGCGCTTTCCCCTCCCCCGTCTCAATGGCCCCAAAGGTCCGCCCGTCTATCCCGGGAGCTCCTTTGTTTGACCTGACAAGTGCGTAGGCATGACCCAGGATGTCTGCTCGACATAGCTTGTCATACAAGGCGTAGAAACGAAAAGCCGGCTCCTGCTTGGCCTTGGTGTAGAGCTTCCTCTGTAGCGTCCTGATCTTTTCCGGGGTTACTAGCGTCATCGCAATCCCCTAATCCTCCGCTCTTTGGTTGCACGAACAAAGCAGGGTCCCTTCCCTCGGGCCGGGTTATGTTGTCCCATACCCTCAGACGGTACTATGAACCCCTCCGACCCCCGCAGTAGCCCAGATCGATTTCAGCTCTCACCTTATACGCACCGGTTGGCAATCCTGCATCACCACGACTACGGGTCTCCCGCACTTCACTGCTTTTCTTCCATTACATGCCGCCCTTGCTACCCCGGGAGATTCGATGAGATGCTTCCGTTATCGGATCTTATCGACGGCGGCCTTCCCCTTCTGACCACAGGGTCGGCACCTCCAGTATAGTGACGAGGCTACCTATCGGTTCGCTTGCGCTACGGCCTGCAACTTTGCCCCAAAGAAACTTACAACCCCTGATTACTCAGACGCTGCTTCCCGGTGCTATGAAAGGCGAACGGACAACTCCTTTCTCGGGACTCTAACCCGTTAGAAAAACAGCAGTTTACGGCATACGGTCAAATCTACTCTTGACTCTTTCCCAGATGATCTTCCAGATTTCTTTTTGAACCGATTTCTATGTTTTTCTGTACCCGCACCGATTACCACAAGCGTTTGTTTGCAAAGGCTTTTCCGGAGTGCGATTTCATATATTTCTCGAATGCCAGGGCTTTTTGGCGAGACTGGAAGGCTGTATAGGAAATGAGCTCCCATGGTTTGTACTTGGAGGTGTGGGGTGATTGTCCATTGTTGTGCGCGACAATGCGTCTTTTTAAATCTTGTGAGAACCCAATATAGGTTTTATCGGGAGATAATTGGCTGCGTAACAAATAGACGTAATATATCTTGGATGTCTTAACTTGTCTTTAGGCGCATGCGATAAGCCCTGCTTCGTTCGATTGAACTTCAGCTATAACGAGCTTCGCCCGACAAGTCGCAGGGCACGCTTCGTCTTGGACATTAAAAACATATTTTAAACTTGGCCATCCTCATTACAATGGCCTGCCACGCGTAGCCCGAAGGGCGAAGCGTGGTGGAGGCGGCGGGAGTCGAACCTACGGTGGTACTAACAGCCACAAGGGTTTGCAGCGGTTTACCGAATGTTTACCGAATATCCGCTAATCTACGACCCAACTTTCGTGCACTTATCCAGCAGTTCACGGATATATCCAGCAACATCCGCCTGAAGGTCAGGGTTGGGCTCATTGTATTGAAACTGCGCAACACGGCTCGGCCCAATACTATCCGGATCTACAAAGTCGCGGGACAAGATTTCAAGTGCGCTTTTTGTTTCTGCCTCCTTCAATAATGGGCTGAGGCATTCGCAGACCTCATCAATTCCGCTGCCATAGTTTCGGATCACAAAATAAAGATCATACGCGTCTTTATTTTCACCTCTTTGCTGAAAGGCCTGGGCTTTCAGCACAATAAAGGCACCAGGACCACACACCCATATTTCGCGCTCAGCCTTTTCACCCTTCAATGTGACACCTTTTAAGGAGACTTTCTTTTTATCCTGAAACGCCAAACGAAGGCCTGGCGTTATGACGGCTGCAAAATCCTTTTCAATGTGGCGTAGATCCCCTCCCTTGTCAGTATCAAGACTTGGTGGAATCAGAAAATCAACAGTCACCTTCAAACCAGAGGAGGTGCGAACCTTCCATCTTTGAAATGTAGTATTGCCCTCCTCGTTCTCATCTGGCTCAAAACCCGATCTGTGAAGCCTTTGGGTAAGATCTTCATATCGTTCCCTATTGAGGATCGCCAAAGAAAGGCCAAGATCCAAATCCATGGTCCCGATATGGACATCTTCACCTGCAGGAAGGGATTCATCCGGAATTAAAAGCGAGGGCACCAGGCCGCCAACGACCACGAGATCATCCAACAGATCTCCGAGTTTTGTGGAGACGTAAAGGCAGGTTTGGTGCACTAACTCTACATTTTCTTTTGTGTAATCGTGCGCGAATAAAGGTTTTTCAGGCATCCCGCCTCCATTTCAGTTTTTCCTGGCGAATCATCGAAGCGGCTTCTTTCGCCCGTTCAGGATGTCCTTTGAGATCGAGAATTACTTGTACAGGATGTACACAGACAATACCTGCCTGATCCAACGATCCATGGAAAACACCTTTATCGTTGGGAACGACCAGCCAGGTGTTGGCGCCACGATCATCCTTACTAAAATGGAGCTGGTCAAAAAGGTTTTTCCCGGGCGAATCAGCTAAAAACAGAGTGGCCATACGGAATTTGGTGAAGTGGGTATACTGCCAGGCTCCGGCCAGTCCAGTTGCCGCGTAATCGACTTTTTGATCAGCAAGGATCCGGGTCATCTTTCTGAGCAGTTCCTCTCCCGATCGAGCGGCAATGTGTCCTTTAATGATCTGATGCTTTGAAAAATCGTAAGCTTCAAGCCAGGCATCAAGAAGCTCATCCGGATTTGATGGTTTTAAAACCCCTTTATCATCTCTATCGATCAGATTAAGCTCTTCCAGTCTGCGGACAACCCGGCTGGTATATCCTTCGTCCAAACCTGTGATTTGCGAAAGCTCTCGCTGATTGTGGCCTTTTTTCGGATCAATAAGCAACTGCCGCACGATTCTGGCACCTTTAGGTGCAAACACGTTGGCCGGCCGGCCGGCTTTTTTATATTTGTTTGGCCGGCCCTCGATATGAATCAAGAGCCCTGAAGCTTTGATATGAGCATTTCCTGATAGATCGATCCAGGACACACCATGTTCTTTACAGAGATCCATTCCGGATCTTCCCATATAGGGCACGACAATCAGCGGAATGTCGCCATTATCAAAAGAATTCCTGGCCTCCGCAACTTGACGCAATGCCATAAGCAGTGGCGCTCTGGAAGATGCGCTTTTACATTCCACGTGGAAATGGTAACCAGCTGCTTTCAAGAGAAAATCCAGACCAGTATCGCTCTCTTGGGAAACAACGGCCACGTCATTTTCCGGCAATTCAAGCAATTTTGCCAGAATCCCCGGGACCTTTGTAATTGCCTGTTTTTCAGTTGAATCCATCATAACTTGACTAAATAGTGCAACTTGACTAATTTGTCAAGTATTTATATTTAGACAAGTTTGTTAACCCTCCAGCTTGTTTAAATCCATTAGCTTGCAAACTTTGACAAGTTCAGGCTTTTAAGCAAGTTACGATAGCAAGATTGAGATCTACAACTCGATTTCCTGTGATTTCTGAAAGGACTCAACTAGCTCATTAACCCTGGCTTGATGGGCAGAAAGGAGCGCGCGCATCGTGGGAGTCCGAATAAGCAAAGGCTGGGAATTGGTTTTCCATAAAAAAAGGGAATCAGAATACTCATCTGAATCCCTATTTTACTGACTAGTTACTGACTGCATTTAATGTCATAAATAATTGATATTATTAATTAAAAATGGTGTAGGCGGCGGGAGTCGAACCTACGGTGGTCCTTACAGCCACAAGGGTTTGCGGTGGGTTACCGAATGTTTACCGAATATGCCCAAGTGGACCGATTTTGTCACACACCCAACCGAACTTTATACATAAAGACGCACCTTTCTTACCAAAATAAGGAGGACTGGCACTTATTGTCCTGTCAGTCGGGCAACTCCGTCCCTTGATTCATGATTTCCAGATATCCTGTGTAACTGAAAATCCGATTGCGCTTGCGGGAGGTCAGTTCACGGACAATCCCCAACCGTTGCAGATGTTCCAGGGATTTGTTGACCGTGGCCGGCGTGATACCTGTTTTTTCCACCAGCCACTTGGAAGCCGTGATTGGACGACCCATCAGGGTTTGATACACCCGCAGGGATGACGCTGCCGCCCGGCCAAGTCCACTGATTCTGTCTCGGTCTTCATTGGCAAGATTTACGAGCTGCCTGGCGGTGTCCACCGCCTGGGTAGCAGTGACGATGACCGCTTCGGCGAAGAAATCGAGCCAGGCTTCCCAGTTTCCGTTTAAACGAATTTCATTGAGCAGCTCGTAGTAATATTGCCGGTGTGTTTTGAAATATAGGCTAAGATAAAGCATTGGCTCCCGAAGCATTTTTTGTTCGCACAATAGCAGTGTGATTAACAGGCGACCTAAACGACCGTTGCCATCTAAAAACGGATGGATTGTTTCAAACTGCACATGGGCCAATGCGGCCTTGAGCAAGGCAGGGGTGGGTTCCGGCTGGTCATGCAGAAACAACTCCAATTTACCCAAACAATCCAACACCTGTTCAGCCGGCGGTGGAACAAAGGCAGCATTGCCGGGTCGGGTACCTCCGATCCAATTCTGGGTTCTGCGAAATTGACCAGGTGTCTGGTTGGAGCCCCGCCCTTTGGAAAGCAACACAGCATGCATTTCTTTGATCAGACGGAGGGACAAGGGAAATCCTTCGGCAAGTCGCTTTAGTCCGAAATCCAGGGCAGCCACATAATTACTGACCTCACGTACATCGTTCAGCGGCACACCGGGTTCCATATCCAGTTCAAAAAGCAAGAGATCGGAAAGCGTCGACTGCGTTCCCTCGATCATGGAGGAAAGAACGGCCTCTTTACGAACATACATGTAAAGAAATAGGGAAATGTCTGGTAAAAAGGTCGAGATGCTATCCAGCCTACCGAGCGCGAGTAGCGCATGGTCGAACTTGCTGCGCAACTCCGGCGTCCACTCAATGGAAGGATTCGGCGGCAGCGGGGCAGGGATAAAGGCCCGAGCCTTCTCTCCCACTGTTGAAATCGTAACGTATTGTCCCTGGAGTTCTCGTTTCATTGATTGAAACTGTCCTAAAATAATAATTCTCGTTATTTTAATATAACACCGAAAACTAAAATAACAAAAAACAGGGTAGGAGTCAAGCGAGTTGACTAAAATAGCAACCTCGATTATTTTAGCTTGGCCCTTCTTTCTAAAATAAGGTGCGTGAAAACAAGGTAGGTCACTCACACGATTTAATCCAGCAACACTGCTGACGGTACTGTACTTTCGTATCTTGAAGACTTGTCCGATTTCGCATAACCTATCTCGACGCAACTTGCGCATCAGATAGATCGCTGCACTTCTGGGCTCATTGAAAGATCCTCTTTTTGATGTGAACAGATCGTCTCGGTTGACACCATAATAGTCGCAAACGCTGATAATGATGCAACCCTGACAATCCTGTTTATATATTCAATATAATCTGTATGTCCGGGATGTCTTTGACAATTGACGCCAATCTTTTGATTCATAGCGCCAAATTCAATGATAATATCGAATTGGAACGTCTGATCAGGTTCCGCAAAAGGTTCGATAGGGAGGCGATGAAGGGGGCGCCGGCAGCTGATAGCCGGCCTGTTCCGGCGGATCCTGAAAGGGTTGGGATAAAACACCCAGCAGTTTTTCCATGACCGTATAATCGGCCCGCTCCACGGCCGCTTCCAAAGCCTCTTCCACCCTGTGGTTGCGGGGGATGACCACTGGGTTGTGTTTGTCCATAAGCCGGCGGGATGCCTCCCAGGAGTCAGGTTGCCGCTTTAATCGGGCCTGCCATCGCTCGAACCACTGCTTAAAATCCGGGTTCCGAGACACTGAGGCATCAGGCAAGGATCCGGATGACAGGCCGCGAAAGGTATTGGTAAAATCCGCCCCGTGCCGGTGCATGCAATCGAGCAGGTCTTCTACCAGAGTACTGTCCTCCGGTTCCTGGTTCAACAGTCCCAGTTTGGCGCGCATGCCGGCCAACCAGTATTGGCGGAAGGTTTCTGAAAATCCATTGATTGACGCATTTGCCATCGAAACGGCCTCTTGCTTATCCTCGTGAATCAGCGGCAACAGCGTCTCGGCAAACCGGGCAAGGTTCCACTGGGCGATCTGCGGCTGCTGCCCGTAGGCATAGCGGCCATTGTGATCGATGGAGCTGAAGACGGTATTCGGGTCGTAGGCGTCCATGAACGCGCAGGGACCGTAATCGATTGTTTCACCGCAAAGGGCCATGTTGTCCGTGTTCATCACACCGTGGATGAAGCCGACCAGCAGCCAGCGGGCCACCAGGGATGCCTGCCGCTCCATGACCGCCCCAAGCAGGGCAATATAAGGATTCTCTGTCGCGGCCAGATCAGGAAAGTGGCGACGGATTGTGTAATCGGCCAAAGCGCGGAGCTCGTCAGGTATGTCCCTTGCTGCTGCATACTGGAAAGTGCCTACGCGGATATGGCTGGCTGCCGTGCGTGTGAGAATCGCCCCCTGCATGACGGTCTCACGGAACACTGGTTCACCAGTGGTCACCACCGCAAGGCTGCGGGTTGTCGGTATGTATAGAGCGTGTAAGGCCTCGCTGATGATGTACTCCCGAAGCATCGGCCCCAGCGCCGCCCGCCCATCGCCTTGTCGAGAAAACGGAGTCCGGCCAGACCCTTTAAACTGGATGTCAAAGCGCTCACCTTGCGGTGTCACTTGCTCGCCCAACAATATTGCCCGCCCATCGCCCAGCATGGTGAAAGATCCGAATTGATGCCCCGCATAGGCCTGAGCGAGAGGCTCGGCCCCCTCGGGAGTCTTGTTGCCCGAGAAAACGGCGGCGCCCTCGTCGCTCTTTAGGGCATCGGGGTTCAATCCCAAAAACTGCGCCAGCACTGCGTTAAAAATCACAAGCTTCGGTGCGCGCACCGGTACTGGATTTAATCTGACATAGAAATCCCCCGGCAACCGTGTATAGCTGATATCAAACTTCCACCCTGCGTTCAGGCGGTCTCGTCTGCTGTTGGGCCTCATAGAATCCTCCTGCCTCTTTAATGAATTGTACGAGAACAAAATATTAGGCTGGAAGACCCGGAGGTCAAGAGGGAGAGTGCTTAAAATAACGATAGTTACGCGTCTTGAAATGCCAGCTGAACGAATAACCCAGAAACTTACGATGCCAAGGACGGGCCACCGCACTCTTTTCCAGGTTAACTCTCAGCTTCAACCGTTGCTCGACAAACCGCGAAATCGATTCCATCACACGTTCGCCGCTGCGACGACTCGCAACGTATAGAGGACTTGACTTCAACAATCTCTGTCGAGTCGCACCTCCAAGTGGGTGCGCTCTGCCGGGCGCACAAACAAAAAAGCCGCCGAATTAACAGCAGCTTATTAAGATATTTGGTGGAGGCGGCGGGAGTCGAACCCGCGTCCGAAAATAATCCACCGTGGCGTCTACATGCTTGTCTCAATATTTAGTGTTCGCCGTTTCAAGTCTCCATCGAGCAGGATGCTTGAAAGGCTATCCTGTTAGAATTTCGCCAGTCTGGTAACAGGATTAACAGTCCGGCTATCCTGCAAGTCGACGCCCTGTCCGGATTAGCAGGATTGGTCCGGCAGAACGCTAGCCTTAAGCGGCTAGAGCGTAGTTATAATCGTCTGCGATTACATTAAGTTCCGTCTTTTTTACGAGCTGACAGATGCTCGGCATGCAACCAGAGTTTCTTTATCCCCGTCGAAGCCGTTTCGCCCCCAATATTCTCAAAGACCAATAAAATCGCCAGGCGATTTTATAAAACGCGGCTGACGCCGCTTTTAAACCACATAAATGGATGCTTATAAACTAATCAGGATAGGGGTGATTGTCAAACAACAATGAGATCGTGTGACGATTTTATCATATTCGGCCCTGTTGCTTATTTAACAATTTTTTCAAAATCCCGATACAGCAGGGTAAAGTCCTGATCCTGCATGCCCCGCTCAACAGCCTTGCTCAGAAAAGCAAAGGTATCTTCCCCTAAAGAGATTTTTGATTTCAGCTTGCGGCCCATGTCAACGGCCATGCCGAGATCTTTGTGCAGGTTATAAACCCGCGAGGACCCGTTCCATTTTTTACTGAGAATGTGCTTTGGAAAACGAAATTCGCTGATATAACTGCGTGCGTTGGACACATTGAAGACATCGATCATGTCTTCGAGCTTTATCCCGGCGCGTTCCGCCATCTTTCCGCCCTCACAGGTTGCCAGAAAAATAGTATGCACCACCATGTTGTGGATCAATTTCATCGTATGCCCTGCACCACTTTCACCAAGATAGAAAACATTGTCGGTAAAAGGTTCCAGAAATTTCCGGGTACGTTTAAATGCGGTCTGATCGCCGCCGACCATCAATGACAAAGTACCCGCTACTGCACCAGCGGCGCCGCCGCTCATACCGGCATCAAGATACGCAATCCCTTTTTTGGCTGTCCGGCGGGCCAGCTTTTTGGTGTATGTGGGGTCGGATGTGGTCAGGTCGTATAGTACCAGTCTCTTGTGAGCGCTGGCCTGCATACCTGTTTTCCCTTTCAAAAGTTCATTGATTTCCGGAGATGCCGGTACAACAAAGAATACGACCGAAGCCGTTGCCGCCATATCCGGCGGCGTTAAAATTTCTACGCCCCTTTTTTTTTCAAATGGCTTTAAGGCCTCCGGCCGGATATCCCAGACAATCACAGGAAACCCGGCATTGATCAGATTGCAGGCAATCCCGTACCCCATATTTCCAAGGCCAATTACACCCACTTTTTGTTTTGTCGTCATTCTCGAATCCTCAAACCCTATTTTTTATCCCCGATTAACAGCCCCGTCAGATAGGTCCCGCCGATGGCCAGGCATTCCATGTCGATGTGTTTTTCTGCGGACTGCCTGAAAAGAATGGACGTTTGGGCCGGGAACATGTCATCCCGGTCGTTGAAACGAAAAAACACCGGTACGCGTGGCAGCATCTGAAACATGAAAGCCACATCAAATGCAGGGGCCTCCATGACACGACCCCCCATTTCCCGGCAGGCGGATTTCAGCGGATCGATCTGACCGGCAAAAGTAGTTTCGATGATCTTGTTGGTGTTGCTTGTAAAATAACCGGTCAGGGGTCCGGCATCTTTGAATTCACGATAGGTCACCCACTCGCCTGGCTCCGGCTCTGTTTCCGGGCACTGCAAGACATAGCAGCAGAGCAACACACTGACGGCAAATGTAGCCTTTTGACCCGAGGCATTTAGGACCCCATGCATTGACAGCCTGTGTGGCTCTCCATAAAATGGAATCAATAAGCCATCGTCCTGCACCTTTCCACCCAGAATACCAGCCCTTGATATAATATCGATCCCGGCGATCTGCTCCAAATATTTCTGATAGGTCACTTCAAAAACGTCTGATTTTTTCATTCCGACCCCTTCATAAGAAATTTCGCAATACAATGCTGGCAACTCGAACCCGTCTCAAAGATAGGGTTTTGCTTTCCAGAAAAAAGCGCGGGATCTTCGTCAAATCAAGGCGAGCGAGCGTTTTAATCCGCAACAATACTGCAGTGTTTCAAGGGCTTAGCGCATGAGCGCGACACAGAAATTGATCCAAAAGACCTTTTTGTGACGGGTTCTATTGTATGATGACGATTCCAGCTAAGGTCCCTTTGGGTATGGCTTGCGGTTTGGCGCCGCTGCCAATGGGGTAAATATCCCAACCGGCCCTGGCCGTCATCTGATAGACATCGATGCCCACCGCTTCCATGGAGGGTCGGGAAACCAGAGAGAAGCGGCACTTTTTACCTTCCATGGCCTGGCAGGTATCCATTTTTCCGCAGAAGGTGTGGCGACAGGAACCAGCTGCAAATCCAAAAGCCAGATAATGACCGTCATAAAAGGCTTTGGAT
The DNA here is from genome assembly GCA_963842925.1 of uncultured delta proteobacterium. Taxonomy (GTDB): domain Bacteria; phylum Desulfobacterota; class Desulfobacteria; order Desulfobacterales; family B30-G6; genus B30-G6. The sequence goes on from CAWJIL010000002.1 coordinate 19,171, forward strand.
TCGATCTCACTGACCATTTTGTATACTTTCTGGTAGGCGTCCACACGTTCTTTGATGGTGTCCCTGTCCCGGACGATCACTCCCGAAGGCACGTCCATGGTAAAAAAAACGGCCCATGCATAACTTTTCAGAATTTCCCGCAGCTCATCAGGCGCAAGGGTATTGGGCGGGCAATGCGCCCCGGTACCGTATCCGAAACAGCGCGGGACCTGGCACTTGAGGGTGACCCGCCTGTCCACGGGGATGTCCCCGGCCGAAACAATTGCGGCACGGGTGGCGCCAAGGGCCAGGACATCTTCACAATACCTTTTCAAATGGTCCTGGAGAAGACCTTCGTTCCGGTCCACGGTAATTTTACTGACCTGCTTTTCCAACCGCCCCTCCTTTTCCGCTAACCCGATAATTTCATGACGTATTCATACTGTCTTGGATAATTAAAATTAGAAGCCATCTCAACAATTGGTTTTTAACAGGCGATGTCCATCTTAAATGTCTTCATCAAAATACTCGCACTCACCATATGAGCAGCATGTGACATGGCATCCAGGATGTCGCCATCTTCCCATCCCAGACTGTACAAACCATCCATATCCGCCTGGTCAATGGAATTGGGTGCTTTTATGGCCTTCATTACGAATGCCACCAAGGCTCTGTCTTTATCATCCAGCGGGGCCTGAGCCGGATCCTGACTTGTTTTCTGGATGTCCTCATCCGTCATACCCTGCATTTTCAGGAAATTTTTATTGAAGTTGATACAAAAGGCATAATCGTATTCTTCGGCCACCAAATAGCGGATCGTGGACAATACACCAAACCCAAGATTCGGGTGCTGGGTGTAATATAGAATCGACTGCCACATTGTCTTCATCATCCAGGGACTGGCACTTGCCAGCTCCATGGGAGAAGGAATCACGCCGATATTCTTTTGCAGCGCCTCATAGATTTCTTTGACATCACCTTCTGCTTTTTCTGGATCTACGGTCTTGATCAGTGCCATGAATACCTCCTTTTGGATTTTTGTAAGCTATAAGCATCTAGCAGTAAGCCATAAGCGGCGTATGGCTTATCGCTTACTGCTTATAGCTGATTGTATCACATTCGGGTCACATTTGCGAACATTCACTCTTGAGATTTTATACAAGCGGGTTTATAGTTGTCGCTATGGATGACAAACGAAAAATTGAAAGAACCGTCTGCAACAGGCAGGTCTCGTTCTCCGTCGATGGTGAAGTGCATGAGGGTACCATCGAAAACATCAGTAATGAAGGCACCCTCATCCTGACAAGCTCTCCGGTGCAGCTTCAACAGGACAAGGAAATATCCATTACCATTACGAGTGCTGATCAAGGGGATATGAAAAAAGCCAGGGTCATTTGGGCGGATGAGGGGGCTTTCGGGGCTGAATTCCTCTAACCTGAGTTGCTCGTTTCAAATATTAAGAATCGAAATTTTTGTTTTTTCAATGAATCGTAACGATTTTATTAGGACAACAGCTTCTCCAGTTCTGCCAGCGTATGCACCATGTGGTCCGGTGAACCTTCAGTGAGTTTTTCCGTGCTATGCCAGCCCCATGTCACGGCAACAGTTACGGCACCTGCTTGCTTTCCCTCAATCATGTCGCCCTTGGTATCGCCCACATAAAAAGCCGGCATATCTTGATACCGGGACATGGTCTTTTGGATTTTTTTTACCTTGCTTCTTTCCTTATCTGCACCAATGACCTCATCAAAACAGGTAATGTCTTCCTTTTCTAATAATTGCCAGACGAGTTGGGAATCATTGGAAGAAATTACTGTAAGTAAGTTCTGCCTCGCTATGACGTTCAAAGATGCATGCATTCCGTGGAAGGGCTTTACCTTGGCGAGATGCTTTTGCACTTTACGGTCATGGGCATCACCAAGAATCTCATTGACCTTTTGGTTGGAAAGACCCAGTTGTGCCAAGGTTTCAAAAAAATTACCATCAAATAATCTGACGACCTGTTCATGGGTTTTTATTCCATAATATCCACACGCATGGGATGCCGCTATGAATGTCGTCGCAAAAACATCCAGGGAGTCAACGAGTACCCCATCATAGTCAAACATGACCAAATTCTTTTTGATGGTAGGTCTCCTTCTTTTTCTTTCTGTTAAGCCAAATACTTCATGAAACATGCGGGTCAAATTCCGACCAGTGAGTAACAAACTATTGAACAGAGTTCAAGTTACAGTCGGATTTTTCTTGCCAAACCCTAAATCGTGCTATATGTTGTGCGCCGACATGCTAGATCTGTCATAAATCAAGGAAACAAGAATCTCGCCTGGAGGGTGGTCACCCAGTTTACCTTTCCCGTGTTATTGCATGAAGGTCACGTTGACCCCCTGTATCCATGACATGATGTTTAAAAAATTAAATCCGCCAGCATGCTGTATGCTGTCGGCTATTGAACTGTTAAAAGGCTGGATATTATCATCGGCCAAAAAAAAAGAAACGCTATGGAAGATCATAAAATCAAATTGTATGAAACCCAGTTGCGACGGCTGTTCAAGGCCGCCGAACAAGATGAACAAGAGACACCGAAACCGGAGCCTCTTCACCGCGAAAAAATCCGCGTAATTCGCAGACGAAAGGGCGGTCCCGACCGGTACATCACTGAAAGTTCGCACCAGTATGCCCTGGCAGCAGCAGACATGGGATAACGCCAGCTCCTCAGCAGTTTACCCCGAACATTTCATGAAACTTGACGAGCAATTTTCTCTTTGTCCTTATATATCAAAAGATTATCATGATATAGCAAGTCAGTCAGAATGGTACGGTTCGTCCTAAAGGAATGAACTGCTTACGCGTCATATTTCTCCCATTGGGGGCTCCCTGACGCATCCATTGACAGGGTAATCCAGACATGCCGTCGGGTCTTGGGGGTCTATTTGTCCTTTTGAAGCACCTCGATTTGCCCAATGTCCATAATAATAAAACGGGAGGGATCGAGGTTCTGCTGCGTGATGGTTTTTTTCAGATCCAAGACAGGATATCCCGGCGGATTGTCACCTAACTGAAACGTGCCCCACTGGGTTGGAATATAATATCGGGCGCCCAGATCCTGGAAAGCCTGGACGGATTCAGACGCGTTTATATGGGCATAGTGCATAAACCATCGCGGGTGATACGCTGTCAGGGGCAAAAGTGCATAGTCGATTCCTGGAAATCGTTTGCCGATTTCCCGATATCCAACAAAAAAGCCACTGTCCCCACCGTAATAGATGGTTGCATCCGGCGTCACCAGCAGATAACTGGCCCAGAGGGATGTGTTGAAATCCTGCCCGATCCGTCTTGACCAATGCTGAGCAGGCAAGGATACGAGTTGTATGCCATCCCCGAGATCGATGCTTTCCCACCAGTCCACTTCCTGAATTTCTCCGCCAAAAAAGGATTGCAGGGTTCCCTTGAGACCCGGCGGCACAAAAATACGAGCATGATCCGGCAATGAGCGGATGGTGTTTTTGTCCAGGTGGTCATAGTGGTTGTGCGATATGAGGACATATAAGGGCTCTGTCATCTTTTTGAGATCGTCCTTCAGCAATGCCGGCGGTGTGACTCTTTTTGGCAGCAGGGCCCGTTTTGAAAGCATGGGATCGGTTAGCCAGGTAACCCCTGCGGTGCGTATGAAAAAGGTGGCGTGCCCAATCCAGGCAATGGTGTCTTTGCCGGCGTTTTTCTGTATGCGTCTTGTCAGACCCTGGCGGACTTTAGGCAGAAAAGTCCGCTCTTCATCCGTATATGCGGCCTTTTTGGAAAATCGCCATTTCAGAAACTGTCCGAACCTGTCTGACCGCATGGGCATCCATGGATTGAAATAGACACCGTCCTTGAAGTGGGGTGCATATAACAGCTCCGTATTCTGGGCATTCACATCCTCTTGCCACACATCCTCATCAAAAGAAGGCGGCGTTGCCACGCAGGAAACCAACACCCAGAGCAAACAGATCCAGATAATGACAAGTTTTTTCAAACTGTTATGAGCGATGAAAGTTCACCACCTCCTTCAAGGATGTCTTTTGTAAAAAAAGAAATATTTCTTTTAATTGATATAAAATCCTGGCTAAGTTACGAGGAAGATGCTCGCTGCCTCGGTTCTTCCCAAGAATATGTTGCATGCAAGCGCACTTTGTCAAGAATTCACGTGTCAAAGCCATAAGCTTTTCTTTTTCGCCAGGCATGACTTATCAATGAACACAAAAGCGCAAAAAGAAACATAAAACATAAGCCGCGTCGGGACTTTTTTTCAAGGGATATGAATAAAATCGTCCAACAATTTTATTTGACAAATGGGTCTCTTTTTCCCACCATGTCGTCACATGATTAGAATCAAAGGAGTTCCCATGGATAGGACCGATCTTCAGATATTCATCGACGACCATCATATCCAGGCCACAATCCTATCCTTGAGCGAGCATACCCTCACGGTTGGGGACGCTGCCAGGGCACTGGCGGTGAACACCGATCAGATAATCAAATCTCTGGTCTTCCATATTGATGGCAATCCCCTGCTGGTGATAAACAACGGCCTGTCCCGGGTAGACCGCAGGAAACTGGCCGCTCATCTGAAAGTGGGCAGAAAAAAGGTCAAATTTGCCAGCCCGGACACAGTGTTCGCCCTGACCGGATTTATTGTAGGGAGCATGCCGCCCTTCGGCCACAAGCAGAAACTGCACACCCTCGTGGACACAGCCGTAACACAACTGGACATACTCTATGGCGGTGGTGGGGATATCAATGCCATGATGCGTCTGACACCCAAAGAACTCCTGAAGGTCAGTCAGGCCGAGGTGGTTTCCTTCTCCGAATAAATTCATCTGCACGGCAAAACCGTTATTGGAACATTATTGTAACAAAAACATTACTCCATGAAAGAGTTAATAAACTCCCTGACCGCAGCTTTCCCATTAAATATGCCATAGTGGCCTTCGCAGAGAATATCCGCGTTCAGTTCCAACATTTTCTTTAACGAATCCTGGTAGGCATCCGAATCCGAAAGAAGGTCCGGGTGAATAGGACCGTGAACATCCTGAGCAAAGAGCACTTTTTGCCCTTCCGAAACCACCTGGTACACCAGGGATCCAGGAGAGTGTCCAGGCAAATGAATGGCGCTGATTTCACGCTTCCCCAGGTGGATACTCTCCTGGGGCTTGGTGAGCTTGATATCCACTGGCAAGGGTTCCAACACTCTCCCGTACCAGGATGCCGCAGTTACTTCTTGGTCTCCTTTTTCGAGAAACACGGCATCCCGAGCGTGTGCCACAAGCTTCAGACCCAAATGCGCTTTCAACTCGGCTGCTCCGCCAGTATGGTCGAAATGACAATGGGTAATCAGCAGATAATCGATTACCTCCTCCGGTACGTTACAGCGACGAATATTCTCCAGCAGCTTTTCCATGGCATTGCCACACCCGGCATCCACGATAGCTGCCCGTCCATCCATGTGAATCAGATAGACGGCAGCATCTTCCGGTGCCGTTAACCCACTGCCGCCGATCTGGTAAATTTCATTTGTAATCATCCACACAGCTCCAGGGCGTAAGCAATTTCATCGGCCACCAGCCCCGTTGCACCCGGACGGAAACGATCCAAAGCAGACCGTGCCCTGCTGCCCCCGATGCGTCCCAGGGCCCAGGCACACATGCTTTTCACCCGCTCATCTTCGGATGCTTCAAACGCACGCACAAGGTCTTTGACATGACATGAATCCAGTGTATTCCCCATGGCCCGGGCCGTGTTCATCTTCCAGCGCCAGATCTGGTCAGGGGACATATAGAACATGTGGGGCCATATGCGTTGCTCAAAATAGGGTCGATCCATATGCAGTAGTTTGGCCAGGTCAAAATCGGCAGCCTTCTGGGCGGCTCTCAGGTTGACAGGCAGGTCTGCCGCAAGCCAGGCCTGGTTTCGGGGACAGACATTCTGACATCGGTCACAACCATAGATGTACAGACCCATGGGTTCCCTGAGATCTCTGGGTGTAAGACCATCCCCATAATATGTCAGGAAAGAAATGCAGCGCCGGGGATCGATATGACGAGGCCCCTTGAGAGCGCCTGTGGGACAGGCCACCAGGCAGGTGTTCCGACACCACTTGGGGCAACCCGTCATCAAAGTTGGCTCGCCGGGTTCAAATTCAGCATCCACCACCACGGCAATGGGCAGCACCCACGAGCTCTTACGGGCCACACGGTTAGAGTAGAATAAACAGTTCTTCCCGAAAGTGCCCATTCCTGCCCGCCCTGCGGCCAGCCGGTGGGGCAGATTGAAGGGAACTTTGGACTGGATGCCGTTATCACGCAAATAGGAGCGAAAGGCTCTGATGCGCGTGGCCAGACCATCCCGCAGTATCCGATCATCATCCAGATAGCAACGACCAAAAAACGGCTCCAGGGTGTGGGGATAGGACTCACGAAAATAGACCTCCATGAGGACAAAAATAGATTTTGCCCCTGGCAGAATATTCTGTGGGTCTGTTCCGGACATCAGATCCAGACCGGCGGCCATGGTCCAGGCATATGACTCCTGACGTTCTGCTAGGATACGCTGCTGAGATTCAAATGGTTCCGCACTGGTGACACCGATGTCTTCGAACATGAGCTCGTGGGCCCGGTCGATTATCTGTTGTTGGGTCAACATGGCACATCCTCCAGGAATTACAGGATTTATCGAAGGACAAGCTTTTTCATGGAAAGGGAGCATTGTCAAGTTCGATTAGAACATGGGGGAGGAAGATCCTTGACAAAAGGACAGCGTCTTTGTCATTAATTGTTCTGGTTAAAACGTTCAGCCCATTATTCAAAGGGTAGCCAGATGATCCCCTGCCGCCAATGCCGCCATTATTATATCACCTGGGATAAAGACTTTCCCCATGGCTGTCATGCCATGAACTTCAAGAGCCTTCAGATGCCATCGACAGCGGTTTATGAGAATTCCGGAGAGACCTGCCTTGTTTTCATAAAAAAAGACAAAAAGAATATCCGCCGCTTGAAAAACACTAAAAAAGAATCGGTGACCAGGACAAACACCCCATTCAAAGGAGGACACCATGTCTGACACCCAAGGGGTCCGCCCGTATCAACGCATGAGTGTGTCTGCAAGATATTCATGGAACAGCTTCCATGATTTTTTATCCGCGGCTTCCTGATAGCGGGATCCGCCAAAGACGGTAAACGCGTGCTGCGCACCACCGTAGGTGACCATCTCGTGGGAGACACCGGCCGATTCCAGTTCCTTTGCCAATGCTGCAAACTGATCCAGGGTGATGGCCGAATCTGCTGAACCATGCATGATCAGGAGTGACCCTTCTGTTTTGCTATAATCCTGACCTTCCGGTGTTTTCAAGCCTCCGTGAAACGTGGCAAAGCCTTTCAATTTCGCTCCGGATCGTGCCCATTCAAGTACGGCTGCCCCGCCAAAACAGTAACCAGCAGCAACGGCATTTTCAATGTGGGCACCTTTTTGCCGGGCTGTTTCTAGGGCACCGTTCATCAAGGCCCGCATTTTGTTCCTGTCTTTGTACAGTTCACCTGTATGCTGCCGCTTGTCCACCACCTCGGTGGGCCGCACACCCGCACCAAACAGGTCTGCAGCAAAAACAGCATACCCTGACGCGGCCAGCATATGGGCGCGTTTAACTTCATAATCGGTAAGACCATCCCAGTCGTGAATCAACACGACCAGGGGGGCTTTGTCTGAAGGACTGATATAATATCCCTCGTAGGACTGACCGTTAACCTGATACATCACCGCTGCGCCATCGGCTCCCATGGCTGCGGTGGTAACAACAAAAACCAACAAAATCGATAGTATATATTTCATAACACACTCCTTGATAGAATCGTTACACTTTATTTTTAACGACAGCGTCGCTTGAAAATCAAATTATATGCCTGCGTGTTTTCTATACGCAGGAAATTTAATACCACAATGTAATACATCAAAGACGTGCAGTCGAGTCTGCAGGACAATCTTTTCGGCATACAGGGTCATTTTTTTTTGCTGAAGCTTTTCGCATTCGAATTCTTGTTTCAGCATGGTGAGCCTATATGGATTCCGAAGATCTGATTTACAATGCTTGAATCAAGGCATGCTTTGGAGTATGTATTGATTTAAGCTATAAGCATTAAGCTATAAGCCGTAAGCTGCTTATGGCTTAATGCTTACAGCTCTATATATTCGGGCTGATGACAGTATCTCGGAAGCCCAGTGTCTGCACATCATCGTTTGATGAGAAAGGTTTAAAAAGTGACCTGCATCGTTCAAAAGTACGGTGGCAGCAGTGTCGCCGATATTGATAAGTTACGGCAAATCGCCCGGCTGATCGCCAACGTCAAACAGCAGCAAATCCAGGTTGCCGTAGTGGTTTCAGCCATGGGGAAAACCACTGACAATCTTCTGTCCATGGCGCGGGAATTTTCCCCCAAGCCTCCCAGACGCGAAATGGATATGCTCCTTTCCACAGGTGAACGCATCACCATGGCTCTGCTTTGCATGGCTTTGAATGAAATGGGTATCGATGCCGTCTCCCTCACCGGTTCACAAGCCGGTATCATCACCAACGACCGGCACAATGATGCCCAGGTCATCGAGGTCCGCCCCTTCCGCGTACAGGATGAAATGGCCAAGGGGAAGGTGGTGATCATCGGTGGATTTCAGGGCGTCAGTTATAAAAGGGATATCACCACACTCGGTCGCGGCGGATCAGACACTTCGGCTGTTGCACTGGCTGCCGCACTGGATGCAGAACGCTGTGAAATCTATTCGGATGTCGATGGGGTCTATTCGGCTGATCCGGCAGTCGTGGCCAACGCCCGGCACCTGCCTGAAATTTCCTATCCGGAAATGCAGGAAATGAGTACTGCCGGTGCCAAAGTACTCAATGCACATGCCGTACAGTTTGCCAAAGAAAAAAATATCGCCCTTTATGCCAGGAGCACATTTCAACCCGGTCGAGAAACCATTATACGAAAAATGTCTCCCGGTAAACTCCTGGGCGTCCAGGCAGTTGTAAGGGAAAAACAGATCGAACGCATCCGGGTGTCCGGTCAGGATGTGCTCCAGCATTTCCAGCAGGCAGTCTCCTACCTAGAAACCGAACAGGTGCCGGTCAAGGAAGTCAGCCTCACCCATGTTGCTGAAAACGGAGGTCTCTCCCGGGCAAGTTTTGTGGTACCTGCCGGTCAGATATATGATTGGAAGGACATCAAAGCTGGTCTGCAAAACAGATTCGGTCCCGACCTGGCTTTTGATACGGATCTGGCAGCGGTATCCTTGATCGGGGAAGGGCTGAACCGGAACAACCAGACATTGCTGAAAACCCTGGAGCTCCTGGCAGAAAACAACATCACTACCCATGCCGTCACCACCACTTCATTTCGAATTTCGCTCCTGGTTCCCCGGGAACATGTGAATCAAAGTGTCCAGATATGCCATGACCGTTGGGTAATGGATCGTTTCTCATAAGGCGCTAAATGGTGTAATGCTGGGAAACCAATGAGCATCGAACATCAAAGAAAAAGGATAGCATGAACCCAAGCTACGACTGTATCATCATCGGCGCCGGGATATCCGGAGCGGCCATCGCCTATGAGCTGTCCAAAAAAGGATATAATACCCTTAATATAGACCCGTTAGCCGCTGCCGGGCTCGGTTCCACCAGCAACACGTGTGCCATTATCCGGACCCATTATTCCACTCTGGAAGGCACCGCCATCGCCTATGACAGCTGGTTCGACTGGAATAGCTGGCACGAGTATATCGGTGTTTCGGATGAAAAAGGCTATGCCAAATTCAATCAGACCGGTCTGATCAACATTTACCACCAACCTAAGGTTCCCGAAAAGCACATGAAATTTCACGATGCCTTGGGGATACCGTATGAGATATGGAACCGGGAAAAACTACTCAATCGGATGCCGCATTTCGTGGATGATTCATTTTATCCACCGCGACGCCCCGAAGACCCCCGCTTCCATGACTTTCCCGAAAACAAAATCGACGACACCATCCTTTATTACCCCAACGACGGCTATATCAACGACCCTGTGTTGTCGGTTCACAACATCCAACGGGCTGCTGAGGCGCAAGGGGCCGTCTTTCTCTTCAACGCAAAGGTCGTGTCGATCCGTTCCGATAAAAGGGGTGTCATGGGTGTAAACCTGAAAGATGGCAACAGAATTGATGCCCCCATACTTGTCAATGCTGCCGGACCCCACTCAGCTGTAATCAACCAGATGGCCGGTGTTGCCCACAAAATGAACATCAAAACCCGGCCCCTGCGTCATGAAGTGCATTTTGTCCCCTCACCGGAAACATTCAGCTATGACAAGAAAGGTATGGTTGTCGGCGATGGTGATTTGGGTGGATATCATCGCCCTGAAACAGGCAACCTGGTCCTGGTGGGCAGCGAAGACCCTGCCTGTGACGAAAAAGACTGGGTGGATGACCCGGACCAATTCAACCGGGATGTTACCCTGGCGCAGTACCAAGCCCAGACCTATCGTCTGGCCAAGCGCATACCAGAGCTCCGGATTCCAAACAAGCCCAAGGGAATCGCCGATCTCTATGACGTCAGCGACGACTGGATTCCCATTTATGATCGATCCGATCTTAAAGGGTTTTATCTTGCCATCGGTACGAGCGGCAATCAGTACAAAAACGGACCGGCCATTGGACGCCTCATGGCGGAATTGATTCATGCCTCAGAAAATGGCCATGATCACGATACAGAGCCCTTACAAGTACGATTGCGCCATGTGGATATAGCCCTGAACACGGGTATTTTTTCCCGAAACCGGGAAATCATTCAGGGCAGCTCTTTTTCGGTGCTGGGATAGAAAAACAGGGTTCAAGGGTCCAAGGGTGATACAAGGTTTCGAGGGTGGCTGACAGCTACAAGCGGACAGCAGCATCCCAGCTTCCAGGCCTCCTAGCATCCCAGCATACAAAGGTCTGAGGGTAACACATGGTTTTAGGTTTTTGGTGTTAGCTGTTAGGCATGGCTCCAAGCTACGCGCTATCAACCATGAGCAGCTATAAATGACGCGCGTAGCGCTAATGACGCCTGAAGGGCTAATGACCACCAATGACCGCCGAAGGCGAAATGTCGTCCGAAGGACAGATGACGCACGACGTGCAAATGACAGCTGATAGTTCATGGTCTTTTTCGTGGTTTCGTACTTTCGTGTTTTCGTGATAAATTTTTTTATTTTCGGGTTATCCAGGTTGGGATTTGGGATTTTAATTCTTAGGTTCTGGTGAATCCTTTTTAGACGCCACGTGTCGGGCCATATCCAGATACCGTTTGGCCTCTGCAGGGTAACCCTGGCGTTTGTAAATATCACTGATCCTGCCAAAATATAGGCCCTGGTTTTCAGGGTTCTCCCGGCAAAGAGAAAAATAGGTATCCAGAAGCCCGCTTGAAATATCGCCGGCTTCATATTCTAGCTCCGCATATCGCTGTCTGACCAAAGGATTTACCTGTCTGCGACAACTCTTACAACCGGCCATTACTTCCTGGTAGCTTGCCAAAGCCTCTTTTTTCCTGTCCATGGCCTCGTAAGTTCCTGCAAGGGCTACGGCAATCTGTTCGTCCCATCCAAGGTATTCGATACTTTTTAGATAAAAAGAAACAGCTTCCGCCTGTTTCCCAGACCGGAACAGGGTTTCACCCATCAACAGCAGGAGGGGTATGGTTGTTTTGAGGGTGTCCGGACAGGCCTGCAGCAGCGTATCCGCGAGATCATACGCTTCGGATTCCCAATAAATCTCGCAGAGCGCTTCATATGCCCGGAGGGATTCCGGGTATGCTTTGATAAACACTTCCAGAAGGTCCCTGGCCCCAGGGACATCCCCCAGATTCAGATAGACCGTGGCAAGTTCAAGGTGGACATATGTGATGCGGTCTCCCTGTTCAGCCAGGGCCTTTTTCAGCAGGTCTGCGGCAGGTGCAAAGGCCCCTTTGTTCAGCGCAATGTACCCGGATTGAAAATTTTCGCCCAGACCCGTGTAGACCTCCTGAACATCATCCGGCAGCGTGCTGCAGAGAATCAGAAAATAAGCCTCATCATCCTTCAGGTCAAAGACCTCATCATGGGTCCCTTCTGATCCTTGAATGTTCAATTCCATGGGGATGTCTGGGGTAACATCCGTCATCAATGCATCCATATCCCGGATCAACTGCGCATCGCGGGTCAATTCCCGCGCCAGCTCCAGCAGCTCTTCGGCTTCTTCAAAACATCCAGCCGCCACCAGTTCCTCTGCAGAAACCTTATGCTGCAGGGCCAGTGACTCACGGGCATCCCTGATTTTCATTTTAATTCTATGCCTGTGTTCCGACACATCCGGCAGAGCATATTTTTCCAGACGTGACAAGGCTTCTTCATATTGCAGTTTCGCCAGGCCTAGATCGTTTGACCTCACCAGCCGGTCACCCTTTTCTTCGAAAACATCAAATGCTTTTGGGGTAAAAAATTGTAAAAATCCCATGGATACTCCTATTTCTCTTTATAGCAAGAGCTTGATTTGTTTGCCCATTTAAGAATCTTTTAGCCCCTTTAGCTTTTTAGGTGTTTAGACTGTAGGCTGTTAGGAGCCTATCGCCCTTTGCCGTCAGCCACCCTCAAACCCTTGTATCCCCCTCGGACCCTCGGACCCCGCTCTTTTTCCTCTCCAACCCTTTTTTTTAACCCTTCTCACCCTTGATTATCTCCAGCACATACGGATAAATGACATCCAGAATACGGCGATATCCTTCAGGATTCGGGTGCATCCGGTCTGAAAGATTGTAGCGTGCATCGCCGGCCACGCTTTCCAGAAAAAACGGTATCAAGAGAATATTGTGCTTCTTGGCAATTTTTGGATAAATCTTTGCAAAACGGGCAGTGTGGACAGGCCCGAGGTTGGGTGGCATTTTCATTCCGGCCAGGAGAATACCGATACCACTGGTTTTAATGGTTGTTATAATCTCATCCAGATTTTTTTCGAGCACCTGCGGATCGACACCCCGCAGGCCGTCATTGGCACCCGTTTCCAGGATAACAATGTCTGGTTTGAGGGACCGAATAACCCATTCGATACGTGACAGCGTCCCACTGCTGGTTTCACCGCTGACACCCGCATTGATAACCTTGAAAAAGAAACCATCCAAAAGGAGGCGTTTTTCAAGCAGGGCCGGATATGCCTCGGTCTCATCCACACCATAACCGGCCGTCAGACTGTCTCCAACGGCCACAATGGTACCCATGCTCACACCTTGGTTGCCCTGCAATTCGGACCGGCTCTCTGCGGAGGGAGATTCATTGCTGCAGGCAGACATACCCAGAAGAACGAACAAAAACACCATGACCCATATCAGAAAATTCCTGGCCCCCAGGTCTCTGGCAACCGGGCCCTTCTTTGTAAAAAAAAAGATTGGATTATGCATCGGGCTGCTCCCTCAGATAGGTAATCGGTTTTTTTTCGAGTATTGATCTTGCCGAAAGGATCCCGACCCCATTGACAAGTATAACCGCGGCAGCAACCATCAATGTGCAGGAAAATAAAAACATCCGAAAGTCGACGTCCAAAAGGTATCTGCATATCAGATAGGTATCCACCTGGGAAATAATAAGGGCCAGCAGACTGCTGGCAAACCCTATCAACAGATTTTCAAGTGCGAATACCTTTACCACAAACGACTTCTTTGCTCCAAGGATCTTGTAATAAACAGATTCGGTTATCCGTTCCGCCCTGGTGGCAAAAACGGCACTGGTAAGTATCAGAATACCGGCTAACATGCTGAGTATACTAAAGCCTCGAACGATTTCCGACAACTGTTTCATGATGCCTGCAAACACGCGAATCGTTTCAGAGACGTCGATGACATTGATGTTGGGAAACTGCTTCACTACCCGGGTCTGCAGCGGCCCAATGTCCTCAGGGGCCACACGAAATGCCGAGAACAGGGTTTGCGGCGCTGATTTGAGGGTCTCTTTTTCGAAAACAAAGTAGAAAAAGGGGCGCAACGATCCTTTTGTGCGGCTTCGGACACTCGATATGCGTGCCTTTAGCGGAACGCCCTGAATGTTGAATTGAATGGTATCCCCTATATGCATGGGGTGCATGTCAATGACGGTATCCAGGACCGATACCTGAACCTCCTGCCAGTCACCACGAAAAAGATCAATGCCCTGAAGCATGACTTCATCGTCCAGAAGTTGGTTCCGGTAAGTCAAATTAAAAACCCGGGCAAGATTATCCCGCTTTTTGCTGCGCTCGGCCTTTCGATTGATGGCAATGTTGTTGACATGGGTGACCCTGGCCCGAACAATCGGATAAAAAAGGACGTCTTCGTTCATGGCCTTGGAAAAGGCTGTTGTCTGGTCCGGCTGAATATCGAGGAAAAAGAGATTCGGACTATTCTGTGGAAAAGATTTGACAAAAGTGGCATCCAGATTCCGCTCCACCAGATAGATGGAAAAGATCACACACAATGATGTTGTCAGCGACACCATGATGGTTTGCGTGGCACCACCCTTTCGAAACAGACCTTTAACAGCCTGGCGCAGTGCCAGATTCTTGATATGCATTCGTCTTAACACCCAGAGCATTCCATAGGTGACCACCGTTGTTATCAGGATCAAGGTTCCCACACCGGCCACAAAATAGAGTCCAAAACGGACATCCTGCATGTGCCGGAAAACCAGTCCGAAAAAAAATATGGAAAAAATTCCGTAGCACGCAACCACAGGCCAATGACGGGTCAACACTTTGATATCTTTTCTTAATATCATGACCGGATGCATGTCTCGCAGCCGATAGAGGGGTAGAAAAGAAAAAATCAGTACCACCAGCATGCCCAGAGCCACACTTTCCACCAGACCTGACCAAGCAATCAGAAAAGGTGTGTCCGGCGGCAAAAAGGCGGTAAGAAGATTGGCCAGGCCATATTGAATCAGAATACCGATCAAGATACCCGCGCCCATACCGATGCTCCCCAGTAGCACAACAATGACCATATAATGAACCAGAATATGGCGGTTGCTAGCACCCAGGGCTTTCATAATGGCAATGGTATACTGTTTTTCATTCAGCAGGGCGGTCAGGGTGCTCTGAATACCGACCCCAGAGACAACCAAAATGAAAATCCCCACCAGATTCAGGAAAAAAATAAATCTTTCAAAAAAACGTTTGATCCGAGACCGGGCCGTTTGAAATGTATCGACCTGCTCCCTTTCCAAATCAGCAATCTGCCCGAGCCCTTGGGCCAGGGCGTCTGTCTGCGCATCGTCTTTGACCTTCAACAGATGGACGTGACGTATACGGCTGCCGGTCTGGAGTAAACCCAGGGCATCGAGATCCTCAGCGGCAATAAACACGCGTGGTCCAAATGAAAATAGACTGATAGGGCGGTCAGGCTCTGCCAACACCACATCCTGGATAATCAAAGAAGTATAGCCCACCTGGATGGTATCACCCAGTGTCAAACCCAGACGATCCAGAAGCGTCTGCGCCACGACGGTTTGACCGGATGCCAATACCTCATGGAGCGGCCGGCCGGATCGCAGT
The DNA here is from genome assembly GCA_963842925.1 of uncultured delta proteobacterium. GTDB lineage: Bacteria > Desulfobacterota > Desulfobacteria > Desulfobacterales > B30-G6 > B30-G6. The sequence goes on from CAWJIL010000002.1 coordinate 34,738, forward strand.
ATCACTTCCCCATAGAAAGGATACCCCTTTTCCACGACCTTCAGCTGTGAAAGCACAGAGGCGCTGTCATCGCTGGTTCGGATGACACTGTAAAATTCATGATATCGGGCAAGCGCGACATGCCCCTTCTCAACATTTTCTGAAATCGCCCGGGACAGTGGCTCCGAGAGGGTCTCATAGCTCCGAACAACGATGTCGGCAGCATGCAGTTTTCTGGCATCCTGTAACAAGGACTGATGGATACTTTTTGAAAAACCGCCAAATGCCGTCAGGGTGACCAGGGAAAGTCCCACGCATAGAATGAAAACAACGGCCTGCTTTGACGATCGTGTGATTTCACGGCGAATAAAACCGGAATGGATCATCATGGTCCATGCCCCGAAATACCGGAAAAATCCCGGTCAAGCCTGCCATCCTCTATAGTCAGAACACGATCGGCGGCCTTGGCGATATCAGGATTATGGGTTACCAGAATCAGGGTTGCACCCTGTTCGGTTTTCAGGTCGATGAGTTGTGAGAGGACAATGTTGCCGTTTTCCGAATCGAGATTGCCTGTGGGCTCATCGGCAAAAAGCAGTTTGGGCTGGTTGACCATGGCCCTGCAAAGTGATACGCGCTGTTTTTCCCCCCCTGAAAGCTGGCTCGGCATGTTGTCCGCCCTGTTGGCCAGCCCCACCCGTTTCAGGAGCCTGCTGGCGATCTGTTCTGCATCCTTTTTACCCATGATTTCAGCAGGAAACATGATATTTTCCTTGGCCGTCATGGAAGGCACCAGGTGAAAAGATTGAAAAACAAACCCGATCATGCGGTTGCGTATGGGTGCCAGTTCATCTTCTGTGGCACCCGTGATCGCCTGCCCCTGAATGGTGACATGGCCGGAGGATGGCTGGTCCAACCCGGAAAGAAGCGTCAGGAGTGTGGTTTTTCCACTGCCGCTGCTTCCCGCAATGACCACGAACTCCCCCGGATCAATGGACAGCGATATATCCTTCAACACGGTAATGCGGCGGTTTTCCACTGCATAGGTCTTGTTCAGATTCCTGGCTTCCAAAATGCTCATAACATCACACGCTCCTGTGATTTTTTATCCAACGACACCCATCTCTTCGGGAACAATCTCTTGGTTCAGGATTATACAAGTTAATACCGGTGCTAACAAAATACAAGACATGCAGGGTTCGGTAGTTTTCTACACAACCCCAAGAAAACTATTTCCTATCCACATGCTTTTCCTGGCATCGAAGATACAAGATGTAGGGGTAAAATAGAAAAACAGCCACAATTACGATATCGGGCACATTTTGTGCAGAGACAAGAATCAGGCATTGTTGCTAAAACCAAAAGAAGGCAGGCAATACCTTCACATGTCAATATCATCACCAGCAAATACATATAAGCAGATGGATAATCCATTCGAACAAAAATACTTTCAGGAACGGGTGCTATATCGGGCCATCGTTCACCGCGGGAGGTCAACTGCGCACCCGGTGGCATTCCGGAAAAAGCCCAACCATCATGCAAGTGCGTCATTAGAACCATTTGAATTGAATCCCGGTGTGAAACAAATATTTGAAAAACTCCAGCGCCAGATTTTTTACCACAGTGACTGGTGGTCTGTGATCCACTCCGACAAAGGCCTGGTTATCGATCTTCTGGTCTAAGTTTTTTTCTCAGGACATATCCCCCCTCAAATCTCTTGAACCGCCGATTTCCCTGATGCATGTCGATAGAACACACTTTTCACTCAAGTTTTATGGTTAAACTGCCGATATGGGATATAGCGTGCTGTCTTTGCGGCTTGAACCGCAAGCACACGAGAATTTAAATAACGAGAACGTTCAGCTGTTTGAGTATCCCATATGAATATTCTGATTGTCGACAACAATTCAAAAGCTCTGAATGTCTATGAAGAGACCCTCAGCAATAACAAATATGATCTGCTGTTGGCTCAAAGCACTAGCACTGCCTTGGAACTGGTCCAGTCGGAGTCAGTGGATATCGTCATCACAGCCTGGGAAATGCCAGAGATGGACGGTCTTGAACTCTGCCGTCGCATCTACCAGGGAGGCTTTAATACAAACATCTACACCATTTTGATCAGCAACCAGGAAACCAACATCGGTCTCATCCAAAGCCTCGGAACCGTTGTTAACGATTACATTCGAATGCCGGTCAGCCCCATTGATTTGACCATCCGGGTTGCCATCGGCGCCAGGGTCGCAAGACTGGAACATCAGATAAACCGCGACAGGGATACATTGAAAAAGGAATATTATCCAACGGTTCGCATGCTCTCACACCTGGTAAACGTCTACAACGAAGAGTTGGGTGATCATTCCCGGCGGGTAGCGGAAGCCTCGGTCAAATTGGCCCAGCGTCATCCTGGTATTTCTCCAGATGTCTACCCCACCATTCGAGCCGCCGGGCTTCTCCATGACATCGGCATGGTCTGTGTTCCCGCCAGTCTTCTGAGAAAAAAAAGAACCGAAATGACCGCCAGGGAGCGGGTTCTCTATCTGTCACACCCGATTCAGGGTGAAAGCATCCTGAACGAAAACGAGAAACTTCGCCCGGTTGCCGCACTGGTGAGGATGCATCACGAACAGTATAACGGAAAAGGGTTTCCAGATACACTGGCAGGGAATCAGATCCCCCTGCCGGCAAAAATGATTGCCGCAGTTTCCCTCTATGACAATCTCGTCCATCGGGGGAAGTGTCCTCTGGAGGATATTCCCTCACAGCTGCAGCGGTATATGGGATATCAGCTCGACCCGAATCTCTATCAGTATCTGGTCCAGCTCAATCTCGACAACATGGTGGCAGACGCCCGGAAAAAATACCAGGAAATCCGATTCGAAGATCTTGCCGAAGGCATGGTTCTGGCGCGAAATATTCGCCTGAAAGGCGGTGCCATGGCCATGCCATTTCAAACCAAGATAACCGCAGCCATGATCGATAAGCTGAGTCAATATAATGAGAGGGGATATATCCCCAATAAATTTTATGTATATAAGTGGTAGGTAAGAACTTATGGATATTGCAACTATCATCGGATTGTTTGGCGGTTCACTGCTGGTCCTCTCGGCCATTGTCATGGGAGGAAGCGCGGTCATGTTTATTAACATCCCTGGTCTGCTGATCGTTGTGGGGGGCACCCTGGCAGCATGCTTCGTGAAGTTTTCCCTCAAGGATGTTATCAATTCAATCGCCGTGGGCATGAAAGCATTTATATACAAAATCGACCGTCCGGAAAACATCATTCAGGAAATGGTCGATTACACCCGGGTCGCAAAGAAAGAGGGATTGATTTCCCTTGAAAAAGTCGAGACCAAAGACAAATTTTCAGCCAAAGCCCTGCAGTACCTTTCCGACGGCTTTGACGAAGGTCTGATTGAAGACATGCTTAACAAAGATATCCGTTTGACCGTCCAGCGGCATACCACCGGACAGAATGTTTTTAAAGGTATGGGCGCGGCAGCACCTGCCTTCGGCATGATCGGGACGCTCATCGGCCTGGTGCAGATGCTGGCCAACATGTCCGAACCGGGCGCCATTGGACCCGCCATGGCTGTGGCACTGCTGACGACCCTCTATGGTGCAGTGATTGCAAACCTTATCTGTCTGCCCCTTGCCGATAAATTGTCCCTGAGAAGTCAGCAGGAGCGCATCAATAAAAACATTGTTCTCGAATCGGCCATCGGCATCAGCCGAGGGGTTGCCCCCATGGTATTAGAAGAATCTCTCAAAATCTATCTGTCACCCAAAGAACGCGATAAAAACGACGCCAAAGAAAACGACCGGGAGACCGCCAATGGGTAAACCGGAGCCGGAGCCAGCAGAAGTTGTCGAGGAAGGCGCACCCATGTGGATGGTCACATTCGGGGATCTCATGAGTCTGCTGCTCTGTTTTTTTGTTCTGCTGCTCTCTTTTTCTGAGATGGACCGCCAGAAATACAAAGAACTTTCCGGATCCATGCAAAACGCTTTTGGGGTTCAACGCAAGAAACAGGTATTCGATATTCCCAAAGGGCAGAAAATTATTGCCAAAAATTTTGATCAGGAAGCCATCACCCTTTCCCAAGAAACCGATATTATCGAACAGGTCCGCAAAGCCATTAGGGATAGTTTTGGAAGTTCCGCAGGAATGATTGAATTTAATGCCGATGAATACAAAATTCGAATCCGCCTGATGGGGGAAAGCACTTTTCACTCGGGTAGTGCTGACATACGGGATAGCATGAAACCCCTGCTCGCAAAGATTGCCGAAGTCTTCAGAAATAATAAAGAAAATATCATCATTGCCGGCCACACCGACAATGTGCCCCTGAGAAAAGGCAGCCGGTTCAAGACCAATCTTCAGCTCTCCATGTCCCGGGCAGCCTCGGTGGCTGACTTTTTTCTGTCTGAGGGAGCCATCAAACCCGATCGCATCTCTACCATGGGATTTGGTGAACACCGTCCTTTGGCTACCAACGACGACCCCCAGGGTCGACAAAAAAACCGCCGTGTCGAAATCATCCTGGGCGCCATGCCCGACCTTAATCAAATTTAAAAGAAGGAATCAAGGGTTCAAGGGGGATACAAGGGTTCGAGGTTGGCTGAGAGCTGCAAGCGGAAAGCAGCATCCCAGCCTCTAAGCATCCTCGCTTCCAGGCATAAAAGGGTTTTAGGTGTCGGGTGATCAGATCTCTCAATTACCTGCGGTTTTTCGGTGGATGCCGATGGGGTGGACGGCGATGGGGGGAAACCCAGATGTTCATGCTTTCGAGCATACGGAGGGATTTTTCATAGTTCTGCTGGTCTTCATCTCCTGAGACGACTGTCACAATGGCGCGAATGGTCTCATCGCTGAAACCGGCCTCCTTGAGCATGAGCAGATCATTCACCGAAGTGATCTGTATGCCCTCGGGGGGAATCTCATAAACAATTGGCTGACTGTCCTGCATGAAAGAAAGATTTCTGACCATCAATTGCAGGGTATCTTCACCAATACCGGCGGCTTTCATGTCCAGAACCTCTTGAATGGTCAAAGAGACGGTTTCGATACTTTTCTCCTGAATCATCAACTGTATGGTTTCGTCACTGACCCCGGCCTGCTTCAAGCGCAGCATCTGCTCCCCGGTCATGGCTGCCGCCCCAAGGGGAATCCACAGGATAAGCAAGAATATGATCAGAAAAGTATGTCGTAAAGGTGTCATCTGTTATCGAAGAAATTGAAGCAGGCTCGGCTGCAGCAAGTCACCAGCAGCCACAAGTGCCGCTTCATAAACAGTATTCTGCCACTGTAAGGCCAGGACCGCTTCTGTAAGGTCCGCCTCTTCCATGTCCGCCAGGACCGTTTCCATGCTATGAATGAAATTGTCCAGATAACTGGCACTGGTCTCCATCTGGTCCTTGCTGCCACCAATGTCGGCACGAACATTTTGTAAATGCTCCTGGAAACGCGCCAGGGGCGCAGCTTGGCTCTGGACCTGAACACTGTCACCATTCTCGAGGGCCGTCTGCAATTCTTCCAATATCAAGAAAATGTCTTCGGTGTCCTTGAAAACGGTATTTCCATCTACCTGCAGAACTACCTCCGATGTCTGCCCGACCCGGATGTGATAGGGCCCGCTATCCCCTGTGTAGGTACCATCCACCAGAAAAGGAGCTGTGGCGGTATTGTTACCGGCAAACAGATAGCTGTCTTTCAAACGCGTATTGGCCAGTTGGACCACCTGGTCACGGATCTTACCCGCCTCATCTGCCAAAACAGCCTGCATATCGGTATCCTGGCCGGCATGTGCCACAACATTCCTGGCTCTTGCCACGAAATCATCCACCGTAGCCAGGGTGGTTTCGAGGGTATCGACACGCAATTCTCCCTGGGTGATATTGCGTTGGTATTGGTTCAAAGAAGAAAGTAGCTGTCGCGTATCCAGAATCCGGGTCATACCACGGGGGTCATCGGAGGCCCGGTTGATTCGCTTGCCCGAAGCGATGGTTTCCTGGGTTTTCAGTATTTGTCCACTCTGCCGCCTCAGGTTGCTGAGGACAGAATCGGATCCTGTTTGATGGGTTACGCGCAAGAAAGACTCCTTTTAAGCTTTAAGCGGTAAGCCGTATGCTATAAGCTGTTAACCGCTTATAGCTTAACGCTTATTGCTTATCGCTCAAATCATATTCACGACGGTTTCCATCATTTCATCGGCCACATTGATGAGTTGAGCAGCCGCTGAAAAAGCGTTCTGGTATTTAATGAGGTTGACCATCTCCTCATCCAGGGAAACCCCGGAAACCGATTCGCGATAAGCCGCCAGATTAGCGGTTATATCTTCCTGGTACAGTGAATTCGTGCTGGCAGTCTGCAGTGTACTTCCAATATCGCCCACCAGAGAAATGTAGTACTGACCAAAAGTGGAGACACCCCCGTTCATGGTCAATGCCGTCTGCAGATCCGCAATGGCGAAGGCAACACTGTTTCCCCCGGGAAGACCCTCTGCAGGATCGGCTGCTGCAATTTTCCCCGGATCATTCAGAATTACTGAATTCACCGCCATATCCGATGCTGACGACCCTGTAAAAAAATCATTTTGTGTGCTGTCAAGCCCGACACCGTTGAGGTGAAGTGTATTCACCGCTGAAATGATATCACCGGCCAAGATGTCGAGCCGACCCAGAATATCCGGTATGATCGTGTCCCTGACTTCGATATGCCCCTTGAGCTGACCGTCAATGATTTGATCCGTGATAACGGTTGTGTTTCCCTGGCTGTCCACCCATACGATGTCATCCTGCAAGGGATCTAGGCCCGGTCTTGTATCAAGTCGCGTAAAACCCGTGTTCTCAACCAGGGACATTCCCGAAGCGATTGAAACAGAGATGGTCCCGTCCACTTTTTCATAACTTGCCACATCGATCAGTTCAGAAAGCTCTTTCAGGAGTTGCGTCCGGCTGTCTTGCATGCCATTGCTGTCCCGTCCTTCCAGTTCAGCCTGGCGGATCTGGCCGTTCAGCTCTGCCAGCTGCCCGGAAATCCGGTTGATGTTCTCCACCGCATCTTGGATGCCGGCATTGGTGTCACCCTGCAGCTGACGAAGATTACCGGCAAGTCCATTGAACAGGCTAGCCATCTCCTGGCTCCTGGCCAGCAGTTGACTCCGTTCCACCTGGCCGGGGGGGTTGTTGGCCAGATCCATCCACCCATTCCAGAAAGCATTGAGTCGAGCGCTCATGCCCGTGCCCGATGATTCATCGAAAAATATTTCAATTCTTTCCAGGCCGTCCTGCTGGGATTCCCATCTTCCCGATGTTTGAATGGCGCTACCGAGCTGGTTTTCCAGATATCGATCATAGACACGCTCGATATCCACCCCGGCGACCCCACTCGTAAAATAGTTCCCATCCAGTGTAGAAAATGTCACCCGCTGACGGCTGTATCCCTCGGTATCGGCATTGGCGATATTTCTTCCGGTAATATCGATGGCTTTTTGCTGGGCCAGAAGGGCTGTCCTGCCAATTCCCAGTATATTTTGTATGGTTGCCATATAACCTCTTGCCGGGCTGCAGCGTGATCCTCCCGCCCAGGCCCGGGTCGTTTAAATCTTACGGGTAAGCAAGCGACCGTTTCGACCCTGTGTTGAAACACTGCCGTCCCGATGATAAACCGGATCGGGGGCCAGATTATTGCTTAAAAAGGCCAGAGAACCACTCACAAGACCCTGGGAATGGGTTATCAGTGATCGGTTGGCACGGTGTAACACGCCCATCTCTTCCAGCACCGATGACAATTCAGCGCCCAGTGTCGACAATTTATGTGAATAACGAATATCCACCTTTTCAGCCAAACGGGTAAGGGTAAGACCCGAAGCCGGCTGGTTCAGCTTTTCTGCTATCTGATGGATAACATGGATCCGTTGCTCCTCAAGAATTTTTACTTTCAGAATCAGGTTTTCTTTTTTCTTGGAGCTTGCCGTGATATTGTCCAACGCGAACGACAAGAGAGCCTGTCGTTCGTCCTGGTAGACAGACAACAGGGATCGATACAGACCCACTTCATCCACCAGAAGCATTAATAATCTGTTCAGCAACTGTTCCATAATGGATTAGATATTCTCGTCAGACAGGGCTTCTTTGAGCATGGCGGCTGCTATCTTGCCGGAATCGATCTGGTAGGTGCCTGTTTTGAGCTGATTCCGAATGTAGGCAACTTTCTCCTCTCTGATTTCCGGCATTGATTTTATGAGTCTGTTGGCCGTCTGAATCTGTTTTGCCTCGGCTGACAACTCGACCTTATCGCCCTCTTTATCATTCACCGGTGCTGCCTGACGCGAAGATTGTTTCAGCTTCCTTTGGGCGTCAATATTCTTGATATAATTATCAAGACTGGCAAGTGCCTTTTTTTCTGTAATCTCCATGGAAAATCCCTTTTTCAATCCAGGCGATTTCTGCCGGAAAACGGTTTATCCTTCCTATAAGACATTATCGGCAGAATATGGAAAAACTTTAATAAATATCAATCTTTTTTTGGGTCTGCTGCAACGCGGCGTCACCAAGCCGACTTGCCAGCTGCTGCCTGAGAAAATCAGCCAGCCCGATACCTCTCTGATTGGATATTTTTCGTGCAATTTCAACATCAAACATCGATGTATACGTCTTCGATTGGGTGCTCTCGCCTATAAACCCGTCACTGGGAATGGATGCACGCATCTCCTTTAACAGCTGATAAATAAACAGGGATTCAAATTCAGCGCATGCCTCATCCAGACCCTTTGAATCCTTTACCGAGGATTCGGGAATATCCGTTTTTTCACCGGCCAATGGACGCGTCTGCTTTTGGAGCATGGATGGCGCAGTCTCGGGGCCACTCATCATAAAGGGGGAAGACATTATATGACCTCCAGCTTTGCAGACAAGGCGCCGGCCGCCTTGATAGACTGCAGAATTGCGATCAAATCCCGAGGTGTAACACCCAGAGCGTTCAAGGCCCTGACCACCTCTCCAATACTAACCCCCGAATCTACGACCGACAAACGGCCATTGCCTTCTTCAACCGTTATGGAGGTATCCGGCGAAACAACGGTCTCCCCGTCGGAAAATGGGAGTGGTTGGGAAACATTCGATGATTCCTTGATCTGCACACTCAAACTTCCATGGGCAATGGCAATGATACCGATCCGAACATTTTCCCCCATCACCACAGTACCGGTTCGCTCATTGATCACCACCTTTGCGACGTTGTCGGGGTTGACCAGCAGACCCTCGACCCGCATAACAAGTTCGACAATCCGCTCCTCATAATATTGGGGTATCCTGACATTGATGGTGCCCGGATTGGGTGTGACGGCAATGGATGCTGAAAAAGAGGTGTTGATGGCCTTGGCAATCCTTGAAGCCGTTGTGAAATCCGGTTCAAGCAGACTCAAAGAAAAGGACCCATTCGAAATAAAATCGGCTGCTATTTCTCTTTCAATCATGGCGCCGTTGGCAACACGCCCCACAGTCGGAAAATTTTTCTGAATATTGGCACCACTGCCGCTGGCTTCAAACCCCCCGGTGCTGATGGGCCCCTGTGCCACCGCATGCACAATACCGTTGACGGTTTTGAGGGGGGTCAAAAGGAGTGTTCCCCCTTGCAGATTCGTAGCGTCGCCGATGGAACTCACCAGAACATCGACACGGTTGCCCACACGGACATAGGGCGGCATCTCTGCCGTCACCATGACGGCTGCAACATTTTCAACCCGAACTTCATTCGCGTCGATGGTCATGCCCATTCTTTCAAGCATGGTGACAATGGACTGTTTGGTAAAGACTGCCTTGTTGCCATCTCCGGTTCCATCCAGACCGATGACAAGACCATAACCAATGAGCTGATTGGACCTGACCCCTTTGATGGAAGCAATATCCTTGATCCTGGCTGCATTGGCAGCTGATACGGTCACCATCAGCAGCAACACAACCCACCTGGTGAACATGCGTACTTGTTTCATGATATCTTCTTTTCCATGCACGATATTGTCCGCTTTCCTCTCAACAGCTAAAACGGCCAGAGCGCGTTAAAAAGGTTGGCCAACCACCCTGGTTTCTGCCTGTCGTCAATAATACCTTTGCCGCTGTATTCGATTTTGGCATCGGCAATATAGGTGGACAAAATAATATTGTCCGTTGATATATCTCTGCTGCGTATGATGCCGGAAATATGGATAAATTGTTTCTCATTGTTGACAGCAACCTCGCGGACACCCAGAATTTTGAGATTTCCATTGGGGAGGACCTCCGTGATTTTGGAGGTGATATACGCCGTTAAATCTCCGCTTCTGTTTGTCTCCCCATCACCCTCAAAATCGCTTCCAAACCCCGCACTCAAATTCCCCAGTGGATTGAACAACCAGCTCGATGGCACATCGTCTTCCGCGCCAAAAAATTGAGGCGTCTGAATATTAATGGAGGAATCTCTTTCGGTGGTGGTATTGGCCTTATTGGAGGCACTGGAAGATTCCACGATTCGAATGGTGACGATATCACCCACATGGAGTGCTTTCTGACTGATAAAAAGCGATCCAAAAGCACTGTCGGTGCTCCAAAGGGAATCCGGAATTTTCGTGTTCGGACCCATCGTTGAAGGATAGGATGCTGCCACAACTCCATCATCGGCAGTTGGTGTTTGAATGTTAGAAATATTATCTGGTATTGTTGTTGCCGGTTGTGCTTGTTCAGACCCCGGCGGCAGCTCCTTGATGATGACGCCGCAGCCCAGCAGCAAGCCCATGACAAGCGTTCCAATCACGCCGCGTACGGCGACCCCGGAGACTACACATATTTTTTTTACCCTGAAGGGTTTCACATTCACGTTTTCTCCTTAAAACAGGACTCTTACGGTTTTTGCATCCACCACATATCCATATAACTCTTTCTGCGTATCAATATTGACAATCTTGATACGTTCCCCCTGGCGCCCATTGTTCTTGGCTTTTCCAAGGGTCGTGACCTGTAACGCCCCTGATACCGCTTTGACCGTTACGATGTCCCCTCTTTTGACCAGGGGTGGAAACTCGACGATATCTGTCCGTAAAACGGTTCCCGACAATAGAGACTTGGTAATCCGCTTGCCAAGAATGTCCTGGTCACTTGTTATGGCGTTTTTCGAAATATCTGCCAGATTCATATCCACCAATTGGATATCTTTTGCTGTGATGCGTTGATATCTCCGCATGGTATGCTTCAGCACCACGACCTCTTGAATAATGTCCGCCACAAGGGTTGCCCAGATTTTGCGGTATTGCTTGCCATTCACAAACACGGCCACAGACACTGGAATTTTTTTAGATCGGATGGGTTTTTCCGCAAACGTCACCCGGTAAGAGCGTTCACCCGGAGGGACAACGAGATCGTCAGCAACCCGGATATCCCGAACCACACCCCGCCGCCCCTGAAAAATGTCTTCCCGGACAAGTGCATCTCTGATGACGCTTTTGACCTGGTCCCGGCTCACAATGGTACTGTTGCGCACCACCGTAGTCGGGGTGGTTTCCTTCAGGGCCACCTGATCAATTGGGATGTGGTTCTGCTTCAGTTTCAGGACAAGGTAGGCGGCCTCGATCTGTCGGGTTTTGCCGGGCAAGGGTGCCCTGCCCACCACCAGTATTTTCAGTTTGTCAACCAGGGTTGTGTCCTGACCCCTGATATGTGCAATGTCTCCAAGCAAGACCGGATCGTTGTCCACAGTGACACGGGGCAACAACTCGATAAAAGCCCTGACAGGAGCACCGGACGGTAGTCCGGTTGAAGGCAGAACAAACAGGGCCAATAAAAACCAGGTGCTATACTTAACAATTTTGTGAAGCCGTTTGCTGGGATGTGCTTGTTCGATCATTTTTTATTATCGCTTGATATTGTTGGCTATTTGAAGCATTTCATCCGATGCTTGGATGGCCTTGCTGTTGAGTTCATAAGCCCTTTGGGCTGTAATCATACTGACCATTTCGTCCACGACATTGACATTGCTCATTTCAACATACCCCTGGGCAATCGTCCCTATCCCATCCTCGCCGGGTGTGCCCACAGTGGCATCCCCCGAGGCGGTCGACACAAGGAGCAGGTTGCGGCCGATACTGGTCAATCCCGCCGGGTTGGTAAATCTGGCCAGTTCGATGGTGCCGATATCGACGGCCTCAGCCGATCCCGGCTGCAGAACAGACACCGTACCATCCGTTCCCACGTGAACGGAGATACTATCCCCTGGAATGCTTATCTCTGGTTCCATTAAAAATCCGTCCGAAGTAACGACTCTTCCCTCACTGTCAATTTTAAAGGTGCCTGCACGTGTGTAGGCGGTTTCTCCACTGATCTGAAGGATTTGAAAAAACCCAGGCCCTTCGATAGCCATGTCAAAAGGATTCTGAGTGTGCTGAAAATCACCCTGTATGTTAAGTCTCTGGGTGGCGGCCGGTCGTGCACCGTGCCCCACCTGAATACCGGTTGGCACTTCGGTTGCTTCTGAGGAGGATACCCCGGGTGCTTTCAAGGTTTCATACAGCAGATCCTGGAAATCTGCACGACTCTTTTTAAACCCGGATGTATTGACGTTGGCCAGGTTGTTTGCGATCACATCGATATTCAGATTCTGTGCCTGCATCCCGGTTGCCGCGGTCCATAAACTTCTCATCATTGTCCTTACCTCTCCTTGGTGTTCATTTTTATTTCACTCGAACCCTACAAACTTAGTTATTTTGCTCATTGGTTTCTTTGGGTTTATTGTGTTGCTTAAAGCCTTTGGTATAGAGCCTTCAACTTGTTTCCGTTTCATCAACTCAATGAACCCAAGAAACACAACAAACGCAACGAACCCTATTCCCCTCAGACCCTTGGACCCTTTAATTGTCAAGCCACCACACCCACATCCCCAACAGCCTGTGAATCCACCTCATCGAGTGTTTCCAACGTCTTTTGGTACGCTTCAAAAACCCTCAGGGCTTCAATCATTTCCACCATACCCCTGACAGGGTCTACATTGGCAAGTTCCAGGTACCCCTGCATCATCGCAAAATTTTCGGACGGAATTGCCGATGCACCATTGTCCAGTGCCGTAAAAAGCGACTCCCCCACTTTCTGGAGGTTCTGTGAATCGGGAAAGTGTGTAACACGAATAGAACCAACGGAACTGCCGTCCACCTCTATGTTGCCCTCCCTGTCGATGATAATGGGGTCGTCTTCCTCCAACTGAATGTTGCCACCCTGGCCCAGTACAGGATATCCTTCCGGGGTCATCAAAAGACCATTCTCCCCAAGCACAAAATTTCCATTACGCGTGTACTTGACACCCTCGGGTGTTTGGACATTGAAAAAGCCATCACCTTCAATAGCCAGGTCAAGCGGGTTGCCAGTTTGGCGTAAGGAGCCCTGAGAAAAATTAACATAAGACTCCAGGGACGGATCACCCAATAAAATCGGCCCTATGGTTGGCATTGCTTCACCTTGCTCCCCGGGTAGAGGCATGGGTTCTACTTCCAGGAGTTCAAAATAGGCTCTATCCTCTTTGAAACCAACCGTATTCACATTGGCCAGGTTATTGGATAAAATATCCAATCGATATTGTTGAATCAAAGCACCTGCAGTCGCCTGATACACGGCATCCGACATTTACGATCTCCTTATCCTGTTAGACGGTATGTCCAAAGTAATGCAAATTGTAAGCCAATGGACACGATGTATAATTTTAGTTAAATATCAATTGCTTGTGTCACTGTGTTGTGGTGGTGACACCCCCAGTTTTCCTGAAACAGGCAAAATTTGCCGAGGGGCCCCTTTCTTGCCTAGCCACACACCCCAGGGTTCAAATCCCTGATTCGATGGTCTCCAGCATCGACTGATGCGCTTCCCACCGCCCCTTGGCATGTCTGTCATGGATGCTGGCGATCAGGTCGATCTCACACCGGGGAAGCCCCACCCGATCCCGGATATCTTTGGCATTGAATCCCCTGGCCGCCAGACTGGCGGCGACTTTATAACGACTTGTCTTGCCCTGTCCGACAGCACGTTCACGCACAGGGAGGGGTCGGCCCTTTATGGGGATATCATCGCCGGATGTGCCCGATCCGGTTACTGCTTCGGACACCTTGCTCTTGGTGCCCCGGAATTCACCATGACGGTCTATCTTCCCTTCCAGCTCTGGTGGTTTGAGGTTCAAGGTGTCCTGGGGCTGCTGTTCTGCCAATTGAGAGCTCAGAGTCACATCAAAATCTTGTTCAAACCGGAGCCGCTTCTCATTGACCAGTGCCTGATTTTTTATGATGTTGAATATCAGCGAGCCAATAAGAATCAGCCCGCCGAAAGCGTACAAAAACTGCAGGGACAGCATCAGTATGTCTTGAATGGACAGGATCATCCTAACTCCTTTGTTCAATTTTCAGGCTAAATGCAAACGTCGATAACATTTCCCTGGTCGCGATCGGGATTATGGGTGGGCCTGTTCTGTGAACCCCTTCCTGAAGCTTTCTTTTGATTCGGATTCCGGGCGAGCATGACTGAAGCTTCCTTGTTTCCGGGCGATCTTTCCTGCTCCCTGTTTAATAGATTCCGCATATCCTGTTTTTGCCGTTTCTTTTTCTGCCGGTTCTTGAATCTCTGCCGGGCTGTTCGTGTAACCTTTGCAGTAGGAATACCTTTTGGCGTATTGTTCGGTAACCGGATCGGATCTGCCATGCTGCTGCCTCCGTTTGAATTTCCGTTCAATTGTCAGCCATATGTCCCTTCAATCTCAATTGCCTTCTCAATCGAAGTATCACAGACGCGTGGATCTGGGACACCCTCGATTCTGTAATGTCCAGGACTTTTCCAATTTCCTTCATGGTAAGTTCATCTGCGTAATAAAGGGAAATGACCATCCTCTCCTTTTCAGGCAGTTTTTCGATTTCCTGACTGAGAGAATTGAAAACTTCCTTGAACTGAGCGTTTTCAAAAGCGTCTACGGCTCGGATATCGGCAATTTCTCTGAAAGCGGATGTCTTTTCCTTCTGACTGAGCAAGCCCAGATCTTCCAAGCGTATAAAGCTGAGGCATGCCCTGGATCGAATGTCATAAACCTCTTCCAAACTCAGGCCCATTGCCTCGGCCAGCATTTCATCCCCCACATCACCGTCATTTTTCTGTTCCAAATGACAATAGGTATCCTCGAGTTCCCGCAGGCGCTTTCTGGCCGGCCGGCTGAGATAATCTCTTGCACGCAGTTCACTGAGCACAGCTCCTCGAACCCGGACCTGGGCATAGGTCATGAAAGTATTTTCCCGCGTAGGGTCGTAACGCTCTGCAGACTGGATGAGCCCGATAATACCAGCATTGATCAAATCATCTCTGTCTACGCTCGCCGGCAGATGGGCAGCAATCCTCTGAACAATCCGCTTTACCTGAGGCAGATGTTCAAGGACCAGCGCATCCCTATCCTGGCGATTATCCCCGGGATCGTATTCTGTTCGGGTTTTTGCAAATCCTGCCATATACCAGGGAACTCCTAAAGCACATCTTCCGGAAAAATAATGACTTTTCCGGGCTAGTGGGTTTGATTTTCCATTGTTTCATATATCTGTCGTGCAACAACCTTGAAACATTCCGAAGCCGGTGACTTGGGGTACATATCACTGACCATTTTCTGGGAACGAACACCTTTTGAAATATTGTCGTCCTTCAAAATATGCCCCATGAATTGAATCGATACGTCCAAAAACTGACGGGTGACCAGTTCAAGATGATTGAATATTTCCCGCGCCTCACCAGCATTTCCCACCTGGTTCACCAGAAGTCTGAAACCGGAGGTGCCATACTGGATCGACAAAACCTTCATCAGGGCATAGGCGTCGGTTATGGCTGTCAGATCCGGCGTAACAACAACACACACATCCTGGGCACCGGCATTAAAATATAGAACATTCGAGGAAATGCCGGCGGCCGTATCAATCAACACGGCATCGAATGAAGAAACAATTCGCAGCATCTGGTCGCTGATAAAATCCATTTGCAAATCCGTCAGATGGGTCAAGGCCTGAATTCCTGAAGATGCCGGCAACACCTTCATATTTCCCGGTCCGTCCACAAGAATGTCGGCAATGGCTTTTTCCCCTGAAAGCACATGGGAGATATTGTATTTTGGCGTAATGCCCAGCAGGACATCGAGGTTGCCAAGACCCAGGTCCGTGTCCACAATGAGAACTCTTTTCCCAAGGCCACTGAGTACAAAGCCCAGATTGGCAACGATACTCGTCTTGCCCACACCCCCCTTCCCGCTGCTGACAGCAATTATCCTGGGCTCTGCCGTCCTTGGATCCTTTGTGGGTTTCATGATAACGGGTGTTCTCTTCAGCAACCGTTCCTGGAAACTGATAACATTGGTGGATGAATCTTTACCCATACGTCTATCGATTTTCCCTATTGATTTCGGCATCACCGGCTCCCACGCGATTCTGCTGCATAAGCATATTCGGCGTATGGCGTTTTCTTGTTTTGTTGCCCCCACTCTGTACTGTAGGTTCTGTAGGGACTGAACTTCATTGGGTAATTTTCCAACTGGTCTTCAAAGGCCTGCATTCGCTCTGCCAAAATCTCCGGCGCTGCGGATTTGGCCTGCTTCAGACTGCTTTCGTTAAAAATCATCCGCATTAACCGCCTGGCTGTCATGACATGGATGTCATCAGGGATATTTCGCCCATCCGTATAATATGAAAGGGGTATGCCCGTTTGTATGGCCCGGCTTAAAATATTTCCCTGTGTGGTGCTCTCGTCCACCTTGGTGAAGATTAGATTTCGAACAGAAATCCCTTGAAAAGCATTGGAAATGACATTTAAATCCTTTGTTTTGGTGGTTGTACTTAACACCAGGTGAATACGGGGTGTTTCTATTTCCGCCATCAACAACGCCAGCTTGCCAAGCTGCTCCATATCATTCGGGTTGACACCAGCCGTGTCCACCAGAATAAGATGCTTGTCCGCAAGTTCTCTGAGCGCCTTGCGTAAGGACATGGGTGATGAGGCTGCCTTTATGGGAATACCGAGAATACGTGCATAAATGGCAAGTTGAGAAATACCGCCGATGCGCTGATCATCCAGTGTTATCAGGCCGATGGACGATTTCCGCTGGTGGCTGTATATCGTGGCTATTTTGGCGATGGTGGTTGTTTTACCGACACCCGTAGGGCCCACAAACACCAGACGCTTTGAAAGACCTTGATCTGTCTCGGGATCTGGCTGCAGACGTATCCGGTCCTGGATCACTCCCTCAAGTATCTCCAGCAGGATTTCTTCTGTAATATGGGTTCTTTTCACGCCAGCCGCATGAACATGCCCCATCAGTTCCTTTGCGCTGTCCTCAGCCACACCCGCTTTCAACATCTGCTGCTGGAACCAGAACAGTTTTTTTACATAACCCGCCGGCAGCATGTTTTTGGTTGGAGACAGAGCCGCAGGTTGGGCAAAGGTGCGAATGGATGCGCCCGTTTCATTGGATACCAACCGCTGCGCCTTTGTTTTCAGGGAATGGAAAGTTCCAGACGCTGTGGTAAAAGAAGCAGGCTGTTCTCTGGAAATAGACACCTTGTCACCGTCTGGATACGCTGTATCCATAGCCGCCGTCAGGGTCACCTTCTGCTTTTTCCATTTTCCAATAAATCGCCCGCTGGGTCTGCTCGTCTTGACACCAAGTATCACAGCCTCCGGACCGAATGCCTCTTTGGCCGCCTTCAAGGCCTCGCTCATATTGTCTGCTTCAAAGGTCTTAATCTGCACTTGAAATCTCCACGGTACTTAAAGATTGAACCTGTACCTTATTTAAAATCTCATTAAACGACAAAACAGAAATGCCCGGCAAAAACCGGTCAATAAATTTCTTGAGATGCATCCTAATTTCTGGAGAGCAGAGGATGGTGGGCTGGGTCTGAATTCTTGAAAATTTTTCCAGTTCCCTGGCAAGAGCGTTGATCAATCGATGTGCCATGTCCGGTGGCAAGGCCAAAAAATCTCCCTGATCCGTGTGCTGAACCGATTCTGATATATGTGTTTCAAGGGACGGCTCCAGTGTGACGGCCACGAGTTTTCCCTCAGGTGTCTGATGCATTTTTGTAATGCTTCGTGACAGGGCCTGCCGAACATGTTCGGTCAACTGGTCGATGTTCTTCTGTGCCGGAGCCCAGTCGGCCAATGTTTCCAATATGGTCAGCATGTCGCGAATCGGCACTTTTTCACGCAGCAGGTTTTGCAGAACCTTCACCACGGCCCCCAGGGGCAGGAGATTGGGCACGAGTTCCTCGACTACCTTGGGGAAGGTCTCTTTGACATTTTCGAGGATCTCCTGGGTTTCCTGACGCCCAATCAACTCCGGAGCGTGCTGACGAATGATCTCAGACAGATGCGTTACAAGAACCGTGGGTGCATTGACCACTGTGAAACCATTGGCAAGAACAGCCTCTTTCTGATCTTCCCGGACCCACTTGGCCGGAAGCCCATATGTTGGCTCCCGGGTTTCGATCCCTTCGATCTGCATCTGAGCACCGTCCGGCTGCATTGCCAGATAATGGTTCATCATCACTTCGCCCCTGGCCACTTCATTACCCTTGAGGCTAATGGTATATTCCCCGGCTTTCAGGTGCATGTTGTCCTGGATATGCACCGATGGAATAATGATACCGATCTCCCGGGCAATATGCTGACGGATCGATTTAATGCGACCCAGGAGCTCGCCCTCCTGGTCCGGGTCCACCAGGGGTATAAGCCCGTACCCAACATCCAGTGCCAGAGGATCCAATGGTTGCAGCAGATACGTTTTTTCAGGCACTTCTTCCTTTAGCGTGGCAATCTCTTCACCCACTTCTTCCGCTTGCCTTCCCTTTAGCTGATACACCAGATAGGCGGTTATACCCGCCAACAAGGCCAGAAGGACAAATGGGACCGTGGGAAGCCCCGGAAACAAGCCGATACACAACAGGATCAGGGAAGCAATTGCAATGGCACGGGGCTGATTGAGAATCTGGGATACGATGGAAAATCCGAGACCCTTGTCTGTTCCAGCCCTGCTGACCACAATACCCGCGGTTGTCGATACAACCAGGGCGGGGATCTGGGTCACCAATCCATCACCGACGGTCAGAAGCGTGTAGGTCTGTGACGCCTCGGCAAATGACATGTTGTTTTGGAACACCCCGACACCCAGCCCGGCCACGATATTGATGAGCGTGATAATAATCCCGGCAATGGCATCTCCCCGGACAAACTTGTTGGCGCCATCCATGGCGCCGTAATACTCTGATTCCTGAGCAATCAGACGCCGTCTTTCACGTGCTTCCTGCTCCGATATCAGACCCGCATTTAAATCCGCATCAATACTCATCTGTTTGCCCGGCATGGCATCGAGCATAAATCTTGCGGCCACTTCTGCAATACGGCCGGCACCCTTGGTGATAACAATAAAGTTAATGATCACTAAAATCAGAAATATAATCACCCCCACAGCGTAATTCCCACCCACCACGACATCGCCGAAAGCATGGATCACTTTTCCCGCGGCCATGGTGCCCTCGTTTCCGTTCAGAAGAATGAGACGCGTAGAAGCCACATTCAGTGCCAGGCGAAGCAGGGTTGCCAGAAGAAGAATCGAAGGGAAAGCAGAAAAATCAAGGGGTTTAACCACATACATGCCCACCAGAAGAATGACCACCGAGAAGGTGATATTGAAAGACAACAAAAAATCGAGGAGCATGGGGGGGAGCGGTATGATCATCACCACCAGGATACACATAACGGCAAGACCCATAAAAATATCCGCGTTTTTAAAAAGCGAAGAGAGCCCGGGTATCTGGTTTAGTGTTGCGGTTTCCATAAATGTCTCATTTCATCTAAAACGTTACAAATGATATATTAATAAACAGCTTATGCATGTTGCCGCCCTTTCAGCCGATAAACATAAGCCAGCACCTCAGCCACAGCCCTATAAAGCGTCATGGGTATTATTTCCCCAAGTTCTACAGATTTAAAAAGGGCCTGGGCCAATGGCTTCTGCTCAAAAACTGGAACCCCTGAGGTTTCAGCGATTTCCCTGATGCGTGCTGCAATATACCCGGCGCCTTTGGCCACCACCTGGGGTGCATCCATCTTTTCCGTGTCGAACTTCAAGGCCACAGCCAGTTGGGTCGGGTTCGTAACAACCACGTCGGCAGTCGGGACTTCCGCCATCATGCGTCTTTGCGCCATTTCTATCTGAACCCTTCGGATGCGCGCCTTTACGATGGGGTCGCCCTCCCGCTGTTTCCATTCCTCTTTGACTTCTTGTTTGGTCATCTTCAGGTCGTTCTCATATTGCCAGCGCTGAAAGGCGTAATCCAGACCTGCCAGAACCATGAGCGCCAGGCAGGTGTATAAACAAATTTCAAGAGACAGCCTTCCTGTAAAAGTGAGGATGTCGAGAACCTCCATACGCATCAAATCCGGCAGCAATGCAACATGCCGTCGAAGGGTTAAATATGCAACAAGACCGATGATGAGAATCTTCAACAGGGCTTTTGCCACTTCCACCAGCGAACGCAGAGAAAAAAGTCTTTTCATCCCACTGAGGGGGTTCAGTTTAGACAGCTTGGGTACCAGCGTCTTGCCCGTGAAAAGGATCCCGAATTGAGAAAGATTGGCAGCAATACCTGCCAGCATGATCGCCGTTATCAAAGGGAATAGAACCCAGAACAGTTTTCCCAGTATCGTGGAGAGAATTCTAACGGCGGACAACTCCTGCAACTCCATATTGATACCGTTCTGCAGAGCATCCCGCATGAGACTCGAAAGATTGTTGAACATCTGCCCGCCCAGAAAAAAGAATACCCCCATGGTCATAAAAAGAATAAACACCGACGGGATTTCGCGACTGACCGCCACCTGCCCCTTTTTCCGAGCGTCCTCCCGTTTTTTGGGTGTTGCGGATTCGGTTTTGTCCTGATTTCTTTTTTCCGACATCACACACCCCCTCGGCACAACTTCAGGAGCGTCATGATATCTACGATAGCGGCACTAAAAAGCTGGCCTAAAAATGCTGACATATAGGGCATTGCCAGCCCCAGAAAAATAAACCCAACGGCTATTTTCAACGGCATGGCAACAATGAAAACGTGCATCTGTGGCACTGTGCGCGCCATGAGACCCATGGCCACACTCGTCAACAACAGTACAGTAATGATGGGCGCGCCCAGTTTTATGGCCACCACGAACATATTACCTGCCAGCCTCATGACCTGTTCCACCAGGGCCTGCCGATAGTGAAAACCCAGAGGCGGAATAAGGTGAAAGCTTTCGGTTAACGTCCGCAAGAGAAGATGGTGCGCATTGGTTGCCAGAAAAATCAGCATGGCCAGAACGTGGCTGAATTGCGAGAGCAACGGCACCTGGTTTCCACCGGCCGGATCAACCACATTGGCAATAGCAAAACTCATCTGAAACCCCACCAACTGCCCTGCCATCTGTATGGCCGTGAAAACCATCTGGACGGTCAGACCGATAATGACACCAATGGCGACTTCTCCAACCAGGCGCAGGGACAGAGCCAGAACCCCTTGTGCCATGGTCACGGGAGCACCCTGGATCAGCGGCATCATAAGCACACTCATGGAAACCGCCAACCCCACCTTGAACAGGACCGGAATATTCCTGCTGTTAAAGAACGGTATGGTCATCAGCATGGCACTGACCCTGAAAAACACCAGAAAAAATAGCTCCAGTTGGGTCACGGGAATATCAAAATTCAGTGGCTGCATCAGTTTTCAGTTTGTTGGGTTCGTTGGTTCTTTGGGTTTATTGGGTTCGTTGAGTTCGTTGAGTTCATTGCGTTCATTGAGTTCGCTGAGTTGTAGTTTCAAGCAATAAGCCATAAGCAGCTTAGAGCTTATTGCTTACAGCTATCAGCTACCCTCCAACCCTTGTATCCCCCTCGGACCCTTGCACCCTATCTTATATACATAGGCAGATCTTTGATCAGATTCTGCGTAAATGTGACAATCAGCTTCAGCATCCAGGGGAAAAAGACCAGCAACGCAATGGCCACCCCCAGCATCTTGGGAACAAAAACAAGGGTCATCTCGTTGATCTGTGTTGCAGCCTGGAACATACTCACCAGAACACCGATCACCAGTCCGGCCACCAACATAGGCGCCGCCAGTAAAATCGCCGTTTTTATGGCCAGAAGAAAATAACCTGTTACGAATTCCGGGGACATTTTGATAAACTCCTTTAAGCTGAACATTTGACGTTTGTGAATCATCCAGGGAACTGTTTCATCTCCCGTCAAGGGAAAAAACTTTTCACGAGAGAACCTATGATCAGGTGCCAGCCATCGGCCAGTACAAAAATCATCAGTTTAAACGGCAACGAAACCATAATGGGCGGCAACATCATCATACCCATGGATAGCAGCACGCTGGCCACCACCATATCGATGATCAGAAACGGTATATAAAGCAGAAACCCCATTTGAAAAGCGGTCTTCAACTCGCTGATGATAAAAGACGGTATCAGTATGGTAAAGGAAACATTCTCTCTGTTTTTTGGCCGATCTGATTGGCTGATATTCATGAGTAATTTAAGATCCTGCTCCCGGGTCTGTTTCAACATAAATTTCTTCAAAGGCTGAATCGCCTGCTTCAGAGCCGTTTCCTGATCCATCTGTTTCGCCATATAGGGCTTCAGGGCATCCTCATTGATGGCGTCCCAGACCGGCATCATGACAAAGGCTGTCAGGAACAATGAAAGCCCGATGATAATCTGGTTGGGCGGCATCTGATTGGTTCCAAGGGCCTGACGCAACAAAGAGAGCACAATGGCAATTCGGGTGAAGGATGTCAGCATCACCAGAATGGCCGGGGCCAGCGAAAGAACCGTCAGCAGGAGAAATATCTGCAACACCACCGACATGTCTGCGGGCGCCTCGATTTTGTCCAGGCGAATGTTCAGATATGCCGGGTTACCGTCCGATTCCTGTGTCTGTCCTTCCGCAGGCAGCCAGACAATCAAAATCATCAACATCATGATGGCTATCTTCATATGGGAAGAATGCTTCATCAATCACATGCCATCTGAACAGACACGGCTTTTTTGCCTGTCCTGCTGTCCCTCACGTTTGTCAAGAGCCGACTTAAATGGTTTGAAAAACGCACGGGCGTCCCGCTATCGCCGGATTCTTTTATTTGTTCGATACTGTCCGGGTCTTCTATTTGTGTCAGGAGTGAAATACGATCGCTGCTAACACCCAGAACCAGGATTTTTCCAGGCACCTCCACAAGGGTCACACTTTTTTTGACACCGATGTAGCTTCTATCGATGATCCGGATCAATTTTTTTCCCGGGCCTGCCACATCCCTTTTCAGTAGTCGCCGCAACAGGTAAAAAGATCCCAGGAAGATACCCAGCACCAGCAATAATGCTGAGAACATTTTAATGGCGGTGGCAATGAAATCGGGTTGATCGATCATCTGAGTCTCTCGACACGCTCCGCCGGGCTGATGATTTCCGTGATACGGATGCCATATTTCTCATTGACAACCACCACTTCCCCACGGGCAATCAATCGTTGATTTGCCAGGATATCCAGTGGCTCACCAGCCAGTTTGGCTAACTCGATTACCGAACCACGCCCCAGTTTCAGTAGCTCGTTGATGAGCATCTGGCTGCGACCCAGCTCCACCGTCAGCATCATGGGAATATCCAGAACAAAATCCAGGTTCCCATGCCCGGGGAAATCCACCTGCTTGTTCAGACCTGCCGCCTTGTTGCCCGCCCCTGCATCCCCCGGACGCTTTTCAGCGTTTTCCATCCCCTGGGCACCCTGATGCGCCATGGTGCTCTCATTGATCACATCTTGATTTGTATTGGAACCTGTTGAATTCTTCCCCATATCGACTTCCATGCGTTACCTTCCTTCCTGTTTTATTGGGTCATGTCAAAAATATGAACCGCACGATTCCCTTTGGTGACACCGGCCATTCCCTGAAACTTGGGCACCGACTCGACACTGACGGTAACATGGTCTTGCGGTCCTTTATCCAAGGTAATGACATCGTCCTGTTTTAACTGCAGAATATCCCTCACAGTGTGCAGACTTTTCCCCAACTCTGCTATGACGGTTATCGGCGTCAAGCCTAAGGTCTGTTTCAGCTTTTCCGTATAGACCTGCTCCGTATTTTTTGATTGCATGTAACGGGAAGAAAGCTCATGCTTGATGGCATCTAACATAAGATAGGGAAAGCAGATATGCATCTGGGAGGATGATGAATTGACTTTAATATCGTATTGATTCACCAGCATTAAATCTGCAGGATCGGCCACGTGCAGGAATTCCGGGTTTGTTTCATCTTTTGTCAGCACTATCTTCACCGCATAAACCACCTCCCAGGCTTTTTCCAGATCCCTTAGGACCTCCCCGAACAGTCTTCGCATGATACCCAATTCAATGGGGGTAAAATCTCGAATCTTCTTGGGTGGCTTACCATTACCGCCCGCCAGACAATCCATCAGGATAAAAAACAGCCGCGGCTCGAAAACCATCAGGCCTTTCCCGATCAAGGGTGCCATGGAAAAGATACCAAATCCTGTGGGATGGGTGTGAGCCCCGATAAAATCGCCATACTTGACGATGTTTGTGGATGCCAGCTGGATGGCCACACCGGTTTGAAGCCGGGCCTCAAGGGTTGACCTTACACGCCGGGTAAATTTTTCGTATACTTCCGCCAGGGCATCAAAATCGTCCCTCATGTGTACTTCCTGGGAGGTGATATCGTAGGCTTCTGTTTCGACGGTGGCCGCCGAGTCTGTCTCCAAATCCACCTCACCCTTGTCCATGGCACCTAAAAGGGCATCGATTTCTTCCTGGGACAAGATTTCATTTGACATGCGGTAAGACCCTTATTGTATGACAAAGTCCGTAAAGTAAATGTTCGAAACACAAGGTTCCTTGAAAAAGGCATTTACCTGATTCTGAATATCCTGACGCAGGGCTATCTTTCCTGCCGTGTCTTTAATATCTTCATAGCGTTTGGATGTTAAAATCATCATGATGCTGTCACGGATTTGGGGGATTCGCTGCCGGATGTCGTCATTGCGCTCCTCATTGGCAATCTCCAGATCCATTTTGATTTTAAGATAGCGCTTGCCGTCATCTCCGGCGAGATTGACGATAAACGAATTCAACGGAAATATCGGCTTAACCATTGCTTCCTCTGTCTCGGCCTCTGGCTGTTCGGGTTCCTCTTGGGCCACACGCTGGCTCTCCATATTGGAGATCTTGCTCCACATCATAAAAAAAACACCACCCATCATCAGTATGACCAAAAAGGCGGCGGCGGACAAAATAATGATCAGTTTTTTCGACATAACATTGCCACTCCCCATACCATGAAAATTATCTGATTTTTCATATGCAAAATGCATGGAACATGCCAACGGCGGCATCAGCAAACAAAAAATCTCATCGCAGAAGCCGACAAGCATAACCATCTGTTTTTATAATTTAATTAATGATCTTGATGTTGTGAATAGGTCCTCAGAAGCCATACGGGCAACATGTGGAATATTGATGACAGGGGAAAACAAGAAAAAACCGTCAATTTCTTAAAGCATTGTCAATGACTTGACGGTAATAGAGGGGGGGTTTAGGTAGCAGTAAGCCATAAGCCATAAGCTTTAAGCCGGCTACAGCTTACCGCTTATAGCTTATGGCTTATAGCTAAAATAAGGGTCGTGCTGAAATCAGCACGACCCTTGTTTTTAACGTTTGATGTTTATCAGTTCGTTCAAGATCTCATCGCTGGTGGTGATGACCCTTGAATTGGCCTGGAATGCCCGCTGGGTGGTGATGAGGCGCACAAATTCCGTTGCCAGATCCACATTGGACATCTCCAGGGAATTGGTGCTGAGTCCCCCCATGCTGCCTTGACCGGGGACTCCGCGAAGCACCTGTCCGGAATCGAGAGACGCGCCGTAGAGATTGCCGCCCAGTTTGGTCAGTCCTGCATAACTCGGGAAATCGGCAACCGCGATCTGATAAAGGTTGTTGATCTGACCGTTTGAATAGGTGCCGGTAATAATACCCTCTTCGTTGATGGTGATACTCTGAAGGGTTCCCGCCAGGTATCCGTCCTGGTTTGTAAAAGAGGTAATGCTGGATACGGCGTGCTGGGTAATGGACCCATTGGATGCGGCTGCGGCATCATACAGATCCCAGGCAATGGCCTGGGGAGATGTGGCACCGGTACTCCAGTTGATGGTCATATTCGGGTCCACACCACCGGCAGCCAGGCTTCCATCCGGGTTAAAATTCAGGGTACCGGTATCGCCACCCGCCATGGCACCGGCGGTTGCCGGAACGGTGGCCGCCCAGGTCCATTCATTGGGGTTGACGGTTTTTGTGAAGGTAACCGTCAGGGGGACATCATTCCCAAGGGAATCATAAACGATAAAAGAGGTGGAAAAAGTTTCACCATCCACAGCCGTTGCATCCAGGTTGACATTGGTGATAAACTCCTGGGTTGCCTGGGCCGGTACGGTACCACCCATGGGTACCGAGACATCCGTTGTGGCACCGCCGACGATGCCGCCCGTTGAAACATCCCAGCCCTGTACCACCAGGCCATCACTGTTCACGAGATTGCCGTCCTGGTCAAAATGAAATGCGCCGGCCCGGGTATAAAGTTCCTGGCCGTTATCACTCATGATAAAAAAACCCTTGCCGTTAATCGCAAGATCCGTGGCATTGCCCGTTGTTTCTAGGGACCCCTGGTTCCAGATGGCATCCAGCCCGGCAACGGTAACGCCTTTTCCAACTTCGTTGCCGGTATACCCCGCCAGGGACTGATTGAGAAGATTGGCAAAGGATGGACGCGAGCTTTTAAATCCAGTGGTGTTCACATTCGCGATATTATCGCCGATGACGGACATGGCCCACGAATTTGCATTGAGCCCGGATATGCCTGCGTATAATGAACCAATCATAATATTACCTCCAATTTTCCGTAAAATAAGTTAGAATTGATGATTCTGTTTCTGTTATGTTTTCGGCTTCAGCAACATGCACAACACTGCTCATGGGTATGCTCATATCGTTGACGAGCAGATGAGCCACACCGTTGTCGTCAAATGTCACCCCAGTGACAGTACCGACGATAAAGGTATTTGTGGCTATGGCCTTACCCTCTGCATCAGCCGCCAGGACTTCAAACTGGTAAAACCCGTCTGAAATCAGGCGGCCTTCATGGTCGGTCCCGTCCCATTCAACAGAACGATCCCCGGCTTCCATGGCACCTGCTGAAATCGTTTTAACGAAAGTTCCCTGGGCGTCGTATATGTTCACAACGGTTTCCAAGGCATCCCCATCCAGCCCAAAATAAATCTCGGTAGGCGATACATCGGATTTCTGGATGAGGTTCCCCTCGGCCCAGGCCGATTTTCCGATCATGGAAATCGTCTGGGCGTTGTTCATGGCCAGTTGATTGCTTCCAAGATCGTCTAAATTTTCATTGACATTGTAAAGTTGTTCCAGTGAGCTGAATTGAGCCAGCTGTGCCGTAAATTCGGTGCTTTCCATGGGCTTGAGGGGATCCTGGTTTTGTAACTGGGCAACCAGCAGCTGTAAGAAATCATCCTTTCCCATCACATCGGTGTTGGGCTGGGTGGTCTCTAAACTCGGGACTGTATTGGTGTTGATTGCATTAATGGCCATCTGCGTACGATCTCCTTTTTAAAAAACGTCTTAGACAAAACAATCGATCTGGTTTTCCTCTCTGCCTGAAGAAATCATCTGTCTCGCTTCTTCCGGATCTGTATCTGTAAGGGTGTTCTCTTCTTTCAAAGATCCATTCATGCGCTGCATCTGTTTCTGTGCCGATGTGCGCTGCTCCTGCTGGTTGTTCAGGTCAGGGTCCACCAGGACATCGATTTTATCAATTTCGAGTCCCGACTCCTGAAGATCGGCTTTTAGCACGTGCAGGTTTGTTTCAAGAAAATCCCTGGCCAGAAGCGTTTCCGCCCTGATTTCAACCGTTACCTTCAACTGGTCCATTATCACATTCAAATTCAAATGGCCCAGGAAGGCCGGCTTGAGTTGAATCCTGGCCTGGGATTGACCATTTTCCTGGCGCCAGACCGCTTTTTCGATGATATCGGTCAATGTGCGGATCTCACGCGGTTCCAGTGGAAGACGCACGGTCTCCTGGTTATTACTTTTCTCTGAAACGGCTGTTCCCGGCGGTCCCGTCAGCGACCAGGTCATTTTTTCAATTTGAAGAAATTTTTCAGGATCGCTTGTTTGAAATGTCCCGGGAGCGGTACCCTCCGGATTGACCGAGGAAACAGTCGTGTTCCCACGTGGGTCCACAGACTCAAACCGTGGATCCAGCATACCGGGTTTGTTTCCGTGAAATGGGGCTGAATACCCCTTGTCGCGTCCTTCCGGGAAATTCCCGGAAACATCCTGTCCCATGGAAGGCAAAGATCCCTGGGGTGATGTCTTTTCAGACGTCACGGACAAGGCCAAAGACATTCTCCCGCGAATATCTGTTTGGGAGTCCTTTCCATTTTCAAGCACCGGCAGGATCATGGCCACTTTTTGGGAAATCTCTGAATCCCTTCCCGCTGACGACACCTGTCCCTCCACCGGGAGGTTCGCATGGTTATTGCCTCCGGCCAGGGGCTTGGGTTGTCCGGCCTCTGGGGCAGTACCTGAAACCATCGGTGCTCCTTCAAGAATCGGCGACCCAAGCAACCCTGGAACAACACCACTGCCTGCCGTTTTCAGCCCTTGAGGATCTGGCATGCCACTTCTGACACCGGCCGAATCAATTAAAATCTGCTTGCCGGGGTTGTCCGTACCGCTCTCTTTTGGGACATGGGGTATGGGTGTTCCTTCCCCGTCAGGACCTACCGACAATAACCCACGCTGCTTGGGGGGCACGTGAACAACTGGATGATTGGTATCGACAATCTGCTCGGGATCCACCTGAACTACCGGATTACTGGTCACGATAGCAGGTGCCGGTGTTTTATTGACCACCGTTTCCGGATCAATCAATTCTTTTGTATCACTGGGCTGTGTGTCCCCGTAGCTTGCATCCGGCTGGGGCACAACATCATCCAGCACCATCCCTGTATCTTTGAAAAAAAGTCCCGGACGTATGGACATTTCGTCTGTCTGCTGAAGCAGTGGCAGTTGATGCATGCCCGCGTTTGCATCCATGACAGGTTCCGAACCCGCAGAATCTGAAGACGTCTCCAAAAAGTCTGGATTTCCCTTAACAACATCGTCCTGGTTTCCAGAAAGGCTGTTCACAAAATCGGAAAAGCTTTCCGGGACGACCGGCAGCACCCCTTCTAGTGGCATATCCAATGGCACCTCACCACCGGGTAACACCCTCTCTGCATTGAAACGTGTCGCTTGTGTTCCAGCAAGTTGTAGCGGTATCAATGTTTCCAATGTTGTTCCCATATCCTAATTGACTACACAGGCACTAAGCTGTTTTACGATTATATTGCTGAATCCCTATTTCGTCTGTAACGTCCTGCTCTTTTTTCAAATATACGCGCTGGTATTGATCTGCATGGGTCTGTTTAAGACGCTCCAGAATTTTCTTCTTTTTTATGGCCTTCAACAAGGCGATTTTTTTTTCACGTTTCTCTGCTTCAACCATCTGAACCCTGTGTCGTTGTCTACCGATCTGTTCTGACAGGTATGCCATATAGGTGACATACAATCGGTTCTCAGACACCGGCTTGGGTTCCTGTAAATTTTTTTTCAATTCCCCTGCCAGCTGGGCGTGCTTTTCTTGAAGATGTTTTTCCACCTGCTTTTCCTGGGACAAGCGCTTCTCCAAAACAGCAAACTCTTTTCCCAGGGCATCTTCAACGAACTGCCGGTGACTCAGTAATGACTCCAGTTTGAATTTGAAACCCAAATTACCTACTTTCTTGTTGTTTTGCTTGACCATCACGAGATGCAAATCTTTAAGCTGTAAGCGATAAGCCATAAGCAGCTTAAAGCTTACTGCTTACCGGTAAAAATAGCTTCAAGTCCCTGCCGGCTCTCTGCCAGGGTTGCACACTCATCTATCTCCTGTATGAGATATTGGTTGATGATGGGGTTCTTTTCAATGGCATCATCAATCTCCGGATTGCTGCCGGCGGTGTAGGCCCCTATGTTGATTAAATCTTCGTTCCTGCGATAGGTCGCCATGATTTTTTTAAGACCATTGGACAGGTCGCGATGCGTCTTGTCCGTGATATCGTCCATAACACGACTGACACTCTTCAACACATCAATGGCAGGATAATGATTCTGCATGGCCAGGTCCCGCGTCAAAACAATGTGGCCATCTAAAATTGCCCTCACGGCATCGGCTATGGGTTCGTTAAAATCATCTCCCTCAACCAGTACCGTATAAAGCCCTGTAATGGTTCCACGCCCCTCATAAGCCCCTGTTCTCTCGAGCAGTCTGGGCATCATCGTAAAAACCGAGGGTGTGTATCCCTTGGAAGCCGGGGGCTCACCCAGGGCCAGTCCGATTTCACGCTGGGCCGTGGCAAAGCGGGTGACAGAGTCCATCATCAGGTTGACGTGCATACCTTTATCCCTGAAGAACTCGGCTATGGCGGTCGCCACAAAGGCACCCCGCATCCGAATCAAGGGCAGGTGGTCCGATGTCGCCACCACCACCACCGATTTTTTCAATCCTTCGGAGCCCAATTCCTTTTCGATAAATTCGTTGACTTCACGACCCCGCTCACCGATCAGGGCAATGACATTGCAATCGGCTTTTGTATGGCGTGCAATCATACCCAGCAAAATAGATTTTCCCACGCCTGAACCGGAAAAGATACCCATGCGCTGGCCACGACCCACTGTCAGGAGGCCATTGATGGCTTTGACCCCCATATCAAGAGGTTCTGCAATACGGCGCCGGGATAATGGATTCATGGGTGTTGCATACAAGGGGTATTCCGCTTCAAAAGCAATGGGTCCTTTCCCATCGATGGGGTTTCCAAGTCCATCGACAATTCTACCCAGCATTCCCAGACCCACCGGCATGTATGCGCTGTCCTCCCTTGCAATGACCCGGCAGCCCGGTGAAATTCCCCTGACCTCTTCCAGGGGCATCAGCAGGACATGGTTATCCCGGAATCCGAGAACCTCCGCCCTGGTAACCCGTTCACCATCCTGGCCATAAATATCGCACACACATCCCAGGTTGGTAACCGGGCCTTCCGATTCCACAACCAGCCCGACAATTTTTGTTATTTTGCCGTAAACCTGAATCGGATCAAAGTTGTTCAGCAGCTTGTAATATTTACCAAGATTCAGATGTCACCTCACAATACCCCGCCATTACTGATCAATCCCATTGGCGGCTTCCAACGCTATTCTACATTTTTTCTCAATCAAGCCCTTGAGACTTTGCCCGCTGGGACGCCAGGAGGCCGGGATGCCTTTATGCTGCTTCCAGCTCACAACTGGACCTAAAACCTAATACCTAAAACTTAAAACTGTTTGCTTCCCCTCGAACCCTCCGGTACCACCTATCTCCTTGTCAGCTGTGACGCGGTTGAATCGTTTTGCGGCAGAGGACCCAGGCAAGCAAAGGCCTCTTTGATAAGCACCAGCTGACTACGGATGCCGGCGTCGATATTCTCCTGCCGGGTTTCCACAAGACAATCGCCGCGCCCCATGGTGGCGTCCGGCTGAAATGCAAAGCCCTCGGAGCCTGTATCCAGATATGACATGTCCGGATCTGCCTGCTTCAGTGCTTCGAGATCATGCGGGTTGACCCTGATACAGATGGGCTGGCTGTCCTTAATCTTCTGCATGGCCTTGCGTACAATGTTCAAAATCATATCCGGGTTGACACGCAGCTCATGATGGATAACTTTTTCCGATATGGCCAGAGCCAGCTTCACAGTCTCTTCGGCAGCACGTTCATAAATGGCATCTCTTTCTTCTTCCAGATTTTTGATTGCTTCACTGAACCGCTCCAGGATACAGGCCACGGCCGACGGCTCTTCCAAAATGTCCGGGTGGTCTGATTCCAGACCCTCAGAAATATCCGTATCCTGCTCACCGTCCGAGGGCCTGTTCGAGAGCATGGCATCCATTCCTGAGAGTGTCGGACATCTGTTTTCTTTTCGAAGAAGTCCTCTTTTAAAGTCCTCTCGGCTTGTATCCGCCAAGGCATCTCTTGGTCTTGAAATCGTTTCGTCAACAGGTAAAAAAGTGTGTGACCGAGGATGGCTCCCGAAAGTGTCGGAACCGGATTTGATGATTTTATCCAATGAATTCCTCTCCCCCTATGCCCTGGATGATCAGCTCCCCTTTCTTCTCCATTTCCTGAACAACCTGGGTGATTTTTTGCTGTGCCTGGGTGACATCCGCCATACGCACCGGTCCCATGGACTCAATTTCTTCCGTCAGCATCGCACTTGCGCGGGATGACATGTTTTTAAATATTTTTTCCTGTGTCTCATCGGCGGCGGCTTTCAGCGCCAAGGCCAGATCCTGTGTTTCCACATTTCTCAGCACCTGCTGCATGCCCCTGTCATCCACCATGACCAAATCATCAAACACGAAAAGCATCTGACTGATCCCGCTGGCCAGATCATCGTCGTTGCTTTCGATGTGCTCCATGATGGTATCGGCAATGTCGTCATCCAGTC
Organism: uncultured delta proteobacterium; assembly: GCA_963842925.1. GTDB lineage: Bacteria > Desulfobacterota > Desulfobacteria > Desulfobacterales > B30-G6 > B30-G6. The sequence goes on from CAWJIL010000002.1 coordinate 67,417, forward strand.
TTTTTAGAATTTCGGCCAACTGGCTTAATCCGCCCACGGTCGGGGGAGCCGCCGGTATTCGTTGTTTATCGGAACTCACCAGATATGCTTCGATTTCATCCAATATCCAAGGATTGACCTTGCCGAGCTTGGCAATCCGGACCGCAACATCCACACGATGGTCCGGCGGCAGATCTGCCAAAACCGCACTCGCCATATCAGAATCCAGATAAGATAGAATCAGGGCCAGTGTTTGCGGATGCTCATCCTGAAGGAGCTGAAGCAGCTGGTCCGGATCCATAAACTGGGCAATTCCCAGACGCCCTGAAGATTTCTTGGTGGACACGCCTGCAGGCGTCCCGCTCCCGGACCCCTGGCTGTTCTGTTTTGCAGCAGATTCTGTCTCCCCCCCCCGGGCCTGTTCGATAAATTCCTGCGCCACTTTTTCCACGACTTCCACTGGAATGGCATCAACCTGTGGCATCAAGCGCTTGACCTTTTCCTGCTCGGATAGGCTGAGGGTGCCCAGAACCGCCTGGGACTCTTTTTCACCCAGGGAGTTGATGAGCATCGCTACTTTTAAGGGTCCGGCTAGTTTTCTTGGGTCCATGGGTCAGAACATCCTGTTACGTGCCGTGTATGGCGTTGAACTTTTCTCACTTGAGCTGAGCGTTTCAATACATGAAAAGCATCGCTTAACTCTTGTTAAGACGTTTCTCCCATCCAGCCTTGCAGCAGCTTGGCGGAATTCTTGTTGTTGCTGGCCATCAGCCGAGCCGCCTGGGACACATGGGGTAACTCGCCCGATGTTCCGGGTCTGCCCCGGGCATATTCATGTTCGATCTCTGCAATGGTCTTTGGCAACTGGCTGTATATCTCTTTATCCCAGGGCGAAGAGGCCGTTACCCAGCGAATCAACGGTCGTACCAAAAACATGAAGATCAGCAAACAGAACAGGGCCAGGGCCATAAAACGCCCCAATTTCTCAAATTTTGAAATCCTGGTCATCAAGCTCTCCTCAGGAACTGGCGCCGCCTGGCCAACAGCCAGCAACGGGTCTGTTTCAAAGAGAATGTTCTGTACTTCAACTTCGTCCCCCCGTGCAGCATCAAAATTAATGGCGCTTTTGACCAGTTTCTCGATTTTGGCCATCTCCTCTGCTGTGCGAGGTGTATATTTGGGTTTTTCCAGGCGGTTCTGGCCATTGGACATCTGATAGCTGCCATCCACCACCACTGCCACCGATTGACGCAGGAGATTTCCGACCGGCATGATTTTCCGTTTTATCACCTTACCGATTTCATAATTGAGTGTCTTGTCCTGGCGCATAAATTCCTGGCGACTGTTTCCGTCGGTATTGACTTCTTCAGTGACATCACTTGGATTGATATTCGAGGCCACACCCGGTATACCCTTGGCGATATCGGCATTCCGGCCTGTCTGCTCATTCATATGCTGCTCACTCCGAATAACCGTATTTTCAGGCAGGTAGGTCTCCTCTGTCTGTTCCTCCTTCATAAAGTCCAGGAGACAAGCTACCCGTACAGTGGCCTTGTCACGCCCCAGAACCGTCTCCAGCATGCTTGTGACACGATTTTCCAGGTCCATTTCTATTTGTCTCTGGTATTGAAGCTGCTCAGAACTGATCTTGCCGGCAGCAGACGCATTGTGGTTTCCGGCCAGCATACGGCCGGTGTTGTCCACCACCGTCACATTTTCAGTGTCCAGACGTGAAACACTGGATGCTACTAAATGAACAATGCTCTGCACCTGGTTATCGGTCAATTTTTTCCCCTGACGCAAATTCACCACCACCGAGGCCGTCGAGGGTTCTTCCTCTTCCACGAACAAGGATTTTTCAGCAGCGACGATGTGAACCCTGCTGCTGGCAACTTCCTCGAACTCGTTGATGGTTCGACTCAGTTCTCCTTGCAAGGCCCTCTGATAATTGACATTCTGGACAAAATCGGTCATCCCGAGTTTGACATTGTCAAATATTTCAAACCCGATGCGGCTGCCCTGGGGTAAGCCCTGAGAAGCCATCTCCAGGCGAATTTCATACAGGTTTTCCTTGGGCACCAGAACGGCACTCCCGTTCCCATCGATCTGAAATGGAATGTTTTTTTCTTTTAGCCGGGAAATAATGCTGGCCGTATCTTCCTGGGGCAGGTTTGTGAAAAGATATTGAAAATCAGGCCTGCCCGCCCAGGTCACCATAAAGATCACTCCTGCGATGGCCACACTTGCCAGAAACAAGATGACAATCATTTTTCCTGAATCTAAATTTCGAATAATGACTTTTAATTGATCACCGATGCTGGGAGAAGTTGCTTCCATGTGTTTCCTTTAATTGCTTTAGATTTGCATCCGTTTGATTTCGTCATAGGCGGCTATGACTTTATTTCTGACCTGTACCAGCAACTCGAGTGACAGGGATGCCTTTTCCATGGCCACCATCACCTCATGCACATTTTTTTCCTTGCCGGAGACGAGGGCTTGGATGGCACCGTCTGTTTCATGCTGAAGACGATTCACCTCCCCGATGGATGTCTTCAGGATTTCAGTAAAATTTTTGCCTTGTGTTTCAGACGCTTGTGCCGGTTTCTGAGGGATTGGCCAGGCGGCATCCACATGGGCTGAAGGGTTTACGACGGTCATGATTATCTTCCTATTTCCATGGCTTTCAAAACCATGCTCTTGATTGTCTTTATGGCCGTTACATTGGCTTCGTAGCTCCGACTGGCGGACATCATGTTGACCATTTCTTCCACGACCTGGATATTTGGCATGGCCACATAACCCTGGGCATCGGCATCCGGATGATCCGGGTCATATTTGAGGATGGGGGGGCGGTTGTCGGGTATCACATCAACAACCTTGACCGGTGTCAGGCCGCCAGACATTTCATTGTCCAGCACACCCCGGAAGGACATGCCTTCCGGCTGGGCTGCAAAAACAGGTTCTTTCCGTTCATAAGGCCCCCCGGATTCCGTCCGGGTGGTATTAACGTTGGCCAGGTTGGCTGAAATAAGATTCATGCGCAGTCGTTGTGCCGACAAACCCGAAGCGCTTGTTGTCAAAGCATCAAATAAGCCCATAACTATTGATTTCCTCCCTTGATTACATTTCTGAGTGATTGAAATTTCCTGGAGACGATCTGGGCGGAAAGGGAGTACATGAGACTGTTCTCAGCCATACCCGCCATCTCCCGATCCAGGTCCACTGTATTGCCGTCACGCCTTTCCACATGGGAACCGTTACCCTTATCAGATCGAACGGTTGTTAGACGGATCGGGTTTCTCTGTGGTTCTATGTGGCCTGCCCGGGTGGCTTCCATACGAACACCATCACCCATCCCTGGGGACCGGTCCAGTTTTTTCAATTCGTCTTCGACCATGACATCAAAAGCCTTGTAGTTCGGCGTGTCGATGTTAGCCACATTGGAAACAATGGCGCTATGCTTGCCGGAGCGCAAATCAAGAGATCGCTCCAAAAACGTAATGGTCTGATTGAAAATACCACCTGAACCCATGTGTCCTCCTTCTGATACGGTTAATGCCGGCTCATTTAATTGCAATTGCCATACCAGAGTTGAGCATGGATCCTGGCATGGCATTAACATGTTGATATAATAAAGTTAATATTACTTACAATCGGAAAGAATCGATTTTGAAGGCATTTTCGGCATCTGGGGGTAGGCAAAAGTTGCCTATACGTTGTTTTTCACACGACTGTTTTTGCCACATGGGATTTATGATGGGGCATGTCCAGGTCATGATGTCGCGATATACCATATTCCCGAAGCCGGTTACGGAGCGTCCTGAGGCTGATCCCCAAACGCTCGGCCGTCCGGGTACGATTGTTATGACAGGCTTTGAGCGTGTCCATAATAAGCACCGTTTCCATCTCTTTTATGGTTGTGCCTGAGGAGGCGAGACGCGTTGCCTGGGATTTTTCCATGGTGTCGATAAAATTGAGATGTTCCGGAAGCATGGTATCACCGTTTCCGATAAGAACGGCTCTTTCCACCACGTTTTCCAGTTCACGAACATTGCCCGGCCACAGATGGGATACCAGATATTCAAGGGCAGCCGGTGCTGTTTTTGTCATCCGCCGGTTGTTGATCAGACTGTATTTTTTTAAAAAAAACCTTACCAGAAGGGGGATGTCTTTTTTTCTTTCCCGCAAGGGGGGCAAGGTCATGGGCAGCACATTCAAGCGGTAGAACAGATCTTCTCTGAAACGATTCTCCTGGACAGCCTTGACAAGATTCTGATTGCTGATGGCGATAATCCGCACATCGATAGCCAGCGGCTGTTGTCCGCCCACCCGGTCGATTTCCCGTTCTTGAAGCACCCGCAGGATCTTGGCCTGCATATTGAGGGTCAGTTCGCTCACCTCATCGAGCAGGAGTGTGCCTTGATCGGCAAGTTCGAAACGGCCCACCTTGCGCGTAAAAGCACCGGTAAAAGCACCTCTCTCATAACCAAACAATTCGCTCTCCGCAAGCGTCTCCTGCAAAGCCGCACAGTTAATCGCCACCAAAGGACCTGTTTTACGGCGACTCTCCTGATGGATGAATGACGCCAGCAATTCTTTGCCGGTGCCGTTTTCGCCAAGGATCAGAATGGTGGCATCACTGTCTGCTACACGCCTGGCCAGATCCAGAACATCCATCATACAGGGGTCCTGGGTAATGATGGTTTTGTCTTTTAAATTGTTTTCTATTTCAGAATTCCGGCAGGTCATTCTCTCTGGATACCCGTTGGCATCACATACCTTCTGAACAGTGGCCGACAGGGTTTCCAGGGAAAACGGTTTGAGGAGATAATCTGAGGCACCGGCCTTCATGGCCTCCACAGCGCGGTTGATGGATCCATAGGCGGTCATCATGATGACAGGAATCTTCGGAGACACTGCCTTGACCCCTTGAAGTACCTGCATGCCCGACATTTCCGGCATACGCATATCCGTAATGACCAGCCCGAATTTCTTTTCTTTGAATTTTTTAAGACCGTCCACGCCATTGCCGGCACACTGAACATCACAGCCGTTCTTTTTAAGGGCATGCGTCAAGGCCAGCTGCATATCAGGCTCATCATCAATCACCAGAACTGAATCAAACGGCATTATGCCGACACCTCCTTTTCCATAACCGGTGCATATACAGTTTCCTGCGCTGTTGATGCATCGGTACACAAGGGCAAGCCAATGGAAAACATGGTTCCATCTCCGGGGGTACTCGAAACATCGAGGATACCGCCATGCATCTCGACAATACTGTGCACAATCGAAAGACCCAGACCGGTTCCCCTTTCTTTGGTTGTGAAAAAGGGGTCGAATATTTTTGAAACATTGTCGGGATCGATCCCGACACCGCTGTCTGAAATCCGGATTTCAGCCAATGCCGACCCTCCAACATTCGTCATGGCACGTTGAACCGTCGATATGCGAAGGACACCGCCACCCGGCATGCTCTGGATCGCATTCAGGATGATATTCAGACAGACCTGTTTAATGAGTTCGACATCACCCTTTATAAACAGGGGTCTTGGACCATCTTCAATCTTGACATCGATGCCATTCTCCTTGTCGGCGAGGTGCTTCATGAAAAACAGGGAGTCGTCCAGGGCTTCATAAATATCAAATCGTTCAAATCGCTTGGCTTCGTCGGGTCTGACAAATTGAAGTAGATTGGAGATAATGGCATCAATACTCTTGACACCGGACGAGATCCTTTCTGCAAGCACCTGCAGGTCTGCTTGCCCTTCCAGGGAGGCTTGGAGACTGGTGGCAAACAGCTCGATGCTGCCCAATGGGTTTCGAATCTCATGCGCAATTTTAGCAGCCATTTCACCCATTGCAGCCAGCCGGTCTTTCCGTCGGGAACGTTCTGGTTCGTGTTTCCGACAGGCAATGTTTTTCAGAACAACAACCGAGCCATCACGCACCTTTGTCCGCCCCATAACCGGCAAAAAATCGTTGTCAACAGGACAAACATGGGTGCTGCTGTTTGAGGATTTTATCGCTTTTGTCATATACCTCTTACCGTCAATAAAATCGTAGGACGATTTTATCGGACGCGACGTTGTCGCTTCTTCGCGAAAGGCCAAAATATCTATCCCTGCAGCAAGCTGCAGGGTATTACGATATTATTACTTCAGCCTCTGCGGGCTGATGCACTGCACTTTCACTTTAAAAAGGATCTCAATCTGGTTTGAATTCATCCCGCGCTGCAAGCAGTGGGTAATTCAAATTTAAATGTATCAGGAGAGACAATAGCAATAGTTGTGCCATTCTTTAGAACCTCCTGTTGAAATGTTCTGCTGACAAGGAATCTGAGACGTCTGCCGTTCGAATCCCATGGGAATCACAGGCAACCATTTATTTTTATTATATAATTAAAGAATGTTGGCAAGAACGTCCTGACAAGCCCTACAGTTGCCAAGCACTTGAAAACGTGTGCTGGATTGTAGGAACCGGTCTGTCACAGGTGGGATTTCGTCAATACCGGTATGAGATTACCGTCACTTATTTGACACCCGGTCGCAGGGGGCAAGCTTTATGGGGAGGTGATCAACCAGACAAGGCAGATCCAATAACAGACTTGAAAGTGTCCATCAGCACCCGAAATTGATTTTCCGGTGTCGCATCGATGGTGCCATAATCGGTTTCGACCACGCATCCACCCCGTGAAAGTGCAGCATCCGTCTCCAAGCGAAGGTCTTCCATGTGTTCCACCAGACCGGACAGTTTCTCTTTGGACGCGGCCGTCTGCTCCATATCAGCGGGGTTTAGCCGGATCTTGCGGATAGCCTGACTCTGCCCTTTTTGAAGTGCTCTTGACAGGCTGCCCAGAACCACATCCGGGTTTGTTTCGGCCGCGTGATTGACCATGATTTCGGCCAGACCCAGGGCCAGCAGACCGACGGTTCTTTCCATCTGACGGTCCACGTCTCCGGCAACCGTCTCCATGGCCACGATGGCCTGCTGCACCTGACGCAACAAATGCCGGATAGATGCGTTCTTGTCTTCTATTGAAGAGGCTTTGTCCTGGATCCCGGCAGGGGATGCAGACAACACTGAAGGCTCTTTTGGATATGCTGCGGCAACCGGGTCTGTGGAAAAAATCTCCGGCTTGAATTCATGGTTTTTCTTAAAAAACAATTCTCCTGGGGCGTCATGACCCGCAGTGAAGTCCGGAAAATCATGCGATCTCACGTCTGGCCGCGCATGGGAATCTGCCGACTTTATGATCTTGTCCCGCATACGTGGGGCTCCTGATTCCTGACACGGCGACATTCCCTCAAAACGATTGCAAACCATTTGCACTGGATCTCCTCCGCTAACCGTCAGCCGGCCGACTCCTCTAAAATGGGTGTATCGGAATGATATCGTTTAATTTTTTCCACCAGGGTGGTTCTCTTGATATTGAGTAATTCAGCCGCCTTCTTCTTGACACCGTTGGTCTTCTCCAAAGACTGGTAAATAAGGGTTCTTTCAAATTCGTTCAAAGCGGAATTCAGACAGATGCCATCAGCCGGCAAGTCTGGTTTCGTAGGCAAAAACCGGGACTCCGCTGCACCCCGCATTTTTTCAGGCAGATCCCGGGCCGTGATCACCCCTTCACGTTTCAATACCACGAGTCGTTCCACAAGATTCTTGAGTTCCCGGACATTGCCGGGCCAGGGGTAATGGCACAGCATGGAAAGCGCTTCTTTTGAAAACCCTTCCAGGGATTTTTTCTTGGCCGCATTAAAGTGCCGTAAAAAATGGGACACCAGCAGGGGAATATCGGATCGACGGTCCCGCAGGGCCGGCAAGGTAATGGGTATGACGCACAGACGAAAGAAGAGGTCCTCCCGGAAACGGCCCTGGTTCGCCGCCTTTTCCAGATCGTGCTGGGTTACGGCAACCACCCTGACATCGATACGGACGGTCTTGATGCCCCCCACAGGTTCGAATTCCCTTTCCTCCAGGACCCGCAGGATCTTGACCTGCATATCCAGGTTCATGTCCCCGATTTCATCCAGACAGATGGTCCCGCCGTCGGCGATCTCGAATCTGCCGGGTTTGGCCGTGGTAGCACCGGTAAAGGCTCCCCGGACATGTCCGAAGAACTCGCTTTCCACCAGATTTTCAGGAATGGCACTGCAGTTGATCTGAACAAAGGGTTTGTCACAGCGGTGGGAATACTGATGGATCGCCCGGGCCAGCAGACCTTTGCCGGTACCGGTCTCCCCGGTTACGACGATATTGCTGTCACTGTCGGCAACTTTTTCCACCAGATCAAAGGCCCTGCGCATGGCATCACTTTGACCCACGATACCCGGGAACCGGAAACTACCATCATGGCAGGCAATATCGTGTTCTGCTTCTCCGAAAGAGTCCATTATCCTCTGAAATTTTTCCCGTCTCAGACCGATTTAACGTAATGCGTGCTTTATTTTACAACCCTTTGTAATCAAAAGAGATTGATGCCTATCACCCCTTGAAAAAGCTATTTAATTATGCATAAGTAGCACAATATATAGTCAAAATCTATATATTTTTTACCATATAGTGTGCTTTTATATATATTTGAGGAAAATTAAAGCAGACAACTGTGTAATTATGCATAAAGAATACAATATATAGCTATAATTGATGATCCTTATACTATATATTGTGATTCTATATCACCCTGACAAAGATATAACATGACACGGACCAATGGTTTTCCATGTCACAGATGTGTACGCCCTGTCCTTTTTGATCGTAAAATCATTCACAAGTCTAAAAAAAACTTAAGTTTTTCCCATATATCCCGATAATAAATTCACAAGCATGCCGAATCCATAATGCGCTGAATCAAGAAAGGAGGGAAATACGCGCCAACCAGCAAAACGAAATATGCAACATTCAGCCACCGGCATCTAAAAAAGAATTATCATACAACCACTTCAGGACAAGAATTGTTCTGAACAACAACCCAGAAAAGGAGAAACACCATGGCAGTTACCAACATTTACTTAACCGCAGGCATCCGGGACAATCTTTTCAGCCTTCAGAAAACCGAATCATCAATGCAGAACACCCAGACCCGCCTGGCAACAGGCCTCAAGGTCAACAGCGCCCTGGACGATCCCATCAACTTTTTTGCTGCCCAAGCCCATCGGCAGCGCGCTGGCGATCTGGCACTACTCAAAGACTCTATGAACGAAGCTATTCAGACCCTCAAGGCCGCCGATTCTGGTATCGAAGGCATCATGGGTCTCATCGAGCAGGCAAAAGCCGTTATCACAGCATCACGTTCAACACCTGATACGGCCACAGTTACAACACTGACCGATCAGTATGACGGCCTCATGGACCAAATTGATTTTATGGTGGCAGATGCTTCATACAAAGGCGTAAATTTCCTGGACAGCAGTACATTGAAAGTTTCATTCAATGAAGACGCATCAAGTTTTTTAGATATCGTCGGTTTTGATGGAGCGCACGATGGTGCTGTACTCGGTCTTGCACAAGGACTGGACCTAACTGATCCCTCAGGTACAGGCGGACAGGACGCAGCTATTACAGCATTAAATTCGGCGCTGGATGCACTACGCAGCCAATCTTCGGCTCTTTCCAGCAATCTTTCTATTGTAACATCTCGTCTTGATTTCACCCAGAACATGATCAACACCCTGAACACCGGTGCTGACAATTTGACCCTGGCCGACATGAACGAAGAAAGCGCCAATATGCTCATGCTGCAGACCCGTCAGGCCCTGGCAACTTCAACTTTGGGGATGGCTTCTGATGCAGCCCAGGCTATCTTGAGACTCTTTTAACACTTGAACCAGGAACCACGTTCTCCGGAAGGGGGCTCATGCCCCCTTCCGGACAGGTTCTTTTCAGGAGGTGATTCCACATGATTGCGTCGATTGTCAATGACAGCCAATCGCACCTCAGTACCCCTTCGACAGCGCTTCAAAGCAGTACCACCGTTACGCGGAATACTGAAAGATCTCGAACTGGATCGGACTCTGCCCGGGTGAGTCATGTCAATAGTGGTTGGGGAAAAACCGAACAAATGAAAGCGCCTGCCAATGCAACGGCCAGGCAGGTCCGGACCATGGATACCCAGGTACAAAACATGGCCCAGCCCATCCAACGCATGATCACCGACATCCGGACCTTTCGAAAGAACTTTCCCCCTTTTCCCCGGGGCAGTGAGGAACGGGAGCGCTTGTTGAACAGTTTCCAGGGTATTCGGAAACAGATCGAGCGTCTGACCCTTCCGCCCAAAAAAGAGACCGTACAGGGTTCTGACGTGTCCCAGCCGGGGTCATTGGGTACCCTGATGGAGCGCTATGAAAAACTGCTGCAGACCATCCGGGAACGTCTGCCGGATATCCCGGCGGCCACATCGGATGTTGCCTTCCAGAAACTTGAACAAGAGCTGGAAACACTCCTGGCTTTCGTTTCTGAGCAGCACGGCGAACGGGTTGAATCCGGAAAATATTATCAAGGCGGCGATGACACAGAAATCGCCATTCAGATGGCCTCCCTTAGTATCACCCTGGGCCGGACATTTTCAGACCAGTCCGACTGGCAGATGACCGTCTCCCAGACGCAGCTGAAAGTTCTGCAGGTCTGATCCATGCCGCTCAAGATTATCCTGAAACCCGGGGAACGTATGGTCATCGACGGCGCGGTGATTCGAAATGGGGATGCCAAGACCGCGTTCACGATAGAAAACAGGGTGCCCCTGCTGCGGCAGAAAGACATTCTGGCAGAAAAAGACGCTCACACGGTCTGCCGCCGGATCTACTATGTTATCCAGCTCATGTATATCGACAAAACAGACCCTGTGGAACACCATGCCGCCTACTGGAAGCTCGTGCAACCCCTGGTGAAGGCCGCCCCCAGCAGCGTGGCCCTGGTGGATCGGATCAGCGCAAAGATCCTGGCGGGTCACCATTATCAGGCCCTCAAGCTGGCAAAAAAGCTGGTGGCCTATGAAGAGGAGGTTATGAATCGTGTATAAAAGTCCTTTGCAGGCCTATCAGGCCATTGACAACGCCAGCATGAACGGCCGTGAAACCGAGGCCCGGGTGCTGATGGATGCCGCACTCAAACTGAAGCAGTGCCAGCAGAACTGGGAATCTGAAAACAGTCATGATCAGCTGGATGCGGCTCTGCGCTACAACCAGAAGATCTGGTCTGTCTTCCAGGTGGAACTGGAACGCGAAGACAACCCCCTGCCCCTGAACGTACGACAGAATCTGCTGCGGCTCATCGCCTTTATGGACAAACGCATCTTCGAAACCATGGCCTTTCCGGAACCCGAAAAACTGACCATGATGATACAGATCAACGAAAACATTGCGGCAGGGCTGCGTTCGCATCCCCAGGCAGCGTGATGAGGTTCACACCAATGGATATGATCATGGATACCAGACAGCAGATCAGTGACTGGATACAGGTAGACAAAAACAGTCTGAACGATATTTCTCTGGAGGATGTGGAAGTATCGGCATATGCCTGGGAAAATATCGAGTCCGCCACCCTTCACATGACAGATACCCCAGCTGAAAATGACAGCCCCCAAGAGTTACAAATGGCACAGGGGACCCCGCTAGCCTGTAAAAGCTACTGGGTGGAACACACCCGGGAGCTGGTGTTGTTCTTCTGGAACACCATCCAGTCCAAGACCATTGTCATCCCTGAAGAAGGCTGGATGCTCAGGGATGATATTACTGTACACTGAGCAATAAGCGATAAGCTGTAAGCTTTTAGCAGTTTCCCGCCCATAGCCAAACTAGCCATAAGACATAACTCACCATCAATGAATTGCCCCGCAGCAAGCGACCGGATTCCTATTGTCATGTCAAACGGATCAAATATGTGTGAAATTATTTTAGGAAGTACTATCGAGGTAGGTAGACGCTTAGCTCTAAGCAGTTAGCAGCTTATCGCTTACGGCTTATTGCTCATCGCTTATAGCTTACAGCTAACTCGCCATATTGACGATACTGAGTTTGTTCCGGCCGCTCTCCTTGGAGTGATACAAACCTTTGTCTGCGGCAGCAATCAGGGCTGCTTTGCCATCACTACCCGAAGCAAGGTTATAGGTGGTAACACCCAAGCTGATGGTAACCTTGATGACCTGCTCATGGGTGGGTATATCCGCCGCTTCCACAGCCCGTCTGACTCTCTCTGCCAGAATAGCCCCGCCCTTCAGGTCGGTCTCCGGTAAAATAGCGGCAAATTCCTCCCCCCCGTAACGCGCCACCAGGTCAGACTCACGGACAGTTTTCTGCATGATGGCACTGATCACCCTTAGCACCGCATCCCCCGAAGGATGACCATAGCTGTCATTGACCGTTTTAAAATGATCGATGTCGAGCAATATCAAGGTCAGGGGTTTCTGGTACCGAACGGTACGACTGATTTCTCTGTCCAGGGCTTCCTGAAAATAGCGATGATTGAAAAGACCGGTTAAACCATCCTTGGTGGCCAGATCACGAAGCTTTTCATTGGCCGTCTGCAGTTCCGTGGCCAGGCTTTCGGCTGTTTCCTTGGATCGTTTCAATTCCAGTATCAACTGCTCGTAGGAAACGTTCAGTTTGCCGAGCTCTTCATTGGCTTCCAGGAGCAGTTGCGAATACGGCTTCATGTTCCCGGCGTCGATCTCAAAGTAGGACAGGATCTCGACACTCTTGCCCGCGACTTCATCGATGAGTTGGTTGATGTCTTCTTCGCTGAACCCATAGATGCGTCCCAGCGTCCGGTTGATGTCCTTCATCTTTTCGGCGCATCGGGCCCCATGATAAACCGAGGACATCCGGTCGGCCAGCCACAATATGCGGGCTTTGGTCTCGACGTTTTCGGGAATGTTTTTGGACTTATGGTGATATTGAATCGGCATGAAGATGGTTTCCGGCAAACCCCATTTTTCCAGCATGCGTGTGCTGACTTCCGGGTGGGCAAAGCCGAATATTTTTTTCTCGGCCTCCACGACCGACACGTCGGTAACCCTTTTTTCGTCAAACACCCTCAGATATTCATCGGGCATGCAAAGATAGAGGATGACAATCCCGATGTCCTGGAGAAGCGCCGTGATAAAAATGTCATCGCTTTTTTGCTTGATGGTGCTGGAAATAAGATCCGCTGCAACGGCCGATGTCACCGCTCTTTTCCAAAACACCTCGTAATCGAAGCCTTCCCCGTTATCGGACTGCATCCATTTGACGATGACAAAGGAAAGGGCGATGTTTTTCAAGGCTTCCGTGCCCAGAATTGTCAGGGCTTTCTGGATGCTGTCGACTTTCTGTGGCAGGGAATAGAAAGAGGAGTTCGATATCTTTAAAATCCTGGCTGCCAGGGCCGGATCCGAAGAAACAATTCTGGCCATTTCAGACAGAGAAGCCTCGTCTGTCTTGACGGCTTCGATGATACGCAGTGCAATTGACGGTAAAGAGGGCAGCTTGACGTCATCGTTCAAAATTTCTTCAATCGATTTCACGGGCATGGTAATCTCCTGAAAAACTCCGGTCTTGTTACAGAAGGTGATGATCTGTTGGGTGTGTCTGCGCAAGCAGCGATGATAAATTTCAATGATGTCATCAATGATTCGCCCTGCATCACTAACCTGACAATAGCTTGTACAACATTTTGGTTCTACTTACAATTATAATAATTTCACCCCTCCGGAACACGAAGGTTCGCTATGATATAGTCAGGGCTTGCCTTCTCTTTCCCTTACGTGGCATAATCAACCATCAATTAAATTGAGAAAGTCTACCGAGCATGTACCTGGCCAGAACAAATATCGGAAACCAGACCCACTACGACATCAGAGAAACGTTCCTGGATGGTGATTGTCTGAAAAGCCGCGAACTCTTTGATCTGGGCACGGACCCTGCCAAATACATCGTCTATCCGGGGGGGAAAGGTTATTACTTCGACGAGGTGGTGGAAGAAACCCTCCAAGAACGTGGTGTAAATCCAACCCAGGAAGAACTCGATCAAATATTCTGGGACTTTCTGGATCCGGAAATCCAACGGGTTATCCAGGGCTTTGAGAAAAAAACAAAAACACCCCTATCCGGGTCGGATAGGGGTGTTCAGGAATATCATCTGTTTGACAAGCGGCGAGTCCATTTTCTAAGATTCGGATCCATGGATCAGCAGCGGATTCACCAGATACCGGACAAATTCTTCCGGGCGCTCAGGGCCAAATCCCGCGATGAAATCGAACAGTATTTTATGTGGGAAGAACGCATTATCCGACCGCGTGAACTGATCCGGTACCTCTCTGTCATCTTTGGTCTTGAGCGACGCCTGCTATATGTCCAGCCGGATCAGACCGGCAGTGGTACCCAGCAGGAGAAAGTGGACACCCTGTTCATCGAATCTGTCTGTGCGCTGAACAAGGACGACACTTTCTGGGCCGGCATGCCCGGAACCGATAAGCTGCAGGGATATCTCCGTCGATACGTCATTTTCTATTTCGATCATGCCATCCAGCAGGCCGCGCCTATTCCGCGATACCTGCATGAATTCATAAATCGTCATCGTATCTATCGGCCACCGAAAAAAGTCCGATTGAACATGGCGGAAGCCAGTCGATTGTTTGGAACCACATGGGAAAATCTGCGCCAAATGGACAGCGACACGTTTACAAAGCTGTATCGCAGGCAGGCTCTCAAATTTCATCCGGATCAGGGCGGCAGCCAGAAAACATTTATCAAGCTGACAAAACTCTACGAAAACCTTATGAAAAAGAAAGGTCGCAAGCCATCATAACCCGATTTTATCGAAGGCGACGATGTCGTTCCAGAACAAAAGACAAAAACTCATTTCACGAACCTGCTGGCGGTAGTGTCACCGGCATACCCATCAAGGGCCAGAGTACAAATACGGCAAACCCGGTAACCACCATCAGAATGACACTGGCCGGTATACCGTAAAGAAAAAATTCTGCGGTGGTAAACTGCTTGGAATCATAGGCAATGGCATTGGGTGCAGCCCCCACCAGCAACAGGAATGGCATACCCGCCGTGACCAGTGCCGCAAACAGAATCACCTCACCGGAAACGCCAAGATAGGGTGCTATGACCAGCGCCACCGGCAGAGAAATAGCTATGGCGGCAACATTCATGATGACGTTCGTCATAATCATAACAAAAAAGGCGATGCTCATGACAAATACAAACCAGTTGGCTTCCTGAAACATGGCCAGCCAGTTAACTGCCATCCAGTTGGCAGCACCGGTCTGCCACAGACAGTTGCCGATACTCATGGCGCCGGCAAAAAGTAAAATAATGTTCCAGGGAATGGATTCCAGATCGTCCAGATCCATGATGCCGGTGATAAAAAACATAATCGTGGAAACCAAAATAATGGCAGTTTTGTCAATGGGTGCTAATGCGGGCAGAAACTGCTTGGCGGCCATCACCAAAATACAGGTCCCTACGATTACCGCAGCAGTGATTTCATTGCGCGTCAAAGGGCCCAGTTCATCGTTAAGTTTCCTGGCCTTATCCCTCAAACCGGGTATGGTGGCTTTTTCCGGCTTAAAAAAGACCATGAAAAATCCCCACAAGATAAAGGTCATGAGCCAGCCGATGGGAAACATGTACCAGGTCAACTGAAAAAAGGTGATGTCCACATTCATGATGTCCTTGTAAAACCCCAGGGCAACGGCACCTCGGGCAGCACCCAGCAGGGTGACGATACTCCCGGCACCTGCCACATAAGCCATACCAATAAAAAGGCCCTTACCGAATCTGGTTTTTTTGTCGCCCTCGCCATAGAGCGCATAAATCGAGACCAGCAGCGGATAAATGGTTGCTGCCACTGCCGTGTGCGCCATAATGTGAGCAAGTGCCGCGGTAACCACGAAACACCCCAGGTAAATCATGCTGGTCTTTTCCCCCACAATTATCAGCATTTTATAGGCCAGGCGCCGCGTCAACCCTGTCTTGGTAAACACCAGCCCAATCATAATGGATGCAAAAATAAACATGACCGAAGGCACCATGAAATCCGTAAAGGCATCCCTGGCCGGACGGATCAGGAACATGGCCTGCAATACCCCGATGGCAAGACTGGTGACCCCGATGGGAACGACCTCGAAAACCCACCAGGTCGCAGCCAGTAAAAACACGGCGATGGCACCTTTGCCCTCCCGGCTCAATGCAAAATGTTTGTCCATGGGATCTATGGCATCCGGCCAGGCGGGCGAGTAATACACCACCAAAAAAAGCCCCAAGCCCAAAAAAAGAAATATCATTTTTTTCCAGTCAACGTTCTTTCCCTGCAGATGATCGGCCGTTGAATCGTTCATCAAGCCCTTCCTCCTTAATATATTCTAACCTGGTCTGAACGCACCCTAATGTTAATTAGACACCTGTCGTCAGTCGTCGGATACCTTCCCCTCATTCAGAATCCAACAGATTAATCTATTTCAAAAACACTCTCGCATCTTGTGGAATACTGCGGCAAACACATCCGTCAGTCTCAGTATCCCGGCAATAGCCTCCTGGCGGGTCACCAGCAAAGACTGATGGTTTCCCAGGACAAGCTGGTGAATGGCCTCGTCCAGAGTTGCATTTTCTCCAATGAATTCCCCTTCAGACGGTGTGCGCATATGTTTTTTGATATTTTGGTCGCCGGCTTTGCGACAGATGTCTTCCAGAGAACTGCTTAACAGACTATGCTCTTTCAACATGGATCTCAGAAATTTTTTACTGAACCCCAAATGATGAGATTGCCGACGATCCAACATGTCACCATATTTAGGTTCAAGGGCCTTGAGGGCATCCAACTGGCTCAATTTACCAATGACCTTGCCGTCACTATCCAATACAAGGATGGCCCTGTGCCGGTAACGGGTATGATCAAATTCCTCCTGGGCCTTTTCCAATTCCAAAACCGCCTCATAAAGTGTAGCATCCTCAGGCACCGTTGCATATTCCGAAAGTGGCACCATCAAGTCCACGACCTTTAAATCTTTCATGTTATCTCCTCACACCTAGCCTTTTTTACGATCATCCTCATGATGATCCTGTCCGGGTTTTAAACATGATTCTACGAACATCATGCAGGACCATTGTCTGCCGGTTAAGACGTCGTGACGGGCAACGTTAAATACCGTATTTTTTAATGGTATCCAACACGCTGTCCAACTGCTGCTTCTGCACAATCAGCATTTTTTCGGTTTTGGCCTCTTTTATTTTTTTGTACAGCGCTTCCATGTCGGCCGGTTTCTCAAGATAATCAGTCGCACCGATCTTCATGGCCTCGACACCCTTTTCCAGAGATGCATGTCCGGTGAGCAGGATGATCTGTGCCTCGGGATGCTTGGCTTTTATGTTTTTCAAGACAGCCATGCCATCCATTTCCGGCAGCTGAATATCTAAAATAACGGCGTCAAAAACATCGCTTTCGATAACCGCCAGGGCCTCTTTGGCGGACGAGGCTGTGGTAACATCCATTCCCCGTAAGCGCATTCTTTCAGACATTGACTCCAGAAAAGCTTCTTCATCATCCACAAGCAAAACTCTTGCTTCCATGGCTTTCTCCTTGCATCGGCAATATCGTTTTCTTTTCGTATTTAATCAGGTAAAAGGGTCCTACTCCTTAGCGTATCTTTCCCTAAAATGTCAAGAAAAGGTAACGAGAAATGGAATTTGTCATGTCAGGAGGGTTGGAGATGAGTAGACTGATATACTGTTACCAAGACTGTTAGACTATTAGGCTGTTAGGCTGTAGAATAGGTCAAGCGGTAAGCGGTAAGCTATAAGCGGATTACAGCTTATTGCTTACCGCTATAGAAGCTGTATGGCCAGATCCGAAAGCTCGGATCTCTCGCCTTTTTCCAGGTTGATGTGTGCATACAGTTTCTGCCCCTTCATCTTTTCGATGAGATAGCTGAGACCGTTGGACTGGCTGTCCAGATAAGGGTGGTCGATCTGGTGGATATCCCCGGTAAAAATAAGCTTGGTACCTTCCCCGGCGCGCGTAATAATGGTTTTGACTTCATGGGGTGTCAGATTCTGGGCTTCGTCAACAATAAAGAACACCTTCACGATACTTCTGCCACGGATATACGATAAGGGTGTTACAATGATTTTTTCCTCGGCCAGCAGGTCCTCGATGCAACGACTGCGGCCGTTTTTACCGGAAAACTGATTGTGTATGACCGTTAGGTTGTCGTACAAGGGCTGCATGTATGGATCGAGTTTCGAATTGATATCACCGGGCAGATATCCAATGTCCTTGTTGCTTAATGGTATGATGGGTCGTGCAAGGAAAATCTGGCGATAATAGCGCTTGGCCTCAAGGGCAGCGGCCAGAGCCAGCAAGGTCTTTCCTGTGCCAGCCTTCCCTGAAAGCGTTACCAGCGGAATATCTCTATCCAGGAGTGCATTCAAGGCAAATGCCTGTTCGGCATTTCGGGGACGAATACCATAGCAGGTCTTGTTCTCGATCCGTTTGATCTGATCCGAACTGGCATCATAAACACCCAAGGCTGATTTGCTGCCGTTTCGCATAATTAGAAATTCATTGGCCAGCAATGCCCCTTCAAAAGTCAGATCACCAGCTCCCATGGTATAAGGTGTTGTGTACATAAGATCGATAATCTGCTCGGGAATGCTTTCCACAACACGTTTCCCTTTGTAGAGCTCGGAAATATTTTTGACATGATCGGTGGTGTAGTCCTCGGACAAAAGCCCAACAGACTTGGCTTTCATACGAAGATTGATATCTTTTGTGACCAATACGACATGCTGAAAAGACGTGTCCAGGGCCACATGATAGGCAGCATTCAGAATGTGGTGATCTACCTTGTGTTTTGAAAAATTAGTGGTGATCTTTTCATGAAAGGGTAAGCCGAGTCTAACCGATATGTTTCCTTTGCCGGTCCCGATGGGAATACCACCGTTAAAAATACTGTCACCTGTCAGGGTATCCAGGGAACGAAGAAATTCCCTGGCATTACAATTGAGGGTATCTTTACCTTTTTTAAACCTGTCCAGTTCTTCGATGACCACGATGGGAACCACCACATCATGCTCATCAAAATGGTAAAGACAGGTACTGTCATGTAGGATGACATTGGTATCGAGGACAAAAACTTTTCTTTTCTTCCCAGACCTGGAAAAACTGTTTGGAACGTTCATGCCGCAACATATAGCATACAATATATAGCGATGCAACAACATGGAGCGTTTTTCGCACTCAAGGTGATCACATCGAAAAAGGAGGGCTCCAACGTGCCTGTCTTGCCAATGCAATGGGCCCACATCCGGAGACCACTGTAACGCGCTCCTGATCCTTTCCTCAGCTCCTCTTGCAATATGCTCTTTTCGGCTATAGAATATAAAATCATATAAACGACAATATCCAACAGGTTTGAAAATGAAACAAGGAGACGAACGCCCCATGAACAAAGAGAAAGGTTTCAGCGTCAAGGATGTTTTAAGGGCAGAGGTGGCCCCTGCGTTGGGATGTACCGAGCCGGCTGCCATCGCCCTGGCCGCTGCCGCCGCAGCATCCCTTATACCGGATGAGCCAATTACATCCCTGGAAATCTGGGTGGATCCCAATATCTATAAAAACGGTATCGCCGTGGTTATTCCTGGAACCAAGGGACTAAATGGTCTGGACCTGGCCGGTGCCTTGGGTGCCCTGGGTGGTGATCCGGCCCGTCGTCTGGAAGTCCTTGCAACCATTGACAAAACAGTTGTTCATAATGCCAGGCAACTCCTGGATCATAAAAAAGTATCCGTCAACCTCCTGGAAGACAAGCAGGGAATCTATGTAAAGACCGTTGTCAAGAGCGATTCTGCAACAGCGGAAGCCATTATAGAAAACCTGCATGACAATATTATCTCTTTAAAGGTGAACGGACAGCCCGTTACAGACAACGTGCTCCTGGCCACCGGCAAGAATGGTGATCAAAAGTCGAAACTCCTGCGTGTTGAGGCCTGGCTCAAACAACTCAGTCTGGCTGACCTGGTTGAACTCCTGGACGATCTGGATGAGGATGATTTCAAATTTTTAGAGGAGGGCGTCCAGTATAACATGCGTCTGGCTGAATATGGCCTGAAGCATGGATCCGGTCTGGGCATCGGTAAAACCCTGGAAAGACTTGTCAGGCAAGGCCTGATTCGGAAAGACATGATCGTCGCATCCAGAATTTTAACGGCCGCAGCTTCCGACGCACGTATGGCGGGCGTCTCCCTACCGGCCATGAGTTCGGCTGGAAGTGGCAATCATGGACTTACCGCCATTTTGCCCATATGGGCTGTCAAGGATTACATTGAATGCGACAGGCAGGTCGTCCTTGAAGCCATTGGCATCAGTCATATCATCACCGCCTATGTCAAGGCGCATACAGGCCGGTTGTCTGCTGTCTGCGGCTGTTCTGTGGCTGCGGGTGCCGGCGCTACGGCAGGAATTACCCATCTTCTGGGTGGGACCCTTGGCCACATGGCCGGCGCCATAACAAACATCACCGAAGACCTGGCAGGCGTTATTTGTGACGGTGCCAAGGCAGGCTGTTCCCTGAAACTGGCAACCGCTGCAGGAACCGCTGTTCAATCGGCGCTCTTTGCCCTTCAAGGCGTGCAGGTGAAATCCACGGATGGCATTGTCGCCGCTTCAGCAGAAAAAACAATGCAGAATATCGGTCGCTTGAGCACCCAGGGTATGATCGAAACCGACCGGACCATACTTAAAATCATGCTTGAAAAACAGTTTTTACGCGTCGAAAAGAAATAAAAAGGAGTTAAATATGGAAACAGCCAAAAAAATGGTGGCGGACAAGGGACGTGACATCGTATCGGTTCCCGTGGGAACAACCCTCTTTTCCACCCTTGAAAGAATGAATCGGAAAAAAGTTGGTGCCATCCTTGTTACCAAAAATGATAATATCATCGGTATATGGACAGAAAGAGATCTTATGCAAAATGTCATTCAAGAGGGGGTTGACCTTAAAAGCGCCTTGATAGAGGACTACATGACCACCCAACTGCTTTCAGCGCCCCACACCGATACGGTCTTCAATCTCATGGATAAGTTTCTGGGGCTCAGGGTCAGGCACCTGCTGATCGAAGAAAAGGGCAACATTATCGGCCTGGTCTCGGGAGGAGACGTCATGAAATGCGTCATCCATGAAAAAGATACCGAGCTGAGACAGCTCAATTCCATGGTGAGTTGGGATTACTATGAAAATTGGAAATGGAAACCTGAAGATTGATGACTGCTTCCTGATTTATACAGACTGTTTTCAGTCGCACCTTTTTGTTGTCTCTTTTAGCCATACGCATACAAACTTCTACCTTGACATATAGATCCGATGAACCCTATTGTTAGCAAATAATAAAACTGCCCGTCCCTTAGTAGAAATTTTTTTATGACGGGGGACATGCAGCGATGTGCCAAAGTCTGCATGTCATGCCGATTGCAACATAGGTATGAAAACCGGTTACTAAAGGATTTACAGGGAGTCTTTATGAAAAAATATGACATCATTGAAACAGCAACACGGCTTTTTGCCACCCAGGGTTTTGACGGTACAACAACATTGCAGATCGCAAGGGAAGCCAAGGTTACCGAACCCTTGATTTATTACCATTTTGAGGGGAAAGACGATCTTTTCACCCATATCATCCGCAATGGATTCGAGGCTTACTTTACCCGGCTGGAATCGCTGAGTCAGAAAACAGCGACCCAATTTGAAAAAATCGAAAACCTTTTCACCCTTCACTTTGATTTTATCAAGGAACGGCCGGATGAAATATATTTGGTTGTCAGTGCATGCCCGGCCAAACTCAAGGACGCCAAGCATGTCTGCACACAAAAGCTCGATAAACAACGCAAGTGGCTCACAAGCTTTTTGAGAAAATGCATCAAAGACGGTATCGCAAGTGGTGAATTCAAAGAAATGCCGGTTTCCGATACGGTGACGCTGCTGCTTGCTTTCATCAGTGGTATCATCCGTCAGCGCACACTAAAACTTGAGTCACGCAGGGGAATGAAAAAAGCGGTCGTGGAATTCTGCCGCAGAAGCATGGTGCAGTAGGATGCGTCCGTCACCCTGACTTCGCCATCAATAAATACCTTACGGCAGCTTATTACAGGAAGCACGGCCATGACATTTGAACCCCAGTTGGTTCCCACCCTGAGGGAGGGAATCGATGTAATCAAGATGGTTCTGTACCGGGAACTGAAATCGTTGCTGCTCTTAAAACACAGGGACCCGGTCTATGTAAACAAGCTCACTGGTGCTGTGGTGAATGAACTTTTTGGTATCGTGCATCCGGGAACGGTCACTGAAATTTTCAGCCAGGCAAACCAGGATGCCGTCGAAAAAACATTCCCGATGATCTCCGCAAACCTCGACCACCTCAAGATACCCCTGACAGATGCCCTGCGTATTCAATTTCTTTGTGACAACCACGAAGGCATGGACAGCACTGCTGTTTTGGAAAAAGCCGAGAAACGAAAACTTCTTATTGTGGAAAGGGACGTACCACTGCCGGGGGCATTCATGAATATAGCCCGTAGTTTCGGCAGGTCCTACGGAGTCCTTGATCCACAAACCTTGACCCCACCGGAAACGACACAGACAAGCCCGAATGGAGCAACCAGCAAATGAATGAAAATGTTCAGAAACAGAGATTAAAACCTTCTACAGCTGCAGGGCTTCACGTGGATATCCTGTCCGAAAAAGACGTGAGTGATCTCCACGACAGCACCTTGCAAGTTCTTGAAAAAACAGGTCTTTTTATCGATTATGCGGCAGCCTTGGATTGCTTTGAAAGCGCCGGTGCTCAGGTAGATCGCAATAGCAACATCGTCAAAATACCGCCGCAACTGGTGGAAGATGCTATTCAATCCGCCCCTTCAAAAGTACTGTTGGCTGGCCGCGACCCTAAACACGATCTGGTGCTTGGAGAAAATCGTGTTCACTTCACCAATTTCAGCGAAGGCGTCAAAATTAACGATCCCTATACCGGTGAAAACAGGTCACCAATCAAACAGGATCTCGCAAATGCTGCACGGGTCATCGATTATCTGGATGAAATCGATTTCTGTGAAAAAGCCATCGGTGCCCATGACGTGCCCCAGGAGACCGTTCCCCTGCACAATGCCGAGGCCTTTCTCACCAACACCACCAAGCATTGTGCTTTTGGACCCGGCAATGGAAAACTGCTGAAAAAGATCATGGAAATGGCAGCCGTCATCGTCGGTGGCGCCAAGCGTCTGGCTGAGCGCCCCATCGTATCTTTTACAACCTGCCCGGTGAGCCCTTTGAAATTGATTTCGGAATGTTGTGAAATCATCATGGCGTCCGCCAGAAACAATGTTGTTTGCAATATATTGTCCATGGCCATGGCAGGCGCCACATCCCCGGCAACCCTTGCCGGCACGCTGGTGACACACAATGCAGAAATCTTGGGTGGTATCACCCTTTCCCAGTTGACGCACAAGGGAGCACCCGTGATTTACGGAAGTTCCACCACGGCAATGGATTTGAAACTGGCCGAAGCATCCGTAGGCACACCCGAGTGCGCCCTCATCAGTGGTGCCGTGGCCCGTTTGGCACGCTATTATGCCTTGCCCAGCTATGTAGCCGGTGGATAGGGCGACGGCAAAATATCAGACACCCAGATGGGCCACGAGAAGACTCTCACCGGACTGATACCCGCATTGGCAGGCGCCGATATGATTTACGGTCCGGGGATGCTTGAAAGTGGCATCACCTTCGATCTTGCCCAGCTGGCTCTCGACTGCGAATTTGCGCGCATGATAAAGCATACGGTCAACGGAATACCCGTCAGTAAAGAAACCATTGCCGTGGATGTTATTCAGGAAATCGGGCCCTTTGGAGATTTTCTGGCCCATATGCATACCTTTCAGCACATGCGAGAACAATCAAGGGCGGAACTCATCGATCGCCGGATGCGAAGTGCCTGGGAAATGGACGGCGCCATAGACAGCTACACAAAAGCGCTTCAAAAGGTCCGTAACATCCTGGAAAATCATACACCGGAACCATTGTCGTCAGAGGTGCTGACCGGAATCCGGCAGATTGTGGAAAAGACAGAATCAGAAATGGGTGTTGGTGAATAATATGGACAAAAAAATTCTAACCAGAATGGGTGATGGTGAACGGCTGTGGCTTTTGGAATCTGATATCAAAACGGATATTGAAGATGGTACAGCCGATGCAGCTAAAAGAGCGAATATTCCTGCCTTAAACGAGGAGGAGAAAAAGCAGCTTTTTGACATCATTGCAGATCCAGCAAGAATCGTCAGTGTCAATCCTGGAGAAGAGGTCATCGTCACCGATGACGGGTGCAGCATGAGCTTCTATTCGGGACAGGATGGCGGTGGTGTGGGTATCCCCATGAGCCGCATGCAGGCCGTCCTGACCTATGAACGTGCCAGCGGCGGCGACACAACATCCATTGGTCATAGTGATTATTCTTTCAAACCGGTCAAACCCATAATCAATTTTGAAAAAAACGACTATTACAATATTTCCATGGTAACCACGGCACCCCTGTTCTACGGAGCCCAGCCCAACATGGGTCTTTACTTTCAACCCGACGGACCCTGCCCCAATCCTTCGGAACTTCTTCCGGCCGGCAAAATCGCCGAAGCACTCCAGGCCCAAGAGGATGCTGCCGACCATCTTACCAGAGACCTGGTTTATGTGGGGAAGAAAATGGCCGAAGTGGGGTGTGAAGGTCTTAATTTCGACACATCAGGATCTGCCGGTGATGCTGATTTCCTGGCGGCACTCAGGGCTGTGGAAACCCTGAAGCAAACGATTCCGGACCTGCCCATTGTCATGGGGGCCTCTGGGGAATTTATTATCGGTATGCACGGTGACGTGACCTACAAGAATCAACGCCTGGCCGGCCTTTACCCTCACGAGCAGGCCAGGGTCGTTTCAGATGCAGGTGCAGATGTTTTTGGTCTGGCCATCGGCACCAATACCACAGCATCTGTGGCTTGGAACCTTTCCAGAACGGTTACCTTTCTCAAGGAAGCCACCGCAACGTCCCCTATTCCCGTGCATGCCAACGTGGGCATGGGCGTCTGCGGCATCCCCATGATGGAACAGACACCCATTGACAGTGTCACACGGGTGTCCAAGGCGCTTGTACAAATCGGGAAAGCCGATGGGTTGTAGATTGGCGTCGGTGATCCCTTTGGGATGCACACGGCCCACATACTGGCTTCATGCATGGGAGGCATTCGGACGTCCGGAGATCTGGTCGCCTGGATGCAGATAACCCGCAGAATGAAAATCCATGAAGCCAAAGCGTATGTGGCCAAAAAATTGAAGATTGATCTCCTGGACCTGACCAATGAAGAGGTGATGCGCCCCCTCCGTGAAGAACTGGGTATTGGCGTGGTTACATCTGTTGCAGGCAGTCCAAAGGGCATACGGGCTAAGATGAAAATCGCCGAGCTCCTGGGCATTTCCATACGTTCGGTGGATCTTTTCAAGTCACAACTATAGAACCTGTAATACATAGCACCAATTCTGATCAGGTTTTCGAAAGCACCTGACTGAACCGATTCAATTCCATCCACAACTTGACGTCACACATGACATGTTTATCAGAGAGGATGTTGGACGCATCAGCTGGGGAAAGCAGATGTACTTCAATGACCTCGCTTCCCTGGTTTTCTTCAGTGGAAGGAACACCGTCACAGTCACAATGGACCAGAACCACCGATTCATCGGCCAGACCGGCGGTGTTGTACAAAGGCGGACTGATACCGGTGATGCGTTTCAGGGACAGACCTGTCTCTTCCATGAGTTCACGCCGGGAGGCCTCCACAATGCTTTCGTTGTCGTCGATCAGGCCGGCTGGGAATTCATATTGATACCCTGCCAACGATACCCGGTATTCTCTAAGCACAACCAATTTTTTTTTAGTGATGTGAAACGGGATCATCAACACCGCATCAGGAATGTCAAATTTGCCTGAAACGCACTTGGGCCGGTGGTTTCTCGATACGACCTGCCAGTTTCTTTTCCGACCGGTTTTATCCTTGTAGGAAACATCGAACAGGTTGATCCATTTCGTATCGGTCAGCTTTTTATAGCCTGTTATTTTCATGGGGCACCTTTTATAGGATCATCTCCAAAAGCGTTGATCCAAATTTGGGAGAAGATTCCATTTCTATAACATTCCTGTGTCTGCTTCCACACTTTGTCCCTATATAATACGACATCAAGCAACAAATAGAAAGGGCCGACGCGATTGCTGCTTGTCCAAATGGCTCCGATGGCGTAAAATAGTTTTATGATTGAGGTTACACCGAACATTCAAATCCATGAAAGTGATCTGAGCTTCGATTTCATACGGGCCTCCGGGCCGGGTGGTCAGAACGTTAACAAAGTTTCCACAGCCGTCCAACTTCGTTTCGATGCCCTGCATTCCGGCTGTCTATCCCCCGATGTCTACCACCGTCTTAAAACGCTGGCTGGAAAACGGATGACGGCAGACGGTGTCCTGATTGTTCAGGCCAGACGATTTAGAAGCCAGGAGAAAAATCGCCAGGATGCCCTTCAGCGACTTGTCTCGCTGATCCGAAAAGCAACTGAAAAACCAAAACCACGCAAGAAAACACGGCCCACAAAAGCATCGAAAGAGCGTAAACTGGCCGCCAAACAACTTCGAGGCCGGTTGAAAAAGACCCGCCAACGTGTATCGAAAACAGAATATTAACCCGATTATCTCATGAAATGCCTATACGTATATAGAACGCATGATGACACAAGGCATGGTTTAACAGGAGGAAGCGTTTGAGCGGACTGATTTTATTTCTTGCCGTGTATTTGAGTATTTATGGCGGTGTACATGTTTATGGTTTTATCAAAATAAAACAGGGTCTGGCCTTTGGATTCTTGCCAGGGCTGCTATTGCTTTTCTTCATGCTTGTGATGGTAACAGCGCCTGTCATGGTCCGGATCGCCGAAAAACTTGGACATAATTCTGTCGCTCATGTTCTTGCCATCATCGGATTCACCTGGATGGGGCTTTTTTTTATTTTTGTGTCTGTCTTGTTTTTCTTTGATGTTTACAGGTGCTTCCTATCCATCGGCCGCTTTGTATTCCAAAGCTATTTTTTAAACATCACACCCACAGCAGGCTTTTCCTGTGTGATCTCCATGATTATCGCATGCAGCGTCACGGCTTACGGTTTTTTTGAGGCACTCAACATCCGCCTGGAGCATGTCACCATTACAACGGATAAACTTCCTGAAAATCTGGACAGCTTAAGAATTGCCCAGATATCAGATGTCCATCTCGGTGTTTTGGTGGGGGAATTGCGATTGAAAAGAATTCTCGATAAAGTTAAGACGGCAGCACCCCATATACTGGTGTCCACCGGCGATCTCGTGGATGGGCAGGTGGAAAAACAGGACATCCTGGCCAGTATGTTCCGGGAAATCGAAACACCCCATGGCAAATATGCTGTCACAGGCAATCATGAGTATTATGCCGGTCTTTCCCGCTCGCTTGATTTTACCCAAAAAGCCGGCTTTGCGTTGCTGCGCAATGAGACCCGGACACTAGCGCATTTGATCCACATCGCCGGTGTCGACGACCCTGCCGGAAGATCTCCGGGTGCCGCCGGCAACGATTCAGAATCCCGTCTGTTGTCGACTCTCTCCAAGGACCTGTTTACACTCCTGTTGAAACACCAGCCCATCGTCAACAAAACCAGTGCCGATTATTTCGATCTGCAGCTTTCCGGGCACACCCACAACGGGCAAATTTTCCCCTTCAGTCTTTTGACGAGACTGTTCTATAAAATTCATCCGGGTCTGACCCGTCTCCAGAAGGGTTCTTCTGCTTATGTGAGTCGTGGATCCGGCACGTGGGGACCGCCGGTCAGGTTCCTGTCACCGCCGGAGGTGACACTCATCGAAATTGTGAAGGCTCGGTAAGCTAATCTGATTTGATCCCTTCCTTACCGAATACGAAGGGACAACATTGTTTTGCTTAGATCCGCGATTGTTTCAAAGACAACATCCGGTTGAGCTGCATCAATCTCATCCCGTGTGCCGTAACCATAGGCCACAGCCGCCGTCATGACATTGTTTTCTTTGCCACCTTCGATATCGTACACCCGGTCCCCCACCATCACGGTTGATGTGGGATCGAGTTTTTCCTGTTCAATGATGTGTGCGATCAATATGCCCTTGTCAGACAGGCGGCCATCCAGTTCGCTTCCGTAGACCGTATGAAAATATGGTGTTATTTCAAAGTGATCAAGTATCCGACGTGCAAACACGCTGGGTTTTGACGTCGCAAGAAACAGTTTGAATCCAGCTGTTTGTAGATCATCGAGGGCTGAAACAACCCCGGGGTAAAGCGTATTTTCAAATAGGCCTTTTTCAGAAAATCGTTTTCTATAGTGGGTCAGAGCCAGGTCAAGCATGGCCTGGTCACTTGTATTTAACAAGCGTGAAAAAGATGCTTTAAGGGGCGGGCCGATACACCAGGTAAGCTCTTCCCAGGGTGGAATGACCTTGTTGAGTCGGCCAAGAGCGTACTGGATGCAACGGGTAATCCCCTCCTTGGGGTCTGTCAGTGTACCATCCAGATCAAATAAAATATTTGAAACATTGCGACATCATCTACTCACCCTTTTCCAGTTCAAGAATGTGCTTAAGGTTTTCCCCTTCCTCTTTCATGTGTTTCTCGATCCGCGCCAGTCCCTCTGCAAGCTTTTTTTTGAACAAGGTTTTTCCGATCCATCCAATACGATAGGTACCGGATGCCATTTGCTGGCCTCCTGGGCCTGGAAAAATCAAAAACCATGGGAAGATTGTCGTTGTCTTCGATAATCCCAGATCAGGTATATGCGGAGCATGCATCCTGGATGAGTTGCTCCAAATGAATGAAAAAAGACTGTTTTATCTTTTCAAGATGTAATGCCTCCTTATATGCCACCAAGCAGGTATCTTTTTGTTTAAATCTTTGGGGTTCCACTTGCAAGGCATATGAATTGACCTGCCTTTTCCAGAACCATTCCGCACATCCGAATTGGATATATCCTGGATCGAGGGCCGGTAATTTTCCCAGTCGTTCCAGGAATTCACTTCCCACGTGGCTGTTTTCAACACAGACGGCAACATAGGCTATTCTGTATTTGATGGTTGTGACCTTATCTGAAACGGTCAATGGCTCAAGGTTGTGTGGATTCTCCTGCCCGGCGTATAAAAAATGTCCAAAACAGCATTGCAGAGTGAAACAATAGGAAAGTTTGGCTAAAGAACGGATTATTTCTTGCATGGGAACATCGATGACGTTGAGATCCAAGCTCCGCAAAGACCGTTCCCTTTGCCCTTTATAGTGTGGATTTTCAATGAGTCTTTTTGGCGCCGAAAATGTTTCCATGATAACAGCCTGGCTCCTGTTTTATAGCCTTTGTCAGGGTAAGGTTCCGAATTCTTGAAATTTGACGCTCATCTCAGGTCAAGGTCATGGATGGATATTTCCCGTACCACAGGATCTCACGATAGTTTTCGGGATCTGTTGCACCCTCGGTATTAAAAATGAGCACCTTGGCTCCGGGGCCTATCTTCAGCGCTTGTTTTAGGTCACCAAAATCAGCATTGTTGGCCAACAAGTCCAGCATCCCGACGCCGACAGAGCCGGACTCCCCGGCTTCGACAGATTCATCGCCTTTGAGAGGATTGGCCAGAATACGAATGCCATTAGCCGCAACAAAATCATCACAACAAATATAGCATTTTACAAAATTTCGTAAAATGTTCCAGGCAAAGGGGTTGGGCTCTCCGCAGGCCAAACCGGCCATGATAGTGGAAAGATCTCCGGTAACAGTATGGGGAAGACCATCACCGACAGCAGCGGAAGTAAAAATACAGGCGGCATTATTCGGCTCCATGATGATGAAGCAGGGGAGATCGTCTATAAACAGTCTGGCCAGATAGCCCACCATGGCGCCGGCAAATGCGCCCACCCCAGCCTGAATAAAAACATGGGTGGGGCGGTGGACACCTTGTTCCTTCATCTGGCCAACGGCCTCGACACACATGCTCATATACCCCTGCATGATCCAGCGGGGTATATCTTTATATCCCTCCCAGGCGGTATCCTGAATGACATGCCACCCGTTTTCCTGGGCCCTGCGGGAACACAAACGTACCGTGTCATCGTAGTTCAGATCCGTTACCTCCACAATGGCCCCATGGCAACGAATATTTTCCACACGTGAACATGCCGTTCCCTTGGGCATATAGATCATTGCTTGCAGCCCTAACTGTTCCGCAGTCCAGGCAACACCACGACCGTGATTCCCGTCAGTGGCAGTGGCCAAGGTAATATGGCCCACGCGCTTTCGCAGCGCATCACTTTTCAGATAATTAAAATCAATCGCCTGAATGTCGATACCCAGCTTTTGACACAAGAGCCGCGTGACTGCATAACTCCCTCCCAGCACCTTGAAAGCACCCAGACCAAACCGCGTTGATTCGTCTTTGATCAGGATTTCTGCAAGGCCCCATGATTGGGCCAGATTGCGCAGACGGATGAGATGGGTGGGTTGATAGCCTGGAAGCAGGCGATGAAAGCGCAGCACCTTCTTAGATAAATCTTCAGAGAAAGCCTCTGGGACACTGCCACCCTTGGGGGTCTTTATCAAATATGTTAATGCGTACCCTGGGATTTCCCTTGCCGCCTGATTGTTCCCCATAATGAAACCTTTTCATCTTCCCTGATTCCCCAGATCAGCCGACAATACGAAGTGCCAGATAGGGTGCCAGATTGAACAGAACAATGCACATCTTGAAGAATGCCATGCCCTTGTAATGAATGGCATCAAACTTTTCTAGGGATAAGGTGAACCATTTTCCATGCACTTTGTATACCCAATCGTGAGCCATCCAAAAAACCAAAAACCACCAAAGTAAAAATGCAATGTTTATCACAGTACTCCATGCGAGAACATCACGTATAATTTCAAGCGTCATTTTTATCCTCCTTTATAGAAAGGAACCAATTGAAATACGATCAAATTCATAGATCCTGTGGGCTGCCCCTGTAAATATGAATCACGGCCTTCTCGAGGGTGACCAAGCCTTCCGTGACAACGGTTTCAATACAGTCAAGAAACATGCTAATTTTTTCAGGTGTATCCACTATTTCTACGACAATCGGCATATCAAGAGACAGTCTCAATATTTTTGATGTGTGGATACGGCTGTTGGCACCAAATCCCATTAAACCACGCAGGACGGTAGCACCTGCCAGACCCTGCTCTTTGGCCTTAATCACGAGCCATTCATACAAGGGTTGTCCTTCGTATTTATCACTCTCACCGATAAATATTCTTAGTAGCTGGCCGTTTGGTGGAAGTTGCATCTCTCTCACCTCCAGATGGATATAACAGCGAATCTGCCGAGCAGAACCGCTGTTATTCCAAGAATGATATGTGTTCCTATATTTATCAACGCCAGGGACAAACCATGGTCTTGTAATAAATTCAAGGTTTCATGACTAAAGGTAGAATAGGTCGTAAAAGAACCCAGAAGCCCCACCATCAGAAACAGACGCATTTCTGTTGTCAGACCTGCCTGAGATTCAAGCAAATGGTAAAATACTCCCATAAAAAAACAGCCAATAATATTGACGGCAAAGGTTCCATAGGGAAACGAAATGCTTTGTGTTAAATTTTGAACAAACCCGCTCATCAGATATCTGAGAACAGCGCCAATAAAACCACCGACGCCAACCAAAACGATGGGGTGCATGAATCAATCCTTTGTGCTTTTATATTAATATAAATATTTTGCCAATTATTTCAAATTGTTCCCACTATACCCCGAGCACCTGAATAATGTCAAAATATAATCGTCACAATTATAAACGCAACTTTCGGGTTTCACCACAGAGTGAGCGAAATGGGTGATTCAATACACGTTTCATCCATATTGTATTAATCGATGGGATAGTCTATATTGTCCATGGTCTGTTTTCCAATTAAAAAGGACTTCTAAATGAAAGTAGAACCCAGGTTTCTGGCTCACTGTGGTCTTTACTGTGGTGTGTGTGGTGTATTTTACGCCACCCGGGACAACAACAAAAAATTCTTAGAACGGCTTTTGGCCATGTACCAGGAAAAAATTCCAGGTCTTGAAGGCATTTCCATTGAAGATCTCAAATGTGAAGGTTGTCTGTCTGACAGGGTCAGTCTGTTTTGCAGGTCTTGCTCGATCAAAGCCTGTACCCGGGAAAAGGGGTATAGCGGCTGCCATGAATGTGATGACTTTCCATGTGACTTTATCGATAATTTTCCCATACCCGTGGGAAAAAAAGTCATTTTGCGCGCCATACCTTACCGACAGGAGCATGGCACCGAAAAATGGGTTTGTAATGAAGAGGCGCGGTATGTTTGCCCTGAATGCGGAAACAAGATTTTCAGAGGAGCCCAACGGTGTAATAAGTGCAAGACTACCATCGACCTGGATTAGCCCGAATATCTCATGAAAACAGACAATAAAAGTAAAATCATTATTTCAAAAAAAGATGCCGTTTTCTGGATGGACGGCAATGGTCGGTGGCACAACC
Organism: uncultured delta proteobacterium; assembly: GCA_963842925.1. Classification (GTDB taxonomy): domain Bacteria; phylum Desulfobacterota; class Desulfobacteria; order Desulfobacterales; family B30-G6; genus B30-G6. Next base: position 100,014 of record CAWJIL010000002.1, read on the forward strand.
AGTACGGTGAGTTCGAACATAAAAAAGTTGTCTCCTATTTCAACCGGTCCATCGGGTATGATGCAGACGGCTACTTTGTCAGCCAGGTGCGAGGGGACATGCTGGAAAAAGTTTATTTTCCATACCAGGAAACCGCCCTTTTTGCCGTCGATATCATACAGAATAACGACTTACAACTCCTGCTAAACACGCAGAAACAGGTTCCTTTGAATCCAGAAAAACTCTTCATCAGGAATGACAACCTGTTCATGCACTTCGAAAACCAGATCATCAAGTTTACGGACCGGAGCATGATAAAATTGTCTGACCGGTTTGACGATGCCAACGGGCAGTTCACGATTCGTCTGAACGAGAAATATTATGCAATCCAGGAAGCGTAGAAGCTATCTTACCTGCCACTCCCCTGTGTCGCCGCTTTGAGCACTTTGACTGAATCGGAAAGAATTTCAGTTAAATCAGGGTCCTCTATATGCGTTTCGATCAGTTTCTCAAAGGCACTCCCCACCACAACACCATCTGCCACTGTCGCGATGCCCGCGACATCATCAGGGCTTGAAATTCCAAAACCCACACAAATGGGCAAGGCCGTGACTGCCCGCAAAGACGTGATCTTCTCGGCAATATCTGCAAGATCAAGCCCATGACTTCCGGTAACACCGGTTTTGGAAACCAGGTATAAAAACCCCTCTCCGGCCCCGGCAATAAAAGACATGCGCCCTTGTGGGGTTGTGGGAGCCACCAGGCGTATCAAGGACAGTTCCCGACCCTTCCATTCAGCCGTCATTTCATCCGACTCCTCCGGCGGCAGATCCACCACCAGCACACCATCTGCACCCGCATCAACCGCATCCTGATAAAAACGAACGGTGCCGTAATTGTATATGGGATTGTAATAACTGAAAAGAATGATGGGTATGTCTGTTTCCAAACGTATTTTGCGGGTCATGGCAAGGACCGACATCAAAGACGTCCCTTTTTCAAGGGATCTTTCCGATGATCGTTGAATGACCGGTCCGTCTGCCGTGGGGTCGGAAAAAGGAACGCCGAGCTCCAGGATGTCTAGACCTGACCGGCACATACCCAGGATTATTTTCAAGGAAAGTTCAGGCGTCGGGTCACCGGCCGTAACAAAACCCACCAGCGCTTTTTCCTTTCTCTGCTGCAGATCATTAAACGTTTTTTGGATTCGATTCATGGGTTTCCTCTTAATTTCAGTTCTATTTACCGTCAATTCTACATGCCGGACGTGTCATTCCCCCAAAGACAAGTATCCAGAGATGAACTGGATGCCCCCGGCTAACCGATTGCCGGGGCAGGCTTATCAAGCTTGTCCCCGACTTGATCGGGGATCCGGCATGACGGGATGTATTTAATATTCCTCACAGCAAGATTTGTCGGCAAGATCAAGTCCAGTCAACATGGGGAATGCGCTCGCTGTTGTGGTTCAATAAATTGTTGCAATATTGAGAAAATTGTTATTCTGCTTAAGCGGCAGAGCCGCGCCAGATAAAATCGTGCAACGATTTTATTCGGGAAATAAAATCCCCAGATCCTTGTCTCCCCTGCCGGACAGATTGACCACGATGATCTCATCTGGAGACCGCCGGCCCGCTTCCTTCATGGTATGGGCCAGGGCATGCGCACTTTCCAGTGCCGGGATAATACCTTCTAGCGTGCAGAGTTTGCGGAAAGCCGCAATGGCTTCATCATCGGTAACGGTGACGTATTCAGCCCGCCCAAGATCCTTGAAAAGAGCATGCTCGGGCCCCACACCAGGATAATCGAGCCCGGCCGAAATCGAGTGGGCCTCTTTTATCTGGCCATTTTGATCTTGAAGCACATAGGACTTGGCCCCGTGCAACACACCTACACTGCCCGCCGTGAGGGTTGCGGCATGTTTTTGGGTATCCATCCCCTGGCCACCGGCCTCCACACCGATCATGGGCACACGGTCTTTAAGAAAAGGGAAAAAGAGCCCCATGGCATTGCTGCCGCCCCCCACACAGGCGATGAGAACATCCGGCAGTCTGTGGGTCATCTGCAATATCTGCTGTCGGGTCTCTTCTCCGATAATTTTCTGAAAGTCGCGCACCATCTGTGGATATGGGTGGGGCCCTGCCACGGAGCCGATGACATAAAACGTGTCCTGGATCGAGGAAACCCAGAACCGCATGGCCTCATTCATGGCATCCTTGAGTGTACCGGTGCCGGCTTTTACCGGAACAATCTGCGCCCCTAAAAGCTCCATACGGCGCACATTGGGCGCCTGGCGACGAATGTCTTCGACCCCCATGAATATCCGGCACTGCATGCCGAAAAGCGCTGCTGTTGTGGCTGTGGCCACGCCGTGCTGGCCGGCACCGGTCTCTGCAATTAGTTTGCTTTTTCCTGTCCACTTGGCCAATAGACCCTGGCCCAGGGTGTTGTTTATTTTATGCGCACCGGTATGGGTCAGGTCTTCGCGTTTCAAATAGATGGCGGCACCATTGATGTCATCACTCAATCGCTGGGCATGAAACAGGGGTGTCGGCCGACCGGCATATGTCTCGAGAAGCAGGCAAAGGTCCTGCTGGAATTCAGGCACACCAGAGATTTCTTGATATGCCGCCTCCAGTTCCAGGAGTGCCGGCATCAGTGTCTCCCCGACATACCGACCGCCGTAAGGGCCAAAATGCCCTTTTTCATCAGGGTAGGGATGTGAACCCAATTGCCCCGCGTTATGATTTATTTGATCTGTCGTTGACATGAAATATCCTCCTCTTGGGTTTTGCTGATGGGACTTTTTGGACAGCCGATATAAACTGTTTCACTTTTTCGAGATCTTTTTTTCCGGGCGCACGCTCGATACCGGAGCTGATGTCCAGAGCATCCGGCTGGCACAGGTGTATGGCTTGGGTGACATTGTCAGTGGCAAGCCCCCCGGCCAGAACAAGGGCAAAGTCTTTTGCGAAGTCCTTTAGCAGGGAAAAATCCCAGGCTCTGGCATTGCCGCCCGGCAGTGGACCCACACCGCATTCCACCAGAAACGCAGCCGCCGGATACCGGATGGCATTGATAAACAAAGGTTCGCGATGACTAAAGAGTGCTTTGATGACCGTAAAGCCTCGGGCACTTAGTTTTTCCACGAGTGCCGGCGATTCCATACCGTGAAGCTGAACAGCCTGCAACCGAGCCGTCCGGGCGGTCTGCAAAATGGTATCAAAGGTTTCATCCACAAAGACACCCACCCTGCAGACGGACGATGGCAGTGCCATGGAAATGGCTTTGGCCTGATGACCGGTGACAGCCCGTGGGCTCTTGGGATAAAAAACAAAGCCGATGGCATCCGCTCCCAGACGAGCACAGGCCACAGCTTCACGGACACTTGTAAGACCACAGATTTTAACCTGGGGTAAAAGGGGATGTTTTTCTGCATTCTTAGCTTTTGCCGGCAGATCCTTTTTTTTATGCAAGCTGAACCTCCAAATAGGATTTCAATCGCTCTCCCGGGCTGGCAGCCCGCACAAGGCTTTCCCCGATGAGAAAATTGTGCATGCCGGCCCGACAGTTTATGACAATGTCATTTCTGTCGTGAATACCACTGGCCACCACCGGCACAAGATTCGACCCGAGCATCTTCCCCATCTCCAGGGCCTTTGAAAGGTGGGTTTCAAATGTCGAAAGGTCCCGGTTATTGATACCGATCAGTCTGGCCTCTGTCTTCAAGGCAAGGTTAATATCTTCCGGGCTATGTACTTCCACCAGTGCTTCCAGATTTAGATCCCGGCAGAGGTGGAGATATCGTGTGAGCTGATCCAGAGTCAGAATTCTGGCGATCAGCAATATGGCATCCGCGCCCATGGCGGCCGATTCCAGCACCTGGTATTCGGATATGATAAAGTCCTTGCGTAACACCGGAATGGTGGTCACCGCTTTTACCTGCCGCAAATCATCCGGCCCGCCCTTGAAAAAGTGACGATCCGTCAAGACGGATATAGCGGCAGCGCCAGCCTTCTCATAGGTTTGCGCCATCTCGGCAGCATCCAGGGATTCGCATAAAATACCTTTGGATGGAGAAGCCCGCTTGATTTCAGCGATGATGTTTACCTGCTCCGGGTTGCGCATGGCCGTAAGCAATGATCGCATGGGCAGGTCTTGATGAATGGTTTTCAGGAGCTTTGCCCGGGGCATTTCGCGCCTCATCGCCGCAACTTCCTGCTGTTTGTGCCTGACAATCATTTCCAGAAAAGTCTCTGCCATAATATTATTCCTTCGCATTGGTATACTCAACAAGCTGCTTAAGTTTGTCCTCAGCCGCACCGGAATCGATGGCCTTGCCAGCCAGGTGAATGCCCTCCTTGATGTCCTTTGCCTGGCCTGCCACCACCAGAGCCGCACCCGCATTCAACAGGACAATATCCCTCTTGGGTCCCTTGTTACCCTTGAGGATGCCCTGGGTAATGGCGGCATTCTCAGAGGGGCTGCCGCCTGCCAGGTCCTGCATATCTGCGGTACGGCTGAAAAATTGATCGGGTGACAGATCATAGGTCTTGATCTTACCGTCATCCAACTCGGAAATACGTGTCGGGGAACCAAGGGAAATTTCATCCAGTCCGTCATGGCCATGGACAACAAAGGCTCGCCGGGTTCCCATGCCCTGCAGGGTCCGGGCGAACATTTCCGTAAGTTCGGGTGCATAAACTCCCAGAAGCTGGCAATTTGCACCAGCCGGATTGGTCAAGGGCCCCAACATATTGAAAATAGACCGGATACCCACTTCCTTTCTGGCGGTGGCGGCGAACTTCATGGCGCCATGGTATAGTGGTGCAAACAAAAACCCGATATTGATATCGCAAATCCCCTCTTCTACCATTTCCGGGTCAAGATTCAGGTTGATGCCAAGGGCTTCCAAAAGATCGGCACTACCGCACTGGCTGGATACGGAACGGTTGCCGTGTTTTGCCACCGTAACCCCGCATCCGGCAACCACGAACGCCGTGGTGGTGGAAATATTGAAGGTGTTGGTTCCATCCCCGCCGGTTCCACATGTGTCGAGCACAACAGAACCGGTGGTCTGGATACGCATGGCCTTCCTGCGCATAGCCCTGGCAGCACCGATCAACTCTTCAAAGCTTTCCCCCTTGGTGGACAAAGCCCCCATAAAGGCACCGATCTGTGAATGGTTGATGGTTCCTGATAAAATTTCCGTGATCATTTGTGACATGCTCTCCTGGCTCAAATCTTTCCCAGCGATGATTTCTTCCAAACCTTGTTTAAACATAGAATGTCTCCTTAATGGGTAAGTGTCTGTGACAAAAAATTTCTCAACAAGCGCTTGCCCACCCTGGTCATGATGGATTCCGGATGAAACTGGACGCCTTCGGTTGGGTGCTCCCGGTGACGGATACCCATGATCTCACCGTCATCGGATTCCGACGAAATATCGAACATCCCTGGCAGCGTTTCCCTGCTTACCGCAAGGGAATGATACCGCATGGCCTTGAACGGCGAGCGGATTTTTTGATAAATGCCTTGGCCGTCATTGGTGACATGCGACGTTTTGCCATGCATGAGGTTTTTTGCAGAAACAATCTCAGCCCCAAAAGCCATGGCAATTGCCTGATGCCCAAGGCACACCCCAAGCAGGGGAATTTTTCCGCTGAAGGTCTGAATGGTGTCCATGGAAATACCGGCATCTTCCGGCCGCCCGGGCCCGGGTGAAATAACGATGCCGGATGGATTCAGGACTCTCAGGGAATTCACGGTGATTTTGTCATTCCGGTAGACCTGAACATCCGCCCCGAGCTCCCGCATGTATTGCACCAGGTTATAAGTAAAAGAATCATAGTTATCGATCATCACGATCATGGTTTACTCTCCTTTCAATGTTACAATCGAAGTTCTTTTTCACTCCATTCGAATCCTCGTTTGCTGGAAAGATAGGATGCTTGGAAGCTGGGAATTATAGCCTTTTAGCCGTTTAGGCTGTAGGCTGTTAGGTGCCTCCTGCTAACAGCTATCGACCACCCTCGGACCCTACAAACTTAGTTGCTTTGTTCATTGTGTTCTTTGGGTTTATTGTGTTGCTTAAAGCCGTCGGTATAGAGCCTTCAACGCGTTTCCGTTTCATCAACCCAATGAACCCAAGAAACACAACAAACTCAACGAACCCTATTCCCCTCAAACCCTTTTATTGCTGTACCAACTCCAGGGCCTTCTGGATGGCCATGGCCTTGTTGATGGTTTCGACATACTCTGTATCCGGGTCGGAATCGGCAACAATACCTGCTCCGGCTCTCACGGTCAGACAGTTCTTTTCGATACAGGCCGTGCGGATCGTTATGGCCAGATCCATGTTGCCACTGAATGAAATATAACCCACGGCACCGCCATAGGGCCCCCGCGGCTCGGTTTCAAACCTGGAAATCAATTCCATCGCCCGCACCTTGGGTGCGCCGGTCAGGGTTCCTGCCGGAAATGTAGCCTTCAGAAGATCCCAGGCATTCAGATCACTTCTGAGATCGCAGCAGATATTGGATACCATGTGCATGACATGGGAGTATCGTTCAATGATCATCAGGTCTGTAACCTGCACGGTACCTGTCTCGGCAACACGCCCGAGGTCGTTTCTTCCCAGATCCACCAGCATGAGATGCTCGGCTTTTTCTTTTTCATCTTTGAGCAATTCATCGGCCAGGGTGCGATCCTGTTTTTCTGTTTTGCCTCTTGGCCGGGTCCCGGCTATGGGACGCAGTGTGGCAATCCCATTTTCAAGCCGCACCATGGTTTCCGGCGATGATCCCACCAGGGTAATATCATCCAGTTTCATAAAGTAGAGATACGGGGAGGGGTTGATGTAGCGCTGTGCCCTGTACAGCAACCATGGGTCGGGTGAGGATTCATAGACAAATGGTTGAGAAATGACAGCCTGGATAATATCTCCTTGATAAATGTGTTCTTTGGTTTTCTTGACAACCTCCTGGTACGGCAAGGCCTGGGGAGATACCTTCAGGACGGGTTTGTGCGCCGGCGACTTTTCAGAAATTCTTGGAGCCGGTGAAGCGATAATGTGCAAGATTTCTTTAATGCGGTCATGGGCCTTGTCATAAATGTCCGCGGCTGCCATGTCGTCTGAAATAAATCCCGTCACGACGCAGTACAGGGTGTGGCGTATATTATCAAAAATGATCAACTCATCCGGTAGAATAAAATGCGCCAGAGGTTTGGCGGGGTCATATTGATGGGGAATCGCTTCAAAAAAAGAAACCATCTCGTAAGACAGATACCCCACGATACCGCCCCAGAAACGGGGTAATTCGGAGATCTGTGCCGGTGAATACCGATCCATAAAGCCTTTCAGAATCTTGAGCGGATCACCTTTGTGGGGCAAGCTTTCCGTTTGGTCCGCGGTCTGTATTTCTACTTTCCCGGCATACACCTTGAGATGGCATTTTGCCGATATACCCAAAAAACTGAAGCGACCCCAGCGCTCCCCACCGGCAGCACTTTCCAGCAGAAAGGCAGGCTTGGAGGTGTTATAGAATTTCTGTAGAATGGAAACGGGTGTTTCCGTATCCGCCAGAATTTCTACACAAACCGGGACCACATTAAATTTTTTTGCAAGCGCGCAAAATCTTGCTTTGTCCGGTATTTGATTGATCTGCATTAATTCATCTCCTTGTTAATAAAAAAGGGCCGTGCTTACAGCCGTGGCCCTTTTCATGCATAAAAAAAGCCGCGGCACATCGAACTGCCGCGGCTTGTTTCAGTCTATGTCACTTATGGTATTACAAGCATAAAACTCCGTTGGCAGGCCAGAACAATTGAACCTGCCACCACCAAAATCGATTGTTTGTCTGTATTTGATAATTCATAACGACAGCATCCTTACCATAGTGAAAATACACTTTCAAGCCTTTATTTGAAGAATCTCGCAGCATGCGAAGCACTGCCGAACGGCAGAACCTACGGGGTTAGCGCTCGCTGTTTTGGTTCAAGCGCTGCTGAATCCTCTGAACGGCCGCCATGAAAGCAGAACGGCTTTCCGCGGCATAGGGGTTGTAGGTATTCATATCCTCGAACAGCTGCCAGGTGTCGTTTTCCACCACCCCAAGAACATGCAGCAATCGCTGGTAACCTTCAGTGTCGACATCCATGGGTGTGGCCCCGAATTCGGCCAGGGACCTGCCAATAAAATGGGTCAGCGCAAGACTGACGGCAATCTGCCGGTCATGGGCTTCCGGGGTGGTCTCGATGACCGTCAGTCCCTTGGACATCAGATAAGATTTAATTTTCTGATAGACCGAATCATTGATTCTTTCCCCACACAAAACGATTTTTCTCCCCTGGAGCGCATGGGCGGCGCTATCAGGCCCGAACATGGGGTGGGTTGCCAGGATGGACACCTGTTCCGGCAACAACGCCTTCATCAAGCTGACCGGATATTCCTTGACCGAACACACATCGATTACCAAGGCATCCGGCGCCAGCAGCGGTGCAATCGTTTTGAGCGTCTCATGGAAAACAGAGATGGGCACCGAGAGGATGATTATTTTTTGACGGCACACCGCTTCAATAGACACGGGTTTTGCACCGCTTGCCATAATTTCATGGGCATTATCACTGCGGTTGTAAACCATAACCTCGAAATCCCCGGCAAGGTAATGTGCCATGAGTTTTCCAAATCGACCAAACCCTAAAATACCAATCATAATACGCTCGCAATCCTTTTAAAACCGGCACTCAGTTCTTTTTCCGGAACGGCATAGGAAATCCGAATATGGCCACCCATTCCAAAAGCCTCACCCGGAACCACTGCCACACCCCCTTTTTCGAGAAGGTGGGCGGCAAAGTCCTCGGATGTCTGACCCTTTTTTAAATACTGCGACACATTCGGGAAAATATAAAAACCACCCCCAGGCTTGATACAGTCGAAAAATCGGCAGGCATATCCATAAGCCAGATCTCGCTTTATTTTAAGTTGCGCACAATTCTCCTCCAGCAGCAAGGGGTCCAGGGAAAGGGCCGCCAAGGCACCTTCCTGGGCAAAAGTACAGACATTGCCGGTCAGATGGCTTTGAAGCCGCGCCAGCGCAGCAATGACTTCCCTGGATGCCGCCACATAACCCACCCTGAAGCCTGTCATGCCATAGGTTTTTGAAAAACTCCTCACCACAATAAGTCTGTCCCGAATATCTTCCATACCTAAAAAACCCTCGGACAGACTGTCTTCATACAGAAAAGCACAATAGGCTTCATCTGAAATGATGAACAGATCTCTTGATATGGCGATGTCCGCAATCTTTCTCAAGTCCTTGAAAGGGTAGACGGCTCCCGTGGGGTTGTTGGGAGAATTGACAATAATCGCGCGGGTTCGATCTGTCACAGCTTCCGACACGGCCCGGCAGTCGAGTTGGTGTGCCACGGTATCCACAAACACCGGAACCGCGGAGGCGAGTTTAACCTGCTCTGAAAAGCTGACCCAGTATGGGCGTGGAACGATCACTTCGTCCAAAGGGTTGCAGAGGGCCTGGAAAATGGCATAGAGGGCTTGCTTGGAACCGTTGGAAATAATGATATTCTCTTCATTGTAGCCTTCAAACTGTTCTGAAAGCCTGGATTTCAGGGCTTTGATTCCCTGAACGGGGCTATAACGCGTTTTCCCGTCGTCAAGGGCTTGTTTGGTAGCAGCAATTACAGATAGCGGTGTTTCATGTTCCGGTTCACCCACCGCCATGTTGATGATGGACACGCCTTTTGCAGCACGTCTTGCCAGCAGTGATGTAAACTGTACGGTCTTAGATTCCGTTACAGCCTCTAAACGATCTGAAAGTCTCATGACAAGCCCTGCACTCTTGTTTTCTGCAGCAGCAGCATGTCGGCAATCACCAGGGCCGCCATCCCTTCCACAATGGGCACAGCCCGCGGGACAACACACGGATCGTGCCGCCCGCTGGCTTCCAGTATCGTTTCAACTCCTTCGAAGTCAACGGTCTCTTGGGCAAGCCCGATGGTGGCAGGGGGTTTGAAAGCCACCCGAAAGTAAATCGTCTCGCCGTTGGTAATACCGCCCTGGATGCCGCCACTGAAATTGGTTTTGGTTCTCAAGCCTTTTTCCGTCGCCATAAAGGGGTCGTTGTGTTCCGAGCCCTGCATCCGGGTTCCGGAAAAACCAGACCCGATTTCGAAACCTTTTGTCGCCGGAATGGACAGCATGGCCTGGGCCAGCAGTGCCTCCATTTTTCCGAATACCGGTTCTCCCAGGCCTGCCGGAACCTTTCTGCAAACACAATTCACAATACCACCGATGGAATCCCGTTTCTCTTTCAGAGACTGTATCCGCCTTATCATTTTCTCCGCGGTTTCCGGGTGGGGGCACCGAACCAGGTTCTGATCCACCTCACCCCGGGAGATATGCTGCATATCCATGTCGGGTGCCTGGATATCGCCTACCGCACTTACCCAGGCAACAATTTCCACACCTGCCTGTTCCATGAGAATTTTCTCGGCAATAGCGCCACCTGCCACACGCGCAATGGTTTCCCTGGCGCTGGCTCTGCCGCCGCCACTGATGGATCGCGTGCTATATTTTATCTGGTATGTATAATCGGCATGGGATGGCCGGGGAATGGCTCGAAAACGTTCATAATCTCCGGGTATCTGATCCCGGTTGGCAACATAAAAGGCAATGGGCGTCCCCAGTGTCAGGCCATCTTCGACACCTGAGACAATGGTAACCACATCCGCTTCTTCTCTATCGGTGGTCAGAGAACTCTGCCCCGGCCGTCTGCGATTCAACTGTGATTGAATGTCCGCTTCTGTCAGGGAAACATTGGGTGGGCACCCGTCCAGGACTCCCCCCACGCTTTTCCCATGGGACTCCCCAAAACTTGTAAGACGTAATACCTTACCTAAATGACTCGACATGATGACTCCTTGGTTATGAGCTGTAAGCTATAAGCCATAAGCTGTAAGCTGCTTATAGCTTATAGCCACAACTTTCGGGTTTCAGCATAAATAGAGCGAAATGGGTGATCCAATGGCGATTTGTGCTGTTTGAGCCGCTTAGGGCATCTTACATCAGCGCATGGTAAAGAAAGTCCAATATGAAATCACGCTCATTTAATAACGACACCTATTTAACCATATGGCCGGCGCTGATGTTAGATGCCCTTGCGGCGAGTTCACAAAGCGCCAGGGGATTATTCATTTTGCGTTTCCTGTACCCCAAAATGAGCGATAAGCTGTAAACGTTCCAAAGCTTATAGCTTATAGCTTACTGCTTATGCCTAACGCTTTCCCAAAAGTTCGAAAATAATTTTTCAAAGCATCCATAATCAGTACAGCCTACTACGTCTCATCCACTCCCAGGGCTTCACCCACGGCGGCTCTCATCACTTCAACAGGTGCCCGCATGCCTGTCCAGAGTTCAAACTGGAACGCGCCCTGATAGACGAACATGGGTAGACCCGGTATGGTAGCACACCCGGCAGCGGTCGCTTCTTTTAGCAGGCGTGTCTGCAGGGGGGTGTAGATAATATCCATGACCGTCATGTGCTCGTTAAAAAAAGTTCCCGGCACCGGTGTTGCGTCGACATCCGGAAACATACCCACCGGGGTCGTGTTGATCAGGACATCACAACCAAGCCCTTGAATCTCTGCCAGCGGAAAAAAATCCCCGCCAAGATCGGCAGCCAGCCGCTCACCGGATTTTGCCGTTCGGTTCACCACGGTTACCGTTCCCTGGTTTTCCAGGATACCGAACCCGATAGCCCGGGCAGCGCCCCCCGCGCCAACAATTGCCACACGCTTGTTTTTAAGAGAGATTCTTTCCTTGAGGGCCGTTACAGCACCCATGGCATCCGAATTATAGCCGGTCAGGACACCGTCTTGATTGAGAATCGTGTTCGCAGCACCGATCTTTTCCGCCAAGGCATCCACGTGATCCAGATGAGCCATTATCCGAACCTTATGGGGCAATGTAACACTTGCGCCTCTCATCTCCAGGGTTTTCATGGCCGAAACAGCTTCGGCAATGGTTTTGATTCTGAAGGGGAGATAGATGCCATTATAGCCTGAAAAGGCAAAGGCCCTGTTATGCATGACCGGGCTCAGACTATGCGATACAGGATCACCAAAAACACCGAAAACTGCCGGTGTTTCACTTTGCAGACTTTTTTTCGCAGCCCTTGAAACATGGGTCCGGGATCGGTTCTCATCCGTGGGTGATGTCAGGTATTGCATGCCCACGCGAACATCCTCCATGGAAAGACGTTGCACAACGGCGCGGCCGAGCTGTTCCAGAAGAACGAAATGGATGGCATCCCCCTCGCGCTTCTTGTCTTTTTGCAGGGCATCCCACACCCGGTCTGCATCCACCTCTATCCGGGTTGGCAGGGCCAGGTCCTGCAACAAACACTGCAGCCGTTTGGTATCAGCGTTCTTCAGAAGGCCTTTTGCCTCTGAAACAGCCGCTGCAATAACCATCCCTACACTGACCGCTTCTCCATGGGAAATGCCGGCTGTCTTTTCAACAGCATGACCGAAAGTGTGTCCAAAGTTCAATTTCCGCCGCTCGCCTTTCTCAAGCTCATCCCGGTTGACAACCGCAGCCTTGATCCTGACGGATTCATAAACCAGTTTCTCGATGACGGAAAGATCAAGGGAGAGTGCCCGCGCAGCATTTACCTCCAGGTACGCAAACATCTCGGCATCTGCTATGGCACCATGCTTGACTATCTCTGCAAACCCGCAGGAAATCTCCCGGTCAGGCAGCGTCTTCAACAACGATAGATCACAGATAACAAACTCCGGCTGATTAAACACCCCGACAATGTTTTTATACCCCTGGAAGTTGACACCGTTTTTGCCTCCCACACTGGCATCAACCTGTGACAGCAGGGTGGTGGCAACATATCCGAACCGCAAACCGCGCATAAAGGTCGAGGCAACAAATCCAGTGATGTCACAGACGATTCCGCCACCAATACCCACAAGAAATGTCACTCGGTCTGCCCCGAAAGCGAGAAGCTGCCGATATATATTCTCAACGGTTGTAAGGTTCTTGACGCTTTCCCCCATGCCAATGGTGATAATTTTACAGGGGGGAAAGCGCTTGCCATAAATATCCGCGATGCGGGTATCCGTGATGACAATGGTGTTCTCGACGGCTACATAACGATGCAGACTGTCTATGGATTCCCCCACGGAAATGACCGTGTCACCTGTACCGCCTTTTATCTGTACTGTTTTCACCAGAGCGGCTCCTGAATCTTGTCGATAATCCGGGTGCTTGACTGACCGCCATAACTCATGTTTCTGAAGTAGTAGCGGCCCAGCTTTTCATGGGCATCTAAAAGCAACTGCTCGGTCGCTTCCCATGAAATACACTCGTCAGTAATGGAAACCCCATATTTCAAATCAGCATGGTTTCCAGTAAATTTCTGATTCCCCTCATAAAGATTGCTCTCCAGCATCATACCCATGATGGCGTCGTTGCCGTTGATAAACTGATGCAGAATGTTTCGCCATACAACCGACTGGCCCTGAAATTTCTTTTTGGAATTGGCATGGGAACAGTCGACCATGATCTTGGCCGGCAAGTCCTTGGATACAAGATCGAGATGGGCCTCTTCGATACTCAATGCATCATAATTCGGCCGGTTGCCACCCCGCAGGACCACATGCCCGCTTGAATTTCCCATTGTCTGCACAATACAGGTCTGCCCTTCCTGGTCGATGCCCAGAAATGCCTGGGGTGCCCTGGCAGCCAGCATGGCATTGATGGCCGTTGAAAGATTGCCATCCGTGGCATTCTTAAAACCAACCGGCATGGACAGACCGCTTGACATCTCCCGATGAATCTGGGATTCGGTGGTTCGCGCACCAATGGCCGCCCAGGAAATAAGATCGTCCACATACTGGGGTGTAATGGTTTCCAGGAGTTCTGTTCCAGCCGGCATACCTATTTCCGTGATGCGATGAAGAATTCTTCTTGCCTTTCGCAAACCCTCCTGAATATCACAGGTGCCGTCAAGATTCGGATCATTGATCAGCCCTTTCCAACCCACGGATGTCCTCGGTTTTTCAAAATAAACGCGCATGACAAGAAACATGGTCTGTTCAACTTTTTTTCTCAATTCATTCAGCCGCTCTGCATACTCGAATGCAGCCTTTTCATCGTGAATCGAGCAGGGACCCACAATCACCAGCAGCCGTCGATCGAGACCCTCAAGAATATTATCGATGCACTTACGACCAAAAATAACTGTTTTTGTGGAAGCTTCGTTCACCGGGAGCTCTTTTTTAAGGTCTCTCGGCGGTACCAGGGGTTTATAACCACCGACTCTTAAATCCTGTATCTGTTGCATCATACCTGCCTTTGCTTTATTGAGGTTATCCGCCGCACACCAAAAAGGCCGTGCGGTCTCCCCCACGGCCCTAAATTAAAAAAGCCGTGGGCTTTCAGCCTGCCCACAGCTTTTTGCGCTTTTCCTTTTCTATCTTTTCAGCGCAACTCAGGCAGGCCGGCTTTATAATAAAACCAGTAATAATAATCGTCGCCTGAATTGAAAACCTTCACTGAAAATCCTTTCGCTCTCGTTTGAGCCCGTTTACAGGAACCCTCCGGCATTGTCAAGGGATTTTTTCTGAGCTATAAGCCGTAAGCAGTAAGCCGCTTATTGCTTACGGCTTATAGCTATTCCTCAATCCGATAGGAATGCTCAAATTCGGCATTCAGGGAGGCCATGGCGCTGCAGTATTTTTTTTCTGAAAGCGAGATGGCCTGTTCCACTGCTTTGGGCTTGATGTCCTTACCGTATAAAATATACATGATGTTAATTTTCGTGTAGCGCCTTGGATTGTCCTCGGCCTGTTCTCCGGTGATCGTGATCTCAAACTGGGAATGATGTGTTTTTGACTTTACTGCGCAACAATAGTATGCATAGGGTTAATTATCAATAAGAACAGCAATAAGCGATAAGCGATAAGCTGCTTACGGCTTATCGCTTATTGCTTATTGCTAAAAAGGTTACCATGACCCGATTCACCTATCCCTTGCTGTTGTCCATACTCCTGCTGGTCTTCTCCTGTGGCGGCGGTTCCGTAAAAAAAGATCCGGCACGCTCACACCCAGCCATGAAGCAGCTCCAAAAAGGCCTTGCCTGGTATCAGCGGGGCTGTTTCCAGCAGTCTCTGGAGGCTTTTACAAAAGCCCACGAGTTGTTTACAGCATCAGATCGCCTGCCGGGTGTTGCCATGAGTTTGAATAACATGGGTAATGTCTACAGATATATCGGTGACTCCCAAAGCGCGCTGCTTTTTTTTCAGGAAGCATATGAAATCTATTCCCGACTCGACAACCTGGATGGTGTGATTCAGGCCCTTTCCAACCAGGCAGCCATTTATATCCAGGACGATCGCCTTGACGAGGCTGCTGCACTCATTCAAACCACTGAAAATATGGCAGAATATTCCGGAAAAGTCCTGGTGCATGTTTTGAATAACAAAGGCATTTTGCTCACCAGACAACACCAATATGACGAGGCTGAAACAATTCTGTTACAGGCCCTGGAAACCACAGCACCTGAAAATGTCCACACTTACGCAACTGTCTGCAGTTCCCTCGGAAATCTCATGTTTGAGAAAGCAGAGTATGACAGGGCTCTTGTGTTCTATGAGAAAGCGCTCTTCTTTGATCGGCAATCCGAATTTCATCCTGGTCTTGCAGACAACCTGAATGCCCTGGGCCGGGTTTATCTTAAGCAGGAAAAGTATGACCAGGCAGTTGCCTACTTCCAGCGCAGCATTAAAATTTATGCCCTTTTCGGTAACAGTGAACAGGTGTCCCGCACCATGAACATCCTGGAAGAAACCGCCACGCGCTCCAATACGGATGTGACCCTTACCCGGTATTTTGTGGAAAAATGGTCAAAGGGTGAAATACTCGAGCATCCATGTCAATAATACAAAAAGGGTTCGAGGATTCGAGGGTGATACAAGGGTTCAAGGGTAGCTGACAGCCATCAGTCATGAGCAGCTAATATCCTACAACCTGATCCCCTACAAGACGATTGATGCCTCCCAATCAAATGTCAAGAATATTGGCGCTCTTGCATTTTAAAAGAGAATTTCGAACCGCAGAAGAAAGATAAAATACTTCGAAATTCGATATTTCTTGTTCGATATTCTGCGGTTCAACTCGTTTCCGTTTCATCAACCCAATGAACCCAATAAACGCAACAAACACGATGAACCCTATTCCCCTCCAACCCTTGTATCACCCTCAGACCCTTAAACCTTTTATTGAGGCTCATCACCAAACAACTCCAGCAGGCGCTTGAGGAGCGGCGGTGCCGGGGGTCGCAATTTGGGGTGCATCGCCAGATTGTCTATCCACGAAAAATCGACTGCTTCAAAAATTTCCGGGATCAAATTTTTCCCGTCCCTGCCATAGGTCTTTTGGGGGTAGTATTCCACAAATTGCATGCGGCTGGGCGCCACATGAAACTCTTGACTGACCATGGTAGCAATATGGCTCGAGCAACTTCTCACCGTCATTTTGCTATCCGGGTGGTCCATCGCAATGACAACAATGGGTTTCAGATGTACCAGGCCGTCTGCCTGATCTTTACTCAAATCGTAAATTTTCAATCGGCATTTCCCGCTGGCAAGTTTGAGCTTGCCCCCAAACCCTTTCCAATTGAAAATATCATCGTAAATAAGCATTACCACCTCACATACGGGTCATGGCACCATAGATGCGCAATAGTTTGTCCGGAAGCTCCTTGATATCCGATATCAGACTATGCTGAAATTTTCCATACAAAGCATCCAGGTTGGGTTCACCGGCCATGTTGACCACGATGGCCTTGAAATAAATATGTTTTGCATATGCTTCAAAAACAGCTTTGCGTGTGTCTGCTACGGCATACCCTTGTTTGTATCCGGTATCATTGGGAAAACCATCCGTGAGGGTCAGCAGCAATCGTACCCTGGCCGGTATTTTCTCCAACGCTTGGGTGGCATGCCGTATGGCCGCACCCATGCGGGTGCTCCGCATGGGTGCTACCGAATTGATACGCCGGCGAACCCCATCGTCGAGTCCATCGGAAAAATCTTTTATTCTCAGATAATCCACACCGAATCGACCGGAACCTGAAAACCCGGCCACGGCAAATTGATCGCCGGCCACGTCCAGGGCCTCTGCAAGTAAGACCACCGCCTCCTTTTCAATGTCAAGAATCCTGGAAGAAGACCCGGATGCAAAGTTTGCCGTGGATTTTGAAAGATCCACCAGAACCAGTACGGCCACATCTCTTTGTCGCTTATCACGTTTGATATATAAACGGTCCGAGGGAATCCGGCCGGTCTTGCGGTCTAGGGCAAAATCAAGGAGTGCCCGGTAATCAAACTGATCCCCCTCGATCCACGGTCGCATCATGGACAAGCCTTCAGGTTTCAACTGCTCAAAGGCACGTCGCATGTGTTGAACCAAGCCATGATACCGGTCCAGTGTCGCAGCATAGAAATCTCCGTCCATACCTTCGATTCTACGGTCGGTTACCCGAACATGATCCGCCAGGTAATCACCCAGATGGCAGTCCCATTCATGATAGGCAACAGCATCTGCGTAAGGATTCGTCTCAAGAACACCCATCTCCTGAATAGACCCGCACAGGTCTGAAAGGTCGATCCAGGACAAATCGATCTGCTTTCCGCCCGAAAGCACTTGTCTTGGTTCGCAACGGGACTGCCAATCGACAATCAGATGCTGGATATCGCTGGGGGAAAGAACCCCATTGTTTTCAGCCAGTTTTTTTCGAACATCCATCCGATATACACTAAGACCCTTTTCACGTAATTTTGATTGAATCGACACGGCCTTTGTGTCCATTTGGGTATCCAAATGAAAACGAAAGTCCGGTTTGAACGCTCTTCCAAACGGCGTGTTCAATGCCTGTCCGCCACCCTGATCGCTCTTAACGTTGGCCGCTTCGGCCAACGCGCCAACAACGGTTTCGTAGGTCAAAAACAGAAGCCGCCCGCAGGTTTCCACTGCAGGGTTCCTCTTTATTTCCGTTTCAACCAGATCCCGGAGTGTCCGGGTCATGGTCAGGGTTTGCAGGTCCGTATCCGCCAGCGTTTCCGGGGGCATTCCCAGGGCGATGCCGGCATAAAGATAGTTCAGAAGGTGCCGCTCTTGCACCTCTTGACAAATCCGCAGCATCTCCTGCCGCATGACAGGCAGTGTCTGCTTGACAATACCGGGATACTGCTGCATGAGGCACCAGTGGATACGCCCGTGTTCATAAATGAGAAACAGATCAGCCGCCAGTTGCGGACGGTCAAACAGATGCAAAAACCGTTCAAGCTCGGAGTTACCGGCTATGGAAAACAGCATCGATCTCTTGCGTTTGGTTTCGGCTTCTGTTTCCAGAAAAAGCCCTGCCCCTTCCAGGGCTTTTTCAGCATCAAAATCGTAAGTTCCAAACTCGATCTGGGCTGATTCGAGCTTCGCCAGGCTCTTGTATAGGTCATGGTTGCGTTTCCGGACACTGAAAACATCAATTTCTTGTGGCAGATAGATAGCCTGTTCATCAGAAAAGACCCTCAAGGCGCTGGTTTCGCCGGGCTTGTCGGATGTGCAAATCGCTCTGTTAGTCCTGATAGCGACGGGCTGACCGGTTCTGGTTCTGACATAACGTGAAAGCTTAGCCTGGATTTGAGACAGGGGTATTGCCACCTGCATTGTCCTGCAGGTTTCAAGAGACACCCGGGATTCAAGAGACAGGAACCGGCAACCCCGCTCTTTGCTCCGGTCATATCTTTCCAGACCTATGGAGATAAACCTATCAAGCGCCTTTTCATGCAGAAGATGCAAGCCCTTTTTCAATCCCGTGACAAAGCATTCTGCCGCTGACATGTCGATCTGTATGATCCGTGACAAGGCAGACATCTGCCAGACACGCTTCAACGGCGGCATATCAAGGACAGCTCTTGGAAGGGTATAGGTCATCTGGAGACTTTGTTGATAGCTTAGTTCCCGATCATAAGCATGACAGAGGAGTTCGAGATACACCTGCCCGCCGGCGACATCCCCGGCCTCCAAGAGTCGGGATAAACCTTTAAGGGGACCTTTCAGGGTATATGTTCCCTTGCGGCGCATGACCTGACAGGCTGTCATAAAACCATCAAACAGATCCTGGTTCCCGCTCATTAATATTGGCACCAGATGGGTGGCCATGATTTTTCCGATAGTAGGCCCATTCCTCCCGGCTTTTCTGACAATCGCCTGAAAGGTCTTCATACCTTGGTTTTGACCAGCCAGGAGCTTCGCACAACCAAGACCCACCGCTCTTCCAAAAGCAATTTCCTGCGAAAGTGCCCAAAGGGTGTCATTCACAAGCAACGCCAGATCATTTCCATGAACAGGGGGGGCGGCAGCATCGAGTATGGCTTCAACTTCCCTTGCAAGGTCTGGATCTGCAATGGCAAGACGGGTCAGGGGATGATCCTCATGATG
Source organism: uncultured delta proteobacterium (assembly GCA_963842925.1). GTDB lineage: Bacteria > Desulfobacterota > Desulfobacteria > Desulfobacterales > B30-G6 > B30-G6. The sequence continues at coordinate 119,518 of CAWJIL010000002.1, forward strand.
CATCAAAGATGTCCTCTACCAGTTCGGCAAGTGTCTCTTGCAGTCTTTCATCGTCGGAAAGCGGGAGACAAATGGCCACTCTGCAGGCTTCCTTGACTGAAATACCGTTTTGGATCAGTTGGGCAGCATAAATCAGCAAACGACTGCTGGCGCCTTCCGTCAAACCATACTCCCTGATATTGCGGACTTTTTCGGCAAACAGCACCAGCCGGCGTGCCATTGTTTCATCCACCCCGCCTTCATGGGATACGATTTGGATTTCCTTTTCAGAAGGGGCATAATCAAACGACAGGGAAATAAATCTCTGGCGGGTACTTTGCTTGAGATCCTTTAATACGGATTGGTAACCCGGGTTGTAGGAGACCACAAGCATAAAATCCGGATGAGCGGGCAGGCTTTCTCCTTTCTTGTCAATGGTCAAAATCCGACGATCATCACTCAAAGGGTGGATAACCACAGTGGTATCTTTTCTGGCCTCGACAATCTCATCGAGATAGCAGATGGCACCTGCGCGAACCGCACTTGTCAGGGGCCCATCCATCCAGATCGTTTCATCATTTTTTAACAAATAGCGGCCGATAAGATCCGAGGCAAAAAGATCTTCATGACATGGAATGGTAATCAACGGTCGTTTTAATTGATAGGCCATATGCTCCACAAATCTTGTCTTGCCACAGCCGGTCGGTCCTTTCAGCATGACCGGAAGTTTTTCCTTGAATGCTGCTTTAAACACCCTTACCTCATTTCCCAAAGGCATGTAGTACGGTTCCGATTTGATGAAACGTTTATCAAGTCCAATCTGTGACAATGATTCCACTATTCCGCCTCCATTTTATTCTTAGATTGACATCTATCGCAAAATTGCTATGGTTCTGGCCTTGTAATCGTTACCAAAAAATTGAAATACTTATTTTAGAATAACCTGATTAGGAACAACAGACAACAGCAATATGATTCAACATCTGAAGCACGATCATAAAGAATTTCTGATAGTCGGGACGGCCCATGTCTCCAAAGAGAGCACCGATCTTGTCAGGGCTACCATCGAAGAAGAAAAACCCGACACGGTCTGCGTCGAATTATGCGATTCCCGCTTCCAGTCAATCCGCCACAAAAACCGATGGCAGGATATGAATATTACCAAGGTTATCAAAGAAAAGAAAACCTTCCTCCTACTTTCAAACCTGCTCCTGGCATCTTTCCAGAAACGGATTGCCGACAAACTCGATATCCAACCGGGTGCGGAGATGATTCAGGCCATTGACAGCGCTGACGCCATAGAGGCAGACATCATACTGGCCGATCGAGACATTCGGATAACCCTTTCCAGAATTTGGCGGGTAACCGGATTGTGGGACAAAATGAAAATTATTTTCCAGTTGGCACTGTCACTGGGGAATGTGGATGAAATCACCGAGGAAGACATCGAAAAAATGAAGCAGGAAGATATGCTTCAATCCCTACTTTCCGAAGTCGAAAAGTCTCTGCCGGTTCTCAGGGAAATTCTGATCGATGAAAGAGACCGGTATCTGGCCCAGAAAATAAAAATGTCTCCTGGAGAAAAAATCGTAGCCGTGGTGGGTGCAGGACACGTTCCCGGTATTATAAAATACTGGGATAAAGAGATCGACACGCGGCCACTCGAGGAAATTCCGCCCAAAGGAAAACTGACCGGTGTATTGAAATGGCTATTGCCATCCCTGATCCTTGCCCTGCTTCTTTTCGGGTTTTTCTATGGCGGACGCAGCACCGGAACCGATATGCTCACCTGGTGGGTTATGGCAAACGGCATATTGGCAGGCCTGGGGGCCACCTTGGCCCTTGCGCACCCCCTGACGATTCTGTCCGCCGTTCTTGCCGCTCCCCTGACATCCCTCAACCCGCTCATTGCGGCCGGCTGGGTTTCCGGCCTCGTGGAAGCCTTTGCAAGCCGGCCCAAGGTTCGCGACATGGAACGCCTGCCCAAAGACATTCTGACCATCAAGGGTTTCTGGAAAAATAAATTGACGCGTATCCTGCTGGTGGTGGTGTTTACCAATCTGGGAAGCACCATCGGCACACTGGTGGCTATTCCTTTGATGCTAAAGCTGCTTTAATTGATAGGCGATTAGACTATTAGGCTGTTAGGCTGTAGGCCGCTAACAGCCTAATAGTCTTCAGCCTGCTGTTCATGTCCTTGGCAAAATCCTCACAACCGTTCGTTGAAAGGTCTTTCCGTTTTTTAAACGATACGTCATCTGTTCTGTCTTAAGCCGCCCTTCTGCCGCATACTGAATGCATTTTGGGTAAAGACGCCACTCTTCGACCAGACCTTTTTTTCGGATGGTATCGAGATCATCCGATTCTGCAATCTCAAAGAACGCCTGACCAATGATGGGACCCGTATCTTCCCCATAATCGACAAAATGAACGGTACAACCACCCACCTTACAGCCATATCGAAATGTGTCGCCGTATCCATCCACACCCGGAAAAGCAGGTAACAGGGCCGGATGAATATTCATGATCTTTCGGGTTTCCGGTGGATTATTGATTTTGTCGATGAAATAGGGTGTCAGTGTCCGCATAAACCCTGCCAGCACCAGCAGGTCGAAGGAGTACAATGTCAGATGTTCCAAAAGCCTGGCCTCCGCCGGTATCCGGGTTTCTATAAATGCGCTGAGGTTTTCGGAACGCTGGTACCGGTCGGTGGCCATCATCGTGGATAAAACATGATCCATGTTAAGGTCCCGGGGATACCGAACCTGCGATGGGTCTGCTTTGACTTTTCGTGCAATGGCACCATAATCGACTGTGAAAGAGGGGATCCCATGCTGTCTAGCCCTGTCCAGACCGGACGCCGCCGGGTTGTCCGACCCCACAAAAACAACCTTCCCATGGATGATGCCGGATTCGCAGGCATCGATAATGGCCTGTAAGTTGGAACCGCCACCCGATATCAGTGCACCGATTTTGATTTTTTTTCTCATGACACGCTCCAGAGTTAATAACCCGGTCAAATAGACACACTTTAAATGCTATCATGACAGGATTGTTATTAGAAGCTATCTCAAAATAGGATTTTGGCTCAAGATCAAGGCGGGCGAGTGTTTCAACCCGCAGGAATACTATAGTATTTTGAGGAGTTGAAACATGAGCCCAACACAGAGATTGGGCCAAAAGATATTTCTGAGATAGCTTCTACATATAACAACCATCACTGTATAAACAAGCCATTTGATAACCCGGCGCCTCTCTAAACGCGAGATCCTTTTATGACGCCCTCCTTTTTCAATGGCTGTTCCGGGTTGTAGGTTGACATTGGGAAGACGACTTATTATATTCCATAATTCATTTGACTTTATTGATAGAAAGGAACCGTTAACATGACTGAAGGCATTTTAGAAGTAGAAGACAGTAGTTTTGATACCGATGTGCTGACCGCGGAAAAGCCGGTCCTGGTTGATTTCTGGGCACCCTGGTGTGGCCCCTGTAAAGCCATCGGCCCTATCGTTGAGGAACTTTCGAAAACATTCGGTGACCAGGTCATCTTTGCAAAATGCAATGTGGACAACAATCCAGTAACCCCCAGCAAGTACGGCATTAAAGCCATACCCACGCTCATCTTTTTCAAAGGAGGAAGTGTGGTTGATCAGATTACCGGCATGGTCGCCAAATCCAAGCTTGAAGAAGCCATCAACAAGGTGTTGTAGTGCCCAACCTTTTGAAGAAACTGGCATTTCTGTTGATGGTCATCGCCTGTGTGTCGTTTGCCGCCTGCACTGGCCGGGACCCGGATATCGACAAACCTGCGCATGAGCTCGCAAAAAACGGCATGGATGAGTTTGCAGAAAAAGATTACGGGAAATCTATCGTATATTTTGAAAAACTTCGTGACTGGTATCCCTTCAGCAAGTTTGCCATACTTGCCGAATTGAAAATCGCGGATGCACACTACAAGCTCAGAGATTACGATGACGCCATATTTGCCTATGAAGAATTTGAAAGTCTTCACCCCAATAACGAGGCCATACCCTATGTTATTCATCAGATCGGAAATTGTTATTTCGAACAACTGGATGCCATAGACCGTGACCAGACACCGGCAAAAAAGGCCATCGAAGCATACGAGCGTCTGATTAAAAATCACCCCGACGATCCCCTTTCCAAAGACGTCCTGGAAAAAATCAGGATATGCCACAAGAGCCTTGCTGAAAATCAGTTCTATATCGGCAATTTCTACTACCGGACAAAACATTATAAATCGGCACTGGTCCGGTTTCAATCGGTAGCCGCCACATGGAGTGAATTTCCTGAAATACAGGCCAAGGCCCTCGCCTTCATAGAGCTGTGCGAAGCCGCGATGATGGAAAAAGATCAAAACTGAAGCGCAACGGCAAGCACATTTCCCATGGATTCAGCCGTGCGGCAGAACATTCTCGTAACTTGCTGCGGGTTCTTCAAAATACGAAAAAAAGTAAAAAGACTTTACACACCTACCATATTGATATAATAGTATAGAGTTCAAATATGGTTCGTTATTAAGTGACAAGGAGATACTAAGATGTCAAGAATTTGTGAAATATGCGGAAAAAAACCCATGGTGGGTAACAACGTAAGCCATGCACATAATGTAACCAAAAGAAGATTTAATCCCAACCTGCAAACTGTTCGCACTCTGAACAAGGGCCAGGCCAAAAGAATGGTTGTCTGCACCAATTGCATTAAATCAGGACGTGTCGTCAAAGCACCCTAACCTAACCGTTGAACACTCTGGACATACTTGATTTTTTTAAGATCCAACAGGACCTTTTCAAGGTGAACAGTACTAACGATTCCAAGGGTTAGTACACTATCAACAGTCTGATCGTCTTTGGTCTGGGTATTCAGACTGAGAATATTAGCATCGTTTTTACTGATGGTCGCTGCCATATCCGCCAGGAGGCCGACCCTGTCCAGGGAATTGATCCGTATTTTGACCGGATAAATCTCCTGTGTTTCCAAACTCCATTCTACATCGATTCGCCGCTCGGGGCTCATTTTCAGCGCATTGACACAGTTGGTTCGATGAATCGTCACACCGTAACCACGGGTAATATATCCGGTAATGACGTCCCCGGGAACCGGCTGACAGCATTTCCCGAACTTGACCAGCATGTCGTCAACACCTTTAACCACGACGCCGACGGTTGGCTTTTTCTTTCTGACACGACTGACAAGCTTGTTAAACAATGATCGATCAGCGTCAAGGGTTTCCGTCTTCAATGCCAGCCGCCGTGCGATTTGAACAGGCGTGGTTTTCCCATAACCAACACTTGCAATCAGATCATCTACGGTCTTGAACCCGAAATGGGACACAAGCTCACGCATCTCTTCTGTTTTAACCAGCGCATTGAAATTGAGCTTGTGCTTTCGAAATGTTTTTTCACACATTTCTCTGCCAAGAGACAGACTGCGCTCCTTTTCCTGGATTTTAATCCACTGCCGAATCCGGGAACGTGCTTTGACCGTCTTGACAAAATTCAACCAATCTTTGCTCGGATGGCTCCCTTTGGAAGTGATGATTTCAACAATATTCCCGGTCTGCATCTCATATTTCAGCGGTACCATTCGGCCGTTTACCTTGGCACCCGTACATTGATTTCCAACTTCGCTGTGAATCATATAGGCAAAATCAATGGGTGTCGCACCTTTTGGTAAAGATTTGATCTCCCCCTGGGGTGTGAACACGTACACTTCATCCGGGAATAAATCGATACGAACATTTTCTAAAAACTCCTGCGGGTCCAGAAATTCGGCCTGATTTTCCACCAGATTTTGAATCCAGGCAAACTTTTCACTGGCCTGGTTATCCACCCGCTTGCCTTCCTTGTATCCCCAGTGTGCTGCGATACCTGACTTGGCGACCTGATCCATTTCCTGCGTCCGAATCTGGATTTCAATGCGTTCCCCATAAGGACCGACAACCGTGGTGTGAAGCGACTGATACATATTCGCTTTGGGAACCCCGATATAATCTTTGAACTTCTTTGCAATCGGCTTCCACAATGAATGGACAAGACCCAAGGCCTCATAGCACTTTGGAATGGTTTCCAATATAATTCGAAAGGCGATAATGTCGTATACTTCTTCAAAACTGAGATTCTGTTGAACCATTTTTTGATGAATGCTGGAAATATGCTTGTGACGCCCAAGAACCTCGCACACCAGTCCACTGTCATCCATCTTCTTTTTTATATAGCTTTTCACCTCTTCGATATATTTTTCTCTCTCAGCAATATCCTTGTTTATTAAACGGTCAATACGTTTATATTCATCCGGCTGGAGATAGCGGAAGGACATGTCTTCCAGTTCATTTTTTATCCAGTAGATTCCCAGACGTGCAGATATGGGTGCGTAGATATCCATGGTTTCTTTGGCAATGGCTCTACGTTTGTTCTCTTTGTGAAACTGAAGGGTTTTCATGTTGTGAAGGCGGTCGGCCAGTTTGATCAGAATCACCCGGATATCATCGGCCATGGCCAGAAGCATTTTTCGGATACTCTCTGCCTGACGCGCCTCACTACTGCTAAAAGGCAGTTTGCTCAATTTGGTAACGCCGGAAACAATGTGTTTTACCTCGAAACCGAAAACATCTTCAATTTCTTCAGGGGTTGCTTTGGTATCTTCGATGACATCATGGAGCAAACCAGCAGCAATGCTCTCTACATCGAGTTTCATTTCCGATAAGATGGCAGCGACTTCGAGGGGATGAGACAGGTAAGGCTCACCGGACAATCGCATCTGGCCGAGATGCACCCGTGCAGAGTACACATAAGCGCGCTCGATAATATCGACGTTTGCGCCTGGGTTGTATTCCGCCACCCTGTCGACGATATCATTGATTCTGATCATACGGGAATCTTACACTCCATAATAATTCAGGTTGTTTAGGCTGTAGGCTATTAGGCTGTTAGGTGGTTAAGCGTTTTGCTTCGCCGACCCGTTCAAACGTAAGATTGCTATTTCTGTTGCTTTTCTTTTCAATTGTCTGAAGGTTTCACAAAGCAAGGTTGCCGCAGCCGCGAGGCGTCGGGCCATGAAGCTGTCGTTTGCTACCGCGAATGGCCCGCAACACAGCCGATGCGGTAAAATGGCTTTGTGAAACCTTCAGACTAGTAGGCTTTAGCAAATACTACCTCCTGCATCGCCGGCTTTCCGCAACAGATGCAGACACCTTTGGCAGGCGCGCCATTAAAAGGAATACAACGTATGGAAACACTCAGATCTTCTTTGATTTTTAATTCGCAGGCTTCGTCGCCACACCATGGCGATACGGCAAACCCACCATGAATTTCCGGTTTTTCCAAATTCTTTGGTGTAAAATAGTCATAAAAAAGATCTCTTTGCCCGATATTTTCCGTATTTGCCTCTCTAAAGGCCACGGCCCGGTTAAAAAGCGTTGCCTGGATGTCGTCCAGCATCTTGGTAATTTCGGCAACAAACGTGTCTTTTTTGATGGACACCTTCTCCTTGTAGTGCCGATCCCGACGTCCGACAAAAACCGAATTTTCGGCAATGTCCCGGGGTCCGATCTCGATGCGAATGGGAATCCCTTTCTTGATCCAGTCCCAGCCTCTGGCGCCCCCGATATCCCTATCGTCAATTTCGATATTCAGCATGCGTCGATGGTATGTCTGTTCCCGTAATTCGGACGCCAGCTGTTCCACAAAAGGCATGACCTTCGCACGATCGTCAGGTTTCCGGATAATGGGAAGAATGACGGCATGCGCCGAGGCCACTTTGGGGGGAAGAATAATACCGTCGTCATCGCCGTGAGCCATGATAAGTCCGCCCACCAGACGGGTCGAGGTCCCCCAGGAGGTTGTCCAGGCATAGGATTCGTTTTCGTCCGCCGTCTGGAATTTGATATTGGATGCCCGGGCAAAATTCTGCCCCAAGAAATGAGAGGTTCCGGCCTGAAGCGCCTTTCTGTCCTGCATCATGGCTTCGATACACAAGGTGTCAACGGCGCCGGGAAATCTTTCGGCCGGCGATTTTCGACCCTTTAACACCGGAATCGCCAGATAGTCTTCAACACATCTGGCATAAACGTCGAGCATCATCCGGGTGCGCTCTTGGGCCTCTTCCCTGGTGGCATGTGCGGTATGACCTTCCTGCCACAGAAACTCGCTCGTTCTTAAAAATATCCGTGTACGCATCTCCCACCGGACCACATTGGCCCACTGGTTGATTAGCAGCGGCAGGTCCCGATAACTGGTGATCCACCGGGAAAAAGAATCACCGATAATTGTTTCCGAGGTGGGCCGTACCACCAAAGGCTCGGTCAGCCGGCCGGCCGGTACCAGGGTGCCGTCAGCCTCCTTTTTGAGTCGATGATGGGTAACCACCGCACATTCCTTGGCAAAGCCTTCCACATGTTCGGCCTCTTTCTCCAAAAAACTAACGGGAATAAACAAGGGGAAATAGGCATTGCGCACCCCTGTCGCCTTAAACAGATCGTCCATTTCGCGAACAATATTTTCCCACAGGGAGTATCCCCAGGGCTTGATGACCATACATCCTCTAACAGATGATTTTTCAGCCATTTCCGATGCCCTGACGACCTGCTGATACCATTCAGGATAGTCTTCAGCGCGTGTGGGCCTTATGGCTGTTTTTATCTTTTTTCCCATTTTGATCCTTCCATAGTTCTGATTTCTATGACCCAACTCGGGCAAGAAAAGATTTTATCACGAAATCACAAAATCCCGAAAGAGACCAAGAATATTTTCGTGCTTTTTAGATTTCGTGTTTTCGTGATTGCTTTCAATTTTTTTCTAACCAACGCTGTTCATACGCGGCGATCTCTGTCAGGAGAACTTCGATGAGTTTGTCCTGGGAAAATGTCTTCACGATCTCCCCCTTTTTGAAAAGAACCCCGCGATCATCACCACCCGCAATGCCGATATCGGCTTCTTTGGCTTCACCGGGGCCGTTGACCACGCAACCCATGATAGCGATTTTGATGGGTGCGATATGGTTTATGGTAGCTCTTTCCACCTCATCCACGATATGAAACAGGTCGATATTGCATCTCCCACATGTGGGACAGGATATGATGTCAGGTCCCCTTTGTCGAATATCCAGTGCCTTGAGAATTTCAAAGGCTGCACGCACCTCTTCCACCGGATCCCTTGTCAGGGACACGCGGATGGTATCTCCAATGCCTTCCGTCAACAAGGTCCCAATACCGATGGCGGATTTGACGAGCCCCGGAAACAAGCCCCCAGCCTCTGTGACTCCCACATGAACTGGAAAATCACTTTTTGAGGCAAACAGTCTGTAGGCTTCGATGGTGCGACCCACATCCGATGCTTTGAGAGAAACCTTTATGTTGTCAAATCCAAAGGACCCGATCATATCCAGATGCTGAAGGGCACTTTCTACCATGGCTGCGGCTGTGGGAGCCCGGTATTTCTTTAAAAGTTCCTTTTCGATGGAACCCGAGTTCACACCAACCCTTATGGAAATGCCATGATCCATGGCACAATCGACCACCGCCTTGATTTTTGCTTTGCCCCCGATGTTGCCGGGATTGATTCTGAGCGCATCGGCACCGGATCGGGCCGCTGCAATTGCCAGACGGTAGCTGAAATGGATATCTGCGATAACCGGTATGGCGACCTGCTGCTTGATGATGGCGATGGCCCTGGCAGACGCTTCATCCGGGACAGCCACCCGCACAATTTCACAGCCGGCATTCTGCAACCGGACTATCTGGGAAACCGTTCTGTCAACATCCGCCGTAAATGTGTTGGTCATAGACTGCACAGCAATGGGGGCCCCATTGCCAAGAGGGACGTTGCCGACATAAATTTGACGGGTTCTTTTCCTGTTTATTTCAAGGGACATTCTATTGGGTTTTCACCTATCGCTGAAATGCCTTGCGCCAGAACCGATCAATTTTGTGAAATGTCCGGGCAAGGCCTCGCTGAAAAAGACTATAAAATACCAAACAAGTGAAAAAAATTCAAGGAAAATAGGATGTTTCCAGGACATTGTCTTTTCTAAACATTTCCATTATACTTGATGGCCATTGAGTGGTTGTCGGGATTATTGTATACAACCTGGAGAACGGTACTCTAATTTGAAACGATTGCACCCATTTCTCATATTTTCCCTGTTCGGTTTTTTTCTGCTGGGAATCTCCTGCGAATTTGATTTGTCTTCGTTCAGGACCGACGCGTCCTTTTTAAAAAAAATTATCAAAAAGGGTGAACTGACAGTTATTACCCGAAACAATGCTCATTGCTACTACTCCTATCGCGACCAGGAAATGGGATTAGAACATGACCTGGCCAAAGCGTTTGCATCCTACCTGGGGGTGTCCCTCAGCATACGAATCGCCGATAAATGGGAAGGTATGATTCCCAGCCTGATAGACGGCACCGGTGATCTGATTGCCGCCAGCATGACCATTACACCCAAACGAAACCGGGATGTCTTGTTTTCCAACGGCTACATGGATATTCAACAACATCTCATTATCCACCGCGACAACTACGCCATTCGAACCATTGAAGACCTTTCGGGCCAGACCATCCACATCCGCAGAGGCACATCCTATCAGGAGCGGCTTGAAACCCTTGTCAGCCAGATACCGAACCTGACCATCGTGCTGCATGAGGATGTTCCCACAGAAGAACTCATTCGTCGGGTGGCTGAAAAAGAGATCGACATCACTGTTGCCGACAGCAATATCGCCCTGTTGAACCGCAGGTATTACCCTCAGGCAATAATGGGGCTGCCTATTGGCAAAAAAGAACAGCTCGGGTGGGCTGTCAACCCGAAAGCCAATGATCTGCGGGTCAAAATCAATCAGTTTTTCAAACTGATCCAGGTCAACGGTGTGTATGAGGAACTCCGCAAGCAATACTATGCAGAAGTGGAACGCTTTGATTACTTTGACATGAAAGTATACCATCGAAGACTGGCCACGAGACTGCCCAAATACCAGCCGATTCTTATGGCTGCCGCCAGGGAGTTCGATTTCGATTGGCGTCTGATCGCAGCTCAAATGTATCAGGAATCACATTTCAGGCGATATGCCCGCAGCCACGCAGGTGCCTATGGCTTGATGCAGTTGACCAAACGAACAGCTAAAAGTTTCGGAGTCACAGACATTACAGATCCTGAACAGAACATTTATGCCGGTGTCAAGCATCTGCGCAATTTGTTCAATTACTTTGATATTGAAAGCGATTTGGACAGGCAGTCCATTGCTCTGGCTGCCTATAATATCGGTCAGGGGCATGTCCGGGACGCACAAAAACTGGCTATTTCACTGCGGATGGACCCAAAGAAATGGTCATCCCTTGAAATAACACTGCCGTTGTTAAGGAAGCAAGCGTATTATAAAAATGCAACCTATGGTTACTGTCAAGGTCTGGAGCCGGTGGCATACGTCAGACAGATCAGGATCTACTACGACATTCTGAAACGGCAGGCCATTGACTATGACGAGAGACACTAAAAGAGCGAGGGTAAGGAGGGTTGGAGGGGGATACAAGGGTTTGAGGGTGGCTAACAGCTATCAGCGGACAGCGGCATTCCAGCATAATAGAACCCATCTCAAAAATAAGATTTAACCCTATAGAAAAACCTTTTTCAGGCCCTTAACCAAAAAGTCTGTCTCGTCATCGCTGATATTGAGGGGCGGAGAGATTCGTATGGTATGCCCGTGACTGTCATTTACGATGATGCCCAGATCGAGCAATTTTCTACAAAACATCATGGCGTCTTGGTTTTCCACTTCAATACCGATGAACAACCCTTTTCCCCTGACTTCCTTGATATGTTTCGATTGGTCGGCTATTTTCACAATGACTTGTTTTAACTTTTTTCCTTTTATTTCAGATGCTTTTGCTAATTGCTCTTCCTGAAGCACTTCCAATGCCGCTACACCTGCAACACAGGCCAGAGGATAACCGCCAAATGTCGAACCATCTGATCCTTTGTTAAATGCGATGTCCATTAATTTTGCGTTGGTAATAAATACGGACAAAGGAATGAGGCCTCCTGACAATGCCTTCCCTAAAATGAGACCATCCGGAACAATGTTTTCATGCTCAAAACAAAAATTTTTACCTGTACGCCCCAGACCGACTTGAATCTCATCGAGCATCAATAATAAATCACTATCATCCGCAATCTTGCGAAGTCCTTTTAAAAATCCAGGGGGAGGTATGTTCATGCCCCCTTCTCCCTGCATGGGCTCCACCAGTATACCGCAGGTATTTTTAGTGATGGCAGCTTTCACAGCATCCAGATTGCCGAATTCAACCGATACAAATCCCGGTGTCAAAGGACCGAAACCCTCCCGGTATTTGGGCTTCGATGAAAAAGATATCACTGTTATCATACGACCATGAAAATTATTATCAAAAACAATAATTTCCTGTTTACCATCGGGTATATTTTTTATTTTCCAGCCATAGTAACGCGCCATTTTAATAGCGGTTTCAACGGATTCCACACCACCATTTTTCGGCATGACTTTATTGCCAACCGATCCGAAACGCGGCCCCAACTGGGGAACGAACCCTGCTGTTTTGGACAAAAACAAGGCCAAAGGATCCGTATAAACAACATTTGATATGACCGAGGCATAATTGCCGGCAAGGGCCTTCATGATGGCCTTAACCACTTTTGGGTGGTGGTGACCAAGATTGGCGGCAGAATATGCAGCCAGGCAATCCAGATATTGATTACCGCTTATATCCGTAATCCAGCTGCCCTTAGCCGTTCTTACCACAACATCGAGTCGATCGTAATGATTGGCACCTGAGGATTTTTCCAGGGCAAATGTATCCCTATCCGTTACATTTGAAAACCCACGCACAGGGGAATCAAACAACACCGTCGGCATGTTCAGCATGATCGTCCCTCCTCGCCACTGTTAAGTTGCTATCTTGGTAGCAACTATCCCACAAACAAGACCGTTTGTCAAGAAATGTTCACTAATTCAAGCCCATCAAGAGAACGTCTCCCCCCACCCGTTGCGCGGGTGAAGACCCGGTGATGTTTGACACCCCGCTTCTTTTTTTGGTATTGTTCTTGAATTAACAGAGGAAACACAGGTAACCCATCGAAGTTGTCACCCAATCAGCAACATCAGAAGGGAAGATCTATGGATATTGCGTCTATTTTAAGGGATTTTGCTTTTTCAAAATACGAATCATCCTGCTACCTGGCTCTCCTTGCAAAGCACCCCTCCAACGGTTCCCAGTTGAGTATGCTTTCAGGCATTGCCCGATCTAGAATTTATGATGTTCTTCGCGGACTCGCAAAAAAGAAGCTTGTTTTTGAGATCGAGAAAGGGCTGTACGTACCATTGCCCTTTGAGGAATTAAAAAAACGCCTTCGGGGGCAATTTGAATCCAATCTTAAAATTCTGGATGACCAGCTGGATGCAATGGTGGAACAGTCCGGTTTTGAGTACCTGTTTACTCTCAACGGCGTGGATGAAGTCATTGCCAAAGCTGTGGACATCATCAATTCCGCCCAACAGGAACTCTACCTGCGTCTTTTCCCCGAGACATGGGAGCGTTTGAAAAAGCAGATCGAACAGGCTGTTCATCGGGGGGTTGTTGTCCGTTTTATTTCCATGGGTCCCATGGCATCTGTTTACGACATTCAGGTTTTTCATCCAGATGTCGATCATATCAAGGATAAGCTCGGCGGTGAATCAATCGATATTATCGCCGATAAAGCCGAAGCCATCGCCGGTATATTCGAAACAGACAACATGAACCGTTCTCCCTTCATCTGGACACGAAACCACTGGTTCGTGATTGCGAATCGGGATAGCCTTCGGCATGATTTTTATCATTATTTCTTGGACAAGCTGTATGAACGTGGGGAATCTCTTTCCACGCGCGACAAACAGATATATGCCTTTATCAGGGCGGACGACTGAGGGATGATTAAAAAATATCGCGCAAACTAGGCAGAACGTACTTTCCTGCGGCAGTGCTTTGCAGCAAAAGCATTAAGAGAAACAAGGTGTTGTATGGGGACATAGCCCGAAAATTTAATAAAACGTGGCAAAATGAATTCTGCCTAATTTAGATTCGCTCACTAGCCCACAGCATGCGAAGTACTGCCGAACGGCAGAACCTACGGGGAATGCGCTCGCCATTTCGGTTCAGAAACAGCGGTTCTTCAATTTCATTCATTTACACCTTGATTGATTTTCCTTCAGGGTCATAAGGTGCTTTCAAATGAATCGAGATTGGATACTTTTTGTCTTCAACCTCAATTTCATATTTATTGCCCATGATCCAGTCATCGGTGATACCGTCTTCATTGGAGAGATAGACCATACCAATGGCGTGACCTGTTACGTGAGAATAGGAACCATGCGTGTTTTCACCCACAATCTCCCCATTACAGTAAATGGGTTCATCATGGTAGATCAACGGCTCCGGGTCATCGATGGTAAAGATGACCAATTTTCTCTTTAAGCCGTCTTCTTTCTGTTTAACGAGCACGTCTTTACCGATAAAATCGTCCTTGTGGAGTTTGACGGCAAACCCAAGACCCGCCTCATATGGGGTGTCATCCGGTGTAATGTCTCCGCTCCAATGCCGGTATCCCTTTTCCATTCGAAGGGAGTCCAGAGCATGGAGACCGCACGGTTTGACATTGAATTCTTGGCCTGCTTCCATAAGAGCATCAAATATTCCCTGGGCAAAGGGTGTGGGGATATAAAGCTCCCAACCCAGTTCTCCGACAAAACTCATCCGGATGGAAAAGGCACTGGCATATCCAATATGAATGTCCTTGGCCGTGGCAAAGGGAAACGCCGCATTGGAAAGATCGGTATCGGTGATTTTTTTCAGAAGATCCCTTGATTTTGGTCCCATGACACCCAGCATGGTATAGGACCAGGTAACATCGGTTAGAATGGCATGGGCATCCTTGGGTGTGTGACGAGCTATCCAGTCAAAATCCCGCACAGTCGTAGCTCCGGCGGTCACAATAAAGAACTTGCCTTCCTCCATTTTTGTTACCGTTAAATCCGCTTCGATACCCCCCCGTTGATTGAGCATCTGGGTGTAGACAACCTTACCCACGGGTACGTCTACATCATTACCGCACAATGTCTGCAGTACCTTTTGGGCATCCCGGCCCTGGAAAAGAAATTTGCCCATGGATGTCAGATCATAGATGCCGACATTTTCACGGATATTCATGTGCTCCTGGGCAGAATATTCAAACCAGTTTTGACGACCCCAGCTGTACTCGTATTTGGGTTCCACGCCTTCAGGGGCGAACCAGTTGGCCCGTTCCCAGCCTGAAACCACGCCAAAGCAGGCTCCCAGATCTTTTAAGCGGTCATGGATGGGCGTTTTTAATACATCCCTGGATGAAGTGGGTTGTTTAAAAGGAAAGTGGTCGGTATAGAGATTGCCCACAGCCTCCACATTGACACGTTCTTCAATATATTTAAGATTGTTTTGCCAGGGGTTATAGCGCCTTACATCAACGGACCAGAGATCCACTTCAGGGTATCCCTGAACAATCCAGGTGGCAATGGCCATTCCTGCACCACCGGCACTGGTGATACCCACCGAATTCATACCACAGGCCACAAAAAAGTTTTTTACACCCGGTGCTTCTCCCAAAAGATAAGACGTGTCCGGCGTAAAGCTCTCCGGTACCGTGGTGAGATTGGTGACGCCGGCTTCTGCAAAAGCAGGAACGCGGATGATGGCATTTTTTATGAACAGATCCATCTGGTCCCAGTCTTCATCCAACTGGGTGTGTTCAAAGTTCTCCGGTATGCCTTTGACTCCCCAGGTCTTTGCATAAGGTTCGAATCCACCCATGAGAAGACCACCCATCTCTTCTTTGATATAAATATAACCGTCCATGTCCCTGAGATATGGCATTTCTTTGTATACGCCTTCAATGGGTTCTGTACACATATGCATATGCTCGGCTGCCACCAGAGGAAGGCTTACGCCCACCATTTTACCCACTTCTCTTCCCCACATTCCGGCACAGTTGACGATATACTCACACCGGATATCACCCTGGTCTGTTTTCACACCGGACACGGCACCCTGGCTCAGTTCGATATCAAGGACTTTGATATTTTCCAGAATCTTGACCCCTCCCATGCGCGCACCCTTGGCCAGGGCCTGGGTCGTATCCTCAGGATTGGTCACGCCGTCATCAGGCTGGTACCATGCGCCGGTCAAATCATCGGTTTCCATGATCGGGAATAGACGCTTTGCCTCCTGCATGCTGATTTCCTCCATCTTGATACCAAATGCCCGTGCCATACCCAGGGATCTTAAGTATTCACTTCTCCTGGCCTGGGTCCGGGACACACGGATGGAACCATGCCGTTTATAACCGGTGGGCTGGCCGGTTTTTGCTTCGAGTCCGGCATAGAGATCGGCACCATACTTGGCAAGCTTGGTCAGGGGGCTTGTGGACCACAATTGCCCCAAAAGACCTGCTGCCGCCCAGGATGTCCCTGAAGAAACTTTTTTGCGTTCCAGCAGCACGACATCCTTCCACCCAAGTTCCACAAGGTGATAAGCTGTGCTACAACCTACAATACCGCCGCCGATAATAACCACCTGTGCCTGGGTGGGTAATTGACCTTTCATATTCTTTCTCCTCATAATTAATTTCAGAACCGCTATCTGTGTGGATCCGTTGCCCACCCTGGTGGCGGTGTCAGCGGAGCCCCTGGTCACAATGCCGCACGACGGGTAATTGCTGATCGTAAATGAAAATTAAATATCGGGTTTTAAAAGTTAACCTTTTTTAGAGTCCCACAAAAGGGTTGGTTCGTTTTTCCCGGCCGATGGTGGTGAGTCCCATGTGACCCGGATAAACCGTGACATCGTCATCCAGAGTAAAAAGCTGTTCCTGTATGCTCGCCTTCAACACACCGAAATCCCCCCCTGGAAAGTCCGTCCTTCCAATGGATCCCGCAAAGAGCGTATCCCCAACGAACACGGCCTTGTCTGCATGAAGGGAAATGCCGCCGGGGGTGTGCCCCGGGGTATGAATCACCGTTAAAGCGATATTGCCCACCTGTACCACATCGCCATGGCTTAGCATGCGGTCCGGAGGGGGCGAATTATCAGAAGACATACCCCACGCCGCAGCCGTTGCCGACAGTTGAGACAGCATGGGCGCATCCAATTCATGAATCAACAGCTCCGCCCCGGTAACCTCTTTCATACGCTGGTTGGCACTCACATGGTCAAAATGACCATGGGTATTGATAATCGTCTTTACTGTCAGACCGGCCTCGGCCAAAACCATTAAAATTCTGTCGGCTTCGTCTCCGGGATCAATTACTGCCGCGCTCTTGGTTTCTTCGCAGCCCACAATATAACAGTTTGCCATAATCGGTCCGACAGTCAGGTCCTTAATGATCAATGGTGCCTCCTTCCTAATTTCATCCCAAAATGGGTGTTTCGAATTTAAACCTTTATCTTAGTTCCTCAACTTTTTATTTTCACCACACATAGAGCGAAATGAATCCAGAAAGTTGAGTTAGCTCTATTTTCTTTGCTTGGCCTGTTCGATAAGATCGAGAATACTCACAATCTTGTCCGGTGGCTTAGCCTCTAAAATTGATTTAAAGTCTGCTTCGGACAGGCTGTTTTCCAGATAGGTCCGAATATCAAAAGTCTCCCACCAGCAATCCATGATCTTGAAACAGGGCATACCACCCTCGCCGGTGGTTCTGCAGTATTTGAAGGGAACCGGTCCACCAAGCCGAGGACATCGCTGTTCCAGAGAATCTTTGTCATCGACGGTTTTCATTTTCATGTCCCCTCTTTGAATAGCGATTCGAAGTGAATCCAGGATGCCGTTGATGAAAGGTCCGGATTCGTGGGTGCCGTATTTTTTTCCGATGTCGATGGCTTCATTGATTGAAACCTTGATGGGAATATCTTCACAATACAACATCTCGAACACTGCAATCCGCAGTATGTTTCTGTCGACATGCGGCATGCGATAAAGTTTCCAGTTGCTGGAAAAACGCTCAATGGTGGCATCGATCTCGCGTTGGGATTGTCGTACACCCTCCACCAGTTTTCGAAAAAAGGGAACCGCTTGCTTGGCAGGTGAGAAATTGCCATAAAAAACATCCAGGCTCTCCCCGGATTCATCGCCAATCATATCCAGATAAAAGAGAGCCTGCATGGCGTGCTCTCTTGATTTTCGCCGGTTCCCCGTCATGATGCCTAACCGACGGCCTCTATAAGATTGGCCATCTCCACCGCTGCCATGGCGGCACTGAAACCTTTGTTACCGGATTTTGTTCCCGCCCGTTCAATCGCCTGTTCGAGGGTGTCGGTTGTAATGATACCGAAAATGACCGGAATTTCCGATTCAATGCTGACCACGGCAATACCTTTGGAGACCTCAGCACTTACATAATCGAAATGGGGTGTCGCACCGCGAATAACGGCCCCCAGACAGATAACTGCATCATATTTTTTCCTCTGTGCCATCTTTTTTGCAAGCAGGGGAATCTCAAAAGCACCCGGTACCTTTACCACATCAATATCATCATCCTTGGCACCACATCTCACCAGGGCGTCCACGGCACCCCCGACGAGTCGCTCTGTAATGAAGTCATTGAATCGACTCACCACAAGAGCAAACTTTTTCCCTTCTGCAATTAGATTGGCTTCAATAATTTTTGGCATCCTTCTCCTCCGGGCTGATAGTTAACCTCGACAAAACGCTCAATTAAGAAACTATAGTTAAGATGTCCTTGCCATCTTGGACATAAAACCAAAAAAAAATTATCACGAAAACACGAAATTTATAAAGCACGAAAATTTCCATGCTTTTTTTCGTGATTTCATACTTTCGTGTTTTCGTGATGAAATCGAATTTTTTTCCACGACAACCCGGGATTTCCTCTTGACCCAACCGGCTTGTCCGGGTTGGATTTACTCACACATGCTCAAATTATGCCCCATTTTCAACTTCTTGCATTCAAGATAACCCTTGTTGTGAATGTTGGGTTCGATTTCGATGGGGATCTGTTCGGTGACGCTGAGGCCATAGCCCTCGAGACCGACCATTTTCTTGGGGTTATTGGTCAAGAGACGCATCTTTTTCACGCCCAGCGAGACCAGAATTTGCGCTCCGATACCATATTCCCTGAGATCGTCCTTGAAGCCAAGTTTATGATTCGCCTCAACAGTATCGAGACCATGGTTTTGCTGGAGTTCATAGGCCTTCAATTTGTTGACGAGTCCAATACCCCGTCCTTCCTGACGCATGTAGACGATGACACCGGAACCTTCCGCCTCGATCATCGACATGGCCATGTGAAGCTGATCAGCGCAATCACATCGCATGGATCCGAAAATATCTCCGGTCATGCACTCGGAGTGAACCCGAACCAAAACAGGTTGTTCTGAATCGATGGTTCCTTTTACCAGTGCAATATGGGTCAGGTCGTCTATATCGTTTTCAAAGGCCAGAATGTTGAAGTCACCCCCAAAGGCTGTCGGGATGTTCGTCTGAACCGCCATTTTTACGAAGCATTCTGTGCGCGTGCGGTAGGCCACGAGATCCGCTACAGTGCAGATACCTATCCCGTGCAAGTCACTGAATTTTTCAAGGGCCGGCATGCGGGCCATGGTGCCGTCTTCATCCATGATTTCACAAATCACCGCCGCCGGTTTCAAACCGGCCAAACGGGCCAGATCCACGGAGCCTTCTGTCTGGCCGACCCTGACCATGACACCGCCATCCCTTGCTCTCAATGGAAAAATATGCCCCGGCCGGGCCAGGTCAACCGGTTTTGCCTCATCCGCCACCGCCGCAAGGATAGTCGTGGCACGGTCTGCCGCTGAAATCCCCGTTGTGACGCCTTTTTTGGCTTCGATGGAAACGGTAAAACCGGTTTGGAAACGGGATGTGTTTTCATTGACCATCAATGGCAGGTTGAGGTCGTCGCACTTTTCGCTCGTCATGGGGAGACAAATCAGTCCCCTGCCGAATTTGGCCATAAAATTGATGGATTCAGGTGTCACAGCCTCCGCAGCCATACAGAGATCACCTTCATTCTCCCGGTCTTCGTCATCTACGAGAATAACCATCCCGCCGGCTTTAATCTTTTCAATGGCTTCTTTGGTACTCAAATGGGGCATTCTAAAACTCCTATGGTCACGAATTAAGGAAACCTGTCTTTGCCAGAAGGCCCATATCTATGGAAGATTCGCTGGTTTCCTTTGTGTTGTTTTGATAGTGAGATAAAAAACGTTCCACGTATTTGCCAATCATGTCGGTTTCGATATTAAGCTGTTCACCAACCTGTTTATGATTGATGGTCGTCATTATGCCGGTGTGCGGAATAATGCTGACATTGAAATGTGTCTGGGTGCAGTGGTTGACGGTAAGACTGATGCCGTCCACGGCGATGGAACCTTTTTCGATGATGTAGGGACTCTGGGACGGCGGTACTTCGATGGTAATGACGGTTGCATTTCCATCCGGTTTCCTTTCCTTGATGGTTCCGATACAATCCACATGGCCCGATACGAGATGCCCGTCAAGCCTGCCGGTCAACATCAGCGCCCGCTCAATGTTGACACGGTCTCCGACCTTTGTTTTTTTAAAGGTTGTCCTGTCGAGTGTTTCGGGAGATACGTCCGCCTGAAATCTCCGGGCTTCAACGATAACGGCTGTCAGACAGGCACCACTGACGGAGAGACTGTCTCCTATTTTGGTATCCCCCAGGTCAAAATCAGCATCAACGGTTAAACGTCTGCCAAGTCCGGACGGACGGATTCCCACAACACTGCCCAAGCCTTCGATAATTCCTGTAAACATGAAACCCTGCGTTTAAGTTAATCAATTCAAGCGGCTGTAAGCCAACACCATTCGCCTTCGTAATCCTGTCATTTTAAAAGAAAATATCATAATGATTTACAACCCTTTACTATATGCACGATTAATCCGACAAGCAACCAACAGGTGTTGATTTGTCCATAATTTCAGGAAAAATCGCTATGCAATCACGTGTTTTGCACATTTACCCTGCCAGATACCCTGTTATCATAATATCGTCATCAAACCTTCGAACCTTTATCCCGCTGACCGGCCAGGCCTCCTGCATCAGCTCTGGCCCCTTGCCCCGGCAGATGGGAACACCGTCGTTTCCTCCCAGCAGTTTGGGCGCATAAAAAAATATGACTTTGTCCACAATACCGGCTGAAACAGCCGAGGCTATAATGTCTCCACCACCTTCAATGAGCAGGCTGGTGATATGCTCCCGCCCTAACAGCCGCATCAACTGCAGCAGATCCACACGACCATGTCTAAGGGGTGCCTCCATCAATCGGACACCTGCTTTTTTTAGACGATCCCGCTTGGCCTGGGTGCTGGCAGAATGCCTGCCCGAGATTACCCAGGTCTCAGCCTCAGAGGTGGATTTGACGATGTCCGCCTCCTCTGAAATAGTGAGATTTGTATCGAGAACAATTCTGATGGGGTTCTTGCCCACTTTGTTCTGCAGACGCGTGGTCAGACGCGGATTATCTTTCCGGACCGTCCCAATGCCCACTAAAATGGCATCTGTCCAGTGCCGCAGGCTATGCACATACTGCCTCGCGGCCTCCCCGGTGACCCATTTGGCATCACCCGTCCGGGTGGCAATCTGCCCATCCAGCGTTGCAGCACATTTCAATGTCACAAAGGGCTGTTTTTTCTTGACAAATTTAACAAACGCTTCATTCTGCCTTTCTGCTTCCGCCCGCAGAACCCCCGATGCAACCATAATGCCCCTGTCAGCCAGATATGCCATACCGCCACCCTTGACATCCGGATTGGGGTCTTCCATGGCCACCACAAGACGTTGTATGCCAGCTTTCAGGATTTTTTCAGTACAGGGCGGGGTTCGACCGTGGTGGTTGCAGGGTTCGAGGGTGACGTAGAGTGTTGCTTTTTCTGCATGGATACCTGCATCATCGATGGCATTGACTTCTGCATGGGCTTTTCCAGCGGACAGATGATATCCCTGCCCGACAATCTTGCCATCCTTGACAATGACCGCACCCACCATGGGGTTTGGTGATGTTTCTCCTTGACCTTTTGACGCCAGATCAAGGGCCTTTTTCATGAAGTGTTCGTCATCCTGCATAGCATCTTCGTTCAGGGTTGATTTTAAGGCCGCTCATTTACTACACACGGAGGCGTGTCCGACCCGGGTATTTCACAAAGCTGTTGGCTTACTGTTTGCTGAGAATATTTTTTAGCTCTGCAACAAAGTCGTTTACATCCTTGAATTCACGGTACACAGATGCAAAACGAACATAGGCAATATCGTCGACTTCATGAAGAATGTGCATGATTTTTTCTCCGAGAACAGACGAAGGAATTTCTTTTTCACCGGTTTCCCTGAGGTCCCGCTCGAGTTCGTCCACATATTCTTCGATGAGGTTCATGCTGATATTGCGCTTCTCGCAGGCTTTCTTGAGTCCGGAGCGTACCTTGCCGCGATTGAAGACCTCTCTTCTCCCGTCTTTCTTAATGATCATGATGGGAATGTCCTCGATGTGCTCGTAGGTAGTAAATCGCCGGTTGCACATGAGACACTCTCTGCGTCTGCGAATGACATTTCCATCCTTGCTTACTCTAGAATCAATAACCTTGTTGTCAATCTCGCCGCAAAATGGACACTTCATAATTCTCCCCTTTATGTGGTATCGGTGAGACCTTCAGATGTCGAGCTTAACAATTCCGACACCCGCCTCTGTCAGCATCTCTTCGGACATGGTGTCTGCATAGCCCGATAAATAAAATATGAATTTAATACCCGCATTAATAATCATTTTTGCACAGATGGAACAAGGCAAGTTGGTACAGTAAAGAGAGGCGTCCCGGATGGAAACCCCATGAAAAGCTGCCTGAATGATGGCATTTTGTTCCGCGTGAATCCCTCTGCACAACTCGTGTCGTTCTCCTGAAGGGACGTTCAACTGCTCCCGGATACATCCGGTTTCCCGGCAATGACGAACATTTGTCGGGGCACCGTTATAACCGGTGGAAAGCATCCGCCTGTCCTTTACCACCACCGCACCCACCGAACGTCTCAGACAGGTGGAACGTTTGGCCACGAGCACGGCAATTTCCATAAAATAGGTTTCCCACGACGGGCGTTCGGTGATTTCAGACATATGGTATTCTTTCCATCACATAAAATTGTTTCGTGTTCATATCCGTCCCATATACATGTCATTAGCGCTTCGCGCGACATTATGTCCTGCGGGCGTCATTTACACTTCGTTCGACATTTGCGCTTCGCGCGTAATGCTGCCCTGCGGGCGTCATTTACTCTTCGTGTGACATTAGCGCTTCGCGCGTAATTAACGCTGCGCGTGTCATTCATTGTTGCTATCGGCTATCAGCGGAACCTAAAACGCTTCTTAATAACCCCTTTTACGCTGGGACGCTGTGATGCTCGGATGCTCATATGCTGCTATCCGCTTAAAGCTGTCAGCCACCCTCGAACCCCAAAAGCTTAGTTGCTTTGTTCATTGTGTTCTTTGGGTTTATTGTGATGCCTATGGCCGTCGGTATAAAGCCTTCAACTCGTTTCCGTTTATCAACCCAATGAACCCAAGAAACGCAACAAACTCAATGAACCCTATGTTTCATATATCGGAAAAGCCTCGCAAAGAGCCCTCGCCTGGTCATTCACCTTCTGAATGACGTCCTGGTTATCAATATTTTGGAACACATCCAGTATCATCTTGGCAATCAGGGCCATCTCCGTCTCTTGCATCCCCCTCGTGGTGATAGCCGGTGTTCCAATACGGACACCACTGGTGATGGCCGGCCCCAGGGTGTCAAACGGAATGGTGTTCTTATTGACTGTAATTCCCGCCAGACCCAAAGCTGCCTCGGCATCCTTTCCGGTGATGCCCAGGTTGCGTAAATCCGCCAGGAGCATATGATTATCCGTGCCCTTAGACACGAGATGGACACCGCCTTCCATCAAATGTTCGGACAATGCCCGTGCATTTTTAACGGTTTGCATCTGGTAGGTTTTGAATTCCTCCGACAAGGCCTCCTGGAAAGCCGCGGCTTTTGCTGCGATGACATGCATCAAGGGCCCCCCCTGAATGCCGGGAAATATTTCCTTGTTCAATCGTCGGCCATAATCGGCTTTTGCCAAAATCAAGCCCCCTCTTGGGCCCCGAAGCGTTTTGTGGGTCGTCGATGTCGTTACATCGGCATAGGGAATGGGGGACGGATGAACACCAGCGGCAACCAGACCGGCAATGTGGGCCATGTCCACCATCAGGTATGCACCAACAGAAACTGCAATGTCGGAAAATTGCTTGAAATCAATGATGCGGGGATAAGCGCTGGCTCCGGCAACAATCATTTTTGGCCGGTGTTGTTCAGCCAGGTTCTTCAAGTTATCATAGTCGATGATGCCTGTGTCCGGGTGTACGCCGTAATGAACAAAGTGAAAAAGACGTCCCGAAAAACTCACAGGGCTGCCATGCGTCAAGTGCCCCCCATGTGCCAGATCCATGCCCAGGACAGTGTCCCCGGTCTGCAGCAATGCAAAATAAACCGCCATGTTGGCCTGTGACCCCGAGTGTGGCTGCACATTGGCATAGGCTGCCTGGAAAAGTTTTTTAGCGCGTTCGATAGCCAACGCCTCGGCCTGGTCTACGAACTCACAGCCACCATAATAACGCTTGTCGGGATATCCTTCCGCATATTTGTTGGTCAAAACGCTTCCCTGTATGGCCATGACCAAAGGGCTGACAATATTTTCCGATGCAATGAGCTCCAGGTTGAACTGCTGGCGGCTCAGTTCATTTTCAAGCGCCCCTGCCAGTTCAGGATCCGACTTTCTTATCATTTGGTAATCCAACGAATACCCCCCTTAAATCACTGCCCACATAATGTTCCTGATATTGTTCCCTTGAAGAATACCCTGCAGCAAGCTACGAGGGATGTTCTCAATGTCTCCGATCACCTCAGCAGTGACTGAAACTTAAGCGGTTGGCGAGGTTGCCGTAGCTACAAGAAAGATGCTGTCCCGCTATAGTGAACTATGCGGAATGGCATCTGACGCCGTAGATGCGGCAAGATCGGCAAACGCTCATCTTAGGTGAAATCAATCCGGTCAAACTTATCCAGGCGGTCTTTATGTCGCCCCCCGTCAAATTCTGTTTTGAGCCAGGCTTTCACGATCTCTTTGGCCAGCACGTCACCAATAACCCGCCCCCCCAGGACAAGGATATTGGCATCATTGTGCTTCCGGCTCATGACCGCAGAAAACATATCGCCGCAAAGTGCCGCCCGGACGCCCGGAAATCGATTGGCGACCATGGACATTCCGAGACCTGTACCGCACATCAGGATGCCCCGGTTATATTTTCCGGAGGATATGGCAGATGCCACCTTGATACCAAAATCGGGATAATCCACGGAGTCGGTCCCAAGGGCACCGGCATCTTCAACCGCAAAGCCCTCACTCTCCAGATAGGATTTAATCGTTTCCTTCATCTGGTAGGCAGCATGATCACTGCCGATGACAATGGTTTCCTTTTTCATTAAAATTCCTTCCTGAGTCCCGAAAGTTGCGTTAAAAAAACAAAGAATAGCTGCCGTGTAAGGTCAATTATTCTTTATCGATATTAATGGATTACCGCAAGCAAAAAAAACCTAGCCATAAACCAAACAATGGAGTAATATGCTGAACAGTATGAGAAAAAAAAGGGTGTCTGGAATTTATCTCCGTTATGAACGATCAGCATGTCTCAGGATGGATATTTCTTGAATATCAGCGTGGCGTTGGTACCACCAAAACCAAAAGAATTTGACATGGCGGTGGTGATGTTTTGCTTCCTGGCAATATTGGGCACATAATCCAGGTCGCACTCTTCAGCAACATTCTCATAGTTGATGGTGGGCGGAAGGATACCCTCATGAATGGCCAGTGTCGAAAAAACCGCTTCAACACCACCCGCGGCACCCAGCAGGTGTCCGGTCATGGATTTGGTGGAGCTCACTGGTATCATGTGGGCCCTGTCTTTGAACACGGCTTTGATTGCCCTTGTTTCAAAAAGATCATTGAGCGGTGTCGACGTGCCGTGGGCATTGATATAGTCGATATCCCGGTAGGAAAGACCTGCATCGGACAGCGCGGCTTTGATACATCGGATCGCGCCCCCACCGTCCGGAGGTGGCGAAGTAATGTGGTAAGCATCCCCACTCATCCCGTATCCTACCACCTCGGCATATATGTGAGCACCCCTTTCAAGAGCGTTTTCCAGTGTTTCCAGGATGAGGATCCCACCCCCTTCTCCCACGACAAAACCGTCACGATCCCGATCAAATGGTCTTGATGCTTTCTGTGGTTCATCATTTCGCGTCGAAAGGGCTTTCATGGCATTGAAGCCGGCGATACCGGTGGGCGTAATTGTGGATTCAACACCACCGGCGATCATGGCATCGGCAGCACCCCTCTTGATAAGTTTAAAAGCATCGCCAATAGCATGGGATCCGGCCGCACAGGCAGTGGCCACCGAGGCATTCGGTCCTTTGGCCCCGAAGTGAATCGATATCATTCCAGGTGCCATGTTACCGATCATCATGGGAATAAAAAAGGGCGTTACCCGGTTGGGCCCTTTGCTGTCGACGACCCGGGTGATGTCTTCCAGGATGGAGAGCCCGCCCAGACCACAGCCGGTCACCACACCCACACGGTCTTGGTTGTGTTCGTCGATCTTCAAACCGGACGAGTCCATCGCCATTCGCGTGGCAGCAATGGCATAGGCAATAAACAGGGAGGTCCGTCGGGCTTCCTTCTTGGGCAAAAAATCCTGGGGGCGAAAATCTTTTACCTCTCCTGCTATCCGTGTCGAATATTTTGACGCATCGAATCGTGTGATCTCACCGACACCGGATTTTCCGGCGCACAGCGCCTCCCAGGATTCTTCGACACCGATGCCCACAGGTGTAACCAGACCCAATCCTGTAATGACAACTCGTCTACTCAAGCAAGCTCCTTTTATGTTCAACGGGCATTGATAAAGTCTATGGCATCCTTGACCGATTCGAGCTTTTCCGCATCTTCATCGGAAATATCGATGTCGAATTCTTCTTCCATGGTCATGATCAGTTCCACCAGATCCAGTGAGTCCGCCCCCAGGTCATCGACAAACGATGCCTCAGGAATAACTTCTGCCAAATCGACACTCAACTTCTCCGCAATAATTTCTCTAACTTTATCTTCCATAGACATTGAATAAGTCTCCTTTTAAGCTGTCGGTATTATCCGACAATATGTTCTAATTTTAATTAATTTTCTCTGAGCCATAAAATGTAAACAATAAAGCGCCTATATCATTAAACCTTCGATAGTCTTTTAGGGGTATAGGCTGTAGACTATTAGCTGCCTATCGCTCATTGTTTTCAGTGGCCCTTGAACCCTACAAACGTAGTTGCTTTGTTCATTGTGTTCTTTGGGTTT
Organism: uncultured delta proteobacterium; assembly: GCA_963842925.1. Classification (GTDB taxonomy): domain Bacteria; phylum Desulfobacterota; class Desulfobacteria; order Desulfobacterales; family B30-G6; genus B30-G6. The sequence continues at coordinate 147,041 of CAWJIL010000002.1, forward strand.
ATGATGTTGCTTATGGCCGTCGGTATGGAGTCAATTCATTTCCGTTTCATCAACCCAATGAACCCAAGAAACGCAACAAACGCAATGAACCCTATTCCCCTCAAACCCTTGTATCACCCTCGGACCCTTGGACCCTATTCTTAAGTATACATCCCCCCACTGACATGCAGTACCTGGCCCGTAATGTAGGCCGCCTCGTCAGAAGCAAGAAATTTGATAGCTGCCGCGACCTCCGACAAGGTTCCTGCCCTTCCCATGGGGATAAAAGCCAGCATGGCTTCCCTGGCCTTGTCCTGAAGCGATGCGGTCATGTCGGTCTCCAGATAGCCGGGCGCCACTGCATTTACTGTGATGCCCCTCGTGGCAATTTCTTTGGCGACCGATTTGGTGAGTCCGATGATGCCGGCCTTTGATGCAGCATAGTTGGCCTGACCCGGGTTCCCCATGGCTCCCACAACAGAGGTGACATTGACAATCCTGCCGTAACGCTTGCGCATCATGAGACGAATTGCCGGTTTGATACAGTTGAAGGTGCCTTTCAAGTTGGTTTCCAGAACATCGTCCCAGTCCGATTCCTTCATCATCGCAATCAGGCCATCGCGCGTTATCCCGGCATTGTTTACGAGAACGTCGATCTTTTTGAATGTCGTGCCAATCCGTTTGAACCAGGTGCTGACCGCATTCATAGAGACGATATCGACACGCTCTGAGTCCCAGCTTCCACCGGCCGCGGCGATCCGTTCCCCTGTTTCCTGGGCACCTGCTTCCGACGCATGGTAATTAAAACAAATATGGGTGTCGGGACCTGCGAAGACCTGACAAACAGCTCTCCCAAGACCCCGCGAGCCACCCGTAACAACCACGATGCGTTTATCGTCCTGTGTCATGAAGCCTTCTCAAAAATAAGATTTTGGTTAAAGGTCAAGGCGGATTCGAGTTTCAACCCACAGGAATACTGATGTATTTCGAGGAGTTGAAACGAAGACCAACGCAGAAATTGGAGCAAAAGATATTTTTGAGATGGCTTCATGTTTCTCTTTCAAACAGAATATCCGCAACCGTATCCATTTCCACGATGACCTTGTCAAAACCGAGCATCAGCGCTGCATAATTCAAATCCTGTAAGATCGTCGTCATTTCTTCCGGACTGAAAACGCCGGTTCCCATCATTGCCAAGGGTATATTTTTGGCTGCCAGCTGGGCCACTTCGTTGGCAAAGATTCTGGACATGGCCCGGAATTTTTCTGCCTCAGGATGTCCGTGTTTTGTCAGACCGGCCGCCTTTCTCGCCAGACTTGCTCCCACTTCCACATGCGCCATCAGGTCTGCCAGGGCAAACATGACATATTGCTGCCGGGTCAAGCGATTGTCGTGAACCCGACTGATGGTTTCATTCAGCAGCCTGGCGCAGCAGCCCAGAAGTGAACAGCCACCGTTCTTGAAAGCGGTCTCGAGGGCATCCATTTCCGTGCCAAGACTGTTATAGAATTCACCCTTTGTTTTACGTGATATTTTCCATCGGTAGGTACTGATGATATTTTGCTGAATCTCGCTGGTACCCTCGTAAATGCACGTGATTTTGACATCCCGCTTAATCTTTTCGACTTCAAATTCAGAGATATACCCATAACCACCCAGCGCCTGCATGGCGTCATCTGCAGCCTTGTTTGCCGCCTCCGTGGTAAACAGCTTGGCAATGGATCCCTCCACCTGGATATCTTTCTCGCCATCGCGGTCAACTTCAAGGGCCATTTCCTCGATATAGGCGGCAGCGGCTTCGAGTCTTACCATGTGAGGTACCACTAGTTTATGCGTATAGCCCTGTTTTTCAGACAGGGGGGAACCAAACTGGATGCGCTCTTTGGCGTACTGAATAGCGATATCCATGGCCGCCTCGGCAGCACCCAGGGCCATGGAAGCCACCATAAGTCGCGTGTAACCGAAAACCTTGTTGGCCTGCTTCAATCCTCTGCCGGGAATACCGCCCACCAGGTTTTCCAGCGGTACAAAAACATCTTTAAAGGAAAGAGGTGAGGTATTCGAGGCGCGAATACCATGTTTTTCTTCACCTTTTCCCTGGTCAAAGCCCTGGGTTCCTTTTTCAACGATAAAAAAGGAAGGCCCCTCGGGGGTTTTTGCCAGAAGCGTGATGAAATCCGCACTTCCCCCGGTGGAAATAAACTGTTTTGTCCCATTAATTCTGTAGCCGGTAATTTTACCGGTATCGTCGGACACAGGTTCGGCCTTGGTCTTGAGAGCCGCCAGATTGCTGCCGGCTCCAGCTTCGGTTACCGCGTAGGCCACCAGGGAGCTTCCTTCCGTGATAGTGCCAAGCCATTTTTCTTTCTGCGCTTCGGTGCCCCCGACAATGATTGGATCTGCACCCAGCTGGATCGCAAAAAAAGCGGTCCCCACGCCCAGGCAGATCCTGGCCATCTCCCGCGTGACCTCACAACAGTCTCTGGCGCCACCCCCCATGCCGCCGTAGGCTTCAGGGATAAAAATGAGTTGGAGCCCGATATCAGGTCCCAGCATTCTGCGGATCGTCTCTTCCGGAAAGACCTCATCTCTGTCATAGGATAGGATCGATTCTTTTGAGAGAAGTTTTTTTCGCAGTTGCCTGACGGTATCGACGACCATTTGTCTCATTTCAGGGTCGATTCCGTATAGCGCTGTTTCAGTATCAGTGGGTTGTGTTGACATTCAGTTTCCTGTAAAACGATTTCCGGTTTTTGCCAACGCTTGTTTCGGTCCGCGATGGGTCTATTCTTCGGTCTCGATAACGGTCCGCCCTTTGTAGGTTCCGCAACTGGGGCATGCATGGTGGGGCAGGACAGCCTCGCCACACTGGGGGCATTCTGACAAGTTGGGCGCAGTCAGTTTTTGATGCGTCCGCCGTTTGTCTCGTTTTGACTTTGATGTTTTTCGTTTTGGAACAGGCATGAGTAATCTCCTAACTATCTGTATTTAATATAAATTAATTATTTTACATGCTTATTAAGAACGTGGACCCTCTAGTAATTTAATTCATTTCAATTGTCAAGGACTTTTCCCTGGTTTTTTATACTGCCCCCTTGTACTGTGCCCCTTTATGTGTTACTGAGGTCACCCATAAAACAAACAAGCATTGTTATCTTATATAGCTAATTGTTTTAACTAACTATTTATCTCTTTTACTGAAACGCAAATACATCCTTTTTTACACGCTGCTCTTTTTGAATAAACACAGCACTGATGGATCTCAAAGATTGCGCCAGACCGGACAAAGGACGATTTGACTAATTACTTATTCCAACAAACAACAACTAGGAAATAATCAAAAAAACATCATTTTGATAAAAAGGTGACAATATGAATACGATCATCACCCGGTTTCCACCAAGCCCCACCGGTTACCTGCATGTGGGCGGCGCTCGGACCGCGCTGTTCAACTGGCTGTATGCCCGGCACACAAAAGGCAAATTTGTTCTCCGGATTGAAGACACCGATGCGGCCCGTTCAACCCAGGCTTCCGTGGACGCCATCTTCGAGGCGCTGGAATGGCTGGGGATCGACTGGGATGAAGGCCCCTATTTTCAATCCCAGCGCTACCCCATCTACCAGGAGCACATCGAAAAACTCATCCGGGCCGGCCATGCCTATTACTGCACCTGCAGCCCCGACCAACTTGAATCCATGCGGGCAAAAGCCATGGCTACCGGAGAAAAGCCCAAATACGACGGGACCTGCCGGGGCAAAGACTTACCTAAGTCAGAAAATGCCGTGGTGCGTTTCAAGGCACCTCTGACCGGAACAACGATTCTGGAAGATGTCATCAAAGGAAACATCGTATTCCAGAATGACGAACTGGACGATTTTATCATTGCACGAAGCGACGGTTCTCCGACTTACAACTTCGTCGTGGTCGTCGACGATATCACCATGCAGATCAACACCATCATACGGGGTGACGATCACGTGATGAACACACCCAAGCAGATACTGCTCTACCAGGCTCTGGACGCACCACTCCCGGTATTTGGCCACGTACCCATGGTTCTTGGAAAAGATCGCTCCCGTCTCAGCAAGCGGCATGGCGCCACATCCGTTACCGCCTATCGTGACATGGGCTTTCTGCCCGAGGCCGTGGTGAACTACCTGGTAAGGCTGGGCTGGTCCTACGGTGACCAGGAATTTTTTACAAAAAATGACCTCATCGAAAAATTCAGTCTGAAAAACATCGGGCGTGCCGCCGGCATATTTGACCAGGAAAAACTTACCGCACTCAATGCCGATCACATCCAGGCCACAGCCCCTGAAACACTTGCGCGCCTGTTGCTTCCCTTTCTGGAAAAATCAGGTATTCATGCCGAACCCGGTGCGTTTCTTATCAAGATCGTCAAGACACTGGTTCAGCGGAGCAAGACACTGGAAGAAATGGCCCTGGCAGCGTCCTTTTATTTTGCCGAAACCATAACATACGAGGAAAAAGCCGCCAGAAAATTTTTAAAACCTGCTGCCAGGCAAGCCCTGCAGCTCCTCATGGATGCCCTGGGCACCATCGAAACATTTACCGAAGAAAACCTGGAAAACGCCTTTAAATCCGTTATGGAAAAGACCGGTCTGAAGCTGGGCAAAATAGCCCAACCCGTGCGGGTGGCCCTGACCGGCAAAACAGCCAGCCCCGGCATCTTTGAAATAACCGAAATCATCGGCAAGGAAAAGGTGATCCAGCGTCTGAAACAGGCTGTCACATATATTGAACAGATATCGGAAAAAGAATAGGTTCGGGTTTGTTGAGTTCGTTGAGTTTATTGTGTTTATTGTGTTTACCTATCTAAAAGTTTATGCTTGACTTATTACCCGATTGTTTTGTATCAGACCACAAGATTTCGATATGAAACGTAACTGCTGTTGACAGTAGAATGAAAAATTCATATCGCCTGCAGACAATAAAAATAGCGGCAAAGCCGCGTCATATAAATTTGTAAAACAAATTTATTGGGGGATCGTCTAGTGGTAGGACGACGGGTTCTGGCCCCGTTAACCCAGGTTCGAACCCTGGTCCCCCAGCCAAACAATAACAAGGAGTTATAGCGCGATGCTATAACTCCTTGTTAATTTAGGCTCCGCTTTCTCCCACAATATTCACATCTAAATTGTTAACAATTCTTTTCTATCTGGTGATAGATATCGTTTTCGACAAAGAGCTGCTTAGCCCTTCATTGTCGGTAACGGTTAGGGTGACTGAGTAATTTCCATAACTACCATATCTATGCCAGGGATTTTGACTGGTGCTGTGCGTACCATCGCCAAAATCCCAAAGCCATGACACAACGCTTCCATCACTATCCGTACTGCGATCTCTAAAAATAGCTATTGTTCTCCATGTGTTATAACTGAAATCAACGGCAGGTGAATGGTCTTGAGAAAGGTCTGCGATCGTTACATTATGCGTGTCGGACCGGCCCTCATAACTTGCCGTTATCATGCATGACTGATCCGAAACCACCGAGCCGGCAATTAAATTTCCGTAGCTGGTGATACTCGCAAAACTGGAATTATCGCTCCAACTGGCAAGGCTGGTGACATCGCTGTTGCTGCCGTCACTGTAGTTGGCTGTTAAAGTATACTGCGCCCCAGAACCCTCATTGACCTGGACCGGGCCGGATATTGCAACAGAATTTAATGTTGGCGTTTCGTTTTGCATGACATAAATAGAGCTATTCGTCGTATCTGTAAGACCCCCATGGTCTGTAACCGTTAATTGAAATTCGATGTTTTTATCAAAAGATTCTGCTGTTGGCGTTGTAAACGTCGTTACGGCTGATGTGGGATTTGACAAAGAGACAGGGTCTCCTTCAACCTGGGTCCAAAGATATGCGGCAATACCATCATCAGAATCTGTTGAGGCTGAGCCATCCAATGTGACCAAGGTCTCCCCTGTCGTCTTCAGATAATCTGGAGTAACAACCGCTGTTGGTGGTTCGTTTGGGTTATTTCTTTGCGTTATTGTAATGGAAACCGAATCGTTACCAGAAATGTCCTCGCTATCGGTCACGGTTGCTGCGATGGTGTGCGTGCCAAGTGAAAGCGAGTTAGTCACGAATGAACCGCCCGCTCCGATCAGTCCATCTAGGTTCGAACTCCAGGTCAGCGAGGTGGCCAGATCACCGTCTTCCGTATCTTCGGCCGTTCCGTCAAACCCGACCGGATCACCTTCGATATAACTGGAGCTGTCTCCCGGTGAAGTAATCGCAACTTCGGGTGGTAAGTTTGAACGACCTTCTACAACCCTTACATTTTTAAACCAGCTGTTGCCGATTACAGCCCCATCGTCATCACTGACAAAAGCCAGATGCATATTGCTGCCAGTATAGTACTGGCCCAACGGTATGGAAAAGTGGACATAGCTGCCCATGTCGGCAGCTGTATATGGAGGGCTCCATTGATAAGCCGTACTCCAGGTCTGTGTGCCAAAGAGCTGGAAAATCCGCTGACCATTCGTCAGGTTATCGTCTTCTTCAAAACCGATCCCATGGATCTCTCCTTCAATGGTGCTCATAAAATCAAACTCAAGCACCGTGTCAGGTGTAATTTCATACACCTGCTCAGTCCGGCGCCAGCGGTTGCCCTGCATATGCAAGGTAGCGCCGCCGTCTTCAATCGTTACCGTGCCATCCCGATCCTGGTTGGAATATGCCACTGTCGGCGTCTGATAAAGATCAAGAACGTCAAAAGACCTGCTTTCAGTTATTGTAATGGAAACCGAATCACTGCCGGTAAGACCCTCGCTATCGGTCACGGTTGCCGCGATGGTGTGCGTGCCAAGTGAAAGCGAGTTAGTCACGAATGAACCGCCCGCTCCGATCGGTCCATCTATGTTCGAACTCCAGGTCAGCGAGGTGGCCAGATCACCGTCTTCTGTATCTTCGGCCGTTCCGTCAAACCCGACCGGATCACCTTCGGTAAAACCGGAGCCGTCTCCCGGTGAGGTAATCGCAACTGCAGGTGGTACGTTTGATCCACCTTCAAGACGAGCCTCTATGGAGTTCTCACTCTCATAGCCTTCGTTGTCGAATGCTCTTGCCACAAAAAAATGCGTCGTGCTTTCATCCAGATCGTAAATTGTGCAATATGTGTCTGTTCCTTCCCAGGATGGATTTGCGTAATTGTAGGATTGGCTTTGTTCACGGTGGAAAATCCTGTAACCGGCCAAGTCCGGCTCAGTGTTCGGTTCCCATCTAAACGAGGCTTGGGTTGCGGCTGAAACATCGGGTATTAGGAAAAATGGTAAGCTTAGTGTTAGGAGAATAAACAAAAAATAAAAAGAATGCTTGAATCGATATTTATTTAAATTTCTAAACATATATCTCTCTTGTTTTCTTGTGTTATCGTTTCTGTGATTGTGGAACGCCCTTCTTTCATACCGCAATGACCTTCGCCGTCGTCACCACATCACCCCTGGCCTGCAATTCTGAGCTCTACACGGAGACGTCAATTTACCCCCCCTTACGCCACCGCCTACTTGTTCATAACTATTTCTCAGGATTGAGCCGGGCACTCTTATAGGGCCGATTGGGTGTTTACAAGAAAAAAAATCAATACTGATAAAAATTGGGCATTACTGCTGGAGATAAAATAAAAAGAAGAATTTATTGATTAGCTTTTGTATTAAACAGTTAACCCTAAGGTATAAACTGTGGTTCTCAAAAGAGGATGATTCTGATTATTTGTTAATTGATGAATCGAGAAGAAAAATAGGGGAGTTTAGACCGATTTTGATTGATCTATGACGTATCAGCATAATTTGTCCAATCGAAAAAGCTGTGATATCGATGACATATGCTATTGTGCTAAATCGGGAAGAATCTTTGAGACTGTCGAAAAAAATCAAAAATGGCAATCGAATAATTGTTTAGCTCAATATAATCATAGCGTTAGAGTCTTTTGACAGTCTCTCCATCTATCACCATTTCTATTCATAAAGCACAGAGGTTCTAACCCTACCTACCCAATAATTATAGCATTGACTTCTCAATTTACCCTCTTTCATTTCAACATTAAAGCCTAAGCCTTTCTAATAGTTACTATTTTTTGCAATCGACATTTCAGCATGATTCTTGCATTAATACTTTAGTAAGGGATCAAAAAGACCAGGACTATACAGCATCTGCCGTGAATAAGTTGTTGAGAATTACCATAAATATCGTTGGTTCAGGTAATGTCGAGATTGATCCTGAAAAAAATTACTACGCTAAGGGTTCATTAATTACGATGACAGCAACGGCCAATTCAGGGTGGCTGTTTAGTGAATGGAGCGGTGGGCTTGATTCTTCTGATAATCCTGAGAGGATATCTATCAATTCTGACATGACCATTACAGCTGTATTCTTACCAGATTATGACAATGATGGTGTTAGCAATAAAGAGGAAAACGCTGGTCCAATCGATGGTGATGGAAATAATGATGGTATACTTGATAGCCTTCAAAGCAATGTGAGTTCTTTAGCGATTGACAATGCAACTGATTATGTGGTGCTCGAAACGCCTCCCGGCACGTCAATTAAAAATTGTAAAGCGGTTATTGAACCACCAGACAACAATTATCCGCCCGGTGTTGATTTCTCATATGGATTTTTTTCATTTACCGTGGCAGGGGTTCGCATCGGGGGCTCAACATCCGTAACTTTTTATTTCCCCTCTGAGATTACATTTAACACGTATTCTAAGTATGGCCCGACCCCGGGTGATCCATTTGATCACTGGTATGAATTTATTTTTGACGGCCAGACCGGAGCTAAACTAAATAAAAATAACATCACGCTACATTTTGTTGATGGTAAAAGGGGAGATGACGATTTAACTGAAAATGGAATTATTGTTGATATAGGCGGTCCCGGTATTGATATTAATATACCCCCTGAATTTGATTCTACGTCGGATGCCGGTAGTGGTGATGGCTATGGCTGTTTTGTAGGAGACCTGCTTGAAATTAGTACCGATTAAAAACTCTTCAACAATTGGGTTTTAAAATCCGGTGATGCCCTTTTCTTTTCCATAGAAGCCAAATGGATGATTGAAATCACGTTTCAATTCTAATATAAATAAAATCGTTGTCACGATTTTATGATACGCGACCTTGTCGCTTTTATATTATTACGAACCCATAAACCAAACAGAGGAGACGGTACAGATGAAAAAATGGCGTTGCACGGTCTGTGGCTATATTCATGAGGGAGATGAACCCCCGGAAACGTGCCCGGTTTGCGGTGCAGACAAAAGCCTGTTCGAAGAAATCATCGAAGAAGCACCAGCTGGACATCAGGATTCACAGAAACCGGAAGAAAAAGCAACGCCGGTATCCGGAATATCCAAAGACATGGATCTGGGACCCGAACCAAAAACCGTTTTCGGACGGATCTACCGATTCAAGATCCAGATGATGCTGAAACACCACGCCCATCCTGTCTCCGTCCACATCCCCAATGGTGTTTTACCCATATCCTTCGCCCTGATGATTCTCAGCACGCTGACAGGTGCAACATCCCTGGCGACAGCAGCCCATATCAATATGGTCTTTGTGGTTCTGACGCTCCCCTTTGTTCTGTTCTCAGGCTATATTGAATGGCAAAAACGTTACAAAGGTCTGCGCTCGTCCCGTTTCATCACAAAAATCATCTGTGCCTTAATTGTGACCGTCACATCCGTACTCCTGGTACTCTGGTGGGTAATTGATCCCGGCATCCTGCTGACATCATCCCTGGCACGTATTGCCTACCTCTTCATCGCTCTGATCATGCTGGCAGCGGCGGCGATCGCTGGCTTGATCGGCGGGAAACTGGTGTTTAAAGATTGACGGTTTCGTAAAAAGTCCAACTTCTGCGTTGTGCTGCATTTCGTAATCATTCAACGTACGATACGTACGCCTCGTGATTACAAAACTTGCACGCCTTGAATTTGAACTTTTTTCAAACCGTCTAATTCTGACTTTTTATGCGTTCATCTTAAAGATCAGGGTCCGAGGTTTCAAGGCTTCGAGGATCCGAGGGTAGCTGACAGGTATAAGCTAACAGTTGTGTTCGAGCATTCTGATACGGATTTGGGGAAAGCAACCGAATACTGTCAACACCCCTTGGACCCTTGAAACCTCGACCCCTCGAACCCTATCTATTAACACATTAACCGAAAAACCATAGGCTAGCCGTATGTACGAACTCACTGAATCTCAAAAAGCCAGACATGCCATTCGGGAATTCAAAACCATTACGGATGCCCTGGCCCTGAGAGGATTCTATCGACCCTCCGGCAAGTTTGGCAAGGCTCTTGAGAGCTGTCTTAAAAACCTGAGTCCTGAAATCTACGGCTCCATGAACGATCCCCGGGTAGTGGAGTTAAAAGGCCTGGAATATGTCATCGATCGATTGCCGCGGGGGATCGAAGCCTGCACGAAAATTATTCTGACCGAAGAAAACCCGCCCGAAAACAGTGCCTTTGAGAAAATCGAGCCCCTGAAACGACGCAGAACATCCTATCGGGTCAGCACCCAGGAAATCTGTATGGTCATTTCACGCGGAACAAGTGAAATATACGATATCTTGACGCACATGACATTTCTTTTTTCTGAAGCCAAAAAAATTCATGCCCGCATGAAACATGATTCAGACAATATCTCCATGGAGTGGAACGCGCTTAAACATACGGTTGAACATCTTGACGAACTCAACGACACACAACTGGATCAAGCACTCTGGAATCTCAGCATCCTTTTGGGCAGATCTTATCAGGAAACCAAAGACACGTTTACCTATCTTGAAGAGGGTAAACAGCGCTCCGGTAGCAACAACGGACTATTTTCATTGATTTTTAACCTTGGGAACCTCATCGAGAATGAATTCGTCTCCAAGGAAAACGCCCTGGTGATTTATTTGCAGCCCTCCCTCATGAATATCATCGGTCAGCAGCGATATGGAAGGGTGTGGTCCGAAGACATCCGGGCCAAGCTACTTTCCATGGATCTCTTGAAACGCCCCATCCACATTATCAGCGCCAATCTGCACAGCGTCGTAAACCTGTTGTACGGTTTTGCTGCCATCAACAAAAGCAAATCCATGTCCATTGAAGACGATCTGTACGCGTTTATCCATCAGATTCGAACAGTCAGTGAAGAAATCAAAGCCTATGGTGAGGCGCATGGGCTCACCACGGTGTGTGATCGTTCCGGGACCCATATTGATTGCCAGATTATTGATTCTGCACAATTCAAGTCTTTCCCCTGTCACCCGGAGATCTCCATTGCCCTGCCCCAATCCGATGGGGAAAAACCGGTCATCATCGTCATGGACTATGCATTTGGGGCGCAGGCTTTCGAACTCATGGAAAACCTGCTGAAGCCGGTCACACATGCCGATGCAACCGTTCATCTGAATATCCAATCCATATCCATCATGGGCAAAGCCGGCATTCTCACGGGAAAAAAAGGAGACATCATGCTGGCCACGGCCCATGTGTTCGAGGGCACTTCGGATAATTATATTTTTGAAAACGATTTGCATGCGGATGCGTTTGACACCACCGTGGATGTATACACAGGTCCCATGGTGACGGTGCTGGGGACTTCTCTACAGAACCGGGACATATTGCAAAAATTCCTGGAAGACTGGAAAACGGTCGGGTTGGAAATGGAAGGCGGGCATTACCAGCGGGCCATCAGTGCCGCCATCATCAAGGGCAACATCCCCAAGGATATCACCTTGCGTTATGCATATTATGGCTCTGACAATCCATTGATGACAGGCCACACACTGGCCGCCGGTGCCATGGGAGAAGAAGGCGTCAAGCCGACCTATATGATCACCAAGGTGTTGCTGGAAAAAATATTCTGTGCATAAGTAGATACCCGGGTCCAAAAGGCCCAGCATTTACTAACCCTATAAGGGATGCATATTATGCCTATTCAGCGTTTGATAAATTCTAAATCCGAATATCGAAATACGAAACAAATCCAAATATCAAATGCTCAAATGATTGAAGAGTACCCTGCAGCAAGCTGCAGGGAATGTTCTGCCGTACGGCAGTGCTTCGCATCGGCCGTACGGAATTCTGCCTAAGTTTGATTCGCTCGCTAACCCCGCAGCAAGCTACGGGGAATGCGCTCGCTGTTTCGGTTCAAACATTGTGCTTGAACCTGTATTTCCAAGATCTTGTTTTGATCATTCGAGTTTGGATCATTCGGTATTGTTTAGGATTTCGAATTTCGTGCTTCGGATTTAAGTAACTACCGCCATCGGCAGTGCCAAAGACCTCCGACCTTGCCCACAGGGCCAGGATATAAATTATGCTATAAAATTGCTACTCGATGTTGTTTCTCATCTCCTTGAATGTATTGACCAGCCCGTTCGTTGAGGAATCATGTGTTTCAACACGGTCATTGTTCTGCAGTTCCGGCAGGAGCCTGGTGGCCAGTTGCTTGCCGAGCGCCACTCCCCACTGATCAAAGCTGAAGATGTTCCAGACAATACCCTGGACGAAGATTTTATGTTCATACATGGCGATCAGGCTTCCCAGAACACGCGGCGTCAGCTGTTTGAACAAGATCGAGTTGCTGGGCTGGTTTCCTTTAAAGACTTTATGCGGGAGCAATTGCTTGATGTCTTCTTCGTCCTTTCCCTGGGTGCGCATTTCCGCTGCAACCATATCTTCGGTCTTGCCGTTCATGAGGGCTTCTGTCTGGGCAAAAAAATTGGATAAAAGAATTGTGTGATGATCGCCCACAGGGTTATGCGTAATGGCCGGTGCCAGGAAATCCGAAGGCACCAGACGCGTCCCCTGGTGAATCAGCTGGTAAAAGGCATGCTGGCCGTTGGTACCTGGCGCTCCCCATACAATGGGGCCTGTCTGGCAGGTGACCGGTCTACCGCTTCTGTCGATGGACTTGCCATTGCTTTCCATGTTGCCCTGTTGAAAATAAGCCGGAAACCACTGCATGTACTGGTCATAGGGTAGAATCGCTTCGGTTTCGGCACCAAAGAAGTTGTTGTACCAGATATGGATCAATGCCAGGAGAACCGGAATGTTTTCCTCAAACCGGGTCGTTCGGAAATGCCGATCCATGTCATGGCCTCCCTCCAGCAAGGCCTCATAGTTTTCAAATCCGATACTGCAGGCGATGGACAGCCCGATGGCCGACCAGAGCGAATACCTGCCGCCGACCCAGTCCCAGAAACGAAACATGTTGTCCCGGTGAATGCCGAATTTTTCGATGGCCGCCTGGTTGGTGGAAATCGCTACAAAATGCTTTGCGATATACGCTTCATCCCCGGCTTGAGACAGGAACCACGTCCTTGCCGAATCCGCATTGGTCATGGTTTCCTGGGTGGTAAATGTTTTTGAAGCGATCAGGAACAAGGTGGTTTCAGGATTTAGACCTTTCAAGGTCTCAGTGATTTGAGTGCCATCGACATTGGAAACAAAATGAACGGACAAACCTTGCCGGGCATAGGGTTTCAGGCACTCGGTCACCATTCTGGGGCCCAGATCCGAACCGCCGATCCCGATATTCACGATATCCGCTATTTTTTTTCCTGAATAACCACGCCAGTCGCCGGTGTTGACACGGTTTGAAAAGTCTCTCATTTGTGCCAGCACGCTATTCACCTCTGGCATGACGTCCTGACCATTGACTGTCATGGGATGATTGTGCCTGTTCCTCAAGGCCACATGCAGCACGGCCCTGTTTTCGGTTTCGTTGATACTGTCACCCTGGAACATCTTTTCAATGGCATCCCCCAGGTGCACTTCTTCTGCCAGCTGGACGAGCAGACCCAGGGTCTCTTTTGTTATGCGGTTTTTGGAATAGTCCACGAGGATATCCTTGAATCGAATGGAGAACGTTTCGAATCGCCGGGGGTCCGAATGGAACAGGTCTTTCATGTGGGTGTCTTTAATTTCTTCAAAATGGGTCGCCAGCGTCTGCCAGCTCTTTGTTCGTGTGGGATCTGTTTTTTTCAGCATGTCAACACCTGTTTGGTATGATGGCGGGTTATCAATAATTTGTTGACGCACTCAAGATATTTCCTGTACATTACATGGGTGTAATCCCCGTTCAGGGATATATTAACTAAAGCACACGGCTTTCACACATATCCTCAGTGGTTGATGGAACATGATTTCATGAAATACGTACAAATACTTATGGGTACCCTATTCTGTCTCCTTGTTCAACAGAATATCCACGCGCAAACCCTTTACACATGGAAAGATGCCAAGGGTACCATCCATATCTCACAGCGTAAACCCCCGGCCGGCCAGCGTTTGACAGACCAAGTGCGTTATCATACAGCCAGCCTTTCTTCCAAACCGGAAATCAAAATACCGGAACCTGCTGATATAGGACCGGACACCGTTTTAACAGCAGCCAGACATGCAAAACTGGCCAGGGAAAAAGCAAAGACCGCCAGACGCCGGGCTGAAGATGCCATCCAAGAGACCCATCAGATAAAAGCAGAAACCGACGCTTTTCTTGAACCATGGCGGGATAAAAAGCGCATCAAAAAAAACAACCGGCAACAGATTGAAAGCCGTATCCAAAAAGCCAACCAGACCATCGCCAATGCCTAGACATCTCATTGATTCTGCCAACGAGGCCGAACAAGAGGCACAAGCCGCAGAAAAAGAAGCCCAAAGGATTCAGAATCAATTCGTTCAAGCCTACAGAGAAATCATTGCCAACTAGGAAATCACGCTGCCATGCAAAAGCACACTTCATCGAAAAACCAGGGAAAAGATGCCTCTCTAAAAGGGAAATCCGAGGCGCCGCCACCCAACTTCATCCGTAATATCATCGAAGAGGACTTCAAAACCAATAAATTCGGCAGGAAAGTGGCCACCCGCTTTCCGCCGGAACCTAACGGTTACCTGCATATCGGTCACGCCAAATCCATCTGTCTGAACTTCGGTCTAGCCACCGAGAATAACGGCACATGCAATTTACGGTTTGACGACACCAATCCTTCCAAAGAAAATGTGGAATATGTCGAGGCTATCCAGCAGGATGTGCGCTGGCTCGGTTTCGATTGGGGAGAAAGGCGCTTTTTTGCTTCGGATTATTTCGAACAGCTCTATGCCTATGCCTGCCTGCTCATTGAAAAAGGAAAGGCCTACGTTGACAGCCTGAGTGCCGAGGAGATCAGAGCCTATCGCGGCACACTGACCAAAGCCGGTAAAGACAGCCCTTATCGCACCCGAGCCATTCAAGAAAACCTCGACCTGTTTCAAGGAATGCGTAAGGGCGCGTTCGAAGACGGTGCCCATGTTCTGCGTGCTAAAATCGACATGACCCATCCAAACCTCCTGATGCGGGATCCCACACTGTATCGAATCAGAAGGATATCTCACCACAGGACCGGGAATGACTGGTGTATATATCCCATGTATGATTTTACGCACTGTCTTTCAGACTCTCTTGAAGGAATCACGCACTCCATCTGTACCCTCGAATTCGAAAACAACCGCCAGCTATACGACTGGATTCTCAATGAGCTGGATGTCTATCACCCGCAGCAGATTGAATTTGCGCGTCTGAATCTGAGCTATACTGTTTTGAGCAAACGTCGCTTGATCCAGCTCGTAGAAGAGAAACACGTCTCAGGGTGGGATGATCCGAGAATGTTGACCATTTCCGGTCTGAAAAGACGCGGGTACACGCCCGAAGCCATTCGAAATTTCTGTGAACGCATCGGTGTCGCCAGAAGAGACAGTATGGTGGAAATGGCGCTTTTGGAGTATACCATCCGGGAAGATCTCAACAAAAGAGCCCCGCGGGTGATGGGGGTTCTCAATCCTTTGCGGGTCGTCATCGACAACTACCCGGAAGGACAGGTGGAAGAACTCACAGCGGAAAACAACCCAGAAGACGCCAGCATGGGATCCCGAAAGCTGCCCTTCTCCCGGGAGCTGTTCATCGAAAAAGAAGATTTCATGGAAGAACCACCTAAAAAATTCTTTCGTCTGGCACCTGGCCGTGAAGTCCGTCTCAAACATGCTTATTACATAACCTGCAACCATGTTGAAAAAGATGCGGCCACCGGAGCGATCCGGACACTCCACTGCTCCTACGATCCAAAAACGCGGGGCGGCTGGTCCGACGACGGCCGAAGGGTCAAGGGCACACTTCACTGGGTGTCTGCACCACACGCCCTGAAAGCAGAGGTCCGGCTTTATGAGCACCTATTCAGCAAAGAAAATCCCAATGATCTGAAAGAAGGTGAGCATTTTACAGATTATGTGAATCCGGAGTCATTGAAAGTGTTGAGGGAGTGCTATGTGGAACCGAGTCTGGCCGCATCCAAACCCGGGTCCCATTATCAATTTCTGCGACAGGGATACTTTTGCATCGATACGGTGGACGCAACAGAAGGTCACCCCGTCTTCAACCGCATTGCAACATTGCGGGACACCTGGGCGAAGATACAGAAAAGCAATAAGCGCTAAGCTGTAAGCAATAAGCATGTAACTTGCTTACAGCTTAGCGCTTACAGCTTAAAACTAAAACAGTATACCAACATATCCCACAAAACTGTCTCCCGGACTCTTGTCGTAACTGGTGGCGTAGGCGGTTTGTATCGCTGAGGTCGCTCCCAGGACTTTGCCTGCGGCCATGGCCGCGGCAACCGCCCCGGAACAGCACGCATTCTGGTTTGCCAGGGCTTCCTCGATAACCATCGCCGGATTCATGGTGAGCATGGCTTCGATCACCTTGCGATCATTTTCGTTGCGGACCCAATTCACGGCTGACGCACCCGTCCCCTCTGGAATATACCCGTAATTGAAACCATAATGTGTTAAATCCGTGGATCCGATAACGGCGGCGTGCATGCCCATGGCAGACGATATTTCTGCAGCAGTTTTGCCGATCTCTATCGATGTCTCCATGGGTGGCAATCCCATGGGAACAATCCTGGCTTTTGGGAAAAAGTATTTTATGAATGGCAACTGCAGTTCGATGGTGTTGTCCTTGGCATGGCTACGGGCTGTTTCAATGTGGAACGGAAATTTTTCAGCCAGGCTTCGGGCAAGTTCCGTTTCAATGGCAATTTCACCAAAGGGTGTTTCCCAGGCCCCTTCCGTCATGATGTAGTTGGGTGAAGTCGGGTGGAGATGCATACCAAACAGGAGAAACAGATCGGGTGGGGGGTCTGTTTTGAGTGCGTGAATTACCCGGCAGGCGATTGCCCCTGAAAAATACCAGCCGGCGTGAGGCACGATGCCACCAAGCCACGGACCTTCCGGAATTTCAAGCGCTTTTTCACCTAAAAACTGCTTGATCTCCTGCTCACAGGCTTCAGGAATGTCTGGATACCAGCTTCCCGCAAATGAAGCGCTGCGTATACGCATGGTGATCACCTCCTTTTAGGCTTTTTGTTTCTTTTCGACCTGCTGTTTCAACCATTCCAGCCAGGGTGCCATGCCCTCTTGTGTCTTGGATGACATTTCAATTATTGGCATGTCAGGATGAATCTGGTGGATATTTTTCACGGCCTCCCCCATGTCGAAATCCAGATAAGGCAAAAGGTCCGTTTTATTGAGAATGGCTAAATCGCATTCCCGGAACATGAGGGGGTACTTCAAAGGTTTGTCCTCTCCTTCCGTCACGCTGAGAATGACAACGCGCGCGTCTTCGCCAATGTCGAATTCGGCAGGACAGACGAGATTTCCGACATTTTCAACAATTAATAACTGGACACCGTGCAGGTCGATGCCCCCGAGAGCCTTCTCAATCACGTGTGCGGCCAGATGGCAGTCACCACCAAATTCATCGGTGTTGACTTGCACCACCGGTGCGCCGGACACGGCCAGCCGATCCGCATCGTTGGTGGTACAGATGTCCCCGACAATCACAGCACATCCAATTTCGGGCATAATCTGGGCAAGCGTTTTTTCCAGAGTGGTGGTTTTTCCTGACCCAGGTGAACTCATCACATTGAGAACAAAGATACCATGGTCGGCAAACAACCGCCGGTTCTTTTCAGCCATCTGGTCATTTACATCCAGAACCCGCCGGACAACCTTGATTTCCCGGGTGCCGGATTTGACCGTATGGACAGCCGTATCATGGCTGTCGTGGGTGTGGGCTTGGGAACCCTTGTGAAACTCTTTGTGGTGGTTTGCCACCTGAATTTTTCTAAACTGATACATTCTGTTCATCCCTTAGCGATAAAAGTTAGGTATGTTCTTGCAATGAAAGTAATCACGAAACCACCCAACGTTATAGGTCTTTTTCGTGTTTTCGTTCTTTCGTGATTTGTTGTTTAAACATCTTTTTCTTTTTGATTTATCCGGATTCGGCTTCCTCGTCAGCAATTTCTATGGATTCGATATTCAATTCCCGGCCGGAAATGATGTCGATCTTCCCGCTGCTGCACTGCTGACATTTAAACACCGGTTCATCGATCGTCCATACGGCATCACATTCTTTACAACGCGCCCGCACCGGAACTTCTTCGATATGAAGCGCAGCACCCGACAGCAGGCTGTCTTTTGCAGCGATTTCAAAACAAAACTTCAGACTGTCCGAAACGATCGCCGCCATTTTCCCCACCTTGAGGTTTACTTTCTCAACCTGAATGGGGGTCTCACTCTGGGGAATCGAAGCAGATGCAATTTCAATAATTTGTAAGGCAATACCCATTTCG
Organism: uncultured delta proteobacterium; assembly: GCA_963842925.1. Taxonomy (GTDB): domain Bacteria; phylum Desulfobacterota; class Desulfobacteria; order Desulfobacterales; family B30-G6; genus B30-G6. Next base: position 165,712 of record CAWJIL010000002.1, read on the forward strand.
TGCATCGGGTTAGTTTCCAATGTATCGTTTAATGTGTTGTAAGACTCTCCCAACCATCAACAGCAGGAATCATTTGACTAAAGGGTCGAGGGGTCAAGGATCCAAGGGGTCGAGGGAAGGTCTCCCTGTGGTCGGTCTATTATTATATGTCATTCAGCAAATAGCTTATCTAACACTTTTAGCGCTAAGCTCTAAGCTGCAAGCGGGTCGACCGCTTATGGCTTATCGCTTAAAGCTTACAGCAAATCTTAAAACGATTTAAACGTTTCAGCACAGAGCTCCCCCAACTGACCCAGGTTTTCACACACATGGATACCACCGGCTTGCATGGCGGCAACCTTGCCCTGGGCGGTACCGCTCTTCCCGCTGATAATGGCCCCGGCATGTCCCATTCGTCGGCCGGGAGGCGCCGTGAGCCCGGCGATAAAACCTACCACCGGTTTGGTCATGTGGGCTTTTATATATGCGCTGGCCTCTTCCTCGGCCGTACCCCCTATTTCTCCCACCATCACAATACCCTGGGTGGCATCATCCGCCTGGAAAGCCTCCAGGCAGTCTATAAAATTGGTCCCGTTGACAGGATCCCCCCCGATGCCAAGACAGGTCGACTGCCCGATACCCTGGTGGGTCAACTGATGCACCACCTCATATGTCAATGTTCCGGATCGGGATACAACGCCTATGGGTCCGCCAGGCTTATGGATCGGGCCCGGCATAATACCGATCTTGCATTCTCCCGGGGTAATGATTCCGGGGCAGTTCGGGCCGATGAGACGGGAGGGTTTGTCCCGGAGATAGTTCTTGACCTTCATCATGTCCAGAACCGGAATCCCTTCCGTGATGGCCACAATGACACCTACCCGCGCATCTGCCGCCTCCATGATGGCGTCCGCCGCAAAAGGCGGTGGCACAAAGATCATGCTGCAGTCAGCACCGGTCTCCTTTACGGCGGTGGCCACCGTATTGAACACAGGCACCTCATCCATCTTCTGGCCACCTTTTCCGGGTGTGACTCCGGCCACTACCTGAGTGCCATAAGCAACACACTGCCGGGTGTGAAACTGCCCTTCTTTGCCTGTAATACCCTGAACCAAAACACGTGTATGTTTGTCGACGAATATGCTCACGATGAATTCCTCGCTGTATTGTACAGCTTGTATTAAATTCTAAATCCGAATATCTAAATCCGAAACAAATTGAAAATTCAAATGTTCAAATGGACAAACCATAACCCGGAGATTGAATGAGAGCGACGCTGTTTTGATCATTCGAATTTAGATCATTGGGTATTGTTTAGGATTTCGAATTTCGTGCTTCGTATTTACGAAACAACCACTATCAACACTGCCAAATCATGCTGATCTGACTCAGAAGCTCAACCATTCAGATTAAACCACGAGGTCAGCCACCTTCTGTGCGGCATCCTTCAAATCAACAGCCGTAATGAGATTCAAGCCCGATTCAGCCAAAATTCTGCGGCCTTCTTCGACATTTGTGCCTTCCATGCGAACAACCACCGGCACACGGATACCGGTCTTTTGCGCAGCCTGAACAACCCCTTCCGCAAGAACATCACAGCGCAGGATACCACCGAAAATATTGATCAGGATTCCCTTGACATTCTCGTCGCTCAAAATAATCCGGAAACCGTTTTCCACCATTTCTGCACTGGCGCCGCCCCCCACATCCAGAAAGTTGGCCGGCTCGGCTCCGGCAAGTTTGATGATATCCATGGTTGCCATGGCCAGGCCCGCACCGTTCACCATGTTACCGACATTGCCGTCCAGATTGATGTAGTTGAGATTGTATTTGGATGCTTCGACCTCGAGAGGATCTTCTTCGTTCAAATCCCGAAGTTCCATTATCTCCTTGTGTCGAAAAAGGGCGTTGTCATCGAAGTTGACTTTGGCATCCAGGGCCACCAGGCCTTGGTCCCGGGTAATGACCAGTGGATTGATTTCTACCAGGGAGCAGTCGTAGGCAATGAACAGCTTGTAGAGATTGCCCACCAGCTGCTGAAACGGCTTGATAACCGAGACAGGCAGACCCAGGCCAAAGGCTGCTTCCCTGCAGTGATAGGGATGAATACCCACCAGGGGATCGATACTGACCTTGATGATTTTCTCAGGGGTCTCCTCCGCAACCTTCTCGATATCCATTCCCCCGGCCTCACTGGCCATGATCACGATTTTTGCAGTGGCCCGATCCGGAACCATGCCCAGGTAGAGTTCTTTTTCAATGTCAAGACCCTGTTCCACCAGTACGTTTTGAACCCGCTGCCCTCCGGGTCCTGTCTGGTGGGTCACCAGGTTCATGCCAATGATATCACCTGCCATAGACATGACATCTTCTTTGGAAGGAGCCAGCTTGACACCGCCGCCCTTGCCCCTGCCGCCGGCGTGAATCTGGGCTTTGACAACCACCGGATACCCTCCCAGGGTCTCCGCCACCTGGGCGGCATCTGCAGCGTTTCCCGCTATGTCGCCTTTCGGAACCGGAATACCCGCCTGACTGAAAAGTGCTTTTGCTTGATATTCATGAATTTTCATGATGCTTATCCAATCACCAGCAGAACATCATTTTTGGCTACCGAATCGCCGCTGGCATAATTAATGGCCTTGAGGGTGCCACCCACAGGTGCCGGAAGTGCATTTTCCATCTTCATTGCCTCAAGAACCACCACGGTTTCACCCTCATTGACACTGTCACCGACCTGTTTCAGATAGTTCACGATCATGCCGGGCATGGGCGCTTTTAGCGCCGTGCCTTCCACTGCCGCGGGCGCCGGTTCAGGTGCCTTTTCTACTGCGGCATCCGACGCTGCCGGCTTGGCCGCGGCGGGTGCCGCTGGTTTGGGCGCAGCCGCTGGTGCCATGGGTGGCATATATGCACCCGGCATCTGGGCCGGCATCTGCTGAATATAATTGATGACAGGGGATTCGCCCAATGCGTCGACCCCCACTTCAAAATACTCGTCATCAACAAAGACGTTGAATGTCCGCAGTTCATCACTTTTTTCAGGTGCCGGTTTGGACGGTTTCTCAAACAATAGACCCTGCTTGGCTTTTTTTATTATTTCATCTTCGGCCGCAGCCTGTTCGAGGGTCCTTGGTTTGACATCCTCAGGCGGCTCTTCTTTGCCATATTTCCATTTCAGGAATTTTTTCCCGGTCACCGGGTACAGGGCATAAATGATCGTATCGTCGAGATCCACGGCCAGGCCTTTGACATCTTCCTCTGCCTGGGGAAGTTCCGGTGGCAATACTTCAGCCGGTCGGCAGGTAATGGGCTCTTCACCCCTTGAATACCCTTTCAATGCTTTTTTCTGGACCTCTGCATTGATGGGCACGGCTGTTTTTCCGTACAGTCCGTAGCAGAGGTCTTTGACCTGGTCGGTGATCATTTTATACCGCTCGTTTTCATCGTCAAAAAGAACATTGTTCACCGTCTGAATACCAACGATCTGACTGGTGGGGGTCACGAGGGGTATCTGCCCCAGGTCTTTGCGGACGCGTGGCAGTTCCTTGTACACCTCATCGATCCGATCCAGGGCATCCATCTGGCGCAACTGGTTGACCAGATTGGACAACATTCCGCCGGGGGTCTGGTGCAGCAGCACATTGATATCAGTGATCGCCACCTTGGAATCATCCAGGAGGTGCTTGTATTTCGGCAGAATTTCTTTTTCCAGAATTTCATTGATAACGGCCAGGTGTTTGATGTCAAAGCCTGTGTCCCGACTCGTTCCTATCAGGGTCATGACCAGCGGCTCGATGGCGGCATGGGATGTGCGATAGGCGTAGGGGGCCATACAGGTGTCGATGATGTCCACACCGGCTTCGATGGCCTTCAGGTGACTCATGGAGGACATGCCGGATGTAAAATGACTGTGTAGATGAATGGGGGGCTTGACCGAGGCTTTGAGAGCCTTGACGATTTCATAGGCATCATAGGGGGCAATCAGGCCGGCCATGTCCTTGATACAGATACTGTCGGCTCCCATTGCCTCCAGGTCTTTGCCCTTTTTTACATAATAGTCGAGATTGTAGACCTCGCCACCCATACGGGGCTCTGTCATGGTATAGCAGATACACCCTTGAAAATGTTTGCCGCATTCCTTTATCACGGGAACGACCGTTTCAAAATTTCGATAATCATTCAGGGCATCAAAGGTTCTGAAGATATCCATACCGTTTGCAGCGGTCCTCTCCACAAAGGCCCGGGCCAGATCATCCGCATAATTCCGGTATCCCACCAGGTTCTGGGCCCGCAACAGCATGGAGAAAGGTGTTTTCTTCATGTAGCGTTTCAGGGTGCGAATTCTTTCCCAGGGGTCCTCATTTAAAAAGCGGTGCATGGTATCAAAGGTTGCCCCACCCCAGGTTTCAACAGCCCAGAATCCCACTTCATCCATCATCTCGGCCACCGGAATCATGTCTTCGGTCCTTCCGCGAGTGGCAAATAGGGATTGATGACCGTCACGCAGGGTCAGGTCTTCTATCTTGACAGGGTTTTCTGCCGCGGGCCTGTCTTTGCTGTAATCCATGTTTGTCGTCTTGACTTGATTATGATCGGTCATTTTACACGTTCTCCTCTCCAGATAAAATCGCCTGAAACGATTTTACACTATACGGCTAGGCCGCCATTTTAAGTTCATTAAATTCATTAGGATTGTCTGACACCGTGAAAGGCTTTGAGCTGCATCATACTGCGCAGCTGCATTTGTGTCTGACGTCCGTTCAACCCCCACATGCTCAACTGCGGACACACCGAAGTCTGCATCTCCCGAACACCTGCCTGAGCCTGCATGGCCATCGTGCAGGCAATCTCTTCTTCCTCTTTTATATAGGCAAGTACAGCCGATGCTGCCGCAATTTTCTTTTTATTCTTCATTTATCCTCATCTTTCTTGAGCGGCGACGCCGCGACAAATAAATTTACGCAATAGGACAAATTTATACAGGTATATTCCCGTGCTTCTTGGGCGGTCTTATTTCACGCTTGTTGCACATGAGTTCGAGTGCTTCGATCAAGCGGGGTCGTGTTTCACTGGGAACGATTACCGCATCGATATATCCCCTGTTGGCGGCGCGATACGGGTTTGAAAAAAGTTCTTCATATGTTGCGATTTTCTCTTCGCGCTTGGTCTTGGGGTCGTCTGACTGTTGGATCTCTTTGCGATGGATGATATTGGCCGCACCGGCAGCCCCCATCACCGCGATTTCAGCCGTGGGCCAGGCAAAGGCCATGTCGGCACCCAGATCCTTGGAACACATGGCCAGGTAGGATCCGCCGTAATCTTTGCGTGTCACCAGCAGAAGTTTTGGCACTGTCGCCTCTGAATAACACCAGAGAAGTTTGGCGCCGTGACGGATGATCCCCCCCCATTCCTGATTACTGCCGGGCAGATATCCCGGTACATCGGCAATGGTCAACATGGGGATATTGAAGGCATCACAGAAACGTATGAAGCGGGTGGCCTTGTCCGAGGCATTGATGTCCAGACAACCCGCCAGCTCCCGAGGTTGATTGGCGATGATGCCGATGCTTCTGTTGTTGAGGCGGGCAAAACCCACGATAATATTCTTTGCAAAGTATTGGTGGGGCTCGAAAAACTCGCCCTTGTCAACGATAGAGCGTATGACCGCTTTCATGTCATAGGATTTAGCGGGGCTGTCAGGAATAATGGTGTCAAGCTCCGGATCCTTCCGCAAAGGATCGTCACCCATATTTACCTGGGGCGCATCCTCCATGTTGTTGGAAGGTAGATAAGACAGAAGTTTCTTAATCTCGCCAATGGCATCTTCATCGCTGTCACAGGCAAACTGGGCTACACCGCTTTTGGCGTTGTGGGTCATGGCGCCGCCAAGATCCTCGAAGGTGATTTCTTCTCCGGTCACCGACTTGATCACTTCCGGCCCGGTGATGAACATATAACTGCTGTTTTTGACCATGAAAACCCAATCCGTCATGGCAGGCGAGTAGACCGCGCCCCCGGCGGTGGGCCCCATAATGGCTGAAATCTGGGGGATGACACCGGAAGCCAGGGAGTTTCGGTAAAAGATCTGGCCGTATCCGGAAAGTGCGTCCACGCCTTCCTGAATCCGGGCACCGCCAGAGTCATTGATTCCCACAAATGGCACACCGGCTTTGAGCGCCAGATCCATGACCTTGCAGATCTTCTTGGCGTGCATCTCTCCGAGGCTGCCTGCCCGGGCAGTGAAATCCTGAGAAAACGCAAAAACAGGGCGCCCCTCCACAAGACCGTGCCCCGTAATGACGCCGTCCGAAGGAATGTCTACCTCCTGCATACCAAAATTGACACATCGATGGGTGACAAACATGTCGATTTCACGAAATGTTCCCGGGTCAAATAACAGGTCGAGTCTTTTTCTTGCCGTCAATTTGCCTTTTTCCTGCTGTTTGGCCACGGCCTTCTGCCCGCCCATCTCCAGGATCCTGGTTTCCCGCTCCTTGAGATCCTTTATTTTATCTTCAACGATACCCATATCCGATTCCTTTCCTTAATAAATTCGCGAAGCGAATTTATTTGTCGCGACCTTGTCGCTTTAATAGTAGAAGGTCAAAACCCCTGGAGTGCTTTATCTGCCTGTTTTCTGACAGTATTTTTGTAAGCATACATGATTAGGCGCAAGCACGATATACCAAACACCAAATAACAAACACTAAACACTAAACACTAAACACTAAACACTAAAAAATTATCATTCTAAACCGTATCTTTATTGTCAAGCGAAAAAAGCAGTTCATCCGCCGCCACCGTGGGAGCCATTTCACCGGCTGCCACATGACGGGTAATTTCCCCGAGGCGTGACTTGATTTCAGGATGCTTATAAAAACGCGTTTTAAGACCTTCTTCCACCAGGGACCACATCCAGTCCACAGCCTGTCTGCGGCGTTTAGCATCCAGCTCACCGCTGTTGCCAATTGTTTCCCGGTGCTCCAGGACAGTCGACCAGATGGCCTTTATACCGTCATCCTCCGGATTCAGCGAGCTGCATGTCAATGCCCTGGGTGACCAGGTTGGAGAGACCGGTATCAGATAGTGTAACGCAGCTTCAATCTGTTTCCTGGCCATGTTTGCCTTTTCAATATTGTCACCATCCGCTTTGTTGATGGCGATGGCATCGGCAACTTCCAGAACCCCCTTTTTGATACCCTGGAGTTCATCCCCAGCACCGGCTATCATCAGCAGGAGAAAAAAATCCACCATGGATGCAACCGTGGTTTCAGACTGGCCCACACCCACGGTTTCCACGATCATGACATCGTAGCCGGCAGCTTCGCAAACCAGCATGGTCTCTCTGGTTTTCCCGGCCACCCCCCCCAGTGTTCCCCCTGAAGGTGAAGGGCGGATAAAAGCATTTTCAGCCGTGGACAGGTTTTCCATACGTGTTTTGTCCGCCAGGACACTTCCCCCGCTGCGCTGGCTGCTCGGATCCACGGCCAGAACCGCCACCAGATGCCCCTGGTTTACCAGGCGGGTCCCCAGGGTTTCTATAAAGGTGCTCTTTCCGGCACCCGGAACACCGCTGATACCCAATCGGACGGCATTCCCGGTATATGGCAGCAGGGCATTGACAACCGCCCGGGCAAGCTGCTGATGTTCATAGCGGGCACTTTCGATAAGCGTAATGGTTTTGGCTAAAACCCGTTTGTCTTTCTTGCGAACACCCTGAGTATAATAGGATAGATCTTTGAGCCCATTTTTCGCATCGAATGTTTTCATAACGGCATCGAAAACCAATTTAAAAAACGTGAAAATTTAAATACGAATATCGAAATACGAAACAAATCTAAAATTCGAAGGCTCGAATGACCAAAACGTTGCCAATGGTATAAACGTCCTATTTCTTGTTTGGAACATTCGAATTTGGGTCATTGGAAATTGTTTAGAATTTAGTGCTTCGAATTTAGAATATTACTCCAGTTCATTCAATATTTTATTCGCCGAGTCCGTTACCACTGTCCCAGGACCGAATATCCCTACGGCACCGGCATCATACAGAAAATCGTAATCACCCGGGGGTATCACACCCCCAACCACCACCCGGATGTCCTGGCCCCCTCTTTCCCTGAGTTCTGATACAAGCTGGGGCACCAGGGTTTTGTGACCGGCCGCCAGGCTTGAAACACCCACCACATGGACATCGTTTTCCACCGCCATTTTGGCCGCCTCCTCGGGTGTCTGAAACATGGGGCTGATGTCCACGTCGAAACCCAGGTCGGCAAAGGCCGTGGCAATGACTTTGATACCCCTGTCATGACCATCCTGCCCCATTTTTGTCACCAGGATCCTGGGGCGCCGTCCTTCTCGTTCCATAAAATCATCGGTCCGTTTCCTGACGGATGCAAAGATTTCGCTGTCACCATACTCGGACGCATACACCCCGGAAATACACTGGGTGGTTGCAACAAACCGACCGAATACAGATTCCATGGCATCGGATATTTCACCCACCGTTGCACGCGCCCGAACAGCTGAAATACAGGCTTCCAGAAGATTTCCATCTGATTTGGCCGCATGTTTAACATCGGTCAGCGCCTGCGCAACCGCCCCGCTGTCTCTGCCGGCCTTTATTTCCTTCAGCTGCTGAATCTGCTCGTCACGAACCGCCTCTGATACGGCCAGGACCTCGTCCAGGGGCTCTTCCTCTATGCGGTGTTTGTTCACCCCCACAATAACATCCAGACCCTGGTCGATGCGCGCCTGCTTACGGGCAGCGGATTCTTCGATACGCATTTTTGGCATACCGGTTTCGATGGCCTTGGCCATCCCTCCCAGGTCCTCCACTTCCTGGATGATTTTTCGCGCCTCCTGGATGATACCACCTGTGAGGGTTTCGATATAATAAGAACCCCCAAGGGGATCGACCACATGACAGACCTGGGATTCCTCCTGGATGATGATCTGGGTGTTTCTGGAAATTCTGGCCGAAAAATCGGTTGGCAGGCCTACAGCTTCATCAAATGAATTGGTGTGCAGGGACTGTGTCCCCCCCAGTACGGCTGCCAATCCTTCCAGTGTTGTTCGGATAATATTGTTGTAGGGATCCTGTTCGGTCAGACTCCACCCGGATGTCTGGACGTGGGTGCGAAGCATGGATGATTTCGGGTTTTTGGGATTGAAGCGGCTGATAAGTTCGTGCCACAGAAACCGGGCCGCCCGCAGCATGGCAATCTCCATAAAAAAGTTCATACCCACGCCAAAGAAAAAGGATAGCCGCGGTGCAAAGGCATCTATATCAAGACCGGCATCCAGGGCGGCTTTGACATATTCAAGACCGTCTGCCAGGGTAAAAGCCGTCTGGAGAACCGAATTGGCACCGGCCTCCATCATGTGGTAGCCACTGATACTGACCGTGTTGTACTTGGGCATGTGCCGGGAGCAATAGCCGATGATATCGGATACAATCCGCATGGAGGGTTTCGGTGGATAGATATAGGTGTTGCGGGTCAGGTATTCCTTCAAAATATCATTCTGTATGGTGCCTGCCAGTTGTTCCTGCTTTACCCCCTGTTCCTCTGCCGCAACGATATACCCTGCCAGGATGGGCAAGACAGCCCCGTTCATGGTCATGGATACCGTCATCTGATCCAGCGGTATCTGGTCGAAGAGAACCTTCATATCCTCAACCGAGTCAATGGCCACGCCGGCCTTTCCCACATCCCCCAGAACCCTTGGATGATCGGAATCGTAACCCCGGTGGGTTGCCAGGTCAAAAGCAACGGAAAGGCCTTTTTGACCGGCAGCGATATTTCGCCGGTAAAACGCATTGGAGTCCTTGGCCGTTGAAAACCCTGCATATTGTCGTATGGTCCAGGGTCGCCCCGCATACATGGTTGCCATGGGGCCCCGCACATAAGGTGCAAACCCGGGCAGGTTGTTGACATGCGCCAGGTCTTCCAGGTCTTCGGCCGTATACAGGGGCTTGACCTGGATGCCCTCCGGTGTATCCCATTTAAGATCGTCGAGAGATTTGCCCCTCAGCTGCTTGGTTGCCAGTTCTTCCCATTGTTTTAGATTTGGCTTTTCCGACATACTGTCTTCCTCCAAAAAACATTTTTTAAATAATAATCACGAAAACACAAAAAATTGAAAACACGAAAAATCACCCTTCTTTTGGTGAATTGTTCTGTAAACAAATACCCTAACACCGCACTTATCTTTCACACAACTCCACCAGCACACCATGGGTGGCTTTGGGATGCAGAAAAGCAATTTTCGCACCGCCTGCCCCTGTCCGGGGTGTTTCATCGATAAGACGAACCCCCTTTTCTTTCAGTTCTGCCAGGGCTTCTTCAATATTTTCAACACGAAATGCAACATGCTGAATCCCTTGACCTTTCTTTTCAATATATTTGGCCACCGGCCCGTCCGGCGCCGTGGATTCCAGAAGCTCCACTTCGCTTTCACTGACGGGGAAAAAGGCGGTGGTCACTTTCTGCTCGGCCACGGTTTCAGACCCTTCAAACGGCAGACCCAACACGTCCGACCAGAATTGCTTACCCTCATCGATACTGTTTACAGCAATGCCAAGATGGTCGATTTTTAAAATTTTCATTTAATACTCCTGTATTTTTACTCTATAAAGTATCTTTTTGTTATTAACACACTACCCTACATTCAATCCTATGAAAATTTTGTCATTTGACTTCGTCGTCATTCATTCCTTCGGAATGTCATTAGCTTCTTCGAAGCGTCATTACGCTGCGCTGTCATTTGCTCCTTCGGAGCGATATTAGCTCCTGACGGAGCGTCATTTATTGTTTCGGCCTATTGATTTAATATAATTATTCAGCTTGACACCAAGCGTGTTGAGCTTATTGATTATCTGATCAAATTCATTCTGTTTCAGCAAGTTACGTTTATTGGCCTTTGTCAACCAGGTTTTTGTCTCAAACAAAGAACCCCTAGCATAGTAGGTAAATTGTTTTGCTTCCTTGTAGTGAAATCTGCCAAATCCTTCACTGATATTGGCTGCAATAGAATCTGCAGCTCTTATTAACTGGGTACCTATCGTACGCTTTGACAGATAATCCCACCCTTCAATCATTGCCCACATTTTTTCGCCTATTTCCATGGACAGTTGATATATTTCTAAATCCTCAAGCTTCAAAGAATCTCCCAGTTACCGATGGACCCACAATAAATGACGACGAAGTCTAATGACGCTCCGAAGGAGCTAATGACCATTAATGACCATAAAGTTAGAATTCCTATGCTGAAGCTAAACACTGCCAATCTCAATGAGGCTATCGATATCCGTCCATAACCCGTCTAAACCCCGGCATCGCCTTGACAATGGTGTCGTCTTCCACGCAGAATGCAATTCGGAAATGACCCGGGCCCATAAAGCCGCTGCCGGGAACTACCAGGATCAGTTCTTCCTGGAGATCCCGCACAAATGCCACATCATCGGAAATAGGTGCTTTGGGAAAAAGATAAAATGCCCCGGGAGGTGTGATAAAATCATATCCACATTCCCGCAGGCCGTCACACAGCAGGTCCCGTTTACGCTTGTACAAGGACACATCCACACTCATCCCCTGCATTTCCGCCACCACCCGCTGCATCAGCGCCGGGGCATTGACAAACCCGATGATACGGTTGGTCAGGGCCATGGCGTTCATCAGGTCGGTTCTGTATGCAGCCTCCGGGTTGACAACGGTAAAGCCGATGCGCTCACCAGGAATGGAGATGTCTTTAGAATAGGACGTCGCCATAATACTGTCGCTGTAACTGTCAAATATGCAGGGTATGTGGACATTATCGTAGGTGATTTTTCGATACGGTTCATCCGCCACCAGGTAGATCGTTCTTTTAAACTGTGCGCTCTTTTCTTTCAGGAGGCGACCCAAGTCATCCAGACTCTCCCTGGAATAGACCTGCCCGGTGGGATTGTTGGGTGAATTGATCAAAACAACTTTGGTTTTTTCGGTGACCGCGGCTGCCATGGCCTCCATGTCCAGGGAAAAATCCTCACGGGTGGGAACGGTTTTAAAAACACCGCCGTGGTTGTCGGTATAAAAATGGTATTCCACAAAACAGGGTTTCGGAGAAAGTACCTCATCACCCGGGTCCAGTACTGCCTTGAGAATGATGTTCAGGGCGCCGGCAGCACCACAGGTCATGACCACATCATCTGCCGAGACAGCAACCCCCTGATCCCGCGATATATATTCAGCAATCTTTTCCCTGACATGGGGATAGCCCGCCTGGGGCATATAACCATGCCCGCCAGGTTCCTTTACAATCTTCCCGAGGATCTCGTTGAATTTCTCAGGGGGTTCCAGGTTGGGATTCCCCAGGCTGAAATCAAACACATTTTCAGACCCGTGTTCCGCTTTCAACCGGGCTCCCTCCTCAAACATTTTCCGAATCCAGGAAGACCTGGTCATAAACGCTTCGATCTTTTTGGAAATGGTCATTTACCTTACCTCCATAAATTCACGGTGCGAATTTATCTGACGCGACGATGTCGCTTATAAGAACAATATTTACATTTCTTAACAGTAGCAAAAAAATAAATTTTAAAATTATAAAGAATGCATGACATTAGAAGCTATCTGAAAAATAGGATTTTGAGATAGCTTCTAACCCGATGTTCTCATCGGTTTGATACGTTTCTTTGGAAGGCTTTCGAGGTGAAGCCGTATAGCTTATACTGCGAACCTCGAATAACGCCCCAAATGAACGCATCAGGCCGACCCGAAGGGTGAAAAATTATTTTTTTCATGAGAACGGTGGGTTATTCTGCCGGTACCACTGCTGTCACTTCCGGAATCTTCTCTTTCAAAACTTTCTCGATACCGTTTCGCAGGGTCATCTGTGACATGGGACACCCGGCACAGGCACCCTGAAGTCTCACCTTGACAACCCCCCCGTCGATGCTCACCAGCTCTACATTCCCCCCATCTCTCATGAGCATGGGTCTGATCTCGTCCAGTACTTTTTCGACTTTTTCCTTCATGTTAACCCCCCTTATAATATGTTGAAAACCTTTCAGAAAAGATCTCTTATCACGAAAACACGAAAGAACGAAATCATGAAAAAGACCATTGAGTATTTCGTGTTTTCTATATTTCGTGTTTTCGTGATAGTATTTATCGTTGTTTTAACAATTAGCATGATCTCAATAACTTTGGGTAAATGTTTTAGTTATCCAGATTCTCTTTTGTCATAAAAGTCCTTTTTAAACGCTTCATATCGGTCCCCCTGGATTGCCGTACGGATCTGCTTTACCAGGTCCAGATAATAGTGAAGATTATGGAGCGTGTTCAAACGGTACGCCAGCAGTTCTCTGGCCTGATATAAGTGCCGGAGATAGGCCCTGGAGTAATGCGTACAGGTATAACATGTACATCCACTCTCAACTGGATTTGTATCGTACTTAAACCGCGAATTGCAAATGTTAATTGTGCCCGCATGGGTGAAAAGCTGCCCGTTTCTTGCATTTCTGGTGGGTATGACACAATCGAACATATCTGCCCCCAACCCCACGAGTTCCACAATATCCTCCGGTGTCCCCACGCCCATGATATACCTGGGCAAATGGTCCGGGAGGCGTGGAATGGTCCAGGCGGACATCTCGCGCATAAGATCCTTGGGCTCCCCGACGCTCAAACCACCCACGGCATAACCTGGAAACCCGATTTCCATCAGGTCTGCCAGAGATTTTTCTCTCAAATCCTTGTGCATGCCACCCTGAACGATACCGAACAAAGTACCTCCGGTTTTGTTCTTTTCCCAGACAGTCTTACAGCGCCTGGCCCAGCGGGTCGTAAGTTCAAGGGCTTTTAAGGCTTCATCCCAGTCAGCAGGATAACGGGTGCACTGATCCAGACACATGAGTATATCCGAATCAAGGCAGAACTGAACTTCCATGGATTTTTCAGGGGAAAGCAGATGGCTGGAGCCATCAATATGCGACCGAAACGCGTAGCCCGCCTCTGTTATCTTGGCCAGCTTGGCCAGGGAGAAAAGCTGAAACCCGCCGCTGTCGGTCAGAATAGGCCCCTTCCAATGCATAAACCGGTGAAGACCTGAAAAAAGATCGATAATGTCACACCCCGGTCTGAGATACAGGTGGTAGGTATTGCCCAGAATAATTTGTGCGCCGCAGATAGACAACTCCTCCGGTGTTACCGACTTGACCGACCCCAGGGTTCCCACCGGCATGAAAATGGGTGTTTCGATATTGCCATGGGTTGTTTGGATAATGCCTGTTCTGGCGTTATTGCCTTTGGCTTTTGATGTAATTTCAAATGAGAACATATAGTTTGGTTTTAGGTGTTATGTTTTAGGTGTTAGGTAAGCCACTGGCTAATAGCTACTGGTTTAAGTTTTAGCTATACTGGCAGTCAAGCGTTATTAGTCTATGTTTGATGAACTCGTAAAAAGTCCAATTTAGACGGTTTTGTAAAAAGTTCAAATTCAAGACGTGCAAATTTTGCTATCATGAGGCGTACTTGCTGTACGTCGAATGATGGCTAAATGCAGCACAACACCGAAGTTGGGCTTTTTACGAAACCGTTATATTTTAAGTTTCAATGACTTGATAAGCGCGTGCAGCATCTTGGAAATACTTTTTGTTTCTGCAATTAATTTGTTTTTATCAGGTTCTTGAATTATGCCGATATCACACGCGATGGCAATCTGTGTTCTTAATGCCACAGCAGACCCTTTCGCGATATGCATGAATCTTATAAATTCTGCATTCGGCCCTCTTTCGGCACCTTCGGCAATATTGCTCACAATGGAAACACCGGCCCGTGTCATCTGATCCCGCAAACCAAAATCTCGACAGTGCTCAAGAAGACGATATATACTTACTGATAATTTATAAGCTTTTTGCCAAACTTCCAAATCTTCAAACGATTGATATGTCATGTTATCCTTTATGAATAGCAATGTTACCCGATTAAATACATATAACCACTCAACCAAAAGCGAACCGCCCAACTAACACTTAACACCTAACACTATTCCCCAACCTAAAACTTAACACCTAAAACCGAACACCGCTAACAGAGGAACATCGCATCCCCGTAACTGTAAAATCGATACTTCTCTTGGATGGCGGTCTGATAGGCTGCAAGGATGTTGTCTCTTCCGGCAAAGGCCGATACCAGCATGAGCAGGGTCGATTTTGGCAGATGGAAATTGGTAATCATGGCGTCAACGACCCGAAACCGGTAGCCTGGGTAAATAAACAGGTCACACGGCCCGGTCATAGGTCTCATGGTATTGTCTTCACCCATGGCAAACTCCAGCGTACGAACCGATGTGGTCCCCACGGCCACCACCCGTCGGCCTTCCTGTCTGGCATGGGAAATGGTTTCTGCGGTCTCCTTTGGAATCGAGAACCATTCTGAATGCATACGATGGGTCCGGATATCGGTAACCCGGACAGGTAAAAAGGTCCCATACCCCACATGCAGGGTAATGGGTGCCAGGGTAACACCCTTGTCCACGAGCCTGCGCAGGAGTGTTTCCGAAAAATGAAAACCGGCCGTAGGCGCGGCGATAGCACCTTTTTCAGACGCATAAACCGTCTGATAGGCAATTCTGTCCTCTTGTGTGCTTTCTAGCCCATCCCGTTTGATATAGGGCGGCAGGGGTGTCTGACCAATCCGGTCGAGAACCGACCGGAAATCACCTTCGCAAAAAAAAGACAGCCGGTAGATGCTGCCGTTTCTTTCCAATACCTGCGCCGTCACTCCCTCCGGAAAGTACAAGCGGGCACCGATCCGGGTCCGCTTGGATGATTTCAGCATGCACTCATAATGATTCTTGTCTTCTGCAGACCGCATGCCTGATGCATAGTTCAAGATCAGGGCTTCTATCCGCCCGCCACTTTCTTTTTTGCCCACAATGCGACCGGGAATCACCTGGGTGTTGTTGACCACCAGCACATCAGATGGGGCCAGATATGTTTCCAGCTCATGAAACACTTGATGGGAAAGGGATCCCGTGCTGCGGTCCATCACCAGGAGTCTGGAATGATCTCTGTCCTGCAGGGCTTGCTGTGCAATCAGATGTTCAGGCAGGTGATAGTGATAATCTTCTATGGAAAACATGGGGTTTGTGTTTTGTGTTTTGTGTTTGGTGTTTGATCCGCTGGGGCCAAGCCTGCTTGTTTTCTGACAAAAATAGTTCATCACGAAAGCTGGAAAATACGATATTTCATTTTGTTTTTCGTGGTTTCGTCCTTTCGTGTTTTCGTGATAAATGTTCCAATTTCAATGTGAGCGCTTACCGATATATACAAGCAAAAGACCCAGACCCATGAGAATCAGACCGGTTCGTCGCAGCTGCAGGTCCGGCATTTCAAGGACCTTTCGAACCCAGATTTTCATCTTGTCCGGAAATGCAAAATAGGGAATTCCTTCAACAATCATGACCATGCCCAGAACACACAGGAAAAATTCCATTTTGATCCTTTTTGGGAGTTACCGCTTTCTTGCCGACCCCGCAGCAAACTGCGAAGAATGTGCAAGCTATTGCGGTTCATGAAATGCTCAGCTTAAACCGCAGATGTTTTGTATATCGTCTATCCTCCTTTATTGTCAAAATAAAATCGTTGCACGATGTTATCTGACGCGGCTGCGCCGCTATGATTTTAATAACATTATTTACTCAACTTATGTTTTTCACCATAGATAGAGCGAAATGGATGATCCAATGGCAATTTGCGCTGTTTGAGCCGTTAAATCATGTCGCCCAACACCGGCAGGGCGTGAAAAGACCATTTGTGGATGGACACTAGGTATATAAAGTGTCACTTCTTTACAATAGGATGCGTTGATGATAAATTGGAGAATTACATATAATGATATGGATGAAATTAGATAAATTGGGCATATGATATTCAACCAGGATTTCAGAGAGTTTATCGAGCCGTTAAACAAACATAGAAGGTAACGCATAAAAGCCCTTCTCATCACGAAAACACGAAAGGACTAAGACACGAAGTAAAATTCTTTTCCTGCAGCCTTGTCCCATTGCAACAATCTTCTATATCATCTACATTTTCTACATAGGGTCGCACCAGGAAAGAATTAAAAATATTAGCCTTTTTTCGTGTTTTCGTCATTTCGTGCTTTCGTGATAATCTTTTGAAAAGAACAGGACACTATATGAATTTTAAACCCGTTATCGGGCTGGAAGTACATGCCCAGCTGAAAACCAAAACCAAAATATTCTGCAGCTGCTCCACCGAATTCGGTGCGCCCCCCAACACACACATCTGCCCTGTGTGTCTCGGCATGCCTGGCGTTCTGCCGGTTCTCAACAAAAAGGTCGTGGACTTTACCCTGCGCATGGCAGTGGCCACCCATTGCGCCATCGAACGGGTAAGCCGCTTTGCCCGTAAAAACTATTTTTACCCGGATCTGCCCAAGGGATACCAGATATCCCAATATGAGCTCCCCATTGCCCAGCACGGTTTTGTCCATATCCAGGTGGACGACATACGAAAACGGATTGGCATCACACGCATTCACATGGAGGAAGATGCCGGAAAGCTGATTCACGACCCCCACAGACCCATCAGCAAAGTCGATTTCAATCGCACCGGTGTGCCCCTGATGGAAATCGTCAGTGAACCGGATATTCGATCACCCCGGGAAGCCGGGGCCTATCTGCGGCAACTGCGCGCCGTTGTCCGCTATCTTGAAGTCAGCGACGGTAATCTGGAAGAGGGCAGTTTCCGGTGTGACGCCAATGTTTCCATTATGCCCGAGGGGGCTGCGGCGTTCGGGACGCGGGCCGAAATCAAAAATCTGAACTCTTTCAAACATGTGGAAAAGGCACTTCAATACGAAATCGAGCGTCAGAAAGAAATCCTGATGGACGATGGCCAGGTGGTCCAGGAGACGCGGCTCTGGGATGCCGACAAAAACAAAACCTTTTCCATGCGGGGCAAGGAAGATGCCCATGACTACCGTTATTTTCCAGACCCGGACCTTCTACCCCTGGTCATTGACGACGAATGGATTGAAAATGTCAGACAAGCCCTTCCGGAGCTTCCCGACGACAAGCAAGAGCGCTTCATGACAGCCTATGGACTTTCTGATTACGATGCCGGTCTGTTGACCGCCGGTCGCCAGCTGGCCGATTATTTTGAAGCCTGCCTGGATTTATTCAATCATCCCAAGCAGGTCAGCAACTGGGTAACCGGTCCTTTGCTGGGACTTTTGAATGCACAGGCAAAAGACATTTCCAACACCCCCATCTCCCCACAGATGCTGGCAGAGCTGCTCCAGCTCATCGAAGACGGCACCATCAGCACCACCATCGCCAGAACCGTTTTCGACGAAATGGCAAGCTCCGGACAAGCCGCCCAAAAAATCGTGGCCGACAAAAGCCTGGTGCAGGTCACGGATGCCGGGGCCATCGACGCAGCGGTCCAAAAGGTGCTGTCCCGTTCTGAAAAGGAAGTGACTGCCTACAAAAACGGCAAGACCAAGCTCATGGGATTTTTTGTGGGCCAGGTCATGCGGGAAACCAAAGGCAAGGCCAACCCCAAGATGGTGAATGAGATATTGCGGGAGAAGCTAAACGGGTAAGAAACAAAAGAGATTGAACCGAAATATCGAGCGCATTCCCCGTAGCTTATTGAAGAGAAAAACCCGAACTGGGAAGATTTATATGTGATGATTTGTTGGTTCGTACCACACAGCTGTATCGCAAAATATTTCAACGCATCGATGAAATAAGTCAGTCCGTCATTCCCGCTTTCACTCAACATAATCCTCATTTTCTCTGTACGCTGCTTCCATAATCCATCGAAGTCATTCCTGTTTGCCCTCGACGTCATTCCTGCGAAGGCAGGGCACGTAGTGAAGCTTTAGCGCTATCCAGGTCTCTTTTACCGGACTCCCGCCTCCGCGGGAGTGACACTCGTTCAGCTGCAGTTTATTCCGTAAGTGATGCGTTGTAGACATGACAAAATTCTGGAAGGTAATAAAGTAGAATGAATGGTGGCTTTTTGTCTGACCTGTCCTTCCGGATATTTTAAGCCCCATCGTAAAAAACTGACGCGTTTTTTACGATGCAACGGGTCGTTCTTGAAGGGGATATAGACATTAAGACCAGAGATGACATGCGGGTCTGCTCCGCGCATTACTTTCTAAAGAACTTTGCTTAGTAAACAAAAAAAGAGCCCGCCAAAAGGCGGGCTCTTTTTTTTGTTTTACAACACTTCCGAGTCCAAAGAAAAAGGACTTAGAAGCTGACTGTGATCTTGTGATAGGCTCTGCCGAAGGCATCCGGATCATCGTAATCGTCGCCATCTTCATCTAGCCATTCACCATCTTTATACTTTCCGTATGCAGCGCCAATCTGGTATTTTACATTGTCGGCCAGCTTGTAGGTCACGCCTAAATTGCCTATCATACCTGTCGCACCGTCCCATTCGCCGTCTTTTACATTGGACGACATGTACTCGAGGGCACCGTACAACGACAGGGCATCGTTAACAGAGTAGTCGGCATAAATCGCAACCAGTGTGGAAGCATAGTATTCAGCTTTTCCGCCGCCACCGAAATTATCCCAGTCCATGACCCAGAAACCCGGACCAAAGTCCTCACCAAAACCATATCCGGTCTCAGCATCTTTATCATAGCTGCCGTAAGCCAGCATGCCGCCGATTTTCATCGCGTCCATCTGCATCCAGACATTACCATATAAGCCGTAAAGGTCGGCCTCATCCTCGCCACCTGGGGTGTCAGGAATTCCTGCGCCGGCATCTTCATCCCATTCAAATTTAACTCTCTGATACGTGGCCTCAGCTTCAAAACCGAATTGGCCAAAAGAACCCATGGCAGCCGCAATGCCGCCGTAGACTTTGTTGTCCGGGTCTTCAAATTCGAAACCACCATCTATAGCACCACCGCTCAGGTCACCGTTATACCCATAAATCCCCAGAAACTGCAGGGTGACATCCCCGGCCTTGGTGACCACATAGGCATAATAGAAATCGGAGTCGTCTTTTTCAGCATCCCAGTCACCACTGGCATTGGGTCCCTGCTCCCCTCTTTTCTCGAGAATAACACCCCATTTGCCAAAACCTGCCGTGCCGTCGAGACGCACCCGGTATAAGCCGTTAGCGTTATCGCCAAAAGCGGTTCCAAAGGCCCCACCGGTCATGAGACCGAATTGAGTGGTCATGCCGTTGTCGAACTTGTATTGTCCCCAGGCCCTCTTGAAAGCGATGTTGTCGTCACCGGTCTTGTCCTGTGAATCCGTGGGGGATTGATCAAAGTTTTCATCATGGATTTCCCAGTTCAGACGGATCAGGGTTTTATCGCTCGGTTTAATGTTCAAGGTGCTGTCAAACTCCATGTCATAGTACATGTAGTCTTCGGAATCATCTGATGTGCTGCCGCTGTTGTTAATCCAGGAACCCCTTGTGTTGATCATGCCGGAATAGTCGTAATCAACGGCATAGGCGGCGCCGGCGAAAAACAGCACGGCTAGTGTAACGATAAACAGTTTTTTCATCTTAAAATCTCCTCCTAAAGAGTTTTAAAAAAGTGATATTCATTTTTTTCATACAACACTTGTTGCACAAACTACTTTATGGAACACTTACTATTGCCTTTCATCACCTCCTTTTCGTTGGAAAGTTAAACAAAAATAAACATAATTAAGCATAACGATAAAACAAATTGCGACATTTATAACAATTAAAAAAGTAAATGTCAAGAAATTAGACATCTTAGCAGGCCTTTGCCCCAAAAGCGCCAGATGTGGTATATGTTTTATGGGCACTCATACCAAAGAAAGTGTTTGGGCAAAACCTGAATACGCCTGAATCGTCCGATTTCGAGCCTATGTATCCGTTCCAGGCACTAATGTCCAGAAAAAAATGTGGGAATTTATTATAGGTGGACATTATATATTAGACCCGCCTGGATAAGCAGAAAGAAAGAAGCTCTTTTATCACGAAAACACGATAAAAATCATAAGCCATAAAGTTAAAATTGATATAATTCCTTGTGTTTGCAGCCAAGCGCTGCCCCAAGACAAAACACTCTTCGCAGACCACTGCGAAGATCTTCAAGCTTTTCGTGATTTTTAACTTTCGTGTTTCACCAAAGAAAGAGCGAAATGGGTGATCCAATGGCGATTTGCGCTGTTTGAGCCGTTTAGGGCACCTTACATCAGCGCATGACAATGGACAACCCAATATGAAAACATGGTCATTTATCAGCCATTCCTGTTTAACTATATGGCCAGCGCTGATGCTAGGAGCCCTTGCGGCGAGTTCGCAAAGCGCCAGGGGATTATTCATTTCGCGTGTACTGAACCCCGAAAGTTGAATTAAGAATAATATGAAGAAGGAAAAGTTTCAGAAATTAAGAGAGGAGCTTGGGGATGTCAAGCCAAATAAAGAAATGTTGCGGTAAAGCCTTTCAAAGACCGGCCCGGCGTGTTAAAAGCGGGAATGCGTCTCAATTCAAAAAATCTTTGAAAAAAACAGATGACAAGGGAGTAACTTCAAGGTGAAAAAACAGATACTGATTTCAATCGTGTGCATGGGTCTTCTGATAACAGGTCCGGCCTTGCTTGCCACGGTCCCCGCATCGGCGGAGACCCGGTCCGGCATCCTCATTATTCCGTTCAGCATTCATTCCCAAAACGTGCAGTCCTTTCTCAAGCCGGCCATCACGGACATGCTCTACACGCGCCTTTCCGCCGAAAACCGGACTGTCTTGGTGGAAAAGACGCATGCGGGTGCGGATCCCGTCACAGCCGAAACAGCCATTGCCATGGGGCAGCAGCAAAACGTGGACTATGTGCTCTTCGGCAGCATTACCATGCTGGGGTCCATGCTCAGCACGGATGCGCAACTTGTGGGCGTTGCCCAGGAAAAGCCCCTGCTGACATTCAACGAGGTGGGCCAGGACCAGGGTGAAATCATTGCCCACATAGAACATTTGACAACCCGCATCAATGAAACCGTTTTTGGCGATGCCAAAGCCGTGGTGGCGTCACCGGCGCCCTCTCCGGAGACCGACGATATTCACACCCACCCGGAAAAACTGGTGATTCCCGGCCTGGCGCCCCAGACACCAAAGGTTTCCACACCAAAGTCTGCGCCGGCACCTATCCCCGCTCCATCGACCGCCCCTGCTAAATCGATCGCGCCTGCTGCGCCAACGGCACCTGCAACATCGACCGATCCCACACCATCAACTGCGCCCACAACATCGGCACCCGCTGCCCCTGTCGTGGTTGTGGCACCCCAATCGGCCAAAGGTGAAAGCCCTTTGTCATACTGGAAAAGCGAAAATTTTTCGGCGACGATCGAGGGTCTTTCCATCGCAGATGTCGACAGGGATGGTTTAAACGAGGTCGTTTTTGTCAGTTACAAGCAGATCTTTGTCTACAGGTACCAGAACGAAAGCCTTCAGGAAATCAAGACCTTCAGTCACAAATCTTTCCACCGTCTCATGTTTGTGGACACGGCCGACATCAACCAGAACGGCACGCCTGAAATTTTTGTGACGGATTATATTTCGAGTACCCAACGTCTGAAATCCATGGTACTGGAGTGGAATGGTAGGGATTTCGCCGTCATCGCTGAAATGCCCAACTGGTATCTGCGCGTCCTTAAAACACCCGCATCCGGGACTCTTTTGCTGGGCCAGAAGCGTGGCACGGGTTCAAGTTCTACCTTTGCTACCAGCCCTCAGGAAGCATTGTTTGATCGGGACATCCATGAAATGAAATGGCAGGACGGGCGGTATGCAGCCGCAGGCAAATTTGCTGTGCCAAAAGAGATGACGCTGTTTGACTTTACCCAGGGCGATGCGTCCAACAATGGTCAAACCGAAACCGTGGCTTTTTTAAGAAACGATTTTTTCAGAATATACGACCCGGCCGGGGAATCCACCTGGGAGAGCGATCAAATCTATGGCGGAAGCCGTCTCTTTTTCGAAGCACCGAATATGGATCGCACCGGCACCGTCACTCGCGGCGTCTCCCGCTCCGGCAAGACTGTCAAATACTACCTTCCCCAGCGGATCCACGTAAGCGATATCGACGGGGACGGTTTGAACGAAATTATCGTCGTTAAAAACTATGATGGCGAGGGGGGTATTTTTTCACGTATGAAGTCATTCAAGGAGGGACGTATCGACTGCTTTTCCTATGACGATATCGGCGTCCAGCCCAAGTGGCAGACACGTAACATCGCCGGGTATATCAGTGATTATGTCATCGGCGACCTGGACAACGACGGCACAAACGAAATCGTGCTTTCCGCGGTGGCAAAGAATAAGTCGGCCTTCAGTAAGGGCAGCAGCCATATCATATCCTGCAGGCCGGTCAACAAGTAGTGAAAATTAAAAATTAGAAAAAAGAAAGAAAAGATATCACGAAAACACGAAAGGATGAAAACACGAAAAAGACCATAAATTAGTTTACAATTCTCTTTATTTCTATTTTGGGTTTGGAAGATCTTTTTTCATAAGTTATTTTCGTGTTTTCGTCCTTTCGTGTTTTCGTGATGAAAGGTCTTTTCTTTTACACCATTCTCTTAAAGGCTTTTTCAAAAAACGCTCTATCCAATTTGATCCAGGTGGGTCTTCCATGGGGGCAGTTAGAGGGATTCTCGCAGGCATCCAGCTGTTCCAGCATGGTCTTGATTTCCATGTCCGTCAGACGCTGATTGGCCCGGATAGAGCCATGGCAGGCCATGAGTTTGATGCCGTCGTCCATCGCCTTTTCCACAGCGTCTCCGGAGCCGTCTTCAATCCATTTTTCCACCATCTCCATGACCAGGGTTTTGATTTCATGGTCTCCCAGAACCGCCGGCACGGACTTGATGGCAAAGGTGTCGCCCCCGAAAGGTTCGATCTCGAAGCCCAGGGTCGCAAGCTCGGGGAGAAATTTTTCCAGAATCTTTGCCTCCCGGTAGTTCAGGTCGATGGTTTCGGGTATCAGCAAGCCTTGTGACGCGGTGCGTACCTTTCGGAATTGTTTAAACTTTTCGTAGAGGATCCGCTCATGCGCGGCATGCTGGTCCAGCAGGATGAGATCCTGATCGGATTCACACACAATGTAGATATCCTGGTATTGACCGATGACCTTTAAATCCCTGAAGCGTGTCTGGTCCCAGAGTGGCGTCTGGGCCGGTGCCTGCTTTGAGAAGCCCTTGCCACCCATAGACTTTATGGAGGCCGCGTGGGGTCCCGACCCATCCATAAGTGTCCCCATGGGCGACGCGCCTGATGGGGCGGGCGCCGGGGTCAACGGTGGAGCCGAGGCTTCATTGGCTTCCTGCTGTGCTGAGGCGGTCCATGCGTCTGACCGTTGATATCCCCTTGGTTTTTCCTTGATGAACTGCATCTTTTCCTGGGGAAATCGCCGGCCCCATTTTCGGGAATCCACCTGCTGCAAGGCATGGGCAACGGCAGATTGAATTGTGTCGTGAACCTGTTTCTGGTCGCTGAATCGCACTTCGTTTTTTGCAGGATGAACATTGACATCCACCCTGTCAAACGGCACCCGTACAAACAGCACCGCCATGGGGAACTGACCCTTGACAAGCCGGCCGGCATATCCCTCGAACAAGGCATGCTGGATCACACGGTCCCTGGCAGCCCTGCCATTGATATAGATGTGCATACTTCGGGAGGTTTTGCGTGTGATGGACGGAGAAGAAAGCCATCCCTCCAGCTGCAAATACCCGTCGTCATGTTGAACGTCTATGAGCCCCTTTTTCAACTCCGGACCCAGCACATGGATCACCCGGTCTTCCGGATTGGACACAGCCACCCAGTTTTTCAGCAATTTATGGTTGTGAACCAGTTTGAACTGGACACCGGGTCTCCCCAGGGCCATGGCGGCAACCACATCGGTGATATGGCCCATTTCGGTCTGGATACCCTTTAAGAACTTTCTTCTGGCCGGTGTGTTAAAAAAAATCTGCCGCGCGCATACCTGGGTACCCACCGGTGCACCGGTTTCCGTAACTTTCTGAATCTTGCCGCCCGCCATGAGAAGCTCGAGACCGGTATCTGCATCCCTGTGCCGGGTAACCAAAGAAAATCGGGACACGGAAGCAATGCTGGGCAGGGCTTCCCCCCTGAAGCCCAGGGTTTGAATGGAAAACAGGTCTTCATTTTTATATATCTTGCTGGTGGCATAGCGTTCGATGGAGAGCAGGGCATCGTCCGGGAGCATACCCATCCCGTTGTCCGACACCCGGATCAGGGAGCGCCCCCCTTTTTCGATCTCCACGAGAATCTGCGTGCTCTCCGCATCCAGGGCATTCTCTAAAAGTTCCTTGACCACGGAGGCCGGTCGTTCCACCACCTCACCGGCAGCAATCTTGTTGGATAATATTTCGGGCAAAATACGAATTTGAGACATGGTATGCTACTATAACATTTGATATATTCTGAATGAACAAAATTATATTTTATCACGAAAACACGAAAGGAGGAAAACACGAAAAAAGCATATGGAATTTCGTGCTTTCAGTATTTCGTGTTTTCGTGTTAAAAAATTCTTCTATTTTTCTGCCTTTAGAAAATTGCTCAAATAGTCAACTTCCACGGGCGACAGATTAAATCTGAGGGCGGCGGCTTCGATCAGTTGCTGATGATTTTTCGATGGGTCGGTCTGCCGTTCTTCTGAAATCCATTTCACGGCTTTACGGATCATTTCGCCATCCGGCTGGATTGTGGTCATGGGGGCACCTCATTGTTTTGCATTATGATATGAATAAATTATTAAGTATCGTGGGAAAATCCAAAATCCGAATATCGAAATCCGAAACAAATTCAAATATCAAATGACCTAATGTACAAAACGAGGCCACCGGCAGGCACATCTATAAGCTCTTATGTAAGATTGATCCGAAAATCTTCATCAGTTCAGTTGATTCAGTAAGCAAAAAAGATCTGTCCTCTTCAAGATCCTTTATGTTGTTAGTATCAATAAGTTTCAACCAATAGCAGCTTTCTTTTGCTTCCTTTCGACAAACTCTAATTCGAAAAATAAAATCTTTCTTGCTAACTGCTTCATTGGCCTCAATATAATTTGCTCCAACGGATCCAGACGATCGAACCAATTGCTTTCCATCCTCAAAGTTACCGGTGGCTTTTGGCAATTGCTTCACGAGTTCCCTCGTTTTTTTTGCAAATTCTAAGGTACGATCTTCCAAATCATATCGTTTTGAATTTCTCATTTTGGTCATTGTTTAGAATTTCGATATTCGTGCTTCGAATTTCTTAAACTATTACAAGTCCTTATAGTTGTCCTGATTTTTCTATAAGTGTATTACATTAAATTCGGTCTCTCCTTATGGTGTTCCGTTGCCTGCTCAAAACTGTATCCGACCTTTAACAGCATGCCTTCATTAAAATGCTTTCCCAGGATCTGAAGACCAATGGGCAAACCATCAATGGAAAAACCACAAGGCACCGCCATGCCGGGAATGCCGGCCAGATTTGCAGAAAGCGTAAATATATCAGATAGGTACATCTTTAAAGGATCTTCGACATTCTCACCGATTTTAAAGGCAGGCGTGGGTGCCACCGGGGAGAGGATCACATCGCATTGTTCAAATGCATGTTTGTAATCTTGGATAATCAAGGTGCGGACCTGGGAAGCTTTCCCATAGTAGGCCTCATAGTACCCGGCAGACAGGCAGTAGGTACCGATAATAATACGTCTCTGAACTTCCGACCCAAATCCGTCTGTCCGCGTAGCCCGGTACATCTCCATCAGGGTATCCTGTTCCCTGTTTCGGTATCCATATTTGACACCGTCATATCTGGCCAGGTTCGAACTGGCTTCACAGGGTGCAATCACGTAGTAGACGGCCACCACGTGTTCGGTATTGGGCAATGAAACCTCGATACACCGCGCGCCCCGGCTCTCCACAATACCAACAGCCTCTTTTACAACGGCTGCGACATCCGGGTCGAGCCCCTCCAGTGCTGCCACCTCTTTGGGAATGCCAACGGTTACACCCGTGAGATCCTGCGTGAGAAAGGTAGTAAAATCAGGCACATTCTCTGGAACCGAGGTGGAATCACCAGGATCATAGCCTGAAATCGTATTCAGCATCAGGGCGCAGTCCGTTACACTTTTCGTTAATGGACCGATCTGGTCGAGAGACGATGCAAAGGCAACGAGGCCGAATCGGGACACCCGGCCATAGGTGGGCTTCATACCCACAATACCGCAGTGGGAAGCCGGTTGTCGGATGGAACCACCCGTGTCAGACCCCAGGGCACCCAGACACATGTCAGCCGCTACTGCTGCCGCAGAACCGCCGCTGGAACCTCCTGGAATACGGTTGAGATCCCATGGGTTCCGGGTATTTTTGATGCTGGAGTGTTCGGTGGACGACCCCATGGCAAATTCATCCATGTTCATTTTGCCGATGATGACGGCATGCTCGGACTTGAGTTTTTTTGCCACGGTCGCGTCATAGGGTGGGACAAAATTTTCCAGGATTCGCGATCCGCAGGTGGTCTTAATCCCTTTTGTACAGATGAGATCCTTGACCCCTATGGGTATACCTGTCAAAGGGCCCATTTTCCCGTGAGCTATCTGGTGATCAGCCATCTCCGCCGCCTGGATCGCATCGTCCTTTGTCACGGTAATAAATGCATCCACCTGGCTTTCAACCGCTTCGATCCGGTCTAAAACCGCCTGTGTCAATTCCCGGGATGAAATTTCTTTTGCTTTGAGCAGCTCATGGGCTGCTTGAATGGTCAGTTCATGTAATTTCATTTTACTAAGGTGTCCTTGGTGTCATTCCCGCGTGCCTGTCCCTGTGTTGCAAGGAAATGAGCAGATATTAAATGATTCTTGGTACCACAAAACTGCCATCCTCGGATTCGGGGGCATTGGCCATGGAGAGGTCCCGGTCTGCCGGTTCAGAAAGGTCGTCGTCACGAAAGGCATTGGTCAGGGAGATCGCATGGGTTGTGGCGGAAACACCCTGGGTATCGACACGCTTGAGAGAATCCACATGCTCTAAAATTTCGCCGATCTGACCGGCAAATTTTTCAATAGCATCTTCAGATAACTCCAGACGTGCAAGGTTGGCAACGTGTACCACATCATCCTTGGTAATTTTCATAGTGCACCGTTTTTAAGGTTATAAGAAATCTCATCACGAAAGCACGAAAGCTCGAAAACACGAAATTATATTTAACTCAACGTTCTGGTTTTATCATAGATAGAGCGAAATGGGTGATCCAATGGCGATTTGCGCTGTTTGAGCCAATTAGGGCACCTTACATCAGCGCATATCAATGAACAATCCAATATGAATACACGATCATTTAAGCTATTGTTGTCTTGTCTAAAATCATGGTTTGGGTAATGTCTCCATACCGGAATAGAAATTATATATCGGTTTTTTTCGTGTTTTCGTCTTTTCGTGCTTTCGTGATAAATTTTTTCAGTTTTTTGATATAAAAGTGGTTAATTCCTCACAACAATCCCCTGAAACGTATCCTTTATCAGTTCCTGGCGTACCTTTTCAGCCTCGGTTTTTGTCCGGTACGGGCCTACCCTGACACGATACCACCTTCCCTTGTTGGGTATCTCGGCCATTGTGCTGAAACCGGCATATCCCATTTGTGTCAATTTTTTCACCAGCGCTTCCGCTGAGGCTGCATCCTTAGTGGATGCCACCTGAACAGCCAGGGTTCCTGACGGTGACGGCTTGACATCGGGTAAATCCGGCAAGGTCTTCTTCTCTTCCGGGGCAGCCTTTGATTTGGAAACACGTTTCTGCGACGTCAATGGTGACGGGGGCGGGGTCGCGGGTGGTGTTTTGGGAGGCGCTTTAGGAGTCGCTTTGGGGGTCACTTTTTTCTCAATGATCTGGATTTGTTCGTCTTTTCCTTTTTTCTTCAAGGCCTCGTAGAACTCCAGGGAAGACTTGGCTCCTGTTTTGGCAGCATCGGCTTCCATGGCCCTTTTCTCCTGTTTTAGCATGGATTCTTTCAGCGCCAAAAGTTCCTTCTGCAGTGCTTGAATATCAAAATTCACCGGAGCGGTTCCACGGCCAACCAAAACCCCCAGCACAAACATCCATCCGGAGATCAAAAAGAGCAGGCAGAGGGCCAGGAATAGTCCTTTGCCTGTTAACTGGAGCAGGTATTTCTTTCTCGTTTTCGCAGCAGCTTTTTTTTCTATCTTTTTTTTCATCTACATTTTTTCCGGTGCGGAAACACCCAGAAGGGTCAATCCGTTTCGAATAATTCTCTGCACCGCCATTACAAGGGAAAGCCGGGCCTGTGTCACCACGGGATCATCAGCCAGAACACGGTGCTTATTGTAATAGGAATGGAACGTGGATGCAAGACTCATCAAATAATAAGTGATCCGGTGAGGTTCCCTGAAGACAGCACTCTTCTCCACCACCGCAGGATATTGATCCATGGCCTTTATCAGGTTGATTTCTTCAGGTTCTACTAACGCTTTCATGGTAATATCATCCCATGCATCACTTTCGATCCCCTGTTCTCTGCCTTTTCTCAAAATACTAGAGATTCGCGCATGCACATACTGAACATAATAGACCGGGTTATCGTTGGATTTTTTCTTTGCCAAGGCCAGATCAAAATCCAGGGGACTCTCATAATGTCTTGTAAGAAAAATGAATCTTGCCGCATCTCTCCCGACTTCATCCACAACATCCTTCAGGGTAATGAATTCGCCTGCCCGTGTCGACATGGCGACGGGTTCGCCATCCCGCAACAGGTTCACAAGCTGAACAAGAATGACCTCGAACTGATCACGTTGGTAGCCCAGGGCTTCGATGGAGGCCGTCATTCGTGGAATATATCCATGGTGGTCCGCCCCCCAGACATCGATAACCCTATCAAAACCGCGCCGGTACTTGTCCAGGTGGTAGGCCACGTCCGATGCAAAATAGGTTTTCTGGCCATTTTTTCGAACAACCACACGGTCTTTTTCGTCTTGATATTGGGACGTTTTAAACCAGACCGCACCATCCTTTTTATAAACAATGTCTTTCTCTTCCAGCTCTTGTATCACGGTATCGACACTACCCGAGTCATAGAGACTCTGTTCGCTGAACCATTCATCAAATGTCACCCCGAAGGATTCAAGATCCTTGCGAATTCCCTTGATGATAAGACCGGCAGCTGCCCTGGCACAAAATGCGATCGCTTCCTGCTCCGACTTGTGGTTCAATGCTTCGCCATGCTCTCCTTTAAGGAGGCCGGCAATATCCTTGATATAATCTCCCTGGTAGCATTCATCGGGAAACAAAATTTCTTTTCCTGAAAGCGCCTGGTATCGTAAAAAAACAGAACGTCCCAGGGTTTCAATCTGTCTGCCGGCATCGTTGATATAATATTCCTTCTGAACATCATACCCGCAAAAAGACAGAATATTCCCAACGCTGTCGCCGACTGCCGCACCTCTGCCATGACCCACATGCAGAGGGCCCGTAGGGTTCGAGCTTACAAACTCAATCTGAATCTTCTCGCCTTTTCCCACATCCGAAGCCCCATAAAGATCCTTCTGCTCATGGATCCGACAAAGCACCCCGTGCCAGGCATTGACATTGACAAAAAAATTGATAAATCCCGGCCCGGCGATTTCGGTCTTCTCGACCATGCTTTCATGGTCATCAATATGGTCGAGAATCTCCTCGGCAATTTTTCTGGGAGCCCTCTTTTGGACCGAGGCCATAATCATGGCGATATTGGCCGAAAAATCACCATGCCTTTCGTTTTTAGGGATTTCGATCTCCACTTCCGGCAGCTCCTGTGCCGAAAAAACCCCTTTTGCAACAGCCCGATTTACGGCTTCGGTAATAAGTGTTTTAATCTTCTGTTTCATATTCCCCGGCTTTATGCGTTTTCATCCTTATAAATACGCCTATTCATTTTATGTGATCCTGACCAAATACCAATGAAAATGTCGCCGTGAAGGAAATAATGGCTTTTCTTGAACAAGTCAAGGGGCTTTGATTTGGTGTTGACTTGATGCCGTGGGTATCCTACATAGAACAGTATACAATTCACAGGTTGAAGCCTGTTGCATCAAACAGTTAAATTAAAAGTAAGGCCGCGGAAACAATGGCATTTAGAAGATGCCAACGCATTCGTGGCTTTTTTATTGGAGGTTCAGATGAAACAAAGAGCGATAATCATACTGCTGATACTGACAGGTCTGCTTTCATTTCCCATGTCCGGCCATGCGCATTTCGGCATGCTCATCCCATCCGACACCATGATCATGCAGGGAGATGACCGAACCGTCCATGTGCAGATCAGCTTTTCTCATCCCTTTGAAGGCATCGGCATGGAAATGGCCACACCCAAAATTTGTGACGTGATGGCCAACGGTATCAGAAAGGATCTGACGGGCCTGCTGAAAAAAGATCTGATCATGGGCCACACCGCCTGGTCTCTTGATTACAAGATAGCCCGACCGGGTGTCTATATGTTCCTGGTGGAGCCGGAACCTTACTGGGAAGCGACTGAAGACGCCTTTATCATCCACTACACCAAAACGGTTGTGACCGCTTTTGGCGATGACGAAGGCTGGGATCGGGAAATCGGATTGAAAACAGAAATTATTCCCTTGTCCAAACCCTATGGCCTGTACGCCGGCAACCTCTTCCAGGGAATGGTGAAGTTTAACGGCAAGCCGGTTCCCTTTGCAGAAGTGGAAGTTGAATATTACAACACGGACCGACAACTGACGGCCCCCACCGATTATATGATTACCCAGACCATCAAAGCCGATGGCAACGGCGTCTTTTCCTATGCCGCGCCCGTTGCCGGCTGGTGGGGATTTGCCGCCTTGAACAGCGCAGACTTTAAACTAAAGCACGATGGGCAGGACAAGGATGTAGAACTGGGTGCCGTGATATGGGTTAAATTTCATGATCTGAAAGTTAAGTAGATACCCGGGTCCAAAGGGCCCGACACTGATTTAACCCTCTAAAAGATTAATATTATGCACATTCAGCGTGTGATAAATTCTAAATTCGAATATCGAAATACGAAACAAATCCAAATATCAAATGCTCAAATGATTTAGACATCGTGCTTGAACTTGTATATCAAAGGTCTTGTTTTGATCATTTGAATTTGGATCATTCGGTATTGTTTAGGATTTCGAATTTCGTGTTTCGGATTTAAGTAACAACAGCCCTCGGCATAGCCAAATATCTCTGGCCTGACTTAAAGGACCAGGTTTTAAAAAACAGAATTGCTTTGCGCTTTTTAGGAGATCAATTTCTTCAATTCATCGATCTCTTTTTGGGGCAGGGAAGAGACCTTGTCCATGGATCGTGCGATGGCCGTGACCTTGGCCACATGCTCGACAATTTCCAGGCGGCAGAAAGCTTCTTGCAGGGTCTTTCCCAAGGTCACACTGCCGTGCCGCGCCAGGATAAGGGCGTTTCGGCCTGTCTGAACCGGTTGTTTCATGGCATGCACGACTTTTTCTGTGGTGGGTGTGGCATACCCGCAATCCACGATAGCGCCCAGTGCCAAAACCACTTCAGGCAGAACAAGCGCTTCAAGGGACACCCCTGCCACCGAGAGAGCCACGGCATAGGGCGGGTGCGCATGAATCACCGCCTGAACATCCGGCCGATGCTGATATACAAACGTGTGCATGTGAATTTCACTCGATGGCTTTATCCTGGTTTCACCGACCGTTTGACCGGTTTTCATATTGTAAAGCAACAAATCCCCTGGATCAAGCATGCCCTTGTGGCAACCGCTCGGTGTTATCAGGATATGATCTTCATCTACCCGTGCCGACAGGTTGCCGCTGGCTCCCGAGACCAGGCCCTGTGCATACACCAACCTGCCATATGCAGCGATTTCTTCCCTGATTTCCGTTTCCGCTGTCATCGATGCTCCCTTTGGCGAATGGATACCTGCCCCCAATATTTCAATTTTTAAGCATTACACTCGAATCCTGGACCCCTTGAATCCTATAATCCTTAATTTGGATCAACGTCTTTTGGAGATGATCCTTATTTGAAAAACCGAAACCTGATAATACAAATGAGTGCAACAATCCCGTCTTTCCAGGTAATTTTTTTGCCTTCCTCATAGGAACGGCCACTGTAGGATATGGGTACTTCATAGATTCTGGGTCGCAATCTGGCAATTTTTGCCGTGAACTCAGGTTCAAAACCGAAACGGTTCGATTTTAGATGGATCTGGTCGAGTATATGGCGCTTAAAGACCTTGTACCCCACCTCCATATCCGTGAGGTTCAAATTATTCAGCAAATTGGAAAGCAGGGTCAGGAATTTATTACCAAAATAGTGCCAAAAAAATAGCACGCGGTGGGGTCCTCCCAAAAACCGGGAACCGTAGACAACGTCGGCCCTACCATCCAGTATGGGTAACAAAAGAAGGTCATAATCCTTTGGGTCGTATTCTAAATCCGCATCCTGAATAAGAACGATCTCACCCGTGACATGCTTGAAACCTTCTTTTAATGCAGCGCCTTTCCCCTGGTTCCGGTTTTGATGAATCAAAACAAGGTTGTCGTAATTATTTACCATGTCATCCAGCACTTGTGATGTCCCATCATCGGAACCGTCATTGACGATGATGATCTCCTTTTCAATTGCGACATCCTGAACACGCTGGACGATTTCCTGGATTGTTTTTTCCTCGTTATAAACGGGCATGACAACTGATAGCTTCACTGAAAATCCTTTTATGGGTTTGTTGACTTCAAAAAATCCTCGATCGGTGTCGGCAGCCGGAAACCGGCCCGGGCGATATGAATAAAATGCCTCCGTGCTTCATCCTTTTGGCCCAATCTCAGGAGTGCTTCTCCAAGATTGTAACGTGCTTGAACCGATTCTGAATTCAGCCTGACCGCTTCCCGAAAATATGTCACTGCCGCCGCCATCTGGTTTTCATGGCGGAGTAAAATACCCAGGTTGTTGTGCGCGTGGAAGTTATTTGGATCGAGTATCAAAACCTTCTCGAAAGCTTTCCGCGCCTCAGTTTCTTTGCCGGTCTGTGCATACAAAAGTCCTTTCTGTAGATACGCTTCGACATAATAAGGATAAATCTCGATGGCCTTATTGTAATGTGTCATCGATTTGTCATACTTCTTCTGCTTTAGGAACAACAGTCCCAAATTTAGGTGGGTATCATGGGCCATAGGATTTAAGGTCACAGCCCTTTCAAAAAGTTCCTGGGATTGCTGCAGGTCACCGGAGTGAGCATAAACAAGACCGAGGTTGTTATAGGCTAATGCAAAATCGGGGTCCGAATCAAGACATGTTTGGTAGGCTGTTTTGGCCTTAACCCACAATCCCTGGGCTTTGTATAGATTCCCCAAATTGTTGAGGGCTGTGCAGTCCTTTGGTTTTATTTTAAGGGTTTCTTGAAACTGCTCATATGCCCTGCTGACGTCTCCTTGGGAAATGTAGACCATGCCAAGGTTGTTGTGCGCCATCCAGGCCCGGGGATTTTTTTGAATTACATCCGTGAAAAGCGTCTCGCGGTTTTTAAAGACCTTGCTGTAAGAATAGCTTTTAAATCCCAGAATGGACAAGATAGAAACGAGGATGAAAAAAAAGACGAGCTGTTGTGTTTTTGGAGCGAAGGAGGCGCTTTTAAAAACCATCCTTTTCAAAATGAACTCACCGGCACCACACAGAAGAGTGATGCCGCTGATGCTGGCAATGTACTGAAAATGATCTGCAACATAGGAATACATCATCGGATAAACATTGAAAAAGCCGAGTGCCGGAAAAAGCGACGCCCCAAAACATAAAGACAGCGCAAAGGCCGCCCTCCCTATTTTTTCTCTATAAAAATACAAGAGCCCTGCCATCGAGGCCACACAGACACTCGGTAGCCACTGCCATAAACTGGTCGGGTCGATATGCCACCGCGGATAAAAAAAGATGAACTCAAATGGGAACACCAGCTTGTAAAGATAAAAAAGAATTATTTTTCCCGGAAGCACTATTTTCCCCAGCAGTGGTAAACTCCAGCTGCTTCCTTGGGCACCTACCCTGACAATTTCAAGATACGCCGTATTCAATCCGGCCAAAAATCCAAAAAGTACGAAAGGGGATAATTGAAACATATCGCGTTTATTGAATTGTTGGCCCTGCCACCAGCGAATCAGTATCGGCACAATAACGAAGGTTGATGTAATACTCTTGCTCAAAAGTGCAACAACAAAGCTTAGCAGCGATAAGACGTAGTCCTGTTTTCGGTGAGCGTCGTAGAAACGGATATAAAAAAATGTGGTGAGAAGATAAAAAAATGCGCCGAAAATATTTTTCCGCTCGGTTATCCATGCGACGGTTTCAACCTGAACCGGATGGAGGGCAAATACAAGGGCTGCCATCAGTGCTATGGGTTTGTGCAATTTGAACAGGATCGCATAAATGAGCAGCGCATTGAAAACATGGAATATGAGATTGATAAGATGATAGCCCGTTGGATTAAGACCCCATAGTTTGTATTCGAGCCAGAAACTTGAAAAAACCACAGGGTAATATTGGGGCGTTTTAAAGCTAAACCATATTTCTTTTAAGCCGTCTGTTTTTTGGATTGAAAAATTGTTGATGACATAATCATCATCGTCCCAGATAAATCCATTTGTCAGGGACGGAAAATAAACAAAGAACGTTAGCAGTGAAATGGCAATGACATGCAAAAATATCGTTTTCTTTTTTTCCATAATTGAGCGATTTTTACACTATCTTACGAAAATATTCGATCGTTCTTAAGAGCCCTTCTTCGAGACTGATTTTTGGTTCCCAATTTAATTCGTTTTTGGCTAAAGATATATCGGGCTTGCGCTGTTTCGGGTCATCTGCAGGAAGGGGTTTAAAAATGATTTCTGATGAAGATGTACTCAGATTTATTACCTTTTCCGCTAATTCTAAGATGCTAAACTCTCTGGGGTTTCCAATATTGATTGGCCCGGTAAAAGCGTTGTCGGTATCCATCAAACGAATAATGACCTCGATTAAATCATCCACATAACAAAAAGATCGCGTCTGACTGCCGTCGCCATAAATGGTTAGCGGGTGCCCTTGAATTGCCTGCACAATAAAATTAGAAACAACTCTTCCGTCATTGGGATGCATGCGAGGCCCATATGTATTAAAAATACGCGCAACTTTGATCCGTAAGGAATGTTGTCTGCGATAATCAAAAAACAGTGTTTCCGCGCATCGCTTCCCTTCGTCATAGCAAGACCTAAAGCCGATTGGGTTAACCCGCCCCCAATAAGATTCCGGCTGCGGTTGTACTTGCGGGTCGCCATATATTTCACTGGTTGAAGCCTGAAATATCTTAGCCTTAAGTCTTTTGGCCAACCCCAGCATATTTATGGCGCCATGAACACATGTTTTCGTCGTTTGTACAGGATCCATTTGATAATAAATGGGTGATGCCGGACAGGCAAGATTGTATATCTCATCGACTTCAACATAGAGAGGAAACGTGACATCATGACGCATGAGTTCAAAATTCGGCTTTTTAAGCAGGTGAACAACATTCTGCTTTGTGCCTGTAAAAAAATTATCGAGGCATAAAATGTCATGACCGTCGTTCAACAATCTCTCGCACAAATGGGAGCCAAGAAATCCGGAACCACCTGTTATCAGTACCCTCTTTTTTAGGTGCATAACATTCTCCAAGCTGTGAAGCTTTGGTGTCGCCAAGCAAGACTGTACCGGGCGTTTTTTTTGTAACACATAACCATTGATCTTTCATATAAAAAATATCGTCAATCGATACTTGAGGTTAAGCTTACAGCGTGAGCCTATTGCGGGAAACCCGCTTTAGAATTCCTTCCATTTTACGATAGTTCATGTCAATATTATGGTGTGCATGAACATATCGCCGGGCGTTATGTCCCATCTCTTCCCGCAGTTCATTATTGATCAGCAGCGTCTTTATGGCTTCCATATATTGTTGCTTTGAAAACAAGTCTGTTAATATACCCGTTTCACCATTAATGACCACCTCCGGAATTCCGGCGTTTCGAAAGGCCACAACGGGCAAACCGCATGACTGGGCTTCCAGATAAACCATACCGAGGGATTCATTGATGCCTGGGAAAGCAAATATATCACCGGCACTGTAAAATTCAGCCATCTTAACCCGGGAAATCTT
The DNA here is from genome assembly GCA_963842925.1 of uncultured delta proteobacterium. Classification (GTDB taxonomy): domain Bacteria; phylum Desulfobacterota; class Desulfobacteria; order Desulfobacterales; family B30-G6; genus B30-G6. Next base: position 202,890 of record CAWJIL010000002.1, read on the forward strand.
ACCTAAAAAGCGATGCTGTCCGGGCAGATGCTTTGCTGCAGATTGAACTATTTTAGATCTTTCTTTGCCATCGCCAGCGATAATTAAAACGAAATCACCGGATGTTTTTCTCAGGTGTCCCAGGCATCGTATCAGCCATAGAAGACCTTGTGTTTTAACATCCTGTCGAAACATGGCAGCCGTAAGGATTACCGGTGTATCGCCGATTTTCCAGGCCTGCCGAACCTTCTCCCGCGCTGTTTGATTAAATGTAAAATTTTTTACTTCCAAGCCAGGTTTTAAATACGTCAGTCGATGTTCCGGTATGATTCGTTTTAAGTTCGTCCAATCTCTTTTTTTATTGGAAAAAACATACTGTGCTTTCTGAAGTGCATATTGATTTAGCATAAACCCAGGCCAGGTTTTGATATCCCGTCGCTGTTTGGTGGCGTAGATACCCTGGAAGATGACATACGGTAAACCGGTTGTTCTGCACACTTCAGGCCCCAGGATATCGGGCGCCTTGTAGTAGCTATGGTAGGTCATCCAGAGCTGGGGCTGTCGGGATTTAATCGATTTAACCGCCCGTCGATAATCAGAGAGTATTCTGGGCCAAACCCAGGGACGCCAATACAGCCAGCGAGAGCGAACAGCCGTCACAGGGTGAACAACGTGATGACACTTTTGTAAATACGCCATCAATCCGGTGGCGATGATCAGATCACCGGAGGGGCTAGGATGTTCCAAGGGTTTAAATGGTGTGTGGAAAAAGATTTTCATCGTCTAAGAAATTCTGTCTAATTTAGACGCGACCGCTAATCCCGCGTTAAGCCACGGGGAATGCGCCCGCTATTGCGGTTCAAAGTGTTTATGATATATAATCAGTTTTTGTCTGATTTCTTTCTTGTGGGTGTTGCACTTTGTACGGCAATAAGAATTGGTTTTTGATAAGGTCAGCACCTTCTGAAAATATGTCCCTCTGATAATATCCTCCAGTTGCCGGGTCTTAAAATTAATCCTTTCCTTGTATCTTTCAATTAGCGGCAGTATGTATCGGAACTGCTGATTATGTTCGGTGATATACATACAATGGGCAAAACAGCAGGGATGTACCGTGCCGTCGGCAGCGATGTACAACGAACTATCGGCTAAAGGCTTGCAGGAAGCTTCCCTTGATTCATCTTTATAAAGACGAAAGAGATCTCGTTTGATTTTAATATCCAGGGTCTTTGGTTTTCTTAGCGTGTCATTATAGTCTCTTGAAGATACGACGATAAATTGATCACATCCCAATTCTTCCGCCAATTTTTCTGCGAGCTTGACTTGATGTTCGTTGTGCTCGAAAACAATAAACTTCCAGGTCGCCTTTCCGCCGGAGGCGGTAAACGCCCGGATATTTCCGATCACCGTGTCAAAATCAGTTCCCACCCGGTGAAGCGCGTGGGTATCTGAAAGACCGTCAACGGCAAAGACCATCATCCCATCTCTATAATAATTCCCCAAAGCATGCCACCAAGCAGGTTTTTGAGCAGCGGCATTGGTTTCACCACCCAGGACGATTTTTTTGTTTAACGCTTTTATATAACTTACAATATCAATCATTTCCGGGTTACAGGAAAGATCCCCAAAATTGCCGGCGAAGGTGATTCTACGCAAACCACGCATTAGCTCTTTGGGTAATTTTTGAATGTCGGAGAAGCTGATTTGATGAGCGCCGTAATCGCGAACTTTTTGCTGGCGGCTGCAAAAAGGACAGCGGGCGGTGCAACGCGATGTGGCTTCAATATTTAATGCTTTTATATTTGAAAGCGTTATCATTACTTTTTTCATATTGGATTGTTGAAAAGATCTCATGCTAAATTTGCATAAATCTTTTTATGCCACTGATATTCAAATGTAAACCTTTTTCAGTTTATTTATCTTGACATTGTGGCGACAAAGACTTTACTTTTTCGGTCATGAATTCCTCCCGCTTGGATCTTTTGATATACGCACATGATGGTCGTGGACTTGGTCATGCCAGCCGCAGCATTGCCGTCGGCGCAGCTGTCCGGCGCCTTTATCCTGAGCTAAAAATCCTATTGGTTACGGGCAGCAGGATGGTCTCGCAACTTATCGGCAGTGTTCCACTGGATTGGTTGAAATTACCCGCATACCAAACAAAGGTTGTGGGCGGTGTTTCCACCGGGCAAAAAGGTTGCATCAACCTGACAGATTCCGAATTGGGTGAGTGCAGAGGCAGTATTATTCAACATCTTATCAGTGTATTACACCCACGCTGCATTCTAGCTGATCATACTCCCCAGGGAAAACACAAGGAACTGGTACCTGCTTTAGAAGCAACCCGTGATACAGATACTACTTGGGTGCTGGGTGTGCGGGGTTGGGTGGGTAAGGTTCCTCAAGTTTGGTCAGACATGGCAAAAAGGCTTTTTTCAGAGCACTATAAACGCCTTTTGTGGTATGGCGACAGTCGATTGTTGGGAAAGGACCAGATGGGAACCCTGAAAAAACATTTCACGATGCAGCCTCTGGAGACCGGTTATGTGTGCCGGATATCCGAACTTGATCAATGGCTGCCGCTGCAAGACAATACAGATGATGACATCGCAGGTGTTGTTTCAATCCCATGGTTGGGCGAAGATACAGAGCATATGAGTAAAACAGCTTTCCTATGCGTTGGATAAAATCGGTCCCCAATATGGAATATGGCGATTATTCGTCGGATCACAGGACGATTTTTCAAACCGGAAATGGGTTCAAGGCTTTTTTTCAAAATTACCATTTTGTAAGGTGACACCGGCCGGCGAGCAATATCGACAAGCATTGCTGAAAGCCAAAACAGCAGTTATTTATGGTGGTTACAACAGTTTAACCGATGTGTTCTATGCCAATGTCCCCGCAGTGGTCCTGTTGCGGGGTATGCAGGATGAAGAACAGCAAGCCCATATGACCCGACTCACGCTTCGTAACAAAGACCGTCTGATTACTTATAAAGCCAACGATGTGAAAGGTGAAGATCTTGCGCAAGCTTTACAACAACAGCTTGGCGCTTCAAAATTGCCAAAACCGGAAATTAATCTGGATGGTGCGGCAATAGCAGCCAAGTATTTGTTCGAAATCATCGCCAAGCAGAACTAAGTTGTCTTTTTTTACTCCGTTTTAAAAAAAATTCCGAAACCCTGCTGTATGAACCGCAAGCATATCAAAATGCCATGTCAAAATTTGAAATGACCGGCTTAGATGTCATGGATCAACGTATCCAGGAATTCAAAGAGAGGTAGGGTAGCTTTCGTTATCGTAGAAAAACAGTAGCAACGTAAGGCATACGCTTCAATTTTCCAGGGATAGGGAGTGCCCCCCGAATAGCGGTTTTCCTGAACCGTTTTTCCCGGGCCTATGATTAGGGCGCTGCAGGCGGCGGTATAAGTTTAAAATTTCCAGATCAGGTTAACGGCGAAAAAATGGATTGCATTGGGATCGTAATCCCCCTTGAAGGGCCCCTGCAAGGGGCCACCCTCCTGGTCAATCTCGGCCTCTCCGAGATCCGTATACTCATAAGCGACTCCCACGGTAACATCATCGCTCCAGTCATACTGGATACCAGTGCCGATGCGGATCTGCCGGTCCAGAGGCAAGTCCGGCGATAATTGGTCGGCGTCATCCACAGGCGACGTGTCGTAGGCCGCGCCCACCGACCACAGCCAGCCTTCGGTAAATCGGTACTGGGCCCCCAAGGCGAAATGCCAGGTGTCGTCGTAATCGAGATCCTTGGTGAACGAGGTCGAGGTGCTTGACCTCAACGTCAGGTCCTGTTTGCCGAACGCGCTCCACTCCTGCCAGCCGATGTTGCCCATGATGGCCCAATGGTCCGTCAGTTGGTGGTAGGCGCTCAGCATCACCGCCTGGGGGATGGTCATGTCGATGTCCACCTTGCTGCCGGCCAGTCCAGAAAGATTGATCAGGCCCTGCAAAACCGGGCCGATGTCCTTGAATTTGGCCGCATCCTCGAACTCCAGATCGATTTCGGATCGATAGGTGAGACCGATTCGGGTGTTGTCCATGGGCGTCAACATCAGGCCAAAATTATAACCATACGCTACATCGTCGTCATCCAGTTCGAGCGACCCGTCGGCCAACCCTGCCTGACCCGGAACGGCGCCGTTATTAATGGCCGCCTTCTGGTCGAGGGTGGCATACAGCACGCTGAAACCCGCCCCCAGCGACAGCCAGTTGTTGATCCGGTAACCTGCACCCGGGTTGACGCCGTAGGTCAACATCTCAGCTTCGGTGGTGTAGTAGCGACCGGCCCAGTCTTTGCCATAATCGAGGCCCAGGCCTAAATAGGTGCCCACGGTAATTCCCAGCCTGAGATCGTCTGTGACGCGATGCACATAATGCAGACTGCCGCTGGGCACGGATCCCCCGGCATTGCCGCCGTCACCACCCCCGAAGCCGGACACCTCGGTATCAAACCGAGAATTGACATAAAGTCCCTGCATGGCCGCCAGCATCTGGGAACGATCCAGACGCGTCATGCCCGCCGGATTGGTTCCGGCCGTTGATGCGTCTGCGGCCAGGGCCGCCCGTCCTGCGCTGGCAGTGCCCAGATCCGGGGTGCCGCCTTCGTAGAGCCAAAGCCCTGCGCTCCAAGCTGCCGGTGCAGACAAAAAAACAATAAGTGCCGCCAACAGTAAGCGGTGATAACATTTTAAAATCATGTTTATTTCTGAAAAGTTAGTATCGTTTGGCATTGGCTTGCAGTCCCTTTCTACACCGAAACAGTGAGTGCATCTCCCGTAGATTCTGCCGCACCACAGAACCTTTCTCCTAACGTGCCGGACAGTTTTTCAATCATATTCCTCTTAACAAATGCAAATTCCGGCATCAATCGGACTTTAGGGAATCGGCATAGGACTTTCGTCTCATATGTTTGCAAAAAGAAAAACCGCAGATGTTGTTGATCAGCGCAGGGCAATATGATAAAAATGACAAAATTAGATCTGATGATTTACTCAAATAAAAAAATGAGATGTGTTTGATTCGACAAGGGAGATTTTACCACATGGCTGCATCCAAGCGTTACACCCATGGTCTGTTATTTTTCATTGTCTTTATTATCCTCGTATTCCCGCAATTAGATGCCACAGCGTCGGATGAATCAGGGATTGCCCCTTCCGATCCAGAGGGCAGCGCACGACGAACCATTGTATTAAGCACCCCGTTTCCCAAGATTGCTCCGTCTCATGCAATATATCAATCCCTTCATACAGAGATCTTCAGACGAATGGGTTACGACGTTCAGCTAAACTATTATCCGGACGTGCGTGAATTGATCGAGGTGAATGCCGGCCATCTGGATGGTTCCTCGGGTCGAATATATGATATCGATCCCGAGAATAACTATCCGAATCTGATAAGGATTGAGGAGGTAATACTTCCCCATCGTGGCATCGCCATAACAAAGGATGCCTCAATTCGCATCCCTGACTGGGCAAGTTTAAAAGGATATAAAATCAGTTATATATCCGGTGACAAGTGGATTGAAAATGTTCTACCCCGCTATGTGGGTGCCGATGATGTTTACCCGGCAGGGGATTGGCTGCAGGCGCTCAGGCTGTTGGATACCGGGCGAGTCGATGTCTATCTTGAATTAGATGATATGCTGGGCATTATAAAAATAGTGGATGAATTCAAAAACAAGCCATTTTTTAATGCCGGAACCATTGCATTGGTTGAAATGTATCCTTACCTCAACAAAAAAAATCAGGCGCTTGTTCAACCCATGATATCGACGTTGAAAGCCATGAAAACGGATGGGACCTATGAACGGCTGGTGTCGAAGCCATCATTAAAGGATTGATAAATAGATGCCTAAGACACTGAAAAGGACCTTAATGCACTGGAAGCAGAACCGTTTGTTGTTCCGCTTGCTTTTTGTTGTCGTGTTCTGCAGTATCTTCTTTACCCTGATGGCTACTGCCATCCAGATGTATTTCAGCTATCAGCGTGATCTGAATACCATTGAACAGAATTTTGAATTTGTCGGAAAAAGCTATCAGCCCGCTATCAGCGTCAGCCTCTACAAGGTGAATCTCGAGCAATTGGAGACACAACTCAAAGGTATCTTACAGCTTACGGACATGGTGTATGCTGAAGTCCGGGAACCCAGAGGGGAAGACGTCTATGTTCGGTCCGAAGGTAATCCCGAAGCCACCCGGGATATGGTTCGAGAATATCCCCTTTCATACAGACGACCATCCGGTGATATCATTATATACGGAAGCCTTATGCTGGCCGCCAACCTGGATAAGGTATGGGTCCGCCTGTGGGACAGGGTTTTGATCATCCTGGTGACCAATGGGGTCATGATGTTTCTGGCTTCCCTGTGTATCATGATTTTTTTCCACTATATGCTCATCCGGCACATTACCCGGATCCGTCAATATTTGAGCGGGTGGAATCCGAACACCCCCCCAAGTGAATTGACACTGATTCGGTCAGCGATTTTATCCAAAAAAGCGGATGAACTCGACGATTTATTGAACGCCATCAATGCCATGAAATCCAATATTTTCAAATTTATTGCCGAAAGGCAGGCGGCCATTAATAAGCTGAAAGCATCGGAAAATCAAATACGGGTCATCACGGACGCTTTGCCGGTAATGATATCGTACATAGACAAAGAAAAGCGATACCAGTTTGCAAACAAGGCGTATTCTCAATGGTTCGGTAATAGACTGGATCAAATCCTCGGCCGGCATGTCAGGGATGTCCTGGGTGAGGATATGTATCAAAAGACTCAGCCTTACCTGGTACGTGCGCTTCAAGGTGAACGGGTTCGTTTTGAAACGGAATTAACCAAAAACGAACATATTTACCTGTTTGAAGTTTTGTATGTGCCGGACATGTTCCAGGAAGAGAAGATATCCGGCGTTTTTGCCCTGTGGTATGATCTTTCGGAAAAAAGACAAAAAGAGGTGGAATTAAAGCGCCATCGGGAGGAATTGACCCATGTCTCCCGCTTGGCCACCATGGGAGAATTGACCGCCTCCATGGCCCACGAACTCAATCAACCGCTAACCGCCATTCTCAGCAATGCCCAGGCCGCCTTGCGGTTTATGGAAAAAGATGCTACCAATATCGACGAAATCAAAGATATCCTGATGGATATTGCTTCAGATGACCGGCGGGCCGGTGAGGTCATCAAACGTTTGCGCAATTTTCTGTCCCGGGGGGAAATACACATGAAAACCTGGGACTTCAATGAAATCATCCACGAAGTGGTGGCCCTGATCCATTCCGATGTTGTCATGAAAAATGTGTCCATCCGGATAGCGTTGGATCCGAACCTTCCGAAAGTTGAGGTTGACCGTATTCAAATGCAGCAGGTTTTGTTGAATCTGATTCTTAACGGCCTCGATGCACTGATCGACGTTCCCCCGGACTCCCGCACGCTGACCATCACCAGTTGTAAACAAGACCATGGAAACATCATGATAAGGGTTGCCGATTCGGGCGCCGGTTTGGACGCGGTGAACATAGCGCACATGTTCGAACCTTTTTTTACCACCAAATCGGAAGGCATGGGTATGGGGCTTTCCATCAACCGATCCATCCTCGAAGCCCACTACGGCAGAATATGGGCGGAAAATGCCCCGAACCAGGGCGCCGTGTTCTGTTTTTCCCTACCCATAAAACAGATCGACCGTGAAAAATCGAGCGGTCAAGATTGAATAAGGATAAAGGTTGCAGAAACATGAAACGCCATGAGGAAATGAATGAAACAAAGAAACCCGTTGTGTTTATCGTCGATGACGATGCATCTGTTTTAAAAAGCCTGAAACGCCTGGTTCGGTCTGTTGCTCTGGACGTGGAGACATTTACATCTGCCATGGACTTCCTCCGGTATCCCGTTTATGACGGTCCCTGCTGCCTGGTTTCTGATATTCGAATGCCCGGACTCAGCGGAATCGATCTCAAAAAAAAAATGACCGAAACAGGCAAGCACATACCCACCATTTTCATCACCGGACACGGTGATATCCCCATGAGCGTAAAGGCGATGAAACAGGGCGCCGAGGATTTCCTGGAAAAGCCCTTTAATGACCAGGACCTTTTGGACGCCATTCAACACGCTATCGGAAAAAGCCGTGAAACGATTCGGGATCAATCCAAAATCGTGAGAATTCAGCAGTACGAGGAAAGCCTCACACCACGGGAACGAGAAGTATTCCACATGGTGGTCCGGGGAATGCTCAACAAGCAAATTGCATACGATCTGCATATCAGCGAAAAAACCGTCAAAATTCACCGCGCCCAGGTGATGAAGAAGATGCAGGCCAAGTCTCTGGCCGATCTGGTGCGCATGGCCGGGAAGATTGAACATTGAACGATTGATGTTCGACATTCTATAGGGCCAAAGTCCTATCCTTCCTTCCTCAAGGTCCGATTGCCAACCTCCACTATTTTTTCTATTTATCTGTCTAATGGGAAATGAGATTGACTAGGGAAAAAATACTATTTCCTCATTACCCGGGAAAAGGATGAGCATGTGAATAAAGAAAACCCCCTTCCGATGGTATACGTGGTTGACAACGATGAATCAGTTCGTAAGGCGTTGAAGAGATTGATTATATCCGCCGACATGCGCGCCGAAGGGTTCGCTTCCATGGAGGAATTCATTCAATCCGGTTTTCAAGATAAACCCGGGTGCCTGGTTACGGATATTGACATGCTCGGTGGGACGGGATTCGCTTTAAAATCTTACCTGGCCGATTTGGGGCATACAATGCCCGTCATTTTCATCACTGCCCATGACAACAAGATAACGCGGGAAAAGGTGGATATGGCAGGGGCTGCGGCTTACTTCCCGAAACCTTTTGACGATCTTGTATTTCTGAACGCGATCAAGAAAGCCTGTAAGTGCTAAACGTATCCACAAAGCCACCCCGGGAAGCGACTCCAAATGAGGGATGGGTCCGTTGGGATCTATTTCCAGGCCGCACTGTGACAGGACTTTCAGGTTGAATGTGTGAGAATGCCTTGAATCTTTGCATAAAGCGTGCGGGATTCAGGGCAAGAGCGTATTGTCTGTCTGGTAAATTAAACAAAAGACAAAAGAAAGAAAGGAGAGAAATGATGAAAAACTTATTAGGGAACAAAGGAATATATTTTTGCTTTGTCTGGCTTGCCGCCGCAGGCATCGTCTTTTCTGCAGCATCAGCCTTAGCGGCCGACAAACCCAACATCCTGGTGATCTGGGGTGATGACATCGGCGTTCATAATATCAGCGCCTATAACCACGGAATCATGGGATATCAGACCCCCAACATCGACAGTATCGCTAAAGAAGGGGCTCTGTTCACGGATGCCTATGCCCAGCAATCCTGCACTGCCGGGCGCGCGTCATTTGTTATGGGGCAGCATCCGTTCCGTACCGGTATGCTGACCATCGGCATGCCCGGGACACCCCACGGGATTCCGGACTCAGCACCGACCATTGCCGATCTTCTCAAGAATCACGGATATGCCACTGGCCAGTTCGGCAAGAACCACCTGGGCGATCAGGACAAACATTTGCCCACCAACCACGGGTTTGATGAATTTTTCGGCAATCTTTACCACTTGAATGCCGAAGAAGAACCGGAAACCTATTACTATCCAAAAGATCCTGAATTCAAGAAGAAATTCGGACCACGCGGTGTGATTCATTCCTATGCGGATGGAAAAATTGAAGACACCGGCCCCATGACCCGCAAACGCATGGAAACCGCTGATGAGGCTTTTCTCGCTGCCGGGATGGATTTTATCGACCGCAGCGTGAAACAGAAAAAACCGTTTTTTGTATGGATGAGCACCACCCGCATGCATGTCTGGACCCGTCTTAAAAAAGAAGCCCAGGGCCGTACCGGAATTGGCCTCTATCCCGACGGAATGGTCGAACATGACGATCACGTGGGGCTCCTACTCAAACAACTTAAAGACTTAGGAATCGACGACAATACCATTGTTGTCTACAGCACAGACAATGGTGCGGAGACTGTCAGCTGGCCGGACGGCGGAAATACACCGTTCCACGGTGAGAAAGGCACCACCTGGGAAGGCGGTTTTCGTGTGCCTCTAATGGTCCGATGGCCCGGGGTTATAAAACCGGGAAGCAAAATCAACGAAATCATTTCCCAGGAAGACTGGCTGCCCACGCTTCTGGCTGCTGCCGGAGAACCGGATGTTGTCGAAAAGTTGAAAAAAGGTCATACCGCCAATGGCAAGAAATGGAGAGTCCATCTTGACGGGTATAATTTCATGCCGTTTTTAAAAGGTGAGGTAAAAGAAGGCCCGCGTGACCAGATACTTTATTTCAGTGCTGCAGGGGAACTCAACGCCGTTCGCTGGAATGACTGGAAAATCCATTTTGCCACCCAGGTGGGCAATATCACCAATGCTGTACGGGAGGTGCCCGGCTGGCCGGTCGTTGTCAACCTGCGTGCCGATCCTTATGAAATAGCGCCGCATGAGTCCGGCATGTATCTTCGCTGGTATGCCGACAATATGTGGCTGTTCGTGCCGGTGCAGCAGGAGATCCAGAAATTTTTAACCACCATCCCGGACTATCCGTTCCAGGAGGGTGTGGATCTGAATGCTGCCGGAATAAATTATCGCAGTTTGAAAGCCATGCAGATTCTTAAAAACTTGAAAGAAAAAGGTGTTTTTACGATACCGAGCAATTAAGAAATTTGTATACACGTATCCCGGCTGCAGGTCTGAAAAAAATAATATTTCTGCAGTCGGGATATCCTCCATTTATACCCGATAAATGACTTCGCAAGCCGTTTGGTGGAACGTCGGTAGGATTGTGCGGGATATATAAGGTTAATATTCATTTTGAGAACCATCCGAGTTTTGCTGACCTGGTTTGTCTATTTTTTCAACCGACCCGTGTAAATTGGATATCACCCCAAAAAAAAGCACATGATAACGTCGTGTTTCAGATGATGTTTTTGATCACATATCAATTTTTAAAAAAATGGGAGCATAAATATGCCTTCAAATAAGACCCCCCTTGAGGTGATGCGTGATCTCAAGTCTATGGTCCAGGAATCCATTATTGGACAGGAACAGGTTGTCGAGCGTTTGATCATTGCGCTGCTGGCCAACGGCAATGTATTGATGGAAGGACTGCCCGGCCTGGCCAAAACCCGTGCCATCAAAAGTCTGGCCAAGAACCTCGAATCCGCGTTCTGCAGAATTCAGTTTACCCCGGATCTCCTGCCCTCGGATGTTACCGGTACGGAGGTTTACTATTCAGATGGCGGCAAAGGCATGTTCAAATTTCAGCCCGGCCCGATCTTCGGGAATCTTATCCTGGCAGATGAAATCAACCGGGCGCCTGCAAAGGTCCAGGCCGCACTTCTTGAAGCCATGGAAGAGCGGCAGGTCACTGTCGCCGGGACAACGCATAAACTGCCGGACCTGTTCATGGTAATGGCCACCCAGAATCCGGTGGAGCAGGAAGGCACGTATCCATTGCCCGAAGCCCAGATGGACCGCTTCCTGATCCATGTGATGATAACGTATCCGGATGAAGCCTCGGAACAGAAAATCCTTCGTCTGGTCAGGGGTGAGGAAAAGTTAAAAGGTGGAAAAGATGAAGTGTCCAAAAAGATTTCTCAGCAGCTTATTTTTGATGCGCGGGAAGAAATTTTGAATATTGCAATGGCAGATGCTGTTGAAAAATACATTGTATCACTTATTTATGCGACCCGTTACCCGGAAAAATACAGCGAGGAACTTAAAAAATGGATCCATGTGGGCGCCAGCCCCCGCGGATCCATTGCCTTGGATAAGACATCCCGGGCGCATGCCTGGCTCAACAGTCAGGCGTATGTAACGCCCGACAATGTCCGTGCCGTTATTCATGATTGCCTGCGCCATCGCATCATGCTCAGCTATGAGGCAAATGCGGAAGGGGTCACCTCCGATGACGTAATCCGTGAGATTGTGAAGCTGGTGGGAGTGGCGTAGTCAGTGATTACTAAAAACTGATCACTTGGAAAACCGATGGAACATCCCCGAGTAAAAAAAAGATCTCCAAAAATCTTGCCCGCTGCCGGCGTCTACGCTGATCTCGACGAACTCATCCGTTTCCAGTACAAGGCGCAGGGGTTTTCATTTTTGCCTCGGCAGCCGGTGCATAGCATCCTGGCCGGACGTCATACGTCGCGGCTTCGGGGCCGGGGGCTTAATTTTGAAGAAATCCGTAATTATCTGCCGGGCGATGATATCCGGAATATGGACTGGAAAGTCACGGCCCGAATGCGGGAACCCCATGTGCGGGTATACACGGAAGAGCGTGACCGGCCGGTGCTGCTCCTTGTAGATCAGCGGATTGGTATGTTTTTCGGCAGTCAGCGGAATATGAAATCCGTAACAGCGGCAGAGGCCGCTGCTTTGTCTGCCTGGCGTGTTTTCAGCGCAGGTGACCGGGTAGGAGCCATTGTATTTAACGATACGGACATGACGGTGATCGAACCCCGGCGCAGCCAACAGCAGGTAATGAAAATACTGAAGGCGGTTGTGGAAAAAAATCATCAACTGGGTTTGGGAAAAGGGATTCGATCCAACCCGGGTATGTTTAATAAAATGATGGAACGGGCGCTGCGTTTGGCAAAACATGATTATCTCGTATGCAGCATCGGCGACGGCAATGGCGTAAATGAGGAAACCGTAAAACTGGTTACCTTGCTAACCGCTCACAATGACATGCTGGCCGGATTTATTTATGACCCCATAGAAGCGGATTTACCGGATGCAGGCCGGCTTGTGGTCGCTGAAGAAGAACTGCAGCTGGAAGTGGAGACTTCGGATAAAAAATTTCGAAAGCGATTTTCAGATGATTTTAACGATCGCTTGAACTGGATCAAAGAGTTGTCCAGGCTGCGGTCGGTCCCTGTACTCCCCATTCATACGGGTGAGGGCGTGACGGAGCAGCTTCAAAAGTCTTTGGGCTATCATCCGCCGGTGAGGAAGGTTTAGTCGTATTCCGTATTCAGCAAACGGTAATCAGTGAGCAGTAAAAGAGTTAAAAAGAATAGAAAAGGAGAAATAACGTGAAAATTAAATTTTTATTCATTTTTCTGGCTGTTGCTTTAGTGTTTGGTTTTACGAACAGCGCAATCGCAAAGGATTCACCACCTAAACTCATTCTCCAGATTACCGTAGACGGGCTTCGGGGAGATTTGCCGGGACGTTATCTCGACCGTTTTGGAGAAGGCGGTTTTAAATACCTTTTTGACAAAGGTATGGTTTACACCAATGCCCAATACCAGCACAGCAATCTGGAAACGGTGGTCGGACATGCCGTTCTGGCCACCGGTGCTTTTCCGTCAGCCCACGGAATGGTGGCCAATGTATGGATGGATCGGGAAACCGGTCAGTTGGGATATGCAGTTGAGGATAGTAATTATGAAATGGTCGGAGCAACCGGAGGGGTAGATAAAAGCTCGGAAATTGATCCGACCCAGGCAGCTGCAACGTCAGAGGGACGATCTCCCCGGGCGATTTTATGTTCCACATTTTCCGATGAGCTTGCCAAGGCAACAGCCGGGCAGAGCAAAATTTTCAGTGTGTCCGTCAAGGACCGCGGGGCCATCACACTGGCCGGGCATGCAGGTAAAGCGTTCTGGTTTTCCAAAAAGACCGGGGGGTTTGTATCCAGCACGTATTATTATGATCAGTATCCGGACTGGGTAAATGCGTGGAATGAACGTGCTCTGGCAGATACCTATTCAGAAAAAGCCTGGGAGCTGCTCGACGATCCGGATTCCTATGTTTATAAGGATTCTGATGACCGGCCTTATGAAACGGCCATGCCCGGCTATGGCCGGGTTTTTCCGCATCCGTTTGGTAAAAAAGACAATAAACTGTTTTACACCTTTCTGACACTCAGCCCGGTGGGCGATGATTTGACTCTGGATTTTGCCAAAAGCCTCATAACAAATGAAAAATTAGGTAAGGACGCTGTCACCGACTATTTGTCTGTCAGTTTTTCATCAACCGATTATATGAATCACGTATTTGGGGTTGCCAGTCTTGAGCACGAGGACAATATGCTTCGTCTGGATCGGACACTGGCCGATCTTTTTAAATTTGTGGATGAAAAAGTCGGGTTAAAAAACACGCTGATCGTTTTGTGTGCAGACCATGGGGTGCCTGAAGCACCGGAATACATGGCCGAACTGGGCATGGCGGTTGACCGACTGGTACCGTCAAAATTTGATGTGGAACCGGGAATTGCCGCGTTAAAAAAACGATTCGGCATTGGCAAAGAACTGATTAAAATGTATGAGCATCCCTATATTTACCTGGATCATCAGCTGATCAGGGAAAAGGGTTTGGATCTTCGAGAAGTGGAACATGCCATTGCCGAAGAAATGATGAAATTTGACGGTATTGCCCTGGCCATATCCGGTACGGATATCAAAAACGGCCGCTTGCCTGAAGCGCCAGTCATAGCGCAGATCCGCCGAAATTTTCACCCCAAACGGTCGGGGGACATCTATGTGCTTCAGGAACCTTACTGGTATTTGTACACGGATGAATCCCTACCCCTGTGCACCATGCATGGAACGCCCTGGCGATATGACACCTATGTACCGATCATTTTTGCCGGGAAAAATATCAAATCCGCACGCGTTAATCGCCTGGTTCATCCGGTGGATATTGTTTCAACCCTTGCGTTATACGCCGGGACGCCGCTACCTTCCGGGGCGGTGGGAAACCCACTGCTTGAGGTGATCGGGGAGTAGAGGAAAGGGGCAGTATTCAGTATTCGGTAATCAGTGATTAGTGAACAGTAAGTGCAAAGTAAAAAAGTGGAAAAGTTGAAGAGTTGAAGAGTAAAAGAGATACAAAGTAGAAAGGTAAAAAATAATGCAAAATACTTTGAAACAAAGGCAGAGATAAGGAGCACCATGCAGAAGATTGGCTTAGTTATTGCCCTGTGGTTTTCCTGTACAGTGGTATATGCTCAGGCACCAGACAACATGAAAGCATTTCCTCCTGCCGAAGAAGGCATGGTGCGACACGTCCTGCAACTCCCGCACCTTGATGACGAAACCGTCATCAAGGTGGAACTGCTCATCGGCAAAACAGTCCGGATTGATGAAGAAAATAATTATTTTTTCGGTGGAAAAATCGAAAAGGAAACCATCACGGGCTGGGGCTTTCCCCGCTATAATGTCAGCCAACTGGGGCCAATGGCAGGAACCCTGATGGCGGTAGATCCGGACGCAACAAAGGTGGACCGGTTTATCCGTCTCGGCGGTGAACCTTACCTGATCCGATATAATAGCCGTCTGCCCGTTGTTGTATATGTGCCTGAGGGCGTTGAAGTGCGTTATCGGTTATGGCATGCCGAACCTGAGGAAAAGGCGATGAAAAATGGCTGATCCGGCGAGTTTACAAAATCTTCATGACATTGTTATACCGTCATCAGTTCCCTGGTGGCCACCGGCGCCGGGTTGGTACGCGGTCGCCGCTTGTATTGCGATGGGCATTGCCTGGTTCGCCTGGCAACGCTTTCGGCAATGGCGCGCAGATGCTTATCGACGATCGGCGTTGGAAGAGCTTGCCCGATTGAAAGCGCTGATTGAAACGGATGAGCGGGAACCGGCTTTACGGAAATTGCCGGAACTGCTAAAGCGGACAGCCATGGCGGTGTGGCCCCGAAAAAAAGTTGCCGCACTCACGGGCTTCGAATGGATGCAGTTTTTGGATCACACAGGAAATACAAACGAATTTTGCAACGGAGACGCCCGGATGCTGGCAGAACTGGCTTATACTGCTCATGGAAAGCTGAGAATGATGCCGGATGACCAGATTCAACAGTTAACGAAAATTGTTGAAAAGTGGATCAAGAATCATCGGATTCGTTAGATTGTTCATTGTCATGCGCTGATGCAAGGTGCCCTATTTGGCTCAAACAGCACAAATCGCCATTGGATCACCCATTTCGCTCTATCTGTGGTGAAACCCGAAAGTTGGGTTATTAAGTTCCTAACACTTGGGAAAAATGATCGAATTTCAATACATATGGGTTTTTGTCCTTATACCCCTGCCGTTGATATTCCGGTGGTTTCTGCCGGAACATCGTGAGCCTCGCGCGGCTGTCGGGGTGCCGTTTATGAAGCGGTTGTCGGTTATTACTGGCCGAAAGCCAGCCCCGGGTGCTGCGATTATTCAAGGGTCTTTCATGCAGATGGGTTTTTTAATTCTGGCATGGATACTCGTTGTCACTGCACTGGCCCGGCCTCAATGGATTGAAAGCCCCATCACAAAAGAAGTGCCGACACGTGATTTACTCCTTGCCGTAGATCTTTCCGGTTCCATGGACACGGAGGATTTCGCGGATGCATCCGGAAAAACAGTGGATCGCCTGACAGCGGTCAAGCAGGTGTTAGATGAATTTCTGGCCCGGCGAAAAGGGGACCGGGTGGGCTTGATCTTTTTCGGGTCAGCCGCCTTTGTCCAGGCACCCTTTACCGAAGATCTGGAAGTCGTCCGCACATTAATGGATGAAGCGCAGGTGCGCATGGCCGGTCCTCAGACCATGATGGGAGATGCCATCGGTCTGGCGCTGCATATTTTTGAAAACAGTGAAACCCAAGAAAGAGTCCTCATTGTGCTCACCGATGGAAACGACACCGGTAGCCAGGTGCCGCCGCAAAAAGCATCTGAAATTGCAAGGGACAAAGACATCATCATTCATACTGTGGCCATTGGTGACCCAAAGTCCGTGGGCGAAGACAAACTGGATGCAGAAACATTAACAGCCATGTCCCGTATTACCGGCGGCAGTTATTTTCACGGAATGAACCGGAAAGATCTCGAAGAAATCTATAGCAAACTCGATGCCCTTGAAACCCGGCAGGTTGAAACTATCAGCCACCGGCCGAAAACAGATCTTTTTTTCTGGCCGCTATCGGTTTTTTTTGGGTTGGGTTTGGTGTTTCACGGGGCAGCGATTATTCGGAACAGGAAAATTACAGCAAGCAGTAAACAGTAATAAAAAGTGATCCATTACTAAACACTGACCACTTCTATATAAAACTCTCCAGGCAGGCAAGCAACAGATGAATGAACTCATATCAAACTTTCACTTCCTCCGACCCTGGTGGCTGGCTGCAGCATTACCAACCGGGTTTCTGCTGTGGCTGATTGTCGGGACATCGGATTCAAAACGGATCTGGAAAAATATTATTTCTGATCACCTGCTCAGGTATCTGTTGATCAGCGAGACAACTCAAAACCGGATCCGACCCTGGCACCTGCTGGGTGGGGTGTGGGTAGTTACCATTGTCGCACTTTCCGGACCGACCTGGCAGATCGAGCCGTCACCCTTTGCGGAAGACCAGTCCGCGCTGTTTATTGTTTTAAAAGTTGCGCCTTCCATGACGGCCGATGACATTCAGCCGTCCCGTCTGGATCGGGCAGTTCACAAAATCCGGGATCTCATGACCCTGCGAAGGGGAACGTTAAATGGCTTGATTGCCTATTCCGGAAGTGCCCACATGGTAATGCCGCTGACCCGGGACCATGACATCATCGAATCTTTTGCCGGTGAATTGTCACCGGAGATCATGCCGTCTGAAGGTGATGCCATGGCAGAAGCGATTTTTCTTGCAAATGATCAGTTAAATAAATCCGGTTTGAGCGGTTCGGTACTCCTGGTAACGGATGCGGTTTCTGAAGATCAGCTCCAGGAATTGGCCCGCAATCAAAAGGAAAATGCATTTCCGGTTCATCTGCTGGCCATCGCGTCCGAAAATCCCGGAGGAATCGTTTCTGCTCCGGCACTTGATAAAACGATGCTGGGAAAAGCCGCCCGGGCGCTCGACGGTTCACTTACAATCGTTACACCGGATGAACAGGATGTGGAAAATATTGCCTCGCGTGTTGAAAAAGACCTGGCAACAATGGTTTTGCCGGACAGCGGACAGCGCTGGAAAGATTCGGGTTTCTGGCTGGTGCCTTTCATCGCGATTTTTACTTTGATCTGGTTCCGGCGGGGATGGGTTGTGAGGTATGAGTGAGAGGAAGTGAACAGTAATCAGTATGCATGATCCTTTTCTTTTTAAAGCTTTTACTGACCAGCATTTTCTACCAATGTAAGAGATATGAAAAATTTAACAATCATTATATTACTTATAATAGGGACGTCTGGCTGCTCCGCTGACTATTGGTTCTCACCCGACCAGCAGGGGGACCGGCTGATGAAGTCTGAAAACTTTGAAGACGCAGCCAGGGCTTATGTTGACCCCTTAAGGAAAGGGGTTGCATTTTTTCGGGCCGGGGAGTTTGAAGCGGCCGCTGCTGCATTCGGTCGGCTGAATAGTGCTGAAGCCCTTTTTAATCAAGGAAATTCCCTGGTCATGCTGGGGAAATATACGGATGCGGTTTCTGCCTATGACCGGGCACTGGATTTACAAGATGGTTGGAAAATGGCGGAAGACAACAGGGAAATTGCCCGCATACGCGCTGAGCGACTGGAACTTGAGGGCGGTGACATGACCGGCGGTATGCTTGGTGCGGATGAAATCGTGTTTTCAGAAGGCGGAAAAGACAAATCAGGCGGAGAAGAAACCGTTGAGGCAGACGCCGGAGCACCACTTTCTGATGAACAGATACGCTCCCTCTGGCTGCGGCGGGTGCAGACAAAACCAGCTGATTTTTTAAAAGCAAAGTTTTCGTATCAATTCAGTAAAAGAAGAACAATAAATGAATAAACCTGAAAAAAACTTAGTATTCAACTTTTTAACGTTTCAACTTTTAATACTTTTCTTTTTTGCTTGCCCGTCCTATGCCGCATCTCCCCAACTCCGCGTGAGCATCGACACCAAGCAGTCATACTGGGTCGGCCAGAAGATTCCTTTTTATATCGATCTGCTCAGCCCGGGTTTTTTTTCCGGCACCCCGAAATTTGATCTGCCGGAAATTTCCGGTGTGCTTGCGATGAAAATCCCGGGAAGCCCGGTGATGGGCACGGAAGAAATTGATGAGCACAGTTTTACAACCCAGCGCCATGAGTTTGTCTTGTTTTCCCAGCGGCCGGGCCAGATCACTATTCCGTCTTTTACAGTCAGTTTTGGTGTTTCTGGTCAGGCGGGAGCTTCGCCCAAAGAAGTTACATTAAAAACATCTCCATTGACCCTGACCCCCAAAATGCCGTCGGGTGCTGAAAAACTTGGCACAATTATCTCCACGCGGGACCTGAAAATCAATGAAAAATGGGACCCTGCGCCGAAAGATGCCGAGACAGGAAATGCATTCAAAAGAACCCTTACGTTTCAGGCACCGGACATCCCGGGTATGGCCTTTCCGGCAATGCCGCAAGTAAATATTCCCGGGGTCGGCATCTATCCGGAAACACCGGTGGTGAATGATCGGATGGAACGCGGTGATTTTATCGGACAAAGATCTGAAACAATAAGTTATGTGATGGAGAACGCAGGCAAAAGAATTATTCCGGCGGTTAATTTTTATTGGTTTGACATTGCATCAGAAACAGTAAAGTCAGAGCAATTACCGGAGGTTACATTTAAGGTGTCTTCCTCGACCGTGGGGCGGTCTTCGGGGCAGCCTTCCGGCCACCCAGCTGGCGTGGGATCTTTCCAGATGATATTTGCCATGGTGTTTGTTTTGATAACCATTGGTGCTGCTGTTTTTTGGCGATGGAGAATGCCACTGATAGCCTGTTTTAAATCATGGCAGAAAAACCAGGCAGAAAGCGAATCCAAATTTTTTAAACAACTCACCATGGCCTGCCGAAAAAATGATTCACATGGCGCTTTAAATGCGTTGCTGAAATGGGTGGACCGGGTGAATCCTGATCGCCAGACAGCGACCCTGGCCTGGTTTGTCGATGCCTGGGGAGATCCTGAATTGATGTCTGAAATCGCCTCACTTCAAAAGACTTATCTCTACCAGGAAAAAGAATCCGGCTCCGGTAAAATGAAAAAATCCTGGTCCGGGCGGAAGCTGCTTCTGCTCATGAAAAAAGCCAGAAAGCGATTAAAAATCAAACATATACGGGGTGGATCTTTCGGCGATCTGATGCCGCTCAATCCCTCTTAACACCGCCAACGAGTTCCGGTCTTCTGCCTTTTGCTATTCCTTTTTCCACAAAAGCCTCATAGCGACGACGGACTATCGCTACTTTTTTACCAAACAATCCCAGTAGATACTCGGTATCCTGCCAGTTATTAAGACTCCTACCCAGGATAATTCCATGACCGGTATAAGCATACGCTTCCAAGGCTTTAAACTCTGTCATCAAGCCTGGCCGTAGTGGATTTAAGTGAATATACCGAACGCGTTCCAATAGATAGGTCACCTCCTGGCACAATATTGATTTGAACCGATTGTGAAAAACATGGCCATGGCGTTTGTGGCGTCGATTAAAACCCATTGAATATCCTGTAAGAAGCCTCTGCATAACCTTGGATATAGGTGCCGGCCCCGTTCTGACAAGCATGTGAACATGATTTGGCATCAATGCCCATGCAAAACAAGCTGTTTGGGTCTCTCATATTACAACACCCAGCCTATCAACAAATGTGTCCCGATCAAAATCATCGTAAAAAATATTCCTCTTTTCGATTCCACGGACCATTATGTGATGGAGTGCACCAGGTGCATCTATGCGTGCTTTTCGTGGCATATAACCACCTATATTTCATATAGAATATATCGTTAAGTTATATATGAAGACCCGTCCCTAATATAAAAAGTATTGACGCACAAAAAGCATTTTGAAATAGTTATTTCCAATAAAAGCAAATCCCTATCTTTTTATTTTATAACAAACATAAAAAAAGGAGACGCTTTTGAAACACAAATTAGACAAGGCACCCTTCTCCTTCCTTCCGGAAAAGACGATTGAAGAACTTCTAAGCCATTTCACCTCTGAAAGCATAGAAAAAGACACCATACTTCTGACGCAGGAAATATCATCGATTGAAACGTTTCTGGTTCTTTCCCAGGGGTCTGCCCAGTATTATTTCGAACAGAATAATGAAAAAACCCTTCAGGGTCGTCTAAATGAAGGAGACAATTTCGGGGGCATCTCAATCCTGTTAAATGATGCTGTGGCCATAAGAACATTAAAGGTGCTTGAAAATTCTGTTTTTTTAAGTTTGGATGCTCCCATTTTTTTAAAGATCTGTGCAGAATCTGAAGAATTTAAAGCTTTTTTTACCAATGCTTTTGGAAGGTTGATGCTGAATAAATCCTACGCCGGTATTATTGCACGACAGATAAAGGATAAGGAATTTAACCTACCTTTTTTTAACCAGCCCATTTCAGCAATTTTCAGACCAAACATTGTCACCTGTCCGCATGATGCAACCATAAATGAAGCCGTTCAAAAAATGGAAAAAAGCAATTCAGAATCGATCTTTCTAAAGGATGAAAAGGGAAGCGTTGACGCCATGATCACGGATGCGGACTTAAGAAGTCGTGTTCTTTCCAAAGGGCTTGATGGCGGACAACCTGCTTCCTCCATTGTATCATCCCCCTTTGCTTCACTCCCTGCCGATTCCCAGGTTTTTGAAGCATTTGTCGCCATGATCGGAGAAAACAAGAAATATCTGGCGGTCTCCAGCAAAGCCAACGATATTATCGGCATGATTTCCGACAAAGATTTGATCGTCGCCCAGGCAAATTCGACAAATCTTCTTGTAAAAACCATTAAATCAGCCAAAAAAATCGCTCAACTCGAGAACATGCACTCAAGAATGGCGTTAACGCTTCTGGACCCTATTCGAAACGGTGCAAATCCTGAATATATCACACGGCTGATCACAACAATTTCCGATGCTATCCTGGATAAAATCATTGAATTCAGTATTGCAGAACTGGGCAACCCTCCTTGTAATTTTGCCTTCATGATCATGGGATCAGAAGGCCGGGAAGAACAAACGCTTGTATCTGACCAGGACAATGGCATTATTTACGAAGACATTGAAGATGATAAAAACAAGGCATTCGCAGAAGAATATTTCGGAAAGCTAGCCCAACTGGTATGCGGCCAGCTTGATACTGCCGGATACAAGTTTTGCACCGGCGAATGCATGGCGAAAAACCCCAAATGGTGTCAGCCACTGACAAACTGGAAAAGATATTTTCACAACTGGATCAATAACGGGTCGCCTGAAGATCTTCTTCATTCAAGTATTTTTGTCGATTTCAAAGGTGTTTGGGGAGATTTGAGCCTCACAAACAAACTGAAATCATTTCTGATGACTTGTGTGGGAAAACAACCTGGGTTTTTAGGATACTTAACTGAAAATTCAATGTATTTTAAGCCACCTATCGGCCTATTCGGAAAACTGGTCGTTGAATCCAAAGGGGAACACAAGGACTCTTTGAATATCAAATCCGCAATTCAGCCGATAGTTGACTTTGCACGAATTTATTCATTAAAACACGGTATTGTTCAAACCAATACCCTCACAAGGCTTTTCCGGCTGTATACCAAACACGTATTAAGCAATGAACAGTATATCGATCTGATACAATCCTATAAATATATGATGCACTTAAGGTTCTTACGGCAGATTACCACCATTGTTGACGAAAAAAAGGAGCCGGACAATTATATCAATCCAAATAACCTTTCTTACCTTGATAAGGCCATGTTAAAAGAACTATTTAAAAAAATTAGACAATTTCAACAGAAATTAAAATCCGAATTTATTGGGACGGCGCAGTAGAGAGAATTTATGGAAAATAATCAAACACTGAATGACAAAAGAATACTTGTTGTTGATGATGAACCCGATATCCTTGAAACGCTGGAAGAACTTTTGGAGGATACATTTATGGTTGACCCGGCATCCTCATTCGAGGAGGCTGTTTCATTCCTCAAAAACAACACCTACGATGTAGCCATATTGGATATTATGGGTGTCAGGGGATATGATCTTCTAGAAGCCACCCACACGTTGGGAATTCCAACCTTGATGTTGACGGCACATGCGCTCAGCCCTGATAATCTGAAAAAATCAATTGAACTAGGCGCCGATGCTTATATACCCAAAGATAAAATGGTGGATATCTCCATGTACGTAGAAGATGTATTAATCTCCCGACAAGGCAAAAGAAAAAACAATTTCAAATGGTATACAAAGCTAAGACCCCTTTTTGACGATTTCTTCGGGGAAGGCTGGAAAGATCCGGAAAAGCAATTCTGGGACGCGTTTGACAAAAAACATGTTGAATCACAATAGCAAGCAAATCAAAATTTCACATAATTCTTTCTGGTTGCTACGTGGTTCTTCAATGGTGAAACATTTTCTCAGCTTAACCATCCTTTGCAATAAAGCCCCAGGTCTATCTGACGGATTCCCTTATAATAATAGGCAACAGCAGATCACTTCATGGAGGACGGGCAAATGGAGCCAGAAAAAATCATAGCAGGAAAATACGTCCTCATTGTCGATGACGAGCAAGATATCCTGGATACCCTTGTTGAACTGCTGGACATGTGTAAACTTGATACAGCCTCCACATTCATTGAAGCAGAAAAGCTGCTGAAGGAAAATCCGTACGATATCACCGTTCTTGATATCATGGGCGTGAACGGATACGAGCTGTTGAAAATTGCTAACCGTCAGAATATTCCAGCCGTCATGCTCACCGCTAAGACCCAAACAAATGACAGCCTTAATCACTTAGCCGAGGAAGGTGCAGCATATTATGCCCCAAAAGATATGATGCATGAACTTGATATCTTTCTTGCAGATGTTTTCCAGGCCATTGATCAAGGAAAAAGCTCATGGGATAAAATGTTAGAGCGTGTATGTATTTCTATCACAAGAAAGTCTATGGAACAGAATGGAGGGGGCAACGATAGGGGCGCCTAAAAACGCCTGAATTATACTCAGAAGACGCGTTTGAATATGTTGATCTTTTGGAGCCAAGGTTCCGGATTTGAAAAGATACGTTTCAAAGTAAATTGAGGAGGCATGGACCTCTTCTAATAATTCTTGAACTGTATTTAGTCCATCGCCTTTTAAATATAACAAGATTTATGCCTTTCTTTCCTTAGTAAAACCTCCAATGAAATATCTGCTTCCCTTGATTAACATAATTATTTGACTTCATTAACTTTATTTGTCATATTTTATAAATTCTTCCTAAGGTCCCCTACCCTTATATAGGAGCACGTATGGCACGAACGAAAGCACACCTCATCGAACGTATTCGATCGAGCAATGGCCTAACACAAAAGCAGAGCACAGACATTGTTGAAACTACCATCGATATTATAAATAACCCGCTTAGGTGTGGTCTACGAATCGTATTTGAACTGTGATGATAAAATTTACAGCTCATGTGATGATATTTATCCGGAAATTACGTTCTCATTTTCATTCTAAAAACTTTCAAACCAAGATTTTGCTCCAAACTCAGGAAGAAATTTTACGAGACTGGATCGCTGGTCAGCAGGTTACAAATGTATAAAACAAAGATTAAGTTTAAAGAAACAATAGTAGGCGATCTCTCGGGAGCCCTATCAGCGGCAATAATTACCATGCCGATGGCTATTGGTTACGGCATTATTTCCTTTGCTCCTCTGGGAGCAGAATTTATACCCCAAGCTGCCATGGCAGGTATATTTTCAGCGGTGTTTGCTGGATTCTTCGCATCATTCATGGGCGGCAGCCCCATCCAAATTACAGGCCCCAAGGCTCCTTTGACGCTTATCTACGGAACCCTTGTCTCAAGCCTGGTTTCCATGCAGGCCATCTCACATCATACAACTTCGACTTTCTATATCGTAATTGGATTAGCGTCACTTTGTTTGTTGATAGCAGGTATTTCACAAATTGGTTTTGGTGCCTTAGGCATCGGCAACTTAATAAAATATGTCCCTCAACCCGTCATTGCCGGATTTATGAACGGCATCGCATTATTACTAATTATAAAACAAATAGGCATCATTTTAGGATTAGACAGCGGTCAGTCGACATGGAAAGTGTTAAAATATCCAGCGCTTATAAATCCTTTGGCAGCTATTGTGGGACTAACAACCATAATTATCATTTTCATATCAAAACGGTATTTTAAAAAGTTTCCTGCCTCCTTATTAGCCATGGTCGGAGGTACTAGTTTATTTTATGCCATAACGTATTTAACTGATTACAGCATGAATGGTGCCATAATTGGAGATTTACAGGCCCGATGGCCGGACCCCTTAACTTTTCATCACTTATTTCGTGAGATTCATCAGATTGATATTACAATTGTATTACCCAAGATTATCCTGACTGGTTTACTATTAGGTTTGTTTGCCTCTATGGAGTCGCTCATGAGTTCTGTTGTTGAAGATAATCTTACAGGAACTCGGCATGACAGCAAAAAAGAATTAATTGGCCAGGGCATTGGAAATATTGTTTCAGCAGCTATTGGCTCAATTCCAGCAGCAGGATCTATTCCTCGTTCCATAGCAAATTACAATGCCGGGGGGAAAACACGTTTATCAGGCATGATGTGCGGAGTCATTATTTTCGTCATCATAATGACCTTTAGCACTTTAGTCGGCAAAATCCCCCTATCGGTTATAGCTGGAATAATCTTTGTGGTCGGTTTGACTTTAATAGACAAGGGAACCGTCAATATTTTACGACGAATTCTTCTTTCAAGAAAATATAAAAAAGAGCTTGTAACAAATTTTACAATTACTTTGGTTGTGGCTGTTATTACGATTAGTGTCGATTTAATAACCGCCATATTCATTGGTATTCTTATAGCGTCCGCACTTTTTATATTCAGCATGGCTCAATCTATTATCAAACGTAAGTATTATGGCGATAAATATCACTCACGAAAAAGGCGAACGATAAAAAATATAAACTGGTTGGAAAAAAGGGGTCGAGAAATTGTTGTATTAGAATTGCAGGGGCCTCTTTTTTTCGGTTCTGCTGAGAATATAGTGATAGAAACGGAAAAATTAATGAATGAATCCACGTACTGTATCTTTAATTTTAAACGTGTCAGTGAAATCGACAGCACCGGCGCAAATATCCTCATTCAACTAAAGAAACGAATCCGGGATAATGGAAACTTTCTGTTATTCAGCCAGTTATCGAAAAATGACAGATTGATAAATTATCTTGAAGTTATGGATCTCACAAAGGACCTGATCGATAAACATACCTACTCTGATACGGATATGGCTTTGGAATGGGCTGAGGATCATCTTTTAGATCGGCATAAGCTACGAATAAATACATCAAAAAGCATCAAACTGTCTGAAATGGATCTATTCAAGGATTTTTCTGAAAAAGAAATATCGATAATTCAACCCAAACTGATAAATTTATCTTTTAATAAGGATGAAATTGTATTCAAAGAAGGCGATAGAACACGAGATTTGTACCTACTAATCAAAGGAAAGATGAGCGTAAAAATTTATCTTCCAGAAAATGACAGCCAAAAACGTCTGTTCACATATGTTCCCGGAACGGTCTTTGGTGAAATGGCTTTTCTTGATGGTGATCCCAGGTCCGCAAGTGTGTGGGCCTCAGAAAAGTCAGAAGTCCTGTGTTTGTCTTACGAAAATTTCCGTTATCTAAGTCAAGAAGAACCAGAACTATCCACAACACTTATGAAAAACCTTGCGTTAGAGATCAGCGGTCGTCTTAGAAGAACCTCTAATCATGTACGGCTATTGGAAGATAGTTGACAGTTTTTTCAATATATTGTGGGCCATCGAACCGATATAAAATGTGATCGGATCCCCGTAGTGGATTTGAAAAGTGGACGTTCAAGATAAACCGAGGGGGTGGGGTATAGCTACTGTGCAGCTCTTGATAGTTCAAGCCGCTTTACAAACCGCTGAACTGTCACAAGTTTGAATTCACATCCTCTGGTTGTCCTTACAACACTATCGATGAAAAAGATACCAGGAACGCGGTGAATACGCTTGAAGACTATTTTGCAAATGTTGACCTTTCTGTTGACCTGAACGAAAAAGAGGCCACAGTCGAGACTGTAACCTCTTGATTTTACTGGTAGGCACGGTTGGATTTGAACCAACGACTTCTACCGTGTCAGGGTAGCGCTCTCCCCCTGAGCTACGTGCCTTTAAATTAAGAATTCTGGATATCACTGCCTCGGGATGCTGTCAAGAAAAATGAAAACAGACAGGTGCGTGTTATCCCGATAATTTCACAAACCTGATGGGTACCGCACAAGGTACTTCAGCCTGAAGTCGTAGCAAGTTACTGCGAGGGTTCCTTCTTCTTGGAACCATTCTGAAGAATGTTCATACCGAAGTAGATATAATGCAGACCTGAAACAGTGGTGAGCCCGGCCGTAACCCAAAACAGAATTTCCATAAGCACGGAGTATCCAGCCAGGCTGACGTGCATCAGTGCCAAAATGACGGTCGTAATCTGGGCGACCGTGGTAATTTTACTGATGATGCTGGGCTTAATTTTATAGGATTTCTCCGTTAGCGTAAAAATGGCGATACCCATAAGGATGAGCACATCCCGGCTGATGACAATGACCGTGACCCAGCTGGGCACGATTTTCAATATGGCCAGGCTGACAAAGGCAGATACCAGCAACAGCTTGTCGGCTATGGGGTCAAGGTAGGCGCCCAGTGTTGTCCGCTGGTTAAAATATCTGGCAATAAACCCGTCCAGACCGTCACTGATTCCCGCAATGGTAAAAATCAGCAAGGCCGGACCAAAGAGATCCCTCAGGAGTACGATCACAAAAAGCGGTGTGAGCAATATCCGGATGATCGTCAGTAAGTTCGGCAGGTTTATAGGCATAATGAACCCCATCGTTGCATAAACAACATGGCAAAGCTGTTCCCTGATTTTTTGATACCTGAAATTTTTTCAGACTTAAGCTGAGCGATTGTCGAGGTTGTCGTAGCTACAAGAAAGATGCTGTTCCGCTATAGTGAGCTATGCGGTATGGCATCTGACGCCGTAGATGCGGTAAGCTCGCCAATCGCTCAGCTTAAGTGCTATCCGATCACAAGCTCGATACCCAGACGCCCCGGAGACACCTCATAAATATCAATACCAAAAGACTCAAAGGTCTTGAGTAACAATTCATCGGCAAGAGATTGTGCCGTACCTTCGTAATCCACGGAAATAATCGACTCATCCGCTTTCATGACTTTGATGTGTATGGCTGTTACCCCGGGAATCTTCCCCAGTGCTTTGCGAAACTTGATAAAATTTGCCAGCTCCCGGGTACCGTGAATGTTGATTTCCACCAGAGATTGTTGATTGGACTCACTTTCCCAGGCCGATGTCAGCTGCAGGATCATTTCCTGACCAACGAGCAGGCCGGCATTGAACAAGGCTTCACGGCCGCCGCTTTCATCATCTTCACTTGCAAAAACCGCCGTTCTTGCAGCAAAGGCGATTTCCTTGCCGGTCGCCGTGCGATACGCTTTTGCGGTTAAAGCGCCTTTAAAGGTTTTAACATTTCCATCCATCACATTGGTTGTTTTTTCAGCTGTTGCAGTTCCGATGATCACAATGTCCGCTGCCATGTGTTTGCCGATATCGATGGCATCCTGAAGGGAGATGTCGGCCGGATAATTCAAGGGCTCCACAATAACGCCATGGTTGATCACCATCATGCCCTTCTCCCTCATGGCCTGCGCCATGGCCTCTTCTGACAAAGGAACAACAAACACAAGGTCTTCACCCCACCAGTATACCGGCAAAACATCTTCCATTTTTCTCTCTGCCAGAAAAAAAAGAATCTTGGGCATGACATGCTCCTGCATGACCAGCTTGGCGCCCAGAAGGGTTTCCCTGATTCTGTCTTTCATCACTGTGACCTGTACAATGGCCCGATAGTTTTTTCCGGACAGATATTCCGTCAACACCTTGTAGCCCTGGATAAAACGATCGGTCTGATTATAAAGAAGTTCATTAAAAAGCTTGAATTTATCCACCTGCTGCTGGAAAGGCTGAATTCCAGCGGCTACGGTAGCAACCGCAGACACCCGGGCATTCAAGATGGCCTGTTCCTTGGCAGCCGCCATATTGTTGCCATGAATGGCTCCGGATCCAACCACATCTACAACACTTACGGTATTGTCTTCCTGCGCCGAAACAGGGCTACACAAGACCCACAAAAGAACCATGCTCACCAGAAGACAACCCATTGTTTTGATTGATTTTATAACTAAATACATGTGTTCGCCACCTTTCCTTAAAAGCGGTTTTTGTCACTTGACAAACCTTGCAACCCCCATTAACCAGGATTTCTTACATACCCCGGGAAATGTGGGCTTGCTACGGTTCAGTGTGTTCTTTCCAGAGCATACCCGGCGATATCAAATAGAATATCCCTGGTGGGGGATGCAGGAAACAGCTCAAGCGCCTGGCGGGCGTTGGCAATGTGCTCAAACGCCAATGTTCTTGTATATTCAAAGCCGCCGTGCTCGGATATTTTTTCCACCAGCCATTTGAAATCATTACTTGTAAATTTTTCATCCCGGATGATTTTCTCCATCAAAGCACGATCCCCGGATTCGGCCTGGCTTAAAGCCACGATCACAGGCAGCGTCAGCTTCCCCTCCCGCAGATCCGCCCCGACTTTTTTTCCGAGAATCTGCGTGTCAAAGGTGTAGTCGAGCAGATCATCCACCATCTGAAAAGCCATACCAAGGTGGTAGCCATATTGTGCAAGGGCCCTCTCTTTTTCTTCAGATGCCCCTGCCAGAATAGCACTGATACGGCATGCGCCTTGAAACAACACGGCTGTTTTACACTTGATGATATCCATGTACTCGGCTTCGGTCAGGTCTATCTTACCTTTCCGGTGGATCTGATGAATTTCTCCCTGTGACATGTTTTCCGTGATTTCGGAAATAATTTTAATGATTCTGGGTTCATTTGTCTCTGCGGCAATCGCAAGACCCCGGGCCAGAAGAAAATCTCCCACCAGCACGGCAATTTCGTTTCCCCAAACAATGTGCGAAGCAGGTTTTCCTCTACGCAATTCAGCGCCGTCCACCAG
The DNA here is from genome assembly GCA_963842925.1 of uncultured delta proteobacterium. Lineage (GTDB taxonomy): Bacteria > Desulfobacterota > Desulfobacteria > Desulfobacterales > B30-G6 > B30-G6. The sequence goes on from CAWJIL010000002.1 coordinate 232,935, forward strand.
ATCGTCGTGCAACAGGGTTGCGGCATGAAGATATTCAAAAATAACGGAAAATGTTTTGTCATAATCACCACGGTAGTCACACAACCTTGCAGACAGCACCATCAACAAGGGCCTGAAGACGTTTTCCGCCGCTGAAGAGTATGTGGTGGGCCACCTTGGAAACCAGATCCAGGTTCGGGTGCAAATTTTCAAGCAGGGCTGCTTCAATACCGTCCAGATCATCCTTGACCAGCGATAGAATTCTATTTTTCAGATCACTCATGATGCCTCTCCGGTCAGGTCATATTCCAGCGTGTCAGTAATCCGGACATCGGCAAATTCACCGATTGTCAAGCGATCTTTGTGAACATAGGTGATGCCGTCGACTTCAGGGGCCTGGAAAACGGTCCTCCCGATGTACAGCCCTTTTTCGGGCATTTCTTCGATAAGCACAGGCAGGGTCTGGTGCAGATATTTTTCATTATTTTCGGTGGATATATCCATCTGCCGTGACATGATCGCGTCGTGTCTTGCCATGGCGATCTCCTCCGGTACATGATGCGCCAGACCATGCGATGCCAAATCCTCTGAATCAGAATAATTGAAAACACCCAGGTGGTCAAATCGAATTTTTTCAATGCAACTGAACAGTTCGTCAAAATCCGATTCGGTTTCCCCCGGAAACCCTGTGATAACCGTAGTTCTGAGACAGGCGTCAGCATCAATGGAACGGATTCGGTCAAACAGCTTAAAAAGATCCTCTTTTTGATACTGCCTTCCCATCTTCTTCAATATCCGGTTGCTGGCATGCTGGATGGGAATATCAAAATAGGAGCAGATATTGTTGGCCTGGTGCATGGTTTGGATCAAGGTGTCGTCCATGCTCTCCGGGTGCCCGTAAAGCATCCGGATCCAGATGTCCGATGATATGGCCGAAAGTTCCTGCATCAGATGGGTAAGACCATTGGACAAACCAATGTCCATGCCATAGGCGGTGGTTTCCTGCGCCACCAGCACCAGTTCTTTGACACCCGATCGAACCAGGGCGGCAGCCTCCTGAACAATATTTTGGATGGGACGGCTTTTTTGTCTGCCTCGCAGTTTGGGAATAATGCAGTAGGTGCAGTGCCGGTCGCACCCTTCGGCAACTTTGAGATAGGACATGGGCGAAGCTTGCCCGGCTCTCGGCAGCACTTCGCTGGTGCTCTCCATGGCGTCCGGGTCCGGCAGGATACACCTGGGACGGCCCTCATCTTCCCTGACTGCCTCGACGATTCTGTCGTATGCTCCGGTTCCCAGAAACATATCGACTTCGGGGAGACTGCTGACGATCTCTTCGCGAAAACGCTCCGGGAGACAACCCGTAACGATCATGCGCCGACAGACCCCCTGGCTCTTATGCCTGGCCAGTGCCAGAATGGTATCGATGGACTCGTTGACAGCCGATTCGATAAAGCTGCAGGTGTTGACCACAATCACTTCCGCGCCGGCAGGATCTTTTGTTGTTTCGTGTCCGGCAGCCAGCAATCGACCCGTCATGGACTCGCTGTCAACAAGATTACGGGCGCAACCAAGACTGGCAACATGAAATATCATCCGGATATCTTTTGAATCTCTTCGGTGATATAGGGTGCAATTTCAAACAGGTCCGCCACAACAGCATAATCGGCCTTGGCAAATATGGGCGCTTCCGCATCGTTGTTGATGGCCACGATAACCTTGGAGGATGACATGCCGGCCAGATGCTGAATCGCACCGGAAATGCCAAACGCCATGTAGAGTCCTGGTGACACGACCTTGCCGGTCTGGCCCACCTGGTCTGAATGGGATCGCCACCCCTCGTCAACAGCCGCACGGGAGGCCCCCACGGCCGCGCCAAGCGCTTCTGCCAAGGCTTCAATCACGGAATAGTTATCTCCGCCCATACCCCGGCCACCGGAAACGACGATATTCGCTTCGGTCAGGTCGATCTTGCCGCTTTCCATTCTTTTTTCAACAAAAGCCATGCTCACCGTACCGATCTCTGCCGACACCTTTTCCACGACGGCGTCACCACCGGTTTTTATGATTTCAGACGTGTTCGGTCGTATTGAAAACAGCTGGCGCTCTCCTTCCAAAACGACATTTGCCAGCAACTTGCCGCCATAGATGGGCCGCGTGGCCGTCAGCGTATCACCATCACATGTGATGGCCACACAATCGCTTGCCAGGGGCGCATCGATTCGTGCCGCGACACGTGCGGAAAGGTCTTTCCCCTGAACCGAAGCCCCAAAGAGTAGAATGCCCGGATCTTCCTGTTGAATGATCGCTGTCAGCGCATTGGTATAGGCGTCTGTAAGATAGTCGGACAACTGTGAATCTTCAACCGCCAGGATCCTTTCCGGGCCATAAGCCTGGAGTTCCTGCGCTAATGCTGCAATATCAGCACCCAAAACAACGGTCGTCAATTCACAGCCCAGCTTCTCCGCGATCCGTTTTCCTTCGCTTAAAATTTCAAAAGTGACCTTTCTAAAAACGCCGTCACTCTGCTCTGCAACGACCATGATTCCCTTTGACATATTTCACCTCATGTTTTATCCGGATCAGAAGACCGGACATGATAAAACTTTATACATTAAAAAATTCGAAATCCGAATATCGAAATTCGAAACAAATTCAAATATCGAATGTTCAAATGACCTAAACCTTTGAATCTGAGCTTTGTAACTTTGTTTTGATCATTAGAATTTAGGTCATTGGATATTGTTTAGGTTTTCGATATTCGTGCTTCGGATTTAATAAATTGGGTTTAGATAACTTTTGCGTCCTCGTGCAATATTCTCACCAGCTCCCGGGCTTTTTCCTGGGGGCTCTCCCCTTCGATGACCTGGCCCCCTTTTCTTTCCGGCGGTGGATTCAAGGCCACGATCTTCATTTTCAAGGCCGGGAAGGTCTGGGGATCAAGACCCAGGTCGGCCAGCGTTTTGCTGTCCAGGGGTTTCTTTTTGGCTTTCATAATTCCCGGCAGAGACGCATACCTGGGGTCGTTCAATCCCCGCTGGGTCGTGATGAGCGCCGGCAGCGGTGCTTCCACGACGGCCACACCCCCATCGATGGTCTTGTGACATTGAATCCTGTTTTCAGAAATCTCCTCTTTTATCACCATGGTGATGCTCGGGATGCCCAAAGCCTCGGCCACGGCTGAACCCACCATGTAGGCATCGTCGTCCACGGCCCGCTGCCCGGCAATGATGAGATCAAAAGGTATCTCTTTGGCCGCCGCGGCCAATACCTTTGCCGTACACAGCGGGTCACAGCCCTCCAGAACAGGGTCTGAAACCAATACCCCCCTGTCGGCCCCCATGGCCAGTGCCGTTCGGATCGCCTCAGCCGCTTTTTCACGCCCCAAGGTCAGGATCGTGACGGTGCCGCCATGGGTCTCTCGTAAGCGGAGTGCCTCCTCCACGGCGAGTTCGTCATATGGGTTGATAACCCACTTGAGGTCATCCGTCTTGATGGAGACCCCGTCTCCTGCTATTTCGATCATCGATTCAGTTGAAGGAACCTGTTTTAACAGTACCAATACGTCCACGCGGATGCCTCCTTTTATTTTGACCACTTACTTACCTGAAATATTTGCGCTTTCCAAATGATAAGTCCTACAGAACTGCTATTTTATTGTCAAATGAAATCGTTACACGAATAAAATCGTAGCACGATTTTATAAAACGCGACTGTGTCGCTACTTCCCACAAAGACAGGAATCCAGTGCTTTCAAATACTTCTGGATGCCTGCCTTCACAGAGCCTGCCAATGCGTGAGCCGGGGAATGAAGGTGTTACGGACTTTTTACGAGATCATCACTGTTGACTGTCCGATGGGAAGAGGACGGTGAAAATCGTTTCGCCGGAAGCATGACAATCGGCCGGTTCACTGCAAAAATCACATGCTGAAATGGCCCCGGGACATATATCATTGGTTGTTGGAAGGTGATGGCATCTTTTAGATGTCATCTCGACGTTGAAATGATAGCGCTCGGAAAAGATTTTGATACGCATGAGATCAGATCCCCTGCCACCGGCATTGAAATCAAATGGCTTCTTGGTGGAATATGCGTCTGTGGCCTGGGTTGGGTAAAATCCGCTGAATATGAGCTTGCGATGCTTGCCTGCAATGCCGGTTCCAAAATCATGAACACGCAGGCGGACACGTTGATCGATATCCTTGGCCGAAATATGGATCCTGCCTTGATCGGGTGTGTTCTCGATGGCGTTCTTTACCAGCCCGACCACGATTTTTGAAAGAACCCTTTCCGGAATGGAAACGGTTTGCGATGTCTTTACATCTACACGAATGGCAATGTTCCGGTGTTGAATCTTCGATTCTATCTGCTGAATGCTATCTTTCAAATAGTCCCCAAGGTTGAAGGGCTCCGCAACCTGCTCTTCGGGATGATATATTTCATTAATCCGGTTCTGTATCTTTTCAACAACGGAGCCTTCGCCGACTTTCTCAGCGGCCAAGCTCTCTAAAATATCGGAACATTCATTCAGCAACACCGTGGCAACACAATGGTGTGGAAAGACCTTGTCCCGCATAATATCCTCTACTTCCCTTTGGATGCTTGACAAGCGCTTTACGCTCCTCTCCGCTCTTTCATAGGTTCGAACCCATTTTTTCTCAGGTATTGTCGAAAGGGGTCTACGTAAGATAGCATGGGCTGTGGTCAAAAGCGAAAGGGGTGTTTTCAACTCATGAGAAAGATGGTTGATGACCTTTGTCTTTGCCTGATTGAGACTGTTGACTTCTTTAAAGGCCGATTTCAGGGCCAGGGTGGAGCGTACATTTTTCAAGGTAACCGCCAGATTTATCAACAGTGTTTCCAGCAGTTCCATGTCGTCGGCGGTGTAGGGACCACCGACAATCTTGGCACCCAAGCCCATAATACCGTTGCAATTATAGGCTATATTAAAAAGCAGGACATCGGTAATAAACGGAGGGAAAAGTGACAGGCGTTTTCTTTCGTTTACATGATCCATATCTGGGATGTAGTCATAAGTAACCATCAGTTTCTGACAGGCCTTTTCAATAAGCGGATGGGTTTCTTCATCGATTCCGACAGCAATCAACTTATTGGGAATCAAGGCTTTCTCTTCATCGATGAAAACAAATCCTTCGACGACACCAAAACTGCCCAGGGTCATCAAGAGAAAATTTCGCAGGGTGCTGTCAATATTTCCCTGGTCCAGGAGCACGTGACTGACATCACACAGGGTTTTTAGGTGGAACATTCTTTTACTGAGCTCAGATTCTGCGGCTTCGTTTTCCTTCTGATAATCCTCCTTCACATCAAAATCTCCCCTCACGATGGATGCAATTGCATTAAGCATTTATTTCTAGTATAGGGCACGCATGCTATCCGACCACAATAAAGACAAGCCGTCCACACCACAGCTTTCCCTTTTGGTCGACACGAACAATCCCCATAAGGTCCTGGAAGAAGTCAAGATCATTTTTCTTGAGATGTTCAACACCGGTGATTTGACACTTCTGTCCGCTGTCTTTGAAGATGTTGTTGCCTTGTTTTCCGGTAAATATCAAGGATTTAAAGCCTGCGACACGCCTTACCATAACCTCAAGCACACCACGGATGTCTTTCTTGCCATGGCTCGGCTCATTCACGGCGCCCGTATCGAGGGGGTGGTTTTGAGTACGACGGAGACCAATATGGGACTGATTGCCGCACTCATGCACGATGTCGGCTATATGCAAAAAAATTCGGAAAACTACGACAGCAGTGCCCAACTGGCATCTGTGCACGTTGACCGCAGCATCACGTTCATGGGCCACATCCTGGCACAGAAAGGCTGTTCACGAGACGACATCCTTGCATGTGAACAGGCCATTTTGTGCACCGATTTAGAAACACCCCTGACCACCATACCCTTTACGTCCCCATCCGGTGAGCTGCTCGGGAAAATGCTGGCATCTGCGGACCTGCTTGCGCAGACATCCGACAGGATATATCTTGAAAAACTGCCGCTTTTATATCGTGAATTTAAAGAAGCCGGTACTGGAAATTATGCATGCGAAATCGATCTCATCAAAGATGCAACCATCTTCAATAACCGGATGAACGCACGTCTAACCACCCAACTGGACAGTGTAAACCGTTTTTATCAGACTCACTTTCGGGTTCACTGGGATATCGATGCAGACCTTTACCGGGAAGCCATCGACCGGGCCATGACCTACCTTGCTTCCGTTTTGAAATCCGATGCCGATAATTACAAGATTCACTTCAGACGCGCCCTAAAAGCACCGGGGTAAAATTTTCCGATGAGCTTTTTTAAGTATGGGGTATTCATTTATTGATGAAATTGTAAAAAGCCCTATTTAGACGGTTTTGTAAAAAGTTCAAATTCAAGGCGTGCAAATTTTGCTATCATGAGGCGTACTTAATGTACGTTGAATGATAGCGAAATGCAGCACAACGCCGAAGTTGGGCTTTTTACGAAACCGTCAGCACTAAGTGGAAACACCCAGCACTATGATGGTCAAATCATCATGCTGTGCTACATTGCCTGCGAAGGCGTTGACGCTATTGACGATTTCATTGAGAAGCGATTCTGGATCCATATCGCCGGCATGCTGCATGATTTCCATCAAGCGTTCGAACCCGAACATCTCTTCCTTGGCGTTCATGGCTTCCACAATGCCGTCCGTGTAAAATATAATTTTGTCACCCGGCTGGAATTGAATATTTGTTTCCTGATAATCCGCGTCATCCAGAATACCCAGGGGAAAGCTGTCGCCTTCCGTCTCCACCAGGACGGCTTCACCGGTTTCTGCCACGTAATGAATCGGCTGGGTCTGCCCGGCACTGCACAGCGTCAAAATCTTCTTTTGGATATCCAAACTGGCAAACAAGAGGGCCACAAACATACCGCTTCTGATGTCCTTTTTCAAGCGCTTGTTGGCCTGGATCATGATGTTGGCAACAGACAGATCCTGCTCCGAGAGCATGCGGAAGACACTTCTCGAAGCCGACATTACCAGGGCGCCGGTTACGCTCTTTCCGGTGACGTCGCCGATGACCAGCCCCAGTTTGTCCTCATTGGCCTCGATGAAATCATAGAAATCGCCGCCCACTTCCCGGGCCTGCGTCGACTTGGCCGCAATCTGATATCCCTCGATTTCAGGGCACTCACCCGGCATCATGCTCTCTTGAAGGCCACCGGCGCTGGTAAGGTCCTCCTCCATGCGCTGCTTGACCAGAAACTCCTTGAAGAGCCAGGCATACTTGATACCCGTCGAGCCAAAAAATGCCAGGGGCGCCTGCAGCACCAGGGGAATGACAATCGGGTACCACAGGTGAAGAAACTTGAACTGCACGATGGCGCTGACAAAATAGAGAAGACTCAGACCCGCGACCCAGGAGGCGCTGATCAACACCGGGACCATACGGCAGATAATACCCAGCCCGGTTCCCCACAGGAGAATAAAAACAACATAAACCCAATTGTTGATGGGACGGACAGGCGTGTCTTCGATGATATTTGCAAATGCCGTGGCCGCGATCTCCACCCCGCTGATGAACACACCGTTGTCCTGGGAATAGACCGTGTAGAAGCTGTCTTTTCTCTCGGCCAGCAGCACCTCGGAAAGACCCACGAACACGGCCTTGCCCGCAAGGTCAATGGCGAGGGTATCCTGGCCGTCCTGGCCCAGTTGAAGCGCCCGGTGGTAGGGGATGGTGGTGATGGTGCGTGGCGGTCCGTAATAATTGATGTAGTGGCGGTTGTCGCCGCCGTACATCTGAATCAGCGACTTGACCAGGCGGCTCTTTTTTTCGTCTGATGCAAGGTCGCCTGATTGCGCCAGGGCGGTCAGCATTCGTTTTTCGACCTGGGGATCGGTTTTGAAAATCCCCCTGATATTGCTGATAAGCCGTTTCACCCCGCCGTTTTCAATGGCAATATCGATACTCCCGGGCAGCTTTGGGGCCCACTCCGGGCTCGCTTTTTGAAGCAGGTGAAGAAAGGGTTCATAGACAGAAGCGGTATAGAGCTGAAAGACCACCACCGGCAAGGTGGGGGAATCCCCGGCGCCGGTTTTGAAGGCCCAGTACTGGTTGACCTTGAAGGGGATTCTGGGCAGGGCAAAGGGCGCGGTGGCCGTACAGGCATCGGCAAAGAGGGCCAGGGGCATGACCCGCTTTTCAATACTGTGAACCGCCGAGCGAACCCCGTCTTTTTCGTGAAGGGGGATCTCCTTGGCGATCATGGGCTCGCACAGGACCACGTTGCCGGCATTTTCCAGGGCTTCGGCAAACATATTGTCGTCTTCCGGCACCCGCGGCTCGATAAAGTGGACGTCAAAGGCCACCACCGCCGCACCGGCCTTGGCCAGTATGGGTGCCAGACGCGCATGGATGGAGCGGGGCCACTTGTCCGGATTGTTGGGCAGACCCAGTTCGTCCGAAGATTCCTTGTCGATGCTGACCACCACCACATCGGGCGGGGCCTTACGCTGACCGCGCAGCTTGAACAGCAGGCCCAGACCCGAATTTTCATCGAGCCTGGAAATTGTCTGGGAAAACCCACCCAACAGCCCTAATATTCCGATGAGCAGACCAAACAGAATCGCTTTCACCAGACGGCGGGATGGCATAAATTTTCTCCGGATTAGCAGTCGCTGTTACTTTCACAAGCAGTGTAACTATACCTAATTTGGAACACTCAATTTAGGTATAGGTTAATAGATGCCCAGGAGTCAAGGATAACAAAAAAGCAAGACGATCGCCTTACAGCGTTTTTCGAAGCTTCTCAATTGTCAAAAAGTAGTACAGGTTGTAAAGCCTGATGGTGTTTACCTGCAAATGAAAGTCGATTCCCGGATTTATCATATCGCATCCGCTGGAATTTTTCTTCGATGGCTGGAATAGGGGCGTGTAGGAGGGACTCCAATCTAATAATATAATACGGGACATCCTAAAACCCGATCCATTCAACGTCATGCCCGCGTAGGGCCTGCCCCGGTATGATCATGGGCCGGGGCGGGCATCCAGAGCTTTCGGCAAATTCCTTTCTGGATACCCGCCTTCGCGGGTATGACAAAGGTGGTCAGGTCTTCGACTGAAGCGTCACATTGGATGCCTATCCCGGTGCCGCTACTATTCAAACAATCAACTCGTAGAGATCATTCCATTGGGGATTGTCTTTTTCAATCAAACGCAGTTTCCATTGCCGGTTCCATTTTTTGATTTGCTTTTCACGCATAATTGCACTTTCTGCATTCTGGTACATTTCATAGTAAACCAAGCGCTTAACCCCATATTTCTTTGTAAAACCATCCATTTCACCATTTCTGTGCTGCCATGCGCGTTTCACCAGGTTTGACGTCATGCCTGTGTACAATGTTCCATTGCGCCGACTGGCGAGGATGTAAACGTAAAATTGTTTTTGCATGTTATTACTCCGGCAATTAAATATGTTAAGGCTGTCATTCCCGCGCAGGCGGGAATCCAGAAAAACAATGGATGCCCCCGGCTAGCTACTTACCGGGGCAGGCTTATCAAGCTTGTCCCCGACCTGATCGCGGATCCGGCATGACACATTGAGCTATTTAGTTGCCAGGTTAATAGTTGTAAGGAACTCTGTGCGGCAATACGTTCGTGCAGAACATTCACAACTCTAAATCGATGTCATCGATATCCGGCATTCGTCCTGCAGATATCAAGCGTGTCACACAAGAGTTGGTAACACCAAGATACCTCGCAACATCAGCCCCGGAATAACCGAGTTCTCTAACACCAATCCATGACATGGCACGCCTGGCTTGCACAACCGCCCTTCTTCGACCTCCTGACCGAAGTTCACCAATAGAAACATTGTACTTTTCAGCCACTTTTTCGGCAAGCACTTTCATATCTATGCGCTGTCCGGACAGCCTTAAGTTCTTTTTAACAAGATCATCAAGACCCGATATGACCTGTTTGACAAAATCTCCATCACCCAGTATCCGCTGGTCAGCCACCTCTTTTGCACCACGCCTGCGCATAGCGAGAACCGCGGACCAGCCGCCCATACTCCGGATTAATCCTCCGCCCACCAATTCCGGCCTGCGGCCCTGATCAATACCTTCTTTAACGTATTGCAGATAATTCTTTCTTAAATTGCCGGATCTATTAAAAAAAGACAGCACATACGCCGTGTTCTGCCACTTCCTCTTAATTTTACCGGTAAGTGCTGAGTGACCAGACCAGGGATTTCGATTCAGCGCCTTCATATCTTTCACAAGACCCGCCCGCAAAAGATTCAGGTGAATATATCGAACCAGCTCTTTGAGATAAACATCCTCCTGACAAACAATGGATTTATAGCGATTTTGAAATAAATGTCCGTATCTTTTATGACGCTTGTTAAAATTTACAACATAGCCGGTGAGCAATCTGCGCATGATAGAGGCCAAAGGTAGATTTTTTGTCTTACAAAGCAGATGAAAATGATTCGGCATCAAAACCCAGGCATAGATTTCCATCGCTCCATCTATAGCCAGTGATGCCAAGCGGTCTATAAAATCATTGCGATCTATATCGCTATAAAATATTTTTTTTCGCTCGATGCCCCGGCCCATGACATGGTGCAACACGCCAGGCGCATCCAATCTTGCTAATCTCGGCATATTATGTATGTCCCATATTGAACATCATTCTTCAAGCACTTTCTGCACGAACGTCCCCTTTTTCAATGTAGCCTCTATAACTAGCCCAACAATAAGAGTCAATAATTTTTGATATTGTTCTTTGAGCGTCAAAAGTATTTGACGCTTAAAAATTGCAAAAAAAGAGCGTCAAACTATGTTGATTTTGGAACGCTATAGACAAAGTGCTTTGACTATTATAATTTAATAAATATTGACAACAAAAATCTTTGATATTATTATTTTGATAAATATGAGCGACAAAGGGGTGTGAAATGTCTATTTTAATGCAACAGTTAAATTTTGATAATGCTGTCAAGTATCATTATGACAGATTTCCACCTGGGCAATTGGACTATGAAAGAATGATTGAGCCACTAGCAAGGGCGATTGACGCTGTTGCCCGTTTTGATCAAATGCTTAAGAATATGCATGATAGTGAAATATTTTTAACCCCTCTTCGCAATCAAGAAGCCGTGATATCATCCAGAATGGAAGGCACGGTAAGTACAATGGATGAAATTCTTCGCTATGAAGCCGAATATGGAGAAGAAGATGATAGCAAATCAAAAGTTAGATCAGAAGTGATAGAAACGCTATTATATCAACGGGCACTTAAAGCAGCCCAGAAAGAAATTGAAGATGGACGCCCATTGTCTCAATGGTTGATAAAAGCAATACATCAAAAGCTGTTGTCATTTGGTAGGGGGGCATCTAAATCTCCTGGAAAATTCAAGATTGAACAAAATTACATAGCCGATAGAACCAAAAGAAACATTTTATTTGTCCCGATTAGCCCAGAAAAATTGCTGGATGGCCTCGATATTTTATTCAGTTATATTGAAAAATCTACCCACCAGGCATTGATAAAAATAGCATTGTCCCACCTTGAATTTGAAGCATTACACCCGTTTGAGGATGGGAATGGACGAATTGGTAGAATGCTTATTACATTGCAGATGTGGGCAACAGGCATTATTTCAGCCCCTCATTTCTATATAAGCAGCTACCTTGAAGAAAATAAAACTATCTATGTTGATACTATGAGGGATGTTTCAGCTGGTGGGGATTGGACGAATTGGATTGATTTTTTTCTAAAGGCAATTGAACGGCAAGCAATACGAAATCTAAGTATCACAGAAAAAATCCATGAATTGTATGAAGAAATGAAAATTGAGTTTAGTAAGGTGCTGTCATCCAAATGGAGTGTTAATACATTAGATTTTGTTTTTACAAACCCAGTATTCAGAAATAACAAATTCACCAGTACAAGTGGCATTCCATACTCGACCGCAGTGAAATTTGCTAAAGCCCTGGCTGATCGTGGTCTCCTTGTCAAACTTGAAGGGGCATCGGGGCGCAGGCCTGCATTATATATGTTTGAACCGCTAATGCTATTGGTTAGGGTTTAATGACAATTTTTCCGGAATAGCGCAATCTACATTCCGAAGTTAAGCAATGGTTACGTTTTGAAACATATTTTTTTTCGCTCGATACCCCGGCCCATTACATGGTGCAATACGCCTGGCGCATCCAATCTTGCTAATCTCGGCATATTATATATGTCTCATATTGAACATCAGTCGTTAAGCACGTTCTGCACGAACGTCCCCTTTTACGCTTAATCAATTTACTACTTTCGGCGAGAGAGCCCGTGCACGAACGTCGGGGCAAGATGACCTCTGGAGGGACAATCCTGGGCCTCTCACTGAACTTAAGACTCTGGATAAGGGATGATCGGCGCTGCTGTATAGGTAAGGCCGGATAAATGTAACGATCAGAGACGGGTTCGCAGTAGTGAGAGAATCGCCGAATTTTGCATAAAATGCTATAAGGCGAGTTGAGCCCTGAAAACAGTACGTTACTTATTTATTTGATATTATACGATAAATAAATTCTACATTTTTATATTGACTCGGGGGTTATAGGATGTCCCCTTTTTCTCCATGGTGCAACACGCCAGGCGCATCCAATCTTGCTAATCTCGGCATATTATGGTTGTCCCATATTGAATATCAGTCGTCAAGCACGTTCTGCACGAACGTCCCCATTTTCTATGACCGGATGAACGCGCGTCTAATAACCCAGCTGGACAGTGTGAACCGTTTTTATCAGAATCACTTCAGGGTTCGCTGGGATATCGACGCGGACTTTTACCATGAAGCCATCGACCGTTCCATGACCTACCTTGCCCACATTTTGGAATCTGATGCTGAGAACTACAAGTCCCATCTCAGACGAGCTTTGAAAATACCAGGATAAAAGGTTTTTTTATCCCTTTTTAGACGGTTTTATCAAAACCAGCAAATTGCCTGTACCCCGCAACGCCTAACATTACAACCAAGACTCCAAAACAGATCCATATCAGCAAGTCGCCGTAACGCATGTATATAGTGCTCGTGTCTTGTGGAATTACTGTTTCGGTTAATATCCCTTTTACAAAGATGTCCTTTCCGAAAGCATCTTTCACACGTTCTACAATTCGTCCGTTTGGATCAATAAAGCAAGAAACACCTGTGTTAGCACAGCGAACAACGTAGACCTGATTTTCTACAGCCCGGAACACAGATGCCATCACCATATGGTAAGGTCCTACATTTTCACCGAACCAAGCTTCGTTGCTAATATTGATAATAAACTGGGCACCATTTTTTACAAACGATCTGACCGTATCGGGAAAGAGAACCTCCCAGCAAATGGTCACACCAAATCGAAAGTCAGGGCATTCGAAAACGGTAAATTTCTTGCCAGGAACAAAGTTGTTCACCTCAGGAACATTGATGAAAGACCAAGGGATAGTGTTCGTAAAAGGAAGATATTCGCCGAAAGGAAAAAGACGGATTTTTTCGTATCGTTGATGTCGATTCATATTAGACGAATCGATAAGAAAAGCCGAGTTATAAAATTTAAGGCCCTTATCATTTTTTGCTCTGAACTTTTGATGCTCCGAGCTTCCTATCAAAAGATTTGTCCCAGCGCCCTTTGCAATTTTGTTTACCTGAGCCCGCGTTGATTTATCTATCGTAATTGATTTGGGCGTCGCTGTTTCAGGCCATATGATAAGCTCCGGCCTTTCTTTCGAAGCTTCCATCGTCAGGTCATTATAAATTTTCATGATTTTTGCTGCATAATTAGGGTTCCATTTATCAATCTGCCTGATATTCCCCTGTACAATTGACAGCTTAACTGGTTTCCCATTCGTTTTTGAAGCAATTTCCCTGTTTCCATAGAAGATTGAAGCAGTAAGAAAAATGGTGGATACCACAACGAAGATCAGGGTGCCTTTCGGTTGAGGCTTGTGATTCAGCCTTAGGGGCCCCAGATCGGCTTTATTCAAAAACACTAGTATAATACCTGATATCGATGTGTTCACCATTAGTATTAGAAAACTGACCCCATATACCCCAGCTATTGAGGCCATTTGAATAAGCGGTAACACTTCGTACTGCGTGTGGGCAAGCATCCCCCACGGAAATGCCAAAAAGCCAAAATTCAAACGTAAGTATTCCAGAAAAGTCCATATGAAAGGTGCCGAATACAGGCTGAAAATTCCTCCCAGCCGTGTCCAGATAAACCCATATGCCCAGCCAAATACAGATCCAACCAGTCCTAAGTAAACGGATAAAAGGATATGATGCATCGGACGATAACCGTGAATCATTAGTACATAGCTGAAAACAACTGCAAATGTAATGGTCAGACATATAAGTGCCAAAAGAAAACCCGCTTTGGCACTTTGCCCTGAAATAGCAACCAATAACGGTACAACAGCGATCCAAATTAATAAATTCAGATTGTAAGGTGGGAAGGATAGAATCAAAAGAATCGCAGATAGGAAGGAACCAGATAAAGAAAATAAAGTGCTCGACATGTTGCTTCTGCCAAAAATCACTTTTCCGCACTCACCACAATAACGGTCAGGTCATCATGTTGCGGGGCTCCTTTTACAAACGCATTCACCTTCATTAAAATTTTCTCGTGCAAGTTATCGGCAGATTCAGTGCCTAAGTCTCTCACTGCCGCCAACAGTCTGTCAAATCCAAAAAGCTCTTCTTTTTCGTTCATCGCCTCTACGATGCCGTCCGTATAGAAAAGTACCTTATCCCCGGGTTCGACGATTAGTTTGGTTTCCTGATAGTCAGTGTCATCGAGAATGCCAAGTGGAAAATTATCTCCCTGCGTTTCAATTAACGTCGCTTCTCCTGATTGAGAAGAGTAATATATCGGCTGAGTTTGGCCGGCGCTGCACAGTCTCAAGCTCCGCTCTTTAGGATCCAATACAACATACAAAAGTGCCACAAACATTCCGGTCTTGATATCTCTCTTAAGTCTCCGATTGGCCCTTGTCATGATATCCCCGATGGGACGTTTTTCTTCCGAAAGCATCCTAAAAACACTTCGAGATGAAGACATAACCAGAGCACCCGATACACTCTTACCTGTAACATCCGCAACAACGAGTCCAAAAGCACCTTCATCCATTTCAATGAAGTCATAGAAGTCCCCGCCCACCTCCCTGGCAGGTGTAGAGCTGGCTGCAATTTGAAACCCGTTTATTTCAGGGCATCCGATGGGCAGCATGCTCATTTGCAGGTCTCTTGCGATGTTGAGTTCCTCTTCCATTCTCTGCTTTTCAAGATTTTCCTGAAACAACCTTGCATTTTCAATGGCTACCGCGCCTTGATTTGCTACAGTTCGAAGCAGTTCAACATCTTCACGATTGTAAAACTTCCCGGATTTCTTTTCACCGAGGCTTAATAGTCCAATCAATTTATCTTGAAAAATGAACGGAATGATCAGGCTTGAAGACAAGGACTCAAAATCCGCTAAACAAGCCTCGGAGACATCCTGATATTTTGGATCTTCAATGATGTCATAACGGGTTAGTTCCTTCTTTTCCTGTTCCAATATCGTAATCATGGAGTCATTCAGATTAAGTGTTTTTTTCTCAACATCCTGTTTTCTCTGGCCATCGGCGACAAAAACCTCATACTTCTGGCCGTCTGAACTTACAAGCAAAATCGAAGTCGTGTTCACAAACATGTCTTCAACAAAGGTTTGCGTCATTTGTTTTAAGATTTGAGACAAATCCAGAAGGGAACTCATGGCGCCACTGATTTTGTCGACAACTGCCCCATAATCATATTCTTTCCGGAAGAATATCCGATCAACCAGAGCCTGGATACGGTTTCTGAGGGGGTTGAAGACAAGGATGACACCCAGTGTAAATATCACCGGAAAAACTTGTGACTGTGCAATCTGATATTGGCCAAAAAAAACGTTAAATAACACCGTCACCGAGGCATACATGCCAATAACAACAGCTGTAACCACAAAATATCCAACCGTTCGTTTAATTATCTCATCGGCATCAAAGAGATTATGCTTCACGATTGAGTACGCTATTGAAGCAGGAAATAAAAACCCGACAAACACCATCAAATTCCATGGAAATGTTATTTTGAGAAACATGACAACCGTCATGACAATCACTGTGGGTAAAAAAGCAACACCGATCCCAAAAACCATTATTCGCGCTCTCAGGCGAGCCATCGCCTCTGATGCTCTAAATAGGGAATGGATCAGAAATCCAATAAACAGAATAGTGCACCCAAGAAAAAAAAGTCGGTTCAAAGGGGTGATCACCTGAGGATGTGGGATCCATGTTTGAGTTTCACCGGCTGGATAGGTAAAAAGAAACAGAAGATAGGCAGCCGAAATGATGCCCGCAGGAATGTAGATGGCATATTCAAGCAATGGAAAACGCAATAGTATCTTTTTTTTATCAGGAAAGATGGAAAAAAGGTGGAACAAGGCTGCCGGTACAATGGGAATGATCAGGTAATGAATATAAACGAAATAATATGAGGACTGTATTTCAAATCCCGTGCCCACATATGTGCCAAGTGTAAAACACGATATTAAAAACACCCAGCTCGAACGTGTGTTCGGCTTGAGGAACCATACAATAAATCCCAACAAATAGACTGCCACACCAAAAATATAGGTTGCGAGAAAAACAAGTGAAAAATCCTTTAGATCAAAAATATCCACGGGTATGGAAATGTCTTTTTTAACACCTTGAGATTCAACAACATAATGTATCAGGTCTCCAGATTGTTTTTTGCTGACATATGAAATCACTTCACGGCCGTCTTGAACAGATTGGCCGTCCATGGAAACAATCCGATCCATGAATTTGATCCCCTCCGCATAACCGGACCAGTCCCGGTTGCCAAAGGAGCCAATATTGGGAAAGGGGTATACAAGAAAACCCGGGAATGGTTTATTTACCCAGGAGACGGCACTGACAAGAGGGAAGACGGTCATAGCCACCATGAGGGCGGTAATTCCGTAGAAAATAAGAGTGGGAGCGGTCAGGCCTCTTTTCACGTTCCTCCAAATGACTAATCCAACGGTTATTGAAATGTTATTTGTTGCCGCAAGAACTCACGGATTCATGAATTGATCGTAAAAATAGAGGGCTCTATTTCTAACCTATGACATTAATTAAATAAACTTCGTCAAAATTCCAAAAAAAACCCACCAGTCAACAAATAAAGTTAGACCAGTGAGTTTTTCTATAGCAACTAATTTATATCAAGTCTTCTATGTTTCTAATTAATATTGAGCCCATCCATCTATTAATGTTTCAGTCTTAATATAGGTATTTGCTAAAACAAAAAAACTCATTCAATTTTACCAGCTAACCTATCATAATTCCTTATTAGTTGCATGTATAATCTCTAACTTTTAAATTTAATTTGAGTTCAATTGTTTCCTCATCTATGTGATAAAGATAGGGTGCAGTTTGGACAGTATACGAACAACCTTCGCTACCAGTACAAAATTCACACTCGCCCAAATCGTAATCAAGAAAAAATCCTAAAAGCAAATCAAGTCCCAGGAAATGTTCAGCAGTCAAATCATCAAAGTCAATTCCTGGACCATAGTGACCATTAATTGTAGTTAAAAGTGAATCAAATAAATCATAGCCAGTATTGATTTCCCCTTTTCCTCCTGAACATTTAACATCTACCTGTACTGAAATATCTTTGATTACTGTTAGATTCATTGTAATTGAAGGGCCACTGGTTTTACTTGTTTGAAAACCAAGTGGGCATAACTGCTCTGGAAATCCTCCTGCAATAACTGCAACTGGCAATAACAGCAGGATTAATCCCAAAATCAACGTCGTTGCCAAAATACTCTTATTAAATTTATTTAGCATAATTTTATCCTCCCTTTTATTTTTATGTTTTATAGCTGAAATCATACAAAATTTCTATATGTTAACTTTCACCTTGGTTTCTATCAATTCTTCACCTTAATTGTATCCTGCCCGCTGAACTTGGTGTACTCACTAAGAGATCCCGTCACCTCCAGGTCCACGGTATATGGATAAAGCTCAAGCAGTTGTCTGATATCCGGTCCGGGAAATTTGATCATCATCTGGTCACCTTGTATATCCCCCCAATCTGCAGTGGTAATGAACTCTTTAGCACCGCTGTCTGGATTTATTAACCATAAGTCAACGGTAGCCATATCCACATTAGATGGACCAAATTCGGAATCAGTCGGAAAATATATGTAACATGTTGCCCAATTGGGTAACCTTGATAAAAACATGGGATTCGGATTGATATCGATATCCAGTTCCATAACCTCAAACACTATGAAGTTTTCTATGTTTGACCTGACTGTTTTCTCTTCAAGATTGCCAGGAGCCAGCTCGTTAGTGCCATAAACAGTTATGGAACTAACGAATTGTATGCTAAATACACCCCCACCACCACCATCAATATAATAATAATCCCTCAAATTGGGTAGAACGACTTTATATTCTTTGATGTCTCCCTCATACGCACCTCCCTTCAGCCACACTTTTGATTTTACAGGAGGTATTGGTTTTTGATCAACGGCCCCAAATTCTGGATCCTGAGGGGGATATCCTTTCCCAGTGGAGTCTTTTACTTCCAGCAGCCATTCAAATTTCTTTTGGTAAAAATGATCGTCAACCCATATTCCCGGCCATGGAACGTGTATGATGATTTCGGTGGGTATTTTTAATTCCTCGCCTGCCTCATATTCAGGAGCGTTCACTCTAATTGAAGCAGTTATTTCCGCAGACACCACAGGTGTTACGCACAGGAGGAAAAGACAGAAAAGTGCCGTTGCGCTTAAGGTGAAATATTTTTTTTTGGCCATTTTTTCTCTCCCTTTACTAATCGTTGTGAATCTGGATTTTAGCCTTACAGTAATCTCCTATTTCATCTACTACAAAATCTATTTTATAATTATTCATTACACATGCGGCATTGTCACAATGCAATGCGACACCAATAGAGTGAACGATTTCATGCAGCACCACGCTTCTCAAAACCTCCATTGGATTTGAGTCAAATTCACCCAAGGTCACCCAGTTTCCAAGAATATTATTTGGATTATTAGGATTCAAACCCAAATCGTAATTGGTTTCATCCTGGTAATATGAATCCGGAAAAGCGTGATCGGAGCTCCAGCCGTCATCACCGGTATCCTCCTGATTTTTGAGTATACCATCATCGTTTGAATCCTCGTAAGGTGGATTCCAACCGTCTCCTAGCCAATCCACGTAGGTATTATCCGTAAAATAATATTTCCAGGATAGGTGATAGGACTTGGTATAATTAATATCAGACCCGTACGCGTCTGCCGTTCCAATGTAACTTCGCCCCATACTGTCATATGGCCAGAATTTATTGCCTTCGTGATTGATATGCCCATCAAGGCCAGGATATGCCCCTGGGTCATGCTCGACAACCACCACATCCAAATTGTTGTCCTTAAATGGAGAATTAGCTAAATCATTGGGGTCGAAATTTACGATATGTACTGCCAAGCCAGCTTTTGTCAGACAGTTGGGCGGCTCCATAAGTTGAGCAAAATCAATAGGGCCTGTGAAATCGGAAATTGCATCAAATCCTATTCCTGAAATAAACAAATCCTTTTCATTTGGAGAGAGACGAACAAATGAAGCACTTGGATTATTACTATCGATGACCACGCCCCTGAACTCTTCAATAGCCGTCAAACCATCTCCAAAGAAAATAACATCAGGAGTTGTTTCAGGTTGGAATTCAAAGCTCTCGGTATCCGATGTTGCGTTTGGAATATCACCTCCATTTGAAGCTTCCCACTTATCAGGCAGAAAATCATTGTCGTTGTCCAAGGGGACAACTAGCGTTGCCTGAGCTGCTCCGCTGTCAGCGATAACTGTGATAACAGCTCGCCCACCAAAATCATGGCAGTTAAGCTGGTTTGTATCAGGCCCGACACCCGGGGTAGTCAGGCTGTAGTCCGGCCCAGAATCTGTTGAAACATCATTGGTAAAAGCTCCTGGATAATTGGTCGTGTCTATTTCCCAGTTGAAGGTCGAGTACGGAATTGGCTCAACAGAATTTCCGTTTTCATCATTATACCGCAAGTTTAGTTCAACTGATGAACCCGCTGTTGGAAGCCATTCAGAATAAATTTCATCTCTCATAACAATGACCAAACCCGGGTCATTTCCAGGATCACAGTCTGTTAGGGGTGTTGTTCCCGGTACAGTGGCGTCATAATCGTTACAATCATTTATTGCATTATCTCCATCTTTATCTGAGTCACAGACATCACCGATACCATCGTCATCTAAATCTTCCTGGTTGGGATTTATAATATCCTGGCAGTTGTCACAAACATTACCGATGCCATCTCCATCTGTATCCTCCTGTCCTGGATTTGGATAATTAATAGTAGGACAGTTGTCACAAGCATCGCCCACACCATCCTGATCCTCATCATCCTGGCTTGAATTCGATACCATGGGACAGTTGTCAGTTTCATCGTCAATGCCATCGCTATCGGTATCCGCTATAAACTCTTCCTCTGCTTCTGTCTGCTTACTTTTGGGGATGTCAGAGAAAAGTGTGTTTGGAATTTGATCACATACATCTCCAATACCATCAAGGTCGTAATCCTCTTGATCATTGTCACAATATTCGCCTGCACCACAATCATCATCAACAGTACATGGATCACAATTTGGTGGACTGCAGGGCAATCTAAGTTCATAATCCTCAGCCATACACGTGCCGGCAATAGTGCCGGCAAAAGGGGAAGAGGCATTGGCAATGTCTGGACAATTGTCACACACATCACCAAGACCATCTAAATCTGAGTCGAGCTGCAAATCTGGAAACTCGAGTTCCGGATCTGAATAATCCTCTCTTGGATTCCATTGGGTAGGACAATTGTCGCAGGCATCTCCGACACCATCTTCTCCTCCAATGTCAGTATCGAGTTGATCTTCATTCGCAATATAAGGACAATTATCCAGATCCCCGCATATGCCATCCCCATCAATATCATTATCCGGATCATCGGGGCATTCATCACAGTTGTCCGGGACACCATCGCCATCACTGTCGCTGTTCTGGAGATAGTCTGCATCCTCCCATTGGGGTTGATACTTGTCACCGTCACGAGCGACTCCTAAAACCAACAAATTATCACCTGAATCATCATCAAGCTTATCCGGGTCAAGCTGAGCATCAAAATTAAATGGCCAATAGGCCAATGGATTAAAGGAGGACGGGTCACACATAAACTCAGTCCATTGCTCTGATCCGGGTGCCGCCAGTGCCTCATCGTGAACTACCGGCGCCCCAATACTTCCCGGTATGGCTTTTACCCATCTGCCGAACCAGATGGAAAGAACCTCACCGACGGAACCTGTAATGCCACCAGAACCCACCAACTCGCTATCCTGATAGAGATTGACTGTCGTGCCATCATAGGTCACAACAATATGGTACCAACCATCTTGATCGAGCAAAGTACCCACACCTTCTGCGCCAGCAGGGATATCAATAAATCCCTCATCGGTAGTAAGCTGAAACCGCCACTGGGTCCAATCTGACTTGTTTTGATACAACAAAAATTTGCTGTAGCTAGTTTTTGTATATCCATTCGCGGGTGGCAGCTGATCAACACCACGAATCCATGCGGCGAATGTTTCAGAAGCCGGGTCGAAGGTACCCGGTTTCACCCAAACCTGTAAGGTTAACTTATCAAAAGATCCTGTGGATGAAGGCACAAAGTAAGCGAAATCATCCTTTCCATCAAACGACATTGCTGACAATTGCGTGTGCCACAGGGGAAATGCCCAAACAGAGCCCAATAGAAAGTACTATGAATAGAGCGGAAAGACAGAATTTGTAAAAAACTCTTCCCCAGCGTTGTTCTACCCTCCTTTCCTTCTTTTTCATCTTGTACCTCCTTATTTCACTTTCAAAGGTTGTTGATGTGTTTTTCATGTAACTTCTCAATAAGCTATAATAACTCTGAATTTGATCACTCTTACTGGATGCCTGCCTTCGCAGGCATGACAGTGTTTTGGACTTTTACGAGTTCATCAAGAATGATATCATAGGCTTTATTCGCTTCCATTGTTTATGAGTTCCATTCTAATGCTACCGCGTATTCAATTCCTTATTTTTTTTTGAGATAGCTCGTAGTAAACAAATGAGGATCTAACCACAGGTCTAAATTAAAGCTGTATGCCCGGTCATAGACATTCTGACCACTATTTGTTCAATTGTAAAATCAGTTAGCTATTTAATCAAGAACGAATGGAACTAATTATTTGAACTCTTTTGTTTAGTGCTTCAAAAGAGAATATTATTCGATATCATTTTGAAGCATGTTGACACTTGAAAGGGTCTTTAATCAGTTTTTAAAATTCACTAAAAATAACATGCAAAAAGCATGCACAAACCGCCTCCTGCTGTCACATAAATTTATTGTGTATTAATAATAGGTTATATTTTAAGCTTTGCGCTTATCCTCAATTATTTAAGCATATGGCAAATAGATTACATAATCAGGTATGTACTTAATTTCCTAAATACTACAATATGTTCTCCAGCTCTTCCTTTGGAATGGACCAATGTTTTGTCAAATTCCTGCCAGAATGGGCGGTCTTTTTCCCGCCACCCTTTTCCAAATGTCTGGTCAAAATCCGGCTTTAACCTTGAAAACCAATGTGATTTTTTCTTTTTTTCAATCGCCGGTGCATCCATCAAATCCACAAGAAAGGATTCGATATCGATCATCCTTTCTTTGGGGAGATAGGCCCGCGCTCCTTTGTTGATGGATGCGATCAGATTTTCCGGTGAGAGAGCGTGGGCGGTGAGCATCACGGCTGGAATGTTTTTCTGGTTGGCGATCTCCAGAAGTTTGTACCCATCGACACCCATAATATCGAACACAGCGGCATCATAACTTTTTCTTGACAGAAATTTTTCAGCTAATTCAAACGTCGGTGCCGTGTCAATCCGGCACATGTCCAGAATATCTGTGAGGGTTTCCAGGACGTCCGGCTCATCGTCTACGATCAAGAGTCGTTTCCCGTCCAACACGGATTCATTTTTCATTTTGAGTTACCCCTCTGCTTGACTGGCTATTTCATCCGTCCAACATGAAGCTATCTCCAAAATGTCTTCTGGTTCAAATTTTAAGAACGTGGGATTTAGAAATAATTTCCGGTCGATCAACTTAGGGAAGCATAATGGTATTCGCAAACAGCCCCTCTGGCAATCCCCAAAATTCACACATTTATCACCCATAATATATGGGCACTTCGAAAATCGAAGAAATTATTATTTTCTGTAGTGGATACTATGTAAAAGGAAGCTCAACTGTAAATGAGGTGTTATTGTCAACAGACTTCAGGCTGGATCATTTGGACATAGCGGCAATGGCACCTTCAACATCATTATGAATATCGGCAAATTTGGTAATACCCACCATATTGAATATTTTTTTGAAATGCTCAGACAGACCCGTAATGCTGATCTGTTGGCTGTTCTTTTTGGTTTGGGCAAGAATCTGAATCAGGACGGCAATGCCGCCACTGTTGATATAGGCACCTTCTTCAAGATTGAGCAATATTTTTTTTGTTCCCTGATCATTGGCTTCCTTGTAGGCTTGGTTGAGAAAGGGCTCGGAAAAGGAGGTAATATCCCCCTGTATTTTCAAAATGACAACGGGCCCGTGTTTTTCGAGTGCTATTTCATTCTTGTTTTGCATATTCAGCCTACGCTTTCATTTTAAGAGCCATTTCAACCACATGGCCTTTATCTGCGCTTTGTTTGAATGCCACTTGATCAGCCAGCTGCTCAATTAAAAATAAACCGAAACCGCTCAAGGCCTCATCTGCCTCGATGATTTTTTCGATGTCAGGACTGGGTGGTCTTTGTTTGATACCATCACCTTCGTCGGTTACCCACACCCGAATGGTGTCGTTTTGATAGAGCATGGAAACAATGACTTTTGCATCCACCCGCCCCTTGTTCCCGTGCTGCATGGCATTAATGGATGCCTCCGCCACAATGGTCTTCAAGTCTTCGATGCGGTCTTTGGGAAAACCGAACATTTCTGCAAAAGATGCTGAGCATGCCATTGCAATGCGTTCATAACCAATCTGGCTGGTCAATGTGATTTCTACCGTGCTATCCGCTTGATTTTCCGATATATTTATCATCATCCGCTCAGCTAAGATTTTCATTCATTTATTAAACATGATTTTAAGGCTTATGCTAAGAAAAGAAAAACCACAAGTCAACAAAAATAAAATCGTGTAACGATTTTATGAATCGCGACGTTGTCGCTCTGCATGCGAAAAATATTCTGGCAGTCAATATTCTTAGAATTTGAAATATTCACATTAAATATCCCTAAAATTAAGAACCGACAAGCCAAACCGCTTTGCGTTCAATCGCTTAGGGAAAAAACTTCCACATCCTCGGCTAAATTTTTAAGGGCAAATTTTCCCAGTGATGAGAATTGAAACACATCTTTGGCCCGCTGAACCGTTTCTTTGGCCAGCAGGATTTCTCCGCCCTTGGCCTTTCCGCAAAGCCTGGCGGCAACATTGACGATGGTTCCATGGGTCGTATAGGTCCATCTCGAACCGATGATACTTTCGAATTTTGCCGCCCCCACAAAGGCTTTACCCGAGGCCACCCCGACATTCACGAGACATTGTTGAGAATCCATGGTGCAGTCATCGTTTATGGAGCATGCTTTTTCCATAATTGTCTGAGCCGCCCGTACAGCTTGAAGGGCATGCTTTGTTTCGTCTGCCTCCAGAAAAAGGACCATCAACCCATCCCCCGCCGTCTCGACGACATCCCCGTCATTGGCGTAGATGGCATCCATGAAAACAGAAAAATATTTTTCAATCAACGTATTCACATTGGTGGCCCCGATCTCGTCCGTTATTTTCGTGTAGCCCTCGATATCCAGAAACAGGACAGATATATCCTGCTCCTGGGCTTCATGAATTTCGGATGAGGAAGCATTTTCCACCAATCGGGTCACCGCCGTGGGCACAAATTTGCTCAAGTTGGACTTAATGCTCTCCAGAAGCTCAACTTTTCTAAGGGCGGCTTTCAGTTCCTTGAGCGCTTTTTCGAGCTGGGTGTTCTTTTCCAGAAGATCCTGGTTGAGTTGTTTGATATTTTCAAAAGAGAGGGCATTTTTCAAGGAAACCACCAGGCTGTTGACAAGGGTGCCCATGAGTTCTTTATCGTCTTCATTAAAGGGCTCGCCGATAAGTTTGGCACCCAGTCCCATGACCCCGCAACAGTCATCCGTCACCTTAAATGGCAGGGCACACATGTCCAGCGGTTCCAGTTCCTCAGGATTCACCAGGATGGAATGACCGTTCACTTCATGAGCGAGTGCGTCTTGCCGAATGAGATGTTTTGCGCCACGTTTTAACAGGGATGTTTCTTCTTCATCGTATCCCATGGCCTTGAAAAACGTGATGTCATCCCTTTCCCTGGACGTCATCATGACAACTCCCTGCATTACCCCAAAGTTGCCCATGATCATCAGCAAAAAATGATTGATGATGGCCTCGAACTCCACCGTACTGAAGATATCCCGGCTGATGTCGTTCAGGGTCTTGAGATGATAGACCCGCCGGTCCAGCTCTTCAAATGCATTTTTCAGCTCCAGATTTTTTCTTTGCAGATCCTTGTTGAGAGACGCCATACGCTGCATGAACTGGGAGTTTCGCAAAGCAACGATGAGATGGTTTGTGAGTGTCAGCAGCAGGTCGATGTCTTTTTTTTCAAAATGCCTGGTATTTATTTTATCTCCCAGAAGCAGAACGCCCTTGGTTTCTTTGTCCAGACCAAAAGGAATCACCGATTTAATCGTTTCCGGGAAAGTGCCTGTGTTTTTTTCAAAAAAGGGATGGTGGATGTCTTGAAAACCATTGGTGGTAAAAAACTGGGTGCAGGCCAGATTCAACACAGCCATTGCATCTTCGTCAAACCCCCTGTCGATAACAGGTGTGATGCGACCCGAATGGTTATCGTACAAAGCGATGAGTCCCTCAAGCACCCCCATGGACCCGAGAATGGTGAGTAGAAAGTTTTTCAGAACTGTTTTAGTATCTTTTGCTTCAAAAAGTTCCTTGCTGACGTCGTAGAGTGTTTTCAGCTGAAACAGATTGTCAAACTCACCCGTTGTCGATTCGGTCATGGATGGAAATTCCCTTTCGAAAACCATAATTCCTTTTTTTGATACTGATTTTTACTCAACTTTCGGTTATCGCCATCGATAGAGCGAAATGGGTGATCCAATGGCGATTTGCGCTGTCTGAGCCGCTTAGGGCACCTTACATCAGCGCATGGCAATGAACAACCCAATATGAAAACACGGTCATTTGGCAGCCCTGCCTGTTAATCATATGACCGGCGCTGATGTTAGGAGCCCTTGCGGCGAGTTCGCAAAGCGCCAGGGGATTATTCATTTCGTGTTCGCTGAATCCCGAAAGTTGTGTTCTAATTTAATCTGAATATCTCAATTTCCTTGGCTATGTTTTTCAATTTAAACAGACCCAGGCTTTTGGTGTGATAACGATCCGCCAGTCTTTCTGATGTTCGTCTTGAAACCAGGACACCGCCCTTGGTTGCCATTTCACCGATACGGGCAGCTAAATTGACAACCCCTCCCCTGGCTGTGTACGTCCATCGGGATCCGGTATAGCTGTCAAACTTGGCCGCTCCCACCAAAGCCGTCCCCGAGTGGATGCCCATGTTTATCTCGAGCGGTTTGTACAGCGTGCCGAATTCGCGAAAAATACGCTGGGTTTCTTTTTTAACTGTCAGTGCGGTCCGGGCCGCATCCATGGCATTTTTCTTTTTGTCTTCATCCAGAAACAAAACCATCAACCCGTCACCGGCGGTTTCGTTGACATCACCGCTGTTGGCGTGAATGGCATCCATAAATACAGAAAAATGTTTTTCAATGATGGAATTTACCTCGTCACCGCCGAGTTTTTCGCACAATCGCGTATATCCTTCGATATCCAAAAACAAGATCGACAGATCCTGGTTTTTTTGTTCCAGGCTTTTCCCGGTGGGAGATTGTTCTATCATCCGTGAAACCGTAATTGGTACGAATTTGCTCAAATTTTCTTTGACACTCTCAAGAATCTCAACCTTTCTCATAGAATTTCTCAGCTGATCTAATGTCTTTTCAAGTTCAATGTTCTTATCATGAAGATTCATGCTAAGCGACCAGATTTCTTCAAAAGATTTGGCATTTTTCAGGGCAACGATCAGGTTGTTGATCAGCGTGTCCATCAGCTCCTGGTCGCCTCTGCTATACTCCTGGCACACCAGTTTTTCGCCCAAACCGATAAAGCAGCGCCATTTTTCCTCGACAAAAAAAATTGAAAAGTAATCCGCTTTTGGGGGGAGCAGATCATTTTGCTGCAAATTTGATAATTGATCAAACCACGGATTGGATTTTTCCCACGAAAAGATTTTTTCAATCTTTTCAACCACAGAGGTCTGTTCTGCTTCCAGGTATCCAAGCGATTCAAAATATTCAATTTTTTTGGAAGATACCGAAGAAAGCACCACAAATCCACGCTTGCTTCCAAAATTCCCCATGGCCATGAGTAGAAAATTTCGTATGATTTTATCAGGCTCAATGCTGTGATAAATATCACGACTCACATCATAAAGCGTTCTCAGATAAAACACGTTCCTGTCCAGTTTTTCCTGAACAGCCTCCGAGGCTTTTAAAGCAGCTTTAAGTCGCTTGATTTCTTCTTCAGGCTTCATGATTACAAAATTTTCACGTCTTGAATTTGAACCTTTTACGAAACCGTCTAATTTCTACCTTTTACGCGTCCATCATAGTTAGTGTCCGTCCAGAAATGAGGATTTTTCCGTGAGATCAAGGCGGACGACAGATTTAACCCGGAGGAATAGCGTGCTATTTTGAGGAGTTAAATCATGGCGTCCAACGCCGATATCGCGGAAAAAGACCACTTGTGGATGGGCACTATAAGCTATCTCAAAAAAGTTTTTTACCCCAATTTCTGTGTTGGTCCCTTGCTCCAACTCCTCGAAATACTACAGTATGCCTGCGGGTTGAAGTTCGGGACCGCCTTGAACTTGAACCAAAACCCTTTTTTTGAGATAGCTTCGAGTTAAAATTGCATGACCTTGAAAAGCGTTTTAAAATGAATTCTAACCTCCTGGCGCGTCTCCTTAAGACGGTCCAGAAACGTTTTTGCGAGGTTCGACATGATGAAATAGCCCATTTCAGGGTCATCTTTAATCTGCTCCATCAATCGGCTTCGTTTGATGACCGTTAGGATACTATCTTCAAAGCTTCTGGCGGAAAGACTGTAGATGTATGGGGGAACCAAAGACGACATGCCTAAATAGCCCCCTTCCGATCTCAAAATCGCGATGGGCAACTCGATATGATCGTCGATTGATGTCAACATCTCTACTGCGCCCTGCTTGATGCAGTAAAGTAGCTCGGCTGCCTCCCCCTCACGAAAAAGCCGTTCACCTTTTTTAACAGAAATCTCTTCCATCAAGGTTTCAAGACGCTTAATCTGAATTTCTGAAAGGCCTTTAAACAGATGACAAAATGGACGATTCATGGCAGTCCCCCCATTGAAATCGTTATTATGAGAACAGGTGTGCGTGCTATTCTATTATTATGGTAAAAGCTTCGGATGCGGAAATCAGACGAATAAGACGTATATGAACAGGTGTATCCGTAATAGAATCGTAGGAACGATATTATTGCGACTATATTATTGTGGAAGGTTCGGTGTCAAGGAAATAGCATTTCAACATGGCCCGAATATTTCATGAAACGCTCAACTTAGGTTGACTATAATCGCTTGTGCTTTTTTCGGAAAGTAGGCAGAAGCTTGAAAATTTCAATCTCATCGCTGACATTTTTGAGCTTGAATTTACCCATGGGCTTTACGGAATTATGCCGGGATATACGATCTGCGGTCACTTTAGAAATCAGAATGCTGCTGCCGCTTGCAAGAGAACCGATCCGGGAGGCCACATTCACGATTTTCCCACGGGCCGTGTACGTCCATCGTGATCCTGCCATGTTGTTAAATTTAGCTGCCCCCACGAGCGCGGTGCCGGAGTGAATTCCCATGTGAATATCGAGCGGCCGGTAAAGAGAAAGCATTTCGTGCCCGATGCGTCGGGTCTCTTTCTGGATTGACAATGCAGTACGCGCTGCATCCAGGGCGTTTTTTTGTTTGTCTTCATTGAGAAACAGCACCATCAAACCGTCACCTGCTGTTTCGTTGACATCACCGTTGTTGCTGTGGATGGCATCCATGAAGACCGAGAAATGCTTTTCAACGATATGATTCACTTTGGTACTGTCGAATTTTTCACATAGCTTTGTGTAACCCGCAATGTCCAGAAAAAGAACCGACAGATCCTGTTCCTTGCTCTCTGGAAGCGACCCCTCCGGAGAGGCTTCGATCAAATGGGTGACCGTCATGGGCACAAATTTGCTCAAATTATCCTTAATATTCTCCAATAGTTCTACCCTCTTTATGGTGGCACTTAATTCCTGGAGGGTTTCTTCGAGGTGGGTATTTTTTTTGTTGAGACGCTGGTTCAGGGTCAAGACACTCTCAAACGATTGCGCATTATTTATGGCGATAACCAGATTGTTGATCAGTGTTTCCATGAGTTCTTTCTCATGGGCTGCAAAAGCGTCACCCGAGAGTTTGGAACCCAAGCCCAAAAGGCCCTGGAAGCTTTTTTCCACCACAAAGGGAAGAACCAGCTCAAAACCGTGGGAAATAACATGCTTGCAGTCCCACCGCATCTCGTCACCTGTTTTCTTGTGTGGCTTTCCATGCAGAGCGCACTGCCTGCAACCCTGCCTCAATGTGATTACATCCGCTTCTTCAATTCCCACCGATGCAAAATGATCGATTTTTTCGGTATCCAGGGGCACCAGAAGCACAAAACCTTTGAGCACGCCGAAATTGCCCATGGTTGTGAGCAAAAACTTCCTGATAATGGTTTCTGTATCAACGCTCTCGAACAGTTCTTTGCTCAAATCATTGAGTGTCTTTAACTGAAAAGAACGCATGTCGAGCATATCCTGCGTCTCTTCCGCATTCAATAAACATGCGCTTAAGGCGCTATTTTCTTTTGCTGCATTCACTTTTTTAATCTACCCTATCGTTGCATAAACAACATGTCGCTTACACACCATGCATCTACCACAATGTGATATATTAATCACCCGATCGTATGAACGCAACATTTGTATCTAAGATGAGCGATTCAAATTTAAAAGGAGGGGATGCGAAAAAGAGGGGAAAGATCTTTTATCACGAAAACACGAAAGTACGAAAACACGAAAAAGACCATGACACTTTTCGTGTTTTTCAGATTTCGTGTTTTCGTGATGGCTATTTTTTTATAGGAACTATATGCAAAAGGAAGGATTCGAGGGTAAAACAAGGCTATAGGCTGTAGACTGTTAGGCTGTTAGCGGCCTAATGGTCTAACAGCCTAACAGTCTAAACTGCTAAAAGAGTTCGAGAGGAAACCATGGATTGCTTGGCACTCACTCGATATGGTCTCAACCTTTTCTCTGGCCCTCTATCTCTTTTCTGGACCGGTTGAGTATTTGAAGGGCTGTCTCCTTGGACTGATGATCGAAGTCCACAATACCGAGCGTGACACCCAGGCGAATGCCGTCGGTATCCAGCTTTTTATTCAGGAGTAGGTTTCGCAGTCGATTGCAGACAGGCTCCGCTTTTGAAGCGGATGTTTGGGGCATGAGAAGCGCAAAGGTTTCCGCGTCAAGCCGTCCGAGATAATCGCTTTTGCGAATCAAGGTGGAAAGGGTCTGTCCGATCAATCGAAAATTCCTGTCTTTGATTTCAAAACTCATTCTTTTGTCGGACACCTCGAGATCGATTCCCATGAGGCACAGGGAAAGGTGCTCCTGATAACGCCGGGATCGATGAAGTTCCGTTTCAAGTATATTGACAAAGCCACGCCGGTTATACCAGCCGGTAAGATCATCTATGATACTTTCGCAGGCAAAGTTGCTGGTAGTGGTTTCAATGCGGTCACACAGTATGGTCATGAGGTTCATAAAAAAGCGGTTCGCTGTCGGCGGATAAAGCCACTGCAGCCGTTTAATCATTTTCAGATTAATTTCCAGATAATCACAGGGTTCTGTTGCGATGACCGTGGCAGAGCGGGGAACACCTCTCAAAAGACCCATCTCACCCAGAATATCACCTTCTCCGGCCTGGTTTAGCTGTTTGTATATCCCGTGTTCCCCCATTTCTTCTTCATCGTTTTCAAGTTCCACCACATCCATGGCCCCGGAGATAATGGCACACATGGAATCGCTCGGTTCCCCCTTGCGAAACAACACCTCCCCAGCAGGAATTTTCCTCAAGGTCCCGGCCATAATAATATAATGAATCTGGGTCCGGGAGAGGCCGTTGAACAGGGGGATGCCGAATTCCGGATCTTTACCCAGCTTCAATCGCATCAGGTCCCACAAAGTCACCAGCTCCACATGCAGCAGCAGAGACGGCAACAGGATGAGATCCCCCACAAGTGCCGAAAACATGGTGATGGCCATCATGGTTCCAAAAATTGCCGTGGGTTTGAAACCCGACATGGCCAGGATCGAAAACCCGATACTGATGGTCAGGGTTGTATAGATGATGGGTCGTCCAATATGACGCAGGGTCTCTTTGAGGGCGCGCCGGTCATTCAAGTCCTTTCTGAACTCACTGTTGTAACGAACCAGATAGTGGATCGTGTCGTCCACTGCCAGACCGATGGCGATACTGGCAATCAGACTGGTAAACATGGAAAGCTCCACGCCGAACCATCCCATGATGCCAAAATTGATGACAATGGGAAATAGATTGGGAACAATGGCAATCAGTCCGACCTTGATCGATAAAAAGAGCAGAAACATGATACCGAAAACAATGACCATGGTAATGGACAAGCTTTTGACCTGCCCGCTGGTAATCTGGTGACTGCTCTCGGAAATCACCATCCCGAAGCCGGTGACATTCCAGCGGGCGTCTTTGGGGAAGGTATTTTCCGCATATGAGAGGATCTGCTTCTTTGCCTTGAGAAATACCCTCGAGCTTGAAATGTGTGTGAGAAGAAGAATATTGGCTTGCGAAAAATCCGGCGTCATGAACCGAAGCAGCATGTCTTCGCCCAGCATCATTTTGTAACTGTTGATGAGCATCCTCAGTTCCCAGGCCTCTTCCGGCAAACGGTAATATTCAGGTTTAAATTGATTGCCGGCATAGTTTACGAGCTTCAGGTAGTCGGCAAATGAAATGGTCTTGTCGACACCCGGTAAGGTGTCGATATATTTCTGCATCGTATCTATTTTGACGATGTTCTCCACTTTTTGAAAATACTCCTCACTGTCGCCCTCCATGGTGACATTGATGGGAAAGCTGCCGGAAAGGTGTTGATAGATATCGTGAAAATTGCGGCTCACTTCCGTGTCTTTCTTGAAATACCCCACGGGATTACTTTCCACCGGTATTTTAAAGATGCCCACAATACAGAACAGCACCAGAATACCGATCACCGGAAACGTTATCTTCTGATAGTTTAAATCAATGCTGACGATGCCGTCTATAATCCGATCCAAAACACTGGGGCCAGAAGTATTCGAGCGGGTTTTTTTCTTGGGCATGGGAAGCAGCGACATGAGCGCCGGCATCAGGGTCAAAAGAAGGACGAGAAAGCTGATAATACCCAAGCAGGCCGATATGGCAAAGGCCTGGATGGCGGTTATGCGGCTGATGAGCAGAGAACCCAGCCCCACAACCGTTGTCAGAACCGCCAGAATCGTCGGGAATGTGATGGTATCATAGGTGGCGATGGCCGCGTCTTTACTGTCTTTGGCGGAATGCACCTGGTCGCGGTATTCCGTAACAATGTGCAGGCAGTAGGCCGTTCCCACAGCAATGAGAAAAACAGGCACGATCATGGTCAGGATGGAAAGCGGGATGCCCACCATGGACATGAGTCCAAAATTCCAGACAAGTGCAAAGGTCACACAAAGCATGGGAAGTAGGACATAAATAAACCTGCGGTACAGACACAACAGCACCACAGCAACCAGGATGAACGTGATGGGCGGCAGCCTGATAAAATCATTTTGGGTCAACTGCGCCAGGGCCTGGGAAACCAGCGGCATCCCAATTTGATAAAGACTGAGGGTTTTGGGAGAAGATTCGATCAGTTCATTGACAGCGGCGATGACCTCTTCCGGATCGGCGTCATTGCTGAGAACCAGGGTCAAAACAGTTGTTTTTCCATCGTCTGAAAAAAGGTTCTCTTTGAACAGATCCACATGCTTCATTACGTCAGAAAATTTTTTCAGCTCCCATTTCCCGCTAAAATCCACCGCCTTTTTAACTTCCGGCAGACTGATCACCCTTCGAACACCTGCAATATTTGCAGCTGCGTCAGACAATTCCGTTATCTTTTTAAATGTGTTCCCCTGGTAGATGCCGTCACTTTTGATGACGACCCGGATAATTTCATCCGATCCAAAAAGGGACTTGAATG
Organism: uncultured delta proteobacterium; assembly: GCA_963842925.1. Taxonomy (GTDB): domain Bacteria; phylum Desulfobacterota; class Desulfobacteria; order Desulfobacterales; family B30-G6; genus B30-G6. The sequence goes on from CAWJIL010000002.1 coordinate 266,579, forward strand.
CTTCATATCGTTTTGTGGCCGGGAGATCTTCAATGACCAGATCGTATATGGAGGTTTTGAATGTAAGCGTCGGAATACGCCAGACAAATGCAGCGGTCGCAATTAAAATGACCAAAATAGCAATTACCGGGTGTTCTATGGCCCGTTCGACAAGCCGATGCGGTGAGAACCTGCTCAACAGTTGCTTCTGCATGATCAGAGGTCTTTCATGGGTTTGATTCTATTCAGTACTTATATGTAACACTGAAAAGGCTGTCAATAGAATCGTAGAACGATTTTACTCCTGCATTTAAACCCTGGTCCTTTCAGGTCAGAGATATTTGGCTATGCCGGTGGCGGTAGCTACTTAAATCCGAAGCACGAAATTCGAATGATCAAAACAAGACATTGGAGATACAAGTCCAAGCACTGTGTTTGAATCATTTGAGCATTTACTATTTGGATTTGTTTCGTATTTCGATATTCGGATTTAGAATTTAAAGCCATCTGATTGGTAGTGAGCATATGTCTCGTCGGTTTTCCGAACAATGATGAACCCCTCTACGTCTTTTAACGAATTGATCAAGCTCATTCCATGCTCGAGTCCCATCACCATAATGGCCGTTGCCAGACCGTCTGCAAACATACAGCTGTCCGCCACGATGGAAACACTTACGACACCGTTGTCTACGGGATAACCGGTTCTGGGGTCAATAATATGGGAAAAACGCTTGCCGTTGTCTTCGAAATAATTTCGATAGTCCCCACTGGTCGCCATGGCACGGTTGTGGAGGGGCACAACCTGGTAAACCTCAGCGATTGAGGCACTTGTGGAAGGCTGGTTGATCCCCACGCGCCATGGCTGGCCATCTTTTCTAAATCCTGCGGCAAACACTTCCCCACCGATTTCCACCAGAAAATTTTCCATCCCAGATGTCTGGAGCAAGTCTGAGACCTGATCTACGGCATATCCTTTGGCAATACTTGCCAGGTCGAGCGTAAGGGTAATTTTCTTTTTTTGAAGATAGCCTTCCGGAAAGATGTTGATGTGCTGAAATCCAATCCAGTGCATCTGCTTTTTGATTTCGGCTTCATCCGGCGTCTGACGGGTCTGCCGGGTGTTGCCAAAACCCCAGAGATTCAGCAGCGGTTTAATGGTGCCGTCCCAGGCACCCCCGGTTTTCCCGTATATGTCTCTGGCCGCCAGCATGACCTGAAGAAAGTCATCTGACACGGCCAGCTTTTCTCGCGTGTCCCGGATGGCATTGAAACGGCTGATTTCACTGTCCTGAAGATAGGTTGACATGCTCTGGTTGATGGCCAGAAGGCGGTTTTCAATCTTCTCTTTCAGCCCGGATGTACGTTTAAAATATCCGGCAATAATTTTAATCTGGTAAGTCGTTCCCATGGTGGTGCCGTTAAAAACCACTTCCTTCTGTCCGCCACAGGCGGTCAGGAAAAGCAGCAACAGTATGCATGATGATCATTTTCATTACTTATTGAATTTCATAACATTGTTCTGTGAAGCTGTAAGCGATAAGCTGTAAGCCTTAAGCAGCTAACTGCTTAGAGCTTATTGCTTAATGCTTGAGTTTAGCAACGCGAAATGGGTGATCCAATGGCGATTTGCGCTGTTTGCGCCAATGAGGGCATCTTAACATCAGCGCATGTTAATGAAAATCTGCCAATGACCCTGTTAAAACACGGATTTTTATTCTGCGCAATCAAGGTCTAGTGTTTAAGCGCATATGGATCACCGTGCTCGATGTTAGTGAAACCCGTTGTGGCTAGAGCTTCGTAAAGTGCAAAGCTTGCGGAAATTATTCAATTTCGTCAGTTCAAGGAATTGATTTAATCCAGGATATTGAGCGATTAGGACGATATGAGGCTGACATAGAAATTGGACAAAAGGTGATCGATTATGCGCAATTCATCAGCATATGCGCGGCAGTTGTTCCCCTGCTAGCATATCCACAATGCGTCTCCCGCCAATACGTGTCTGCATGATAACCCGGCCGGGATGGTCCGAAATCACTTCTCCGATGATGCAGGCATCCCTGGCTACCGGATTTTCCTTCATTACGGACAGAACTGCCTCAGCATCCCCGGGCTTCACAAAAGCCAGCAGTTTTCCCTCGTTGGCAAGATACAGCGGGTCAAGTCCTAGAAGTTCACACATACCCAGCACCTCGGGTTTAACGGGAAGGTTGTCTTCAAATAGTTTGATCCCAACACCCGATGTTTGTGCAATTTCATTCAGGGAGGTCGCCACCCCGCCCCGGGTGGGATCCCGCAGAACGTGAATCATCCGGCTGGATTCAAACATCTGCCGGGTCAGATGATTCAATGGTGCTGAATCGCTCTTGACACTCACATCAAAGCTCAGGCCTTCTCGTTTTGCCAGAATCGTCACCCCATGATCGGCCATGCTGCCGCTGAGGATGATGACATCGCCGGGCGTCGCATTTTTACAGGCCACATCCACACCGTCAAAGAGGAAGCCCACACCGGAGGTATTGATAAAGATCTTGTCCACTGCCCCCTTGGGAACCACCTTGGTGTCTCCGGTGACAACGCTTACTTGCGCTGCCTTTGCAGACATGCCCATCTGGTGCACAATGGCTTTTAAATCAGCAATGGGAAATCCCTCTTCAAGGATCAGCCCGACACTCAAATAGCGCGGCTCGGCGCCGCACATGGCAATATCATTGACGGTCCCGTTGATGGCCAGATCCCCGATATTACCGCCCGGGAAAAAGATGGGGTCCACGGTATAGGTGTCCGTTGAAAAGGCCAGGCGTTTACCACCTGCTTCAAAAACCGCCCCGTCATCAAGACCTTCCAGCAAGGGGCTGTCAAAGACGGGCAGTAGAATATCCATGGTCAATTGATGCGACATCTTGCCCCCCGCACCATGGTCGAGTAAAATTTTGTCTTGTTTCATAGAAATACGTTTTAGGTTTTAAGTTTTAGGTGTTTGCTTGCATGCGTTCTGTCACGAAAAAAATCACGAAAACACGAAAGTACGAAACCACGAAAAATTTAGTGTTATCGTGATAATTGCTTTTTCTCCTTTCCAATTTACCGGCTTGCGCTTTAAAAACAAGCTACGGGCCAATAGCTACAAGCTACATGTGTATTACCTGTGGTACCGGTAATACGCTGCACATGTCCCCTCGCTGGACACCATACAGGGGCCCACCGGATCCATGGGCGTACAGCGCGTTTTGTACAGCGGGCACTCGAATGGCTGTTTAATGCCGGTGAGAATGTCCCCGCAGGCACATCCTTTGGGGTCTTCAGAGGCAGGAATCTCAATGGCAAATTGCCTTTCCGCATCATATGCTCCAAGATCGGCATTGATTTTCATTCCGCTGCCGGGGATAACCCCGATGCCGCGCCAGGCAACATCCCTTATCTCAAAGGTATCTTGCATCAATTTTTCGGCTGTGGGGTTTCCTTTGTCGGTCACGGCCCTGCCATAGGCATTGGCCAGTTCAGGTGATGCCGTTTCAATTTGCGTCACCAGCAGCAAGATAGCCTGAAGAATGTCCGCCGGCTCGAAGCCTGCAATGGCACAGGGTGTTTTGAAATTGCTCAAAAAAAGGCTTATACGCGTCCCGGCCGATGATCACGGAAACATGACCGGGCAGAATAAAACCGTCAACCCGGACATTTTCCATGGACATCAAAGCCTGAAGTGCCGGTGGAACTGTTTTGTGGGCCGAGAACACACTAAAATTGTTCAAATTCATCTGTTTAGCCGTCTGGATGGCTGCGGCAATGGTGGGTGCCGTGGTCTCAAATCCAACCCCCAGAAAAACGATCTTTTTTTCCGGATACTTTACGGCGAGATCAATGGCGTCGATGGTGGAATAGACCACCCGGATGTCACAGCCCTCGGCTTTTTCCTTCTGAAGAGATGTCTCGGTGCCTGGAACACGCATAAGATCACCAAAGGTTGTGAGAATCACATCCTTAAACCGGGCCAGTGCAATAAAAGCATCGATTTCTTTCTGGTCAGTAACGCACACCGGGCACCCCGGGCCTGAGAGAAGGGAGATGGTGTCAGGCAGCAGGCTACGGATACCACTCCTGAAAATAGAAACCGTATGGGTCCCGCACACCTCCATCAGACGGATCTTGCGGGTACTTGCGGCCCGTATCTTTTCCACAAGACCCCGGGAGATATCCGCATCCCGGTATTCTTCCAGATGTTTTATTGTCATGTCGTTGCTCCAAAAATAAACCAACTATTATTTAATCACGAAAACACGAAATAAAGAAAGCACGAAATAAAATCGTTTGTTCGATTATATATGACGCGACGTTGTCGCTTTTTAGAGCGAGTGTCCCACCAAACCCTTAGCTGGAGCGGGAGGGGTGATCGGCAGCGAAAGCGGGCACTGTCTGAATGTATTAGGCAGCGTTGAGAAAGAACAGCGCATCCGGCTTACTCTTACATGAAGAATCAAGCAGTATTTTTTTCTATTGTGTTGCTTTCATTATAAAATACTGTTCTTTCTTTAGGCTGCCTTATGCATGAGTTTGCGCGCTGAAGTCGCTGATTACCTCTCCCGCTCCAAAACGGTTGAAACCTCCCCGAGGACTCATGTATTTTATCACCGGGCCTGACCAAAAACCAAAACAACCTCATCCGACACGACGGGCAATGGCATCGGCAATCACGGCCTGCCCCAGGGCAATGCCCCCGTCGTTGGCCGGTACCCTTTCATGGGTCAACACGTGAAAGCCCTTGCCACCGAGACGTCTTGTAAGACCTGCAAGAAGCGTGGCATTTTGAAAACACCCCCCACTGAGGGCCACCTGGGAAAGACCGGTCTTTTTTCTGATGACCTGACACAGATCCGTGAACATCGCCATGAGCGTGGCATGAAATTTTCCACTGACGATGGATGATGGGACACCGTTTTCAATATCCCTGACAACACCGGTGATGATGGGATGCGGATCCACCTGGACAGGTTCTTCTGATGACCACGCATATTCGTAGTGATCACCGGCCCATGCCTCCGCCACCATCTCAAGCTCCATGGCAGCCTGCCCCTCGAAGACCACGTGGCTGCGTATGCCTAGCATGGCCGCGATACCATCGAAAAACCGCCCAAGACTGGATGTTCTGGGAGCGTTGATATTTTTTTCGATCATCTCGACCATGATGTTGCGCTTGCTTTCATTCAATTTGTCCAGGAAAGGCAGACGGCGGTTAATGAAATCTTTTCCAAAAGCCCCGTAAAGATAACTGACCGCCATTCGCCAGGGCTCTTTTATGGCCGCTGCCCCACCAGGCATGGGGGTATAGGCAAGATGGGCCGCTCTTTCAAACCTGTCGAGACGTGCAACCAGAATCTCCCCCCCCCAGAGGCTGCCATCACTCCCATACCCGGTTCCATCAAAGGCCAGACCGATGACCGGCCCCTCAACATGATTTTCAGCCATACAGCTGACAATATGCGCATGGTGATGCTGAACGTCAATTTGCATCATCTGGCTCTGTTCTGTGGCATACTGGGTACTCAGATAGTTCGGGTGCATGTCGTAAGCGATAATTTCCGGTTCGATGGACAATATCCGTTTCAGATGCGCGATGGTCATCTCAAAAAACGCATAGGTTGCCAGATTTTCAAGATCACCGATGTGCTGGCTTAAAAAGGCATGGGTCTCTCTGGTAAGACATACCGTGTTTTTAAGCTCCGCACCGCACGCAAGAATCGGTTTAAGGCGTTTTTTTAAAAAAATGGGAACCGGGACATAACCCCTGGAACGTCTTAAAAATCGCTGTTTGTTGTCCACGATTCTAAGCACCGAATCATCACTTCTAAGGTAAATATCCCGATCGTGTACCAGAAAATAGTCGGCAATGTCCCGGAGACGATCAAAGGCATCTGTATTGTCGATGGCAATGGGCTCTTCACTTAAATTTCCGCTGGTCATGACAAGGGCCGTAAAATGGTCTTTCACCAGCAGATAATGAAGAGGGGTATAGGGCAGCATAACCCCCACTGTGCAATTTTTTGGAGAAACACTCCCTGCCAGGGCATAGTCCTTCTTTTTCTCCAGCAGTACAATGGGACGCTGCCGGGATTGCAGCAAGACTTCGTTTTCCTGATCAAGCAGGGCAAATTGTCGAACACTCTCAATATCCCCGGACATCACAGCCAGGGGTTTTTCTTCCCGATGCTTTCGTTGTCTCAGGGTTTCCACTGCTGCCGGATTCTCTGCATCCACCACCAGGTGAAAACCGCCCAAGCCTTTTACGGCAACAACATGTCCGGCTTTTAAAAGGGAAATGGTCGTCTCTATGGCATTTTCGGTTTCGATCTTTTTTTTCTCACGATCATGAAGAGCCACCTGGGGTCCGCAGACAGGGCAGGCATTGGGCTGGGCATGAAATCGACGGTTGAATGGATCATCATATTCGGTCTGGCACTCCGGGCACATGCGGAAATGACGCATGGAGGTTTTGGGGCGGTCATAGGGAATATCATCGATGATGGTATATCGAGGGCCACAGTTGGTGCAATTTATAAAAGGATACCCATATCGCCGATCGTCAGGATCGAAAAGCTCGTTTTTACAGTCATTGCAGACGGATACATCAGGTGAAATCAAGGTAAACCGCTGCGTATCCTCCCGGCTTCGGCTGATGGTAAAATTATCATAGCCCTTTGGGGCCAGGGGCTCGACACCCACATGGGTGATGTGAGCCAGAGGAGGGGCTTGGGTGGTCAGATCTTGTAAAAAGGACTCGATGTCATGGAGAGGGCCTTCCAGGAAGATGGTGACACCATTGGAGGTGTTGGCCACCTGGCCTTTCAGCTTGAGTGTCGTTGCCAGCTGATAGACAAAGGGTCTGAAGCCGACACCCTGAACGATTCCCTTAACGCTGAGCCTTCTTGCTTCCCTGGCCGAACGTTCCCCTTGCATGTTATGAAGAAGACTCGATGTTATCTTCGGTACTCCTATCAAAAAAAGAAGCCGCTTCTTTCAATATTCTCAGAGATTCCATGGCATCTGCTTCATCGATTTTATGGAGAGCAAAACCCGCATGAACGATCACGTAATCACCAATACCGGCATCCTCCACCAGCAGGAGGCTTGTTTTTCTTTGAACACCATCCACATCGATGGTTGCCATGCCGTTTTCAATTTTGACTATTTTAGATGGGATTGCCAGACACATACTTCTCTTTCCTTTTTTCGTAGGGGGTATCGAGCCGATCCAGTTCGGACAACACCATATCGATCATGGGCGCCACTTTGGCCGCTGTCACAGACGTCAGTTCGATACTGAGGGTCTCGATGTCAAGGGGCTCCACACCGACGATGACGGTTTCGGGGATCTTGTCCAGGGCCTGGCATAATGTCAGGGCTTCTAGGAAATCAACCTGGTGAATCGAGTTCTTGGCCCGGATACGTGCCGGTATCTGGTCGCCGGACAAGCGGTACACATCCCCCGGGTTGCCCTTGTTGCGGATGACATCCACGACAATCAACTGGTCGGCCAGTGAAAGAACCCCCAGCAAGTTGACGCCTAAAACACCGCCGTCCACAAGTGAAACATTATCCGGAAACGTATATGTTTCTTCAAGCTTTTCAATGACCCGGATACCAAAACCTTCATCTGAAAACAGAATGCAGCCGACACCCAGAATCATGATATGTGGTGAATTCAAGCCAGACCCTTCCAACTTCTCTGTTTTTGTTGACAATATCTCTCACCCAGATCTTTCGCTACCAGTCAAACCATACCACCTCATCAAATTGAAATACGCCGAAAAGGATGCAAAAGACAATACGGGTATGTGTTTCATCTGGAAGGCAATACGTCGGGGAAATATTCCGGCTCCCCCTTGACGGGGAAGCCGGAAAGATGATCTCACCTAAAATGAGCGTTTCAATTATAATACCTTGACGTCATACACCTGGTTTGACTCTGGATCGATCACATGCACACCGCAGGCGATACAGGGATCAAAGGAGTGTACGGTTCTCAATACCTCGAGTGGCCGTGCCGGGTCTGCTATGGGTGTCCCAATAAGCGCTTCCTCGACAGGTCCCAATTTGCCGGTGTCGTCCCGAGGCCCAAGATTCCATGTGGACGGTACGACATACTGATAGTTCTTGATCTTCTTGTTTTCGATCTCGATCCAGTGCCCCAAGGATCCCCTGGGGACATCGTTGAGCCCGACGCCGCGACCGGAATCCGGCATTTCCCACGGCTCGTAAGTCTTGGTGTCACCCGCTTTCAGGTTTTCCACCAGTTCCATAACCCAGCCCGGCATGGCCTGGCCGATGGCGATCGTCTCAAGACCTCTGGCTGCCGTTCTACCCAGGGTGGAAAAAAGTGCCTGGACAGGCACACCCAGTTTCTGCAGGGTGCTGTCCACGAGCGTCTGGATCTCTTTTTTGCCGGAACCGTATGCTACCAGAACCCTTGCCAGGGGACCGACTTCACAGGGTTCCCCTTCATACCTCGGGGCCTTGGACCAGGAGTACTTGCCACCGCCGGGCCGATATTTCGGATTTTCCTGCAAGGGCTTTGTTTCACCATCGTAGGGATGCTTGGGAGCACCCTCTTCGTACCATGCCCGTGCAACATGCTCGGTCACCTTTTCCTCGGCAGACATCTGCATGCCGCCCAGATTACGATTCATGATGACACCCCGGGGCATGAACAGACTTTCCGGCTCGTTGTCATCCTGGGGAAATTCACCCCATGCCATAAAGTTTTTGCAGCCGCCAATGGCCCCCCAGTCCTTATAAAAAGATGCCACCGCCAGAAGATCCGGGATATAGACATTTTCGACAAAGGATTGCGTTTCCTTGGTGATATACAAGAACTCTGCTATGCGGTCAGGTGTCAGGTCTTTGACGGAGGTTACGCCACCCACCACCAGAGACTGCAAATGGGGATTCTTTGCGCCGAAAATGGCGTGCATCCTGGCCGCCTTCGCCTGGAGCCGCAGGGCTTCGATATAATGCGCCGCCGCCATCAGGTTGGCTTCCGGCGGCAGAACATATGCCGGGTGACCCCAGTATGCATTGGTGAATGGTCCCAACTGACCGCTGTCGACAAATGTTTGCAGCCGCTGCTGGACATTTCTAAAATAATTGGCTCCGCCCCAGGGAGCATTGCTGACATTGTCGGATAGTGTTGCAGTGGCTTTTGGATCGGCTTTCAAGGCCGATACGATATCGACCCAGTCCAGTGCATGCAGATGATAGAAGTGAACAATGTGATCGTGCTGAAATTGTGCGCCATGCAACAGGTTTCTGATAAGTCTTGCATTATTCGGTATCTTTACGCCAACGGCATCTTCGACTGCCCTCACCGAGGACAAAGCATGTGTGTACGTTCAGACCCCGCACGAACGTTGAACAAAATGGTGAGCATCCCTTGGGTCTCGTCCCTTAAGAATCATTTCGATGCCCCTGAACATCTGGCCGGAGCTCCAGGCGTTTTTGACCTTACCACCCTCAACCTCGACTTCGATACGAAGGTGGCCCTCTATTCTTGTAATTGGATCTATCGTTATTCTCTTGCCCATATGTTTCCTCCCTCTATCTTAAAAGGATAATTTGCATCATTCACGTTCAATTACATTTCCTCATAAAACGGGCTCATGGTGTCCCAGAAATCCGGTTCACTGCATCCGATGCAGGGATGACCTGCTTCGATAGGCCAGCTCGTACCATCGTTGAATTTGACGATGGGACAGTTGTTGTAGGTCTCGGGTCCTCTGCAGCCAAGTTTGTAAAGGCAATAACCCAGGGCTGCCTCTTCTGATCCGAACTCTTCAACAAATTCATCATTTTCAAAATGAGATCTTCTGGGGCATTGATCATGAATGGTTTTTCCATAGGCAAAGAGGGGCCGGCCAAGATCGTCCAGCGCAGGAAGTTTGCCCAACAGGAGATAATTCACAACCGTTCCAACAAAGTTAATCGGGTTAGGTGGACATCCGGGAATATTCAGGGTTTTTATTCCAAGCGCATCGCCGACACCCTTATAGCCACCCGGATTCGGTTTGGCTGCCTGTATGCCGCCATAGGTGGCACATGTTCCTATAGCAATCGTTGCAGCAGCCTTGGGCACGATGTCCTTGGCAATCTCCAGAAATGTCCTTCCACCCACCTTCCCATAACCACCATCGAATTTGGTTGCGATACCGCCTTCAACGACGCAGATGAATTTACCTTCATACTTCTTCACCGCAGCATGCAGCGCCTCTTCAGCCTGGTGCCCGGCTGCCGCCATGATGGTCTCATGGTATTCAATAGAAAGCACCTCGAGAACGAGTTCATCAATAAATGGATACATGGACCGCAAGATGGCTTCAGAACATCCCGTACATTCTGCGAAATGGAGCCACACAACGGGCGGCCGTTGGGAGGGGGCAGCAAAGACATCCGCAACCTTGGGAACAAAAGAGGATGAAAGCCCCATGCTCGCAGTCAGGAATGTACAGTACTTCATGAAGTCTCTCCTTGAGACCCCCTTTTTCTCCAATCTCTCGTAAAACTCTCTCTTTTCCTTGTCCATTGGCACCTCCTGATGCTTTTGATGTTAAATTTTCTGAGACGTTCTTCAGGAAATCTGATTCATTGCTGGCAGGTATCTCCGATCCTTACGGCAAATGATACCGTGTGTCAAGGCAAAAGCAGCCCCTGATATCAGGCGTGGCGCCAGTCCGCAACGTTCCCGGATGAAATGTTGTTGCCGCAAACAAAGCCGTATCATGCTTTTATTTATGAGTACTTCGTTGTCGAAGAAATACAGGGAACCGGTTTTTGTATACAGGAGAAATACTTGATAAGAACCCTTTGGGTTATTTAGATGGCGTCGCCGATGGTACCGGAAAATATGATGCGGTTGTTTAGCACCTGCCGTGCGGGATAATAAATGCCGATGGGTTGGGAATATGGCTTAGTTAAACATCACCCTCTGTATCGACAGAGTCATCATCAGCCACTTTCAAAGAAGATTTCAAGTCCTTGATCAGTTTTTTGTCTTCATAAACATCATCGATTTCCTCTTCCAGAATATCGTCAATATCCTCTTCATCCGCATCGATAACCGCTTCCGGCTCTTCGGTCGTGGCCTCTTTTTCAAAGAGCTCCTTGTCGTCGAACGTTATATCGATGGGTTGTTCATTCCCGGTATCATAGAGAGACACCACCGCTGCTGCAATTCTGCTCACAATAGCGCTGGGTGGGTACATGTTACGTGTCCGCAACACCCTGACAAGAGCATCCGTGCCCTTTTGGATAGCGGATACAACCTGGTCATCCTTATATGATTCTTCACAGAGGAGAGATAGAATTTCCTTGTCGAGTTCTGCATACTCCTTGATGATGAGTCTCTTGCTCTCGGCATCTTTGTGTATGGTGTATTTTTGCTTCATTTGTTTTCCCCTTTTATCATTATGTTCGATCCCATGGATTATAAAACCTGTTTTATTACGGGTAATTGAAGAACTTTAAACCTCATTTGAAGTAAGCTGCAGGGAAACCGCCCACTATTTCAGTTCAGGACCAACGAACTCCGGAAATCATATATCGAATGGCATGTCAATATCCAAATAAAATATTGACCCAGATTTTTCAAAATGATATCCATGCGACTCACGTTGGGAGGGATGGCCGAGTGGTTGAAGGCGGCGGTCTTGAAAACCGTTGAGCGAAAGCTCCGTGGGTTCGAATCCTACTCCCTCCGCCAAGAAATTCAATGGGATTGAATTTCACATTTGGCTTGTGGCCGCTAGCTTGTAGCAGCAGTAATAATACAGGCAGGTAGCTTTTGATGAGATTCCGATTTAAACAATTCCGAGTCTACATAGAAGGCAAAGCCTATTGTTTATTCTGCCGGAATGTCGTTAAAAACCAAATTCTGGAAGAAGACAGAGGGCTGGCAAGCCAGATTCAGCGGTCCCTAAACTCGATACTGTTGAATATTGCTGAAGGATCTGCCGATAATTCAGACATCGAATTCGCACGGTTTCTAGGCATATCCATCAGATCGGTATATGAGACGGTCGCAGGTTTTGACATTGCGGCGCAATGCGGGTACATAGAGGAAAAACAGAACATAGAGATTGAAGAAAAATCCCATGGTCTGGTAAAGCAACTTGCTTCCTTTCGAAACAAGCTAAGATCTTAAAGCTACCAGCTAGAAGCTAATAGCTAAATGTATGCCGATTTATCGGCATCCCGGAGAGATGGCCGAGCCGGCTGAAGGCGCTCGCCTGCTAAGCGAGTGTGGGGGGAAACTTCCACCGAGGGTTCGAATCCCTCTCTCTCCGCCATTTCAATAAGTTAGGCCTCCTTTTAACAAGGGAGGCCTTTCTTTTTGGTGGGCTGATTTATCAAATCGTTATAAAAATCGTTATAATGCGCTTCGAAAATCGGTGTTTGGGGATTGTTTCAACGGGTAGCGCTTAAAGCTGATTGCAAGCTGATCCATAATTGCATCCTGTTTACAATTTTTTTGCACATTTACATCATCAATGTTATCGTGCAATAAAAATGTTAGCAAGTTTGTTTTATAGCTTTTTGTTTCTTCTCGATTTTCAAATAGGGAGGTTAGTTTATTCGGGATAGTGAGTGGAGAATTGTTGTGGCAACTGCATCCATTGATTCCTGTGGTCAAGGATAAAAGGGGAGATAAGTCAGACTTATCAAAGATTTTTACGCTTAAAGATATCATGAGGGTTTCATTATTGATAACAACCCCGCCATTTTGACCCCATGATGGAGAATACGCTCCATAGAAATAGCAGTGTATTTTGACTTGGAGTATATCAACGGTCAACTGTTATTCGTTTGTATTAATTTCTCTACGAGGCGGTAAACAGTTGTACCTGTAATCTTGGGCCAATCAACACAGGGTGGCGTATCTTTCAACCTGGCTCGCTTGGTTGCATCGTGAATCCCCGGCCGCAGCTTATTCACCTCAACATGCCCTTTTTCAAAATGTGGCAAATGACGCTTCAAGTGCTCCGTACATTGCCTGGAACTATTTATTCCTGTGCCATCCTCAAAATGAAGCAAAAGCCAATATTCAAATTTAGGATTGCTAACAGCAAAGCCGTAACGGATATTTGCCTGGCTCCATTCATGAAGCTGATTGATCTGACCCTCACGCCACTGATCCCGATCTACAATCAACCAAGCCTCATCCCCACTTTCTAAACGATTGCCCTTTAAATAATCGTTCATACGTTTGAGAACCTGTTCGGGGGAATTTTGTTTATTTCCCTTAAGGCACTTCACATGGATCACTGTATTGCCATTGTTGAACATGTTGAAATAGAGAGGTTCCGTCTTTGCCCCTTCCGTGGCTAAAATAAACATCTTCCGATAGCGGCGAGCCCCAAGTGACCGTTTGAATTTTCGTCGCTTTTTGTGCCGCATTAGTGGCTTTCTCCAGATGATGTGCATGTATCGACGAATGCACCGCTTATCAAAATGCGCGGTATCCCTCCCAAACGCCCCTGGAGATAACTTTTTCGAATATCCTTATCATAGCGCACATCTTTATACTCACTGAACGGTACTAAGGAGGATTCTCCCTGAAGCGTTCGTTCCACAATCCACATTTCATCACGGCGAAACAGTTTCTGATCCATCAACAACACATCGTGGGTAGTAAACAGCAATTGTGAACGCGTATCTGCCCCGCAACAGCTAAGATACCCTTCAAGCAGTTGCTGGGTCAGAAGAGTATGAAGACTTCGATCTAACTCGTCAATTACGTAAACCTTTGAGGAGCCTGTCGCCGCGGCTGACAGAAATGCCGGAAGAAGGTCGATAACCCTCTGAGAACCATCTGACTCCTGGCGCATCTCAAATTTGACCTCATGCCCGTCTTGCTGTTGATGATATGTAACCAATTTTTTAGCTGTTAGTTCTCCATCTTTACGGGTAATTGCAAAACGTTCAGCCATTGGATCTGTGAGAAGCCGGACCGTTTTCCCCTCAGTGACATCTTCTTGTAATTTCACCCTTAAGGACTCCGGTAATGGCAAATTATCGAAGGGTACATCTTCACCACCTAAATGAGCTATCCCAGTATCCAACTTAGGAAGCATCTGATTCATGGTAACATAAAGTGGGTGGTCTTCTTGAATGAATTGCTCAAAAGGCTCAAACCTTGAATCCGGTGCAATCAAAACGAGATCATCCCGAAACCATCCGTATATTGCCTTAAAATTATTTACCTTCTGATTTACAGAGTTTGTTAGGAATAGCTGATTGTCACGTGTTCCTTGAAAGGCAAAATTTAAGAATTGATCTTTTTTTAATGTCTTTTCAAAGTACATATCTTTGCCGATTCTTTCGTATAGTACCCGCTCATTCACACTTGAAATTTCGGTCAGTTTTTCCTCAAGAACCGCTTTGCGTGTTACAGCAAAACGAAATTCATATACCTTTTCATTGATCAGCAACTCAAACACAAACCGGCTCGGCATAGTTGTACCGTTTGAATCTATACGGCAGGGTTCTACCGGAATCAATCCTTCCGGTTGAGTTCCTTTGGAAACAAGGTTCTTTGCGAAACTCAACGCTTTGAAGAAATTGGTTTTTCCTGATGCATTTCCGCCATAGACAGCGGCGACAGGCAACACGCGCATTTGATATTTTTTTACCCGAGAAATACGATCTCCATGTTGGCGTTCACGGCTTGCCACCATAGAAAAAGTTGCACTTTCCCGAAACGACATCCAGTTTTTGATTGTAAACTTAATTAGCATTTTCTTTTCCTTGGAGAAATATTCTCATTAATAAAGATATATTAATCCAATTAAGATATAATGTCAACTTTTAATGAGAAATTATCTCTTTAAGTCGAAATTGAGATGGGTGCACGATTTTGTGAAATGAGAAGCAGACCATCGCCCAAATTTTAAGTGTTGAACAAGGGAGGCCTTTCTTTTTGGTGGGCTGATTTATCAAATCGTTATAAAAATCGTTATAATGCGCTTCGAAAATTGATGTTTTGGGATTGTTTCGACAGGTGCAAACTTTTTTCACCCTAAAACGTTCTTGACATATAACGTTATGCGTTGTTGATTATCATTGAGGTGATAAAATGAAGGCAAGGAAAATACCCCCAATTCATCCTGGCGAAATTTTGCTTGAAGAGTTTCTCAAGCCCATGGAAATAAGCCAGAACAAGCTTGGCAGAGAACTCGGTGTCTCTCCTCGACGTGTCAATGAAATTGTGAATGGCAAAAGAAGCGTCACCGCAGACACCGCTCTGCGCCTATCGATCTTTTTCGGCAACTCCGCATCCTTCTGGCTTGGTCTTCAAATGGACTATGATCTCGATGTAGCCCAGGACACGTCCCTGGATAAAATCAAAAAGGAAGTCCAGAATATGGCTGCGGCATAGCAGATCAGACGGGCAATGACCAAGTTCGGAACGCTGTATTTGTGGGTTGTTGCAACGGTTTTAGTGTACATTGCCAGGTGTATCCAGCATACCCACATGCATATTATCCTTTATAGAATACCCGATGGTAATCTCGGTCAATTTCCTGTCCGATTTCTAACACTGTGAAATTCTATCAACTTTAAATTTGAGCGTCTTGGCAATACGTTTGGCCATTGATGGGGAAAGCCGACGCTTGCCCCTTTCATAGTCACTGACCATATTCTGGCGGATGCCAAGTTTCTCGGCAAGCTGGGCTTGCGACAGACCCGCCTTAAGCCTGGCAGCCGAAAGAAGGTTGCCAATTCTGTTTGACTGTTGTTTCAGCAGGTAGGATTTGCGGAAGGGGATTATGGCTTGTCGACCACTTTGAGGTTGGATGTTTTCGGTTCATCAAGGATGTCGGCAACCTTTTCCATGGCCGGCGACAGACCTTCGAGGTATTTGTCGGTGGTTGTCGGGCGTTGATGCCGAAGCATTTTTTGGATCTCCCGGAGTGTTGCTTTACCTGAATCCTCCAATATCATCGCCACATGATGTCGAATCGCATGGAAGCCGAACTTCTTGACCTCAGCCTTTTCACACAATCGCGCCATCATTTCACGGATCGGTTTGTCATCCTTTGTATATATACCGCCACTTGGCTTGGTGAAAATGTATGGGCTGTTTTTATCCCGCTCATTCCATCTTCGTTTTAAGCACTTGA
>CAWJIL010000003.1:0-447420 GCA_963842925.1 uncultured delta proteobacterium
ATTAATGCTTTCTTCGAGAATCTTTTGAACGGACGGAATCCAAATGAGGTAATGTTCAACACGAGCGGTATTTCGATACAGGCCCTTCATGTGGTGGGTGGGGACATGTAGTGGTTAAAATGAACGCAGAATTAATCTCATGACGAATAATTTATCCGCATTGTATATAAGAACAACTCATTATCTATACTTTGCCATGTTGTTTATGCAATTATAGGGTTTACCCTAACGTTGCAGGTATTTCGAGTCGGCTATAGAAGGTCTATGATAGCTGTTCTGATACGTTCAACATTCGGCAGTATGTGATCTTCCATGCTTCGAGCATATGGTATTGTCGTCTGGGTGCAGACGCGAGCATATTTGACCGGAATATCTGCCTCCAACACAACTGCCGCCAGTTCACCTGAGAGACCAAAGCCTTCATAATCTTCGTCTACCACAAGAAGGCGGCCTGTCTGAGCAACCATTTCACAGAGTGTCGTTTTGTCGAGCGGGGCGACAGTTCTGAGGTCCAGCACCGCCGCTGAAATTTCCTCTTTTTCCAGAATCTCTGCTGCTTCCATGGCGCGGTGTACTCCCACGCCTACACTGACCACGGTAACGTCGGTGCCTTCACGTCTAAGCGCCGCTTTGCCAATGGGGAGTGGTTCCCACTTACGGGGTACGGGCCCACGCGTCCCTTCGGCGGGGACGTCATATTCGATATTTCGGCGGCCTCCTGACCCCAAGAATTCCAGCCAGGATTCAGACAGTAATTTGTGTTCGAGAAAAATGACTGGCCCGTCATGTTGTAAAGCGGCCAACATCAAGCCACCCGCATCTGCAGGGGTGGATGGAACGATAACCGTTAGCCCTGGAATGTGCCCCAGCCATCCCCACAAGGATTGTTCGTGTTGTCCCCCATCACCGTAACCACCGCCGCAAGGCGCGCGCACCACAACTGGCGCGGTCCATTTGCCTCCGGAGAACGCTTCCACTTTCGCAGCATGGTTGAGCAGAGCGTCCATACACACGCCGAGGAAATCAACCATATATATTTCGACAACTGGACGTAACCCAGCCATGGCGGCGGCCACCCCTGCCCCTAAAAAGGCGCTCTCGCTGATTGGGGTTCCCTTCACACGTTTGGGCCCAAAACGCACAAGAAGGTCTCGTCGCAGCAAGGGAATATCTTCACCGAAAACAACAATGCGCGGATCATCAGCCATGGCTTGAGAAAGCGCGTCATCCACCGCCTGTGTGAAGGACATGTTTTTCATGACGCCACCATCTCCTCCATGGCCAATGCGATGATATTACCCGTTTCGCGCTCGGTGTCATCTTCGAGCGTCTGCAGACGCGTACTGTCTGATTGCAAAGCACTGCGAGTT
The DNA here is from genome assembly GCA_963842925.1 of uncultured delta proteobacterium. Taxonomy (GTDB): domain Bacteria; phylum Desulfobacterota; class Desulfobacteria; order Desulfobacterales; family B30-G6; genus B30-G6. Next base: position 1,371 of record CAWJIL010000003.1, read on the forward strand.
CTCCTTACAGGGTCGCTATCTGGGTCTCTGCGTGGATCGCGCAGTGTTGATAAGACAGCAGAGAGAACTGATTTCAGCCCGCCCACGCGTTCACGCAATGACGCGCCCGAGGTGCGCAAGAAAGACTGCGTGAGCGGTATGGTGATCTTCGGCATTTCACGCAGAGGATTACGCACAGCTCTTATCAATTGGTAGCCTAAAAAGTGTCCCTCGAAATGTACACACTGCGCGCGCAAAAAAAACGGTCCCTCACCGGCCCGAGCGCGCGCGATCGCCTTGCGCGCGGCCTCCCATACCTCGGTTACATCGCGTCCATCTACACAAACCCCTGGTACCCCCAACCACTCCGCGCGATCATTTAAATCCCCTCCAGTGACTGTGTCTGATTGGGTAGTTATGGACCAGCAGTCGTCCTTGCATACGAACACTACGGGTAAACGCCAAGCGGCGGCCAGGTTTATGGATTCCATCAGCATTCCTTGATTCATGGCGCCTTCGCCAAAAAAGGCAACCGTGACCGCCCCTGGATGCAAATACTGAGCTGCCAGAGCAAAGCCAGCCGCTGTAGGTCCTTCTGCCCCGACAATACCGGAGGAGGCTGCCAGATGAGGTTTTGAGAACAAATGCATGTGTCCGCCCATGCCGCCGCACAACCCGTCCGGTTTGCCAAGCAGTTCTCGGAGAATAAGGATCGGATCTACTCCGCGCATAAGCAGAGCTGCGGTTCCACGATGATCAAGCGCCATGGCGTCATGGGCGCCTAAATGTGCTACGACGCCAGCGATTATTGCTTCTTCACCGGTTCCAAGATGCATCTCACCTGAGATTAAGCCGTCTTTCCATAGTTGGGTGACAGATTCTTCAAATAGACGACTTTTCAGCATGAGCGCATATAGCGACCACAAATCAATCGGCATTTTCATTTTTTTTGAATTTCAGTATTCTTGCATTATTGGTAGATCCTGTAACCCTTAACAATACAGGACGGTATTCTTAATATTTGGAGCAGCTACTAAAGCAGACGCATAATTGCACAATCAAACAGATAAAGCAAGGCTTAGGGTGTATATACTTGACATTACAAGTTATCTTTGGCATTCTTATAAAACTTTCCTGAACTGACTCTCAATATCAAAATAGGAGGTATTCCCATGACATGGGTACTCTACGTGTATAGCATGAGATGTGTTGTGACGTTTAAATATAGTGGTAGGTTGAGGGAGAGGGTTAATGTCAGATAACTCTCGCTTGGTCTACTCTACGGGCTCCGGACGGATCTGTCCTGATTGCGGAAAGGCTGCACAAAAATGTTCCTGCAACAGGAAGAAAGCCAAACTTCAGAATAATATACAGTTTGACGGAATCATTCGTATCAGTAGAGAATCGAAAGGTCGGAAAGGGAAAACGGTGACCGCCATCTCAGGGTTTCAGGAAGGGACCGATGACCTGAAACAGATTGCTAAGACGCTGAAAACCCAGTGTGGTACTGGAGGTTCGATTAAGGACGGAATTATCATTATTCAAGGGGATCACCGGCAGATGATTCAAAGCGAATTGCAGAAACAAGGTTTTAAAGTAAAACTTGCTGGTGGGTAAGTGTTTTTGGGAAGCCGAGGGAAAGGATTAATGGAGCGTGAAAAGATCATCTGCATATTCTGTGGCAGAATTGCAAGGATCAAGGAACAAGACGATCTGAAAATTGTAGTGTGCCCAAAGTGCAAACGTGAAACTGAATTGGGTGCGTACCAAGATATTTTTGACCAGTGGTTGGGTGACGTACGTAATAAAGATGGTGAAAGATAATTAGAGGCTAATATGTGTGGCAGATTTGTTGGGTTCACGCTGGTTTGTCAGATGGGGTCAAATCAATACATTTTATTGTCATTTTTACAGGCCATGCAGAGGTGTGTTGGTTAGGCCATCCTGCTCAAACGGAAACCCAGTCGATTGCTGCGACGGTCCGGAGAACTGAGGCTGCGTGACGCACACCGGCAGTACCAGTCCTCACTTCCCCAGTCACCCCCCCGCAGCGTCTTGGCCAATCCTGTTGAAGGGCCTAAAGGAGCATTTGAGGCGCTTTGAGAATAATATTTTCTATCAAACCAGTCCTGACACCATTCATGGACGTTTCCATGCATGTCATAAAGTCCCCAGGCATTCGGATTTAATTGGCCGACTGGATGTGTTTTACTTTCTGAATTTTTTCGGTACCAGGCATATTGGCTTAGTATATTCGTATCACTGCCAAAAGTATAAGAACTCTCTGAACCCGCCCTTGCCGCATATTCCCATTCAGCTTCAGTTGGGAGACGATATTTATTCGTTTCTTCTTTAGCATTCAGCTTTTGGATAAACACTTTCACATCATTCCATGAAACCCTTTCCACCGGTCTTGTGTCTTCTATAAATTCACTCGGATTATTATTCATAATCTCAGACCACTGCATTTGAGTGACTTCATATTTACCCATAAAAAATGCTTTACTGATTTTAACAACGTGCCGTGGGGTTTCATGATCCTCAGCCTGTTCAAGTTTTTTGTCCCCGCCCATTCTAAAGCTGCCCGATGGAATCAAAACCAGTTCCATCCCTATGCTGTTGATTGTTGTGTCCGACATTTTGCCTGAATCATTCATGAAGATTTCTTTTCCTGAAATGGGTCTACTCAATGATTCCAGTTCAGCTTTCAGCGTATCGTAATTCAGGGACGCTCCTTGAATTATAAGTTTCTTTATCTACAGATCTATTTCATTTCTCATTCTCGATCACACGTGCAACAGCTTCACCGCAGCGCGTACACTTTCCATGCAACACCAGCACCCCCTTGGCAACTTTGCCGCTGAGGTCACCCCCGATTCCGGTTGTTTTTCTACAACTTCGATTTTTTTCTTCAAGTCCTTGTGGGTTGAAATAATTTGACGAAGCTGGGTAAAGCCGGCCAGTTGAACGTCGTCAAGATCCCGGTAGGCTGTCCGCAAAGATGTACCGCCGAGCTCGGCGATTTTGTTGGCAGTAATCCCTTTTATTCAGTACCTACCACAATATCTGGTATTATACTTCATTTTAAAGCGGAATGCAACCAGGCATACCCAGCTTACCGACACACCCAAAATTTAACCAGAGATGCCCCTTGCTTTTGATGAACACTTTTATCAGCCCTCCTTCAATATACACGCTGTCCACGTCTCTGTGAAAACCGCTATATCGGACACGATCGGATTCATGTTCATGATCTTTTTTGAATGCGGACAAATGGAGGACACGGCCCTATTCAACCAGCGCTGCGCCCGATACGGACCGGGATTCAAACATAACGGTTTCACCCAGGCCGATGGAGGGGTGGCTTTCTTTTTTACTCTTTACAATCGACTGTATGAAATGCCGAGCCTTCTACGGAGGTACGGAATCGTATTTCCTGGGCCTTATGTTGATCCAGTGCATCCGGGGCATAGCTTTTAACATATTTCTGATCGTTTTGGTGATGTTAATCGAAAACAATTCTGTGTCCAAAAAAATTAAATCGTAATGAAATAGACAAAAATGATAAAGACTCATCCCACTTTCCAGAGGATGTGACCTTGTCAAAATAAAATAAATCCAAAAAGAAATAAAAAAACAGCCAAGGTCCAACTTCTTTACCCTTTTTGATTATTCCCGGTTTGTTTATCTTTGAGGATTGTGATATTTATTTCAGTTAAAACTTTAACCAAATCCATCGTGTATAGTCTATGCCTCTATCTAACAGATTCAGAAAAGGATTAACAAACATGGAAACCATATATCAGAAACTGGCCGGGCATCTCAACAAACTCAGCATGGGCTACCCCGGCAGCCAGGAACTGCTGGATCTCCTGCAGGCCATGTTTACCCCAGAGGAGGCAAGGGTGGGCATGGGCATATCCACGGATCTTTTGCCCCTGCAGGTTGAGGATGCGGCCACCATTGCAAGGAGAATCGGTATCTCTTCAGCCGAGGCCGATCGATTGCTGGTGGGCATGGCATCTAAAAGGGCGGTCTATTCCGCGCCCATGCCTTCCGGCGAAATGGGCTATGCCCTGCACCAGGTGGGCTACGGCATCCCGCAGTCCTATTTGTGGGGAGGTCCTGAAGGAGACACGTCCACGGAGATGGCCAAGCTGCTGTTGAAGTATTTCAGTGTGCCCGTTACCCAGGAGGTTTACGGCAAATCGCCGACCAAGTCCTACAAATATGCACCGGTCGGCCTGACCATCGATGTTGAAAAGCAGAGTGTCATGCCCCAGGAGCAGATCGGTAACATCCTTGAGTCTGCGGATAAAATCGGCCTAGCCCACTGTCCCTGCCGGACCACGGCCAAGGTCCTGGGGAGGAAGGACTGCAATCACAGTCTGGAAGTCTGTTTCAAGTATGATGAAATGGCTGATTTTGTCATTGACAGGAAACTTGCCCGCCAGGTGTCGGCGGACGAGGCGTTTTCCATAATGAAGGCATGCGAAAAAGAGGGCCTGGTCCACATGGTGGACAATGCCCAGGGCGAGGTGAAGCACACCTGCAACTGCTGCGGGCACTACTGCTGGAACGTGGGCATCATCGCCCGCCGGAAAATACAGCGGGATGTGTTGATGGCGGTTTATTATATCAGGGAAACGGCCCTGGAAGAATGCGTCGGCTGCGGTTCCTGCGCCGAGATATGCCCGGTCAATGCCGTGGCCATGGATGATGACGACCGTCGGCTGTTATATCATTCTTGGGTAGCCGTTTTTCAACGAACCCATTTTTACATGATGCCCTCCATTATTCACCGACTCGGCAAGAAAAAGGAGGACACAAGCTGTGGTGGAAAGGTGGTGACCAGAATTACAATGCGTTCCATGAAACCGTTTTTGACGCAATTGACCCGGCGTTTACTTATCATTTTACCAATAATATTTTGGGTGACACACCTATTTTGTCATTTATTTATTCCCTATTCGAATAATGCACAGGCCGGACAGAAACGTTTGCTAAACAACGAAGTATTCATTTCTCAAATAACCCCGGATAAGAGAGGGGGTAAAGCGTATAAACTTGTCTATCTTGTTGCAGTTCCAATCGATGTATTCTGGAAATTCAAGACAGATTTCGACAACGATTTTTTAGTAAAAAACAAATTTATTCGCGAGCACAATTTCATTTTGCAAAATGACAATACGTTTATTACCGAAGACAAGTATTCCCATGGTCCGGATGCATATTATAGGTGGCAGACCACAGTGTTCCCGGAAAAACACCGCTTGGATTTTGTTCTCTTGAATCCGAAAGAATGCCAGCAGAAATTCCATTATGGGTATATACAGCTGGAGTCGATAACAGAAGGAACCCGGGTTACCCAGGTGGCTTATTTCGACTTTTGGGGTGTTTCCCTCTGGGCAAACAACCCCTGGAGGGGGGGTATGAAAGATTTTTTATCCTACACGGCACATTGGGAGCAGGAAACCATCTTGTATTTAAAAGGTCGATATGACCGTGAACGCACAAATAAAAGGGATTAAAGTATGGATAGATCCTGGTCTTCAATTCTTCGGGTCATATGCACATTCTTTTTATTAGCCCCTTTATTGGGTGGCTGCGCAATGGTACCGGTGTCTACCCGATCAGATCGCATTGGTCAAAACGGGCCACTCGGCAGTTGTGCGGAATTTTTTGCGTCGCTTGATAAAAGAACCGAGGAAGCCGGGGTTATTGATCCGGGTGTTTTCCGGATAAAAAAATATCCATACTTGAGAGTTAATCGATTCATAGCCTCGTTTCGCGAAGAGGTTGACAACAAGGCTGCCTTTGCTGAATGGGTGGACCGAATGCAAACGCTGGATCAGGATGCTCGTCAATATGAAATTTCAAACCTGCCTGATCTTGCTGTGGCTGAACTGGGCTCAGCGAACAACAGAACCGGACTTTTCAGTAAGGTTGCCACATGCGGCGACCTTCTGAAGGCCTCGGATTTTCAGAGTATCAAACAGCAGGAGGCATTGAGAAAAAGTGTTTCGGTGCCCGATGATTATATTTCACTTCGCAGGGTTTTGGGCATTTACCCGCTCACCAGTTTGTTTGTTTCTCAAGGGGTGTCAAATTGGCATGCAACGGTGCATAAAAGCTTTTCACTTGAGCCTCCTGTGAATTGGCGATCTATTCGTTACGTTCCAGCTCAAAAAATCGAAACCCCGTCAGTACGTCAAATCGTCGATCCAAATAAGCGAGATACCTTGGGTATCCCTGTGTATTCTTCCAAGGAGCGGAAGGCTCTTTTTTGGATGTATGCGCCGGTCTGGGAAATCCAGACCCACGGCGATTATGATCGAATCGGAGCACCCATCTGGACTGACAAAGGTGTTCTTGATGTCAATACAGACAAATCCGTTACATACACCGTGCTTTCTTTTACACGCTTCGGAAAAAAAATTCTTACCCAACTTAACTACATCATCTGGTTTCCCTCGCGACCCAAGAAGGGCGCTTTGGATATATATGGGGGTTTATTTGATGGGTTAAATTACCGCGTCACTTTGGACAATAATGGAGAACCACTTGCTTACGAAACGATTCATAACTGCGGATGCTATTATAAGGCTTACCCTACAAATCGGTTGCAGGCCCGTGAAAAGATAGTTTACGCGGAATCGCCGTTGATACTAAAGGCACCTGATGTGAATCTTTCAAAGAACTTTATGGCAGTGGCCATGGAGAGTCGAACCCATTACGTTCAGCACCTTTATCCCTTATCGCGAGAACTGCCGCCCGCAATGGGGGTTTATTCACTTGTAGACTATGGTCAACTCCGAAGCCTTCCCTATTCAAGAGGCGATCGCAAGAGCATGTTCAATCTGTACGGCATTGCACCGGGGAGTGAAAGGTTGGAGCGTTTTATCCTCTGGCCCACGGGTGTCCTTTCTCCAGGAGCCATGCGCCAATGGGGCCGTCATGCCGTGGCCTTCGTAGGCAAACGTCATTTCGACGATCCATTTTTTTTGGACAAAATGTTTTATGATTTAGATAGCGTGGATTGATTATAAATTTCCCGATTTATTCATATATATTGAACAAATGCTCTTTTTTCCGTAGCCGTTTGTCTTCCGCCTATTCTTTCAATCATGGTTTAAATAAGACCATCCTATCATCATCTAATATTTGACATTGAAAAAAGGGCTCTGGTTTTAAGGGCTGAGTTATACTATAGAGTTGCACTAGCGTATTTTAAGGAGGCAGTTTTATGAAGAAGCGTCAATCTCCTGGAAAAGGGACATGTTCAGTTTGGGCTGGCGAAGAAGAATATTTAATGCAGAACGCAACCCAAGTACCAGTGGTGCACAGTGTCTCTTTTGGGTACAAAGATGTCAATTATTGGCAGCAGGTGGCATTGGGGGAAAGAAAAGGCCACATTTACAGCCGGAATACCAATCCGACTGTTGAGGTTTTTGAAAATAAAATATGCAAGCTTGAAGGGGCAGATGCGGCCACCAGTGCCTCGACTGGCATGGGGATTATTAGCAGTACCCTTTTTGCCTTGCTCTTGCCCGATCAAAAAGTGGTCTCCGTAAAGGATACATACGGTGGGACCAACAAGATCTTCACTGAATTTCTTCCCAGAATAAATGTAAAGGTAGCCCTGTGTGACACGACAGATCACGAGGCTATTGAAGAGGAGATAGCCAGGGGTTGTGATTTGCTGTATTTGGAAACCCCAACCAACCCGACCATAAAAATTGTCGATTTGGCCCGTTTGTCAAGAGCGGGAAAAAACAATGGCGCCGTTGTTGTGGTTGATAATACATTTGCCACACCCATTAATCAGCTGCCCCTTGACCTGGGTGCTGACCTGGTATTGCACTCTGCAACGAAGTACCTTGGAGGACATGCCGATGCATTAGGGGGGGTGGTCTGTGGCAACAAAGAATTGATCAAACAGATCTATCATTATCGTGAAATCAATGGTGCAACCCTGGATCCCATGTCTGCCTATCTTCTTCTGCGGGGCATGAAAACACTGGCACTCAGAATTGAACGTCAAAACCAAAACGCACTTGAAATATCCCAATATTTAGACGCCCACCCTAAAATAAAGCGGGTTTTCTATCCCGGCTTGAAGACCCATGAAGGGCATTTGATCGCAAAATCGCAGATGAAAGGATTTGGGGGTATGCTCAGTTTTATGCTCAAAGAGGATACTTTTAAGGCGGTTGGCATTGTGCTCGAAAATTTAAAATATGCGCATTCTGCGGCCAACCTTGGTGCTGTTGAAACCATTGTCGGCCCGCCGGCTACAACAAGCCATGTAGAATGCAGCAAGGCAGAAAGATTGAAAATGGGGATACCCGAAAGCCTGATTCGCTACTCTGCTGGAATAGAAGACATTTCAGATCTAATTGATGATTTGGATAATGCCCTATCGAAGCTGCCATAGTCATTAATTGCCATTTCGCAGTGGATGGGGGATGAACCTCTCCTGAGGCCGGATGTGCTGCGAGATGGAATCAAATTGAATGAGACCCAATAAAAAAAGACAAAAATGTGCAGTTACGTCATCCTGACCAAACGGAAACCCAGCCGATTGCTGCGGCGGTCTGGAGAACTGAGGCTTCGGGATGCAGACCGGCAATACCAGTCCTCACTCCCCCAGTCACCCCCCCGCAGGGTCTTGGCCAATCCTGCTGAAGGGCCTAAAGGGGCATTTGAGACGCTTTGAGAATAATAGTTTCTATCAAACCAGTCCTGACACCATTCATGGACGTTTCCATGCATGTCATAGAGCCCCCAGGCATTTGAATCTAATTGACCCACTGGATGCGTTTTGCCTCCTGAATTTTTTCTGTACCAGGCATATTGACTCAATATATTCGTATCACTGCCAAAAGTATAAGAACTCTCTGAACCTGCCCTTGCTGCATATTCCCATTCAGCTTCAGTTGGAAGACGATATTTATTTGTTTCTTCTTTTGTATTCAGCTTTTGGATAAACATCTTCACATCATTCCATGAAACCCTTTCCACTGGTCTTAAGTCCCCAATAAATTCACTCGGATTAGTATTCATAATCTCAGACCACTGCATTTGAGTGACTTCGGGTATTTATCCATAAAAAATGGTTTGCTGATTTTAACCATGTGCCGTGGGGTTTCATGGTCCTCAGCCTGTTCAAGCTTTTTGTCTCCGCCCATTCTAAAGGAGCCCGATGGAATCAAAACCAGTTCCATTCCGATGCTGTTGATTGTTGTGTCCGACATTTTATCTGACATTCCTTATGTATTTCATTTTTCATTGCTCTTTTTTTGTGCGAATGCCGTGCTGGCCAATCGTCGGAATTGATCAAATCATTTGTTCTTATGGACCGGCTTACTCAGCCGGCGATACCTCCACCGTCTACAACCAGCGCCTCACCGGTCACAAAAGAAGATTCGTCGGAAGCCAGAAACAACACGGCCTCTGCGATCTCCTCAACCCTGCCTATACGACCCAGCGGCCGGTCGGAAGCTTCAGCAGCGTATGCATCCCAGGACATGCCGCGTTTTTCAGCATCGTCGTAAAGCATAGGCGTATCCACATCACCGGGGCATACGCAGTTCACGCGAATCCCGTCGGGGCCATGATCGATTGCCATTGCCTTGGCCATCACCACCAGACCTCCCTTGGCAGCACAATATGCCGCTGCTTTGTGGCCCCCCTGTATTCCCCAGCCGGAGCTCGTGTGGATAATCGACCCCCTGCCACGCTCGATCATCGATGGCAGAACATATTTCGACATTAAAAAGGCGCCCTTGAGGCTGGAATCGATGGTCTCATCCCACTCCTCTTCCGTGCATTCCGGGATGGTTTTCGGATGAAATACCCCGGCGTTGTTAAACAACACATCGATCTTACCGAAGCGCTCAAGGGTCTGTTCGACCGCTCGGCGACACGCGTCAGCAAAGCGTACATCAGAACGAATGAACAGGGCCTCGCCACCATGTTCCATGATAGATAAAACCATCTTTTCCCCATGCTCGGTATTGCGCCCGGTAATAGCGACCGCCGCACCCTCGCGTGCGAAACGCACGGCGGTGGCACTACCGATTCCCGAGGTCCCTCCAGTTATTAAGGCTACCTTTCCTTCTAATCTCATTATTTACCCTTTCGATAATGTTCCAGGGAACAATTGTACCACAGCCCACGTCCAGCAAACTACTCATGAGCCCATTGGCTGCAGAGGCCCCCGGTGGTTTCTGCACCGTCCATAACATAAACCTGGCCGGTCGCAAATGCGGCGTCCTCGGATGCCAGAAAAGCGAACAGCGCAGCAATCTCCTCGGGTTTCGCGTGCCGCCCCAACGGTATCTTCTGGTTCACTGCGTTCAGCATCGCGTCTGAATACTCGGCGCGCTGCATCGGGGTGAGCACGTACCCGGGAGAGATCGCGTTCACTCGGACGAGGGGGGCAAGTTCCAGCGCCATGGCATGAGTCAAGGCGATCACCCCCCCCTTGCTGGCGCTGTAGTCGGCGTAGTGCGGATACCCGGTGGAACCGGCTGTGGAGGCAGTATTAAGAATCACGCCAGAGCCCTTGTTCACCATGTGCCGCGCTGCCGTCTGCGCCACATAGAAGACCCCCTTCAGGTTGACACCCAGCACCGCGTCCCATTCATCGGGTGTGATATCCAGGAAGTCGTGGCGGATGCTGATGCCGGCGTTGTTGATCAACACGTCAACCGATCCCATACGATCTATCGCCTCGGTGAATGCCGCCTGTACCTGTTCCAGGATCGATACGTCCGCATCCATCACCCCGGTCAATCCTGGCAGCTCCTGCACAACCCGAGCTCGTGCCTCAGCGTTGCAATCGAGGATGCAAACATTGCAACCCTCCTTTAAAAAGCGTGCTGCAGTTGCCTGCCCTATGCCACTGGCCCCACCGGTTACCAGCACGTTCCTGCCGCTCAAGCCGCGCATTTGTCTCTTCCTTTCAATCGTTTTTTACTTGTCTTCATTTCGCACCTCTCCGTTTTTATAAATTCCTTTTGATTCGTTCGATAACGCCGCACCAAGCCATAGGGTTAGCACTCACTATCTCCGTTCATACATGATCAACATGGTTCCACAACGCGTTCAATGTCAAGGATAAATTGGCAATAGGTTTCTGGTGGGAATCAAGTGATCACTTACCCGGTTCTCATGTTGAACGATATTGATCATTCCACATTGATGTGAGATATTCTTATCTAATTTGAGGTTAATATGATTACAACGCATAAAATATATTTCAAAAACGCAAAACAAATGAATGAACTGGCCGATGGTTCTATTGATTTAATTGTCACGTCCCCTCCCTATCCGATGATCGAGATGTGGGATCAGCTATTTACAAGTCAAAATGGAAAGATAGGCAAGGCCTTGAAGAAAAAAGATGGGCCGCTTGCATTTGAATTGATGCATCAGGAACTCGACAACGTGTGGGATGAACTATATCGTGTTTTAAAGCAGGGTGGAATCGCCTGTATCAATATTGGCGATGCAACAAGAACGATCAATGGTCACTTCGCTCTTTATACAAACCACGCAAGAATCCACGCCACCGTGCAAAGAATGGGTTTCTCGGCTCTTCCAGCCATTCTATGGCGAAAACAAAGCAATGCGCCTAATAAGTTTATGGGATCCGGGATGATGCCTCCGGGGGCATATGTTACGCTTGAACATGAATACGTTTTAATTCTTAGAAAAGGAAATAAAAAAGAATACAAAACCAAAGCAGAGAAGAAACTTCGGCGGGAAAGCGCATTTTTTTGGGAAGAAAGAAATGTTTGGTTTTCTGATGTCTGGATGGACTTAAAAGGAACATCTCAAAACTTGCTCGAGAATAACGCCAGGAACCGAAGTGCCGCCTACCCGTTTGAATTGCCCTACCGACTCATTACCATGTTTTCCGTTAAAAGCCGACAATGTTTTGGACCCGTTTTTTGGTATTGGGACGACAATGCATGCTGCCATGGCAGCCGGGCGCAATAGTATCGGTTATGAAATAGATCACAATCTTAGAAAAAATATCATGCCAAAACCTTCTGGATTGTTGGCTATTCAAACAAACGTATCAAGGAACGGTTGGAAAATCATTTAGAGTTTATCGAAAACAGATATCAGAAAAAAGGGCAAGTTCAAACACTTAAATAACCCCTATCAATTCCCTGTAATGACAAAACAAGAAACGGACCTCATCATCAATGAATTGTTATCTGTCAAGCAGACAGACAAGCACTCTTTTGAGGTTGCCTATTCAGAAAGGCCTTTCAAAATATTCATACAGATCTCGGGATAAATATATTTTATTCCGATTCTGATAAAAGGGAAATGAAAAACCGCGTTGCACCTAAAAGACGTAAATAAAGATGGACAAGGGCAATTGTTGCTAAGGATTCAAGGATTCCAGAGGGTTCAAGTGAGATGAAGTGAGGCATCAGCTAAATGCTTAAGAATTATAAAGAGTTAAAAGTCTGGGAAAAAGCGTATAAGCTTTGTTTGGATATATATACCGTAACGAAGTGTTTCCCAAAAAAAGAAATATACGGTTTGACCTCACAAATTAAGAGAGGGGCTCGGGGATGTCAGAGAATGCTAAAAGCGATGATCAAATCCCTGGAAAACAAACACTTGAATCCTTGAACCCTCGACTCCTTGAACCCTTTCTCCCAACGAATTTGGGAGAAGATCCAACTATTTTTATGAAAACAAGGTCAAAAACACTCAATTTCCATCGGTGCTCTCGCATCATGCCTGCTTGTATTGGCAGTCAGTCTCTCTATCTTTGTCAACACCGATCAATTCCGAAATATCCTTTTGAATAAAATCAATGCTTCCATTGCCGGAAATCTGACCGTGGGCGGTCATGATATTTCGTTTCTGAAAGGCAGGATCGCCCTCCAGAACCTGACGCTCGAAAACCCCCCGGGAAACCGCCTTGCAGCCCTGGAGTATCTGATGGTGGATATCGCATTTTTGCCCCTTCTGACCCGAACCCTTGTCATTGAAACAATCACCTTAAAAAAACCGGACATCCGGGTTAAAATCGATAAAGACGGGGTTGTGGATATCGTCGAGGCCTTCAACGCATCCCCGCCGGTAAAAAAGGTACAGACCCAGGAACAGTCGAGCACCCCGTTTAATGTGATCGCAGAGAAAATCTGGATTACAGACGGTGATTGTAACATCACCTCCGTACCAGACAATCTTCAAATGGACCTGAACCGGATAACTGTTCAGGCCAAAGCGGATCTTTTAAAAAAAGCAGGCCAGATCGACATCAGGGTTGAGGACACGGCCCTCGCATATGATACACGCCACCTGAAAATCAGCCCTGTCACATTATCTGTGCTGCTGACGAAAGATCAGTCCGCGTCCGTGGCATTCAAAGCCAAAACCGATTTTGCAGAAATCGCATTGACTGGTGAGGTGGGCCAGGTACTTCACAATCCGAATTTGAATCTCGATCTGGCCTTTGATGTTTCACTTTCCGAATTGAAAAACCTGTTGCCCTTGCCGGCTGTGTTTTCGGGGAAAACAAACGGCGTGTTGACCGTTCAGGGCGACTGGCGTGATCCAGACGCGGATCTGCGTCTGAATTACAGTGGCGGTTCTCTGGCAGGGTATCCTGTGGATGGATTGCATACAGACCTGCGTTTGAAGAACAGACAGCTTCTGGTGCAGCAACTGGAGATCCTGGCAGGCACAGGTGAAATCAGTCTTGCCGGCAATATAGACCTGCAGGATGTGTTTCCGGAGGGCCTGGTTTCTTCACGGATACATCCCCATAAAATCCGCTATGCCATGGAGGCAGGTCTGAAACATATCGATGTCGCCTTCCTGGATAAAGACACCCATGGTGTCAAAGGTTTTTTAAATTCTACGACAGCGTTTAAAGGGGAAGGAATCGACCTCAACACGCTGTCGATATCCGCCAGCATGGATGCCGTGCTGGAAAAATTCTTTCTGGAAGGGATGCAACACCCCATTGATCTGAAAATGCAGGCATCAGGAAAAATGGAAGCCGGCGTCATCGATTCGAAACAGGTAGCGATCGTTGCCGCAGGCACCCGTTTGAATGCCCGTGGCGTGTTTGATCTGCCATCCGCTCACATCCAGGGACAACTGACCGCCGACACTGAAAACATCGAAAATCCACTGTCCCTGCTCGGTATGACCGGAAATTCAGGGGCCTGTGCCATAAAGACAGATGTGTCCGGTTCCTGGGAGCAACCGGATATCGGGCTTGAAATAACTGCAAAGAAAATGCAGTTCAACGGTCTGCGCCTGGGGGATGTCGATCTGGCGGCGAACCTGGATCAAAACGGTCTTTTTAAGATTATCTCCTTGAAACTTGAGAATCAGGGGACGCAGGCCCAGGGAAACGGAACAATCCAATTGTTCAAGGAAAAATTTCAGCTTCACGAAACCATGCCCCTCAAGGCAAGCTTGAAAATTGCCAACACGCAGGCCAGTGACTTTTTAGATGACGTCTCCGTCAATGGCTCTTTTGAAGGGGAGATGCACATGCGATGGAAACGTTCGTTCGCTTCAGGCTTCGACGGTGTTGAGCGGAAAAGACGTGGCCTATGAAAAAACATTTTTGGGGGATGTGGACACGAACCTTCGGTTTATTAACGGGAAAATCCTTCTGGATCAATTCCGGCTGAAAAACCAGACCGCTTCATATTTTCTGAATGGTGACATACAGGTTTTTGAGCCCAATTCATGGAATCGGCTGGCAGACCCTGTTTTGAATCTGGATTTGAAAGGGGACGCCGTATCCATTGCAGATTACATCCCGACATCCAGGGGGATCTTTACCTTGAAGCGCATCTCAAAGGCCCTGTATCCCGCCTGCATGGGAAAGGGTCTGTCAAGGGGGACCATCTGGATGTTATGGGACAGTCTGTGGAAAGGATGACGCTGGATATTGAACTGAAGGACAATCGCCTGCATGTACAGCCTCTGCAGGTAATTTTCGAAACGGAAAGTGTCGTAAACGGATCCGGCTGGATCGGTTTTGACGGGGGTATTCCTTGGATCTTCATTCAACGGTCTGCGGCTCGACAGCATTGACAAGATAAAGGAGATGGAATGGTCGAAGGAAAAATGGATTTCCACGTTAGGGGGAAGGAAACGTAAAAGATCCATCCATTTACGGCGATATCCATGTCAAAGAGATACTCGTCAACAATGAGAAAATGGATGATGTCGATTTTCAACTCGGGCTGGTTACAACCAGTTATCCATCAAGGGACGTCAAACCTTTGAACTCAACCTTGTTTACCACCTGCTGAACAAGGATTTTTCCATCGATCTTATCTTTGCAGACACCAACATCACACCGTTTTTTCTCATCATGGGCAAAAAGGACTTCGGTGGTAAGCTGAGTGGAAAGATGGTTGCCGAGGGTAACATGACGTCTCTTGAAAAAAGCGAAGCTTTTCTGGACATTTCAAACGTGTCTTTGACCTATCGCGGCGTATCTTTTGTAATGCAAACAGCATTCAGGGGAACCTGAAAGATCAACATCTGTCAATTCCTGAATTTCATCTGAATTTCCTGGAATCAGGACAGCTGAAGGTAAAGGGGTCCGGAAAGCTTGACGGCTATTTTGATTTGACGGTTGATGGTAACGTCCCGACGGAGGCCGCCATGTTGTTTTTAAAGGATGTCACGGATATAAAGGGCGATATAGGCATTCACGCCGAAATGAAAGGAACAGTCTCGGAACCCGATTTGTCTGCTGAAATTGTTTTTCATGATGTGGGGTTCGACTCTGCCGCAAATAGATCCCACTTTTAAGGGAATAAATGGAAAACTCAAACTGACGTCTTCTCATCTGTGGATCGAAAATATAACTGGAAAGATCGATTCGGGGAGGTTTCAGTTCAACGGAGAGGTGGCGCTGGAAAATTTTCGCCCCGGCAGCATTCGACTCGACTTGAAAATCAATAAAATGCCCATCATAGTTCCAGAGACCATGGATATTTTGATCAACACGGATCTGTCCGCTTCGGGAACATGGAAAACATCCTCTTAGAAGGTGATATCGTCATACGAGAAGGCGTATATTATAAAAAAGTCACAAACGAGTCTGTTGGAGAGCATGAAAGAACAAACCCGGACCGTGGAAGTGCCCACGAGAAAAAACGAAGTCCTTTCTTTTCGACAATATCAGATACAATATCAGGCTGAAATATCGCGAGCCATTTATCGTGGACAACGACATCGCCTATCTGGAAATTCATCCCGATCTGGCCCTCTCCGGAACGTTGAACGACCCTGTCATCACCGGCGCGGCTAAGGTTCAAGAGGGAACCATTCGCTTTCAAAACAAATCCTTTGTCGTCGAAAGAGGCATCGTCAATTTTTTGAATCCCTACAAAACTGCACCGGAGATCGACATCGTGGGCAGTATAAAGATACGACAATGGCAAATCTCCCTGATGGTGAACGGGCCGCCGAACAGGCTCGTATTGGAACTGTCGTCCACACCATCAGAGGAGGATGAAGATATTATTTCGCTACTTGTTTTCGGGAAAACCACCTATGAAATGAGAAGCGGAAGTAGCAGCGATGCTGAATCTACCGAAGCACTTCTGGCACATCTGTTAACGACATCGTTCGGAGGGGACATCAAAGAGTCTACCGGATTGGACTACCTGGAAGTCCATACCGACGACGATGAAACGACGAGTGATTCAAATACCGTTAGGGTGATTGTGGGAAAAGACCTTAGCGAGCGGATGGCCATAAAGTATTCCATCGGGTCCGGAAGGGGCGGATATCATCAACGTGCGATCGCAGAATACAAACTTATCGAATACTATTTTACTGAGCGGGTTTCAGGATATTGAAGGAAGTTACGGTGGTGAAATTATTTTCAGGATCGAGTTCCGCATTTATTAGCAGCATGTTGCTGCTGATTCTGCTTTCCGTCTGTGGACAGGCTTCTGCGGTGACGCCCCCGGAACCACGATACGAGAATTCTCTGATTGGGGATATCCGAATCCATGTCAAAGATTTCTACGGGAGTGAAGAACAATGGATTGATATGGTACAGTCTCTTGCTTCAACCTATATCAAGAAGGGAGACCGATTTTCAAGTTTCGAAGTGACGCGTCTGGCAGACGCCTTAAAGGCCTGTCGAAGATTTCGATTGATTCACCTGGACACTGAAATGACCGAGACCGGCTCTTGCACTGCTTATCACCGTGACACCTTTCAGGTTGATCAAACATATCCGGATCCGGGGAATATATCCCCTGTTTGAAAAACAAATTCGCAATGTCATGACGATCTATCCCGGAGATACCTTTGACACGGAAGAAGTTGACAAACAAGCGCAGTTGATTGCCGAACTATATCGACAGTACGGATATATCGACCCGAAGATAAAGATCGAAAGTGCCCGGAACCCCGAAGACAGTCATTATTTTCTTGACGTTCTGATTGAAAAGGGTCAGCCGTATCGGCTGCACCGGTTCGAAATGACAGGCAATACAGTTTTCCAGACATCCACGCTGAGATGGAAAATGAAATCCGTGAGAAGTACAACCGGAAATTTTTCTGAAAAATTATTTTTGGAGGACCTGAAAAAATTAACAGCCTTTTACAGGGCTAAGGGATTTCCGGATGTTGTGATCGACCATCAACTGGAAAAAAGACCGCAGACAGGAGAAGTCGAGATCCGGATAGTCGTCCATGAAGGGGATCGTTACGATGTTTCTTTTGTGGGCAACACGGCCTTTGGAAATAGAGCCCTTAAAAAGGAACTCGTTCTTTTTAAATCAGGAAACCGGCGTGGCACGGGTTTGAGAAAAAGCATCCGGAATATCAATGAAAAATACCACAAGGCAGGGTATGCCGAGGTAGCCGTCAAAGTGGAAACCGAAGCAGCAATGGAAGAAAACATCTCTGTTAAAAAACTCCGCTTTATTATTGACGAGGGCATACGTTTCATTGTTCGGGAAATCAATATCAGCGGCAACACAATCTTCAGCATAGAGGAACTGAAAGAACAGACACTGACCCGTCTTCCCGGCTGGATGCATGACGGCCAATATGTTGCGAAAATACTCGACGAAGATATTCTGGCCATGGAAAATCTGTATCACGGGAACGGGTATTTACTTGTTGACCTGCAAAAAACAATCCGTTTTTCACCGGGCCCAGGCGATGTGGTGATTGATCTCACCATTCATGAAGGAAAACAGACGCGGGTATCGGGTGTGACACTGGAAGGATTGACGGCCGTTCCGGAAGCAATGATCATAAAGGCTCTCCAGATTCAGACAGGCGAGCCCTTTGGCCACAGTAGGCTCAACAACGATGAAAAACAAATCGCCATGCTGGTTTCCGAAAAAGGATATCCCTATGTCCAAGTGTCAGGCGATCTAACGCTCAATGAAGACCAGACAAAAGCCGAAGTTGTATACCGGGTACAGCAGAACGGATATGTCGAAAAAGGCAACACCTTCTATGTGGGAAATTTTCGCACCAGGGAGAAAGTCTTTGACCGGGAATTGATCATGAAACCCGGAGATCCGTTTTCATTGAAAAAAATGACTGAAGGTCAGAAAAACATCCGCTCCATGAATATCTTCCGCTCGGCTGCATTTTATCCCGTAGGATTGAAGGAGGAATCCGAAACCATTCATCTTTTCACGGAAGTGGAAGAAGAAAAACCGTTCTACTTCGAAGTGACCGGCGGGTATGCATCGGAAAAGGGTTTATACACAACCAGCACCATTGGCGATCATAATTTTTTAGGGTCCAACAAGGATTTTAAAATCGGTGGCGAAGTCAGTAAGACAGGTTATAAAGGGGAATCGCGACTTTTCGAACCCAGGTTTCTGGGTACCCGAATTTCAGCTGATTCGGGTGTGCATTTTGAGCGCAGCGAACCCTTTAACCAGAAATTCGGCACGAGGAGCAAGGGAACCGATGTGCAGTTTTCACGAAAATGGAAAAAACAGACCAAGCTGGGGCTTGGCTTCGATTTGGAGAGACGGGAACAGTATCGCAGAAATAACAATGTGGATAAAGACGATGTCTATGACCCCAGAACGATCCTGAAGGTGACACCTTCCATCAGATTTGACAGCCGGGACAATTTTTTTAACCCAAAAGAAGGTATTTTCTGGCTGTTCGAGGTCGGTGTGTCCAAGGGGATAAAGGACTCTTCGGATAATTTTTTCAAACCGCGTTTCGATTTGAGGGCGTATATAACACCCCTTGACCGATTGACGCTTGCCGGTCGCGGCAGTGCCGGCAAAATAGTCCCCTATGGTTCCAAGTCAAAAATATCGGATGATCAGTTGTTTTATCTGGGCGGTACGACCAGTGTCCGGGGGTTCAAAGAAAACGAGCTTTTAGTGGATCATGACAATGACCCTGTGGGCGGGAAACGGATGTTTTTGGGAAATGCAGAGGCAAGAATCGATCTTGGTTCAAATTTCGAGCTCTCCTTTTTTTACGACACGGGGTATCTCAACGACACAAAAGACAAGGAACGATCCGGCAATGTGCGCTCTTCAGCGGGAATCGGTTTCCGGTATGTCACGCCGGTGGGGGCCGTCGGGTTGGCCTATGGGCACAAACTCAACCCTCAGTCCTATGAAAGTGCCGGAAGATTTCACTTCTCCATCGGCTATACCTTTTAGGATTGATAATCCCTGAGAAAGAATGCCACAACAATACCGCCGGTGAATATCAACAGACTGCCAATGACAAAAATATAGGAAAGGCCGAAAACATCCAGAATGATGCCCGAAAGAATGGGGGACACAATCATACCCAGGCTCCAGGCTGCGTCGGTCACGCTCATGAGAGATGCCATACCCATGGTGCGTCCAAGTTTTCCGGTGATAACAAGCCCACCGGGCAATGCAACACCGTTGGCCATGCCCATGAGAATGTTCAGTAAAAGAATCATCAAAAACCCCTCTACAAACGGCATCCCAAATACCGTCATCCCGGATGCTATCGTGCCAATAATAATGAGATACTTTGGATTGACCCGGTCTGCAAGAGCACCACATGCACGCTGGAGAAATGCAATAAGAAAAATATTGGCCCCTA
The DNA here is from genome assembly GCA_963842925.1 of uncultured delta proteobacterium. Taxonomy (GTDB): domain Bacteria; phylum Desulfobacterota; class Desulfobacteria; order Desulfobacterales; family B30-G6; genus B30-G6. The sequence goes on from CAWJIL010000003.1 coordinate 21,456, forward strand.
AAATGATACCGACCTGTGAGCTTGTCAGTTTGAGCTGCAGTGCCAGGATGGGCAAAAATGTATAGACCGCCCCCTGCCCTGAGGCAGTCAAAAATCGCATCAGGAAAATTCCGAGAACCACGCGGTGGCTTAACATTTTTCTGATTGAATAAGGCTTTTGACCTTCCCCTGCCCCCTGCCGCTGTTTGTCGGAGGGTATAAAAATGATAACCAGCAGACAGGTCAAAAGTGCCAAGAGACCCATGGCATAAAATGCAGCGTTCATTCCAAAATGATCACGGATCGTGCCCCCAAGCACAGGCCCGATACCGAGACCGAGCATAACGGCCATATTCAGAGTACCCATATACAGGCCGAGTTTTTGTGGTGGTGCAATATCAGCTGCAAGAGCCATGGCGATGGGAACCACAAGAACGGATGCGAAACCATGGAAAGCCCGAACAAATATAAGCGTTTCGGCCTGGGCAGGCAAAACATACAACACCGAAACACCGGCATAGACAAATAGCCCGACCACCATGAACTTCTTTCGCCCCCACCTGTCGGAAAGCCGTCCCGCCAGTGGATTGAAGAGGGTCCGTGACACATTAAAACTGGCAATAATCAGTCCCACCAAGACCCCTCCGGCACCAAGTTCCACGGCATATACCGGTATGAGTGGCCAGATGATGCCGAGTCCGATCATTGCCACTCCCACAGAGACGGAAAGTAAAAATAGAATGCCTGAAGATGATTGATTCATTACGCGTCTATTGCTCTGAAACGTTTTGACGTTATTTGCAGAAGCAGTTTCGCAACGCTATTCTGGCAAACAGAATAACGCAACTTCCGGGTTAGGCTGGATCCACATGTACAATGGCCCGGCCCACGTCATCGATGTCATTACTCAGACATGCTTCCACTGCTTTGGCAATGCCATGTCCTTTCTTTACCGTCAGTGAAGCGTCAACGACGATATGAATCTCTATCTGGTGCAGGCCTCCGGAAGTACGAACCCTCAGGTCGTGAATATCCATCACCCCTCCCGTGCTCAGGGCGCACTGTCGAATGTTGTCCATGGTCTCCTGGTTAGGGGCGGTATCGCTCAACTCCCGGAAAGTGTTTCCCATGATGTCAAAACCGACCTTGAGAATGAGAAAAGAAACCAGCAGGGCAGCAAACGCATCGAATATGTGCCAGGACGGTTTGACCTGGGCCAGTGCAACACCTGTCAATACAGCAACCGAAGAAAGGGCGTCTGAGCGATGATGCCAGGCGTTGGCCACCACCAGCTGGCTCTTCATGCGTCTTCCTGCCAGCATGGTGTATCGATAGAGCACTTCCTTCAGAATGATGGAAACACCCGCTCCGATGATAGCCAGAACATTGGGGTGGGACTCCTGACCTATATAGATATCTTTTGCGGCTTCAAAACCCAGATAAAAAGCTGTACCAACCAGCGATATCCCCACGATCGCCGTAAATAAGGCTTCGATGCGGCCGTGACCGAATGGGTGCCTGTCATCAGGAGGCTTGCGTCCCCGCCAGATTCCGATCAGCACCACCACATCGGTGAAAAGATCCGAAATCGAGTGTACCGCATCGGCAATTAGTGCATTGCTTTTCCCGAAGATGCCGGCCAACAGCTTGAGCCCTATTAAAATAAGGTTAACCAGTGCCCCGATCAGCGTGACATTTCGTCCGTCTGCATTTGATGAAGAGTTACTGTTTTCCTTTTTCGACATTCGATATTTTCTTTTTTATTTTCACCGGATCAATTGAACCTTTCCGGGTCCTCCACCAGAGGTGGCAGTTTTAGATCAGAATAAGCACCTGATAGTCTACAGCCTATACCCCTAATAGGCTATTATGTAAACAGGATACCGTACTGCCAGGCACCTTGCTTTTCATTCCTTGACTTCTTGAGCTATCCGTTTATAATCATTTAAGTTCCCATCCACTATAAGATATCCTTTCATTCATTCAAACCAACCTACAAAGATCGAAAGGAGAAGACAATGAATTCAACTTTTTTCAAAACCATCGCCGTCTTACTGTTTCTGATGTTCATGGTGTCGCCCTGTGCATTTTCCGGGGAGGTTGAAGTCCTTCACTGGTGGACCTCCGGCGGAGAAGCAAAATCTGTTTCTGTCCTAAAGGATCTTCTTGAAAAGGAAGGTCATACCTGGCAAGACATGGCCGTAGCCGGCGGTGCAGGTGCCAATGCCATGACCGTTTTAAAATCGAGGGCGGTTTCCGGGAATCCGCCCACCGCGGCACAGGTGAAAGGCCCCCAGATTCAGCAATGGGGTGATGAAGGCGTATTGACCAATTTAGATGATGTGGCCATGGCGGAAGACTGGGACAAGCTCCTGCCCAAAGTCGTTGCCGATATCATGAAATACAATGGCCACTATGTAGCTGTTCCCGTGAATGTTCACAAGATCAACTGGATGTGGGTCAATCCAGAGGTCTTTAAAAAATCCGGGGCAAAGATACCCACTACCTGGGCTGAATTCGAAACAGCCGCCAAAAAGATAAAAGCGGCCGGATTTATTCCTGTGGGCTGGGGGGGACAGAACTGGCAGGAAGCCACTGTTTGGGAATCCATCGTGCTTGGCGTCGGAGGGGCTGCTTTTTATAGAAAAGCACTTATTGACGCCGATCCCAATGCACTGGGAAGTGCAACGATGGTAAAATGTTTCGACACCCTGCGGATGGTTCTCGGATATATCGACAAGGACGCTCCCGGGCGGGACTGGAATCTGGCCACATCCATGGTAATCCAGGGCAAGGCCGGTATGCAGTTCATGGGCGACTGGGCCAAGGGTGAATTCAAAGCCGCGGGAAAAAACTTCGGCACGGACTATATTGCCATGCCGGTGCCCGAAACCAGCAACGGGTATCTTTTCAATGTCGACAGCTTCATTATGTTCAACGTCAAGGACGCGGGAGCCAAAGAAGCGCAGAAAGCCATGGCCCGGCTCATCATGGAGCCCAAATTCCAGGAGGTGTTCAACGTAAACAAGGGCTCCATACCCTGTCGTCTGGGCATGTCCCGCATGCCGTTCGATTTCCCGGCCATCTGTTCCTTCGACACCTTCGAGGCCACCGCGGCCGCGGGAACACTCCTGCCGAGCATGGCGCATGAGATGGCGGTCTACCCGGCAGTTCGCGGTGCCATGTTCGATGTTGTGACCAGCTTCTGTAACTCAAGCATGAGTTCCCAGAAGGCCGCAAAAAATTTAGCCACTGAAGTCAAGAGTGCCATCTAACATGCATATTTAACAAACCTGATCGATTCGTGTTGAAAAATCATTGGAGATGATACAGCAACAGTTTCCGCACCTTTGACTGCGGAAACTGTTGCATACTAAATTTCGAACGGTAACCATTCGATGACGTCAATAACACATACAGGTACGATTCCCAAAAGGAGCCTTTTTGACCACATCGAAAATCTTCTGCCAAAAATTGTCCTTGCCCCGACGCTCGTCGCCGGCCTGGTCTTTGTATACGGTTTCATTCTCTGGACGGCCGTGCTCTCTTTTACAAAATCACGTCTGCTCCCGAAATACGAATTTGTCGGTCTATATCAATACCTGAAACTGTTCACCAATGACCGCTGGTGGGTAGCCAGCAAGAACCTTCTGATTTTCGGATTCCTTTTTATTGTCATTTGTATCCTGCTGGGGCTTCTTCTGGCGATTCTACTGGACCAGCGGATCCGTATCGAAGGTGCTATCCGCACAATCTACCTTTATCCCATGGCGCTTTCCTTTATCGTCACCGGTACGGCCTGGAAATGGATCCTGAACCCCTCTCTGGGCTTTGAACGACTGATCCGTCAGCTTGGTTTTGAAAATTTTTCTTTCGACTGGCTGGTTAACTCCGATATGTCAATATACACCGTGGTCATCGCCGGTGTTTGGCAGTCGTCCGGTTTTGTCATGGCACTTTTTTTAGCTGGTTTGCGCGGCATCGACGATACGATTATCAAGGCAGCGCAGGTGGATGGCGCCAGTCTTCCAAGGATTTACTGGCGGATCATTATCCCCAGTCTTCGGCCGGTGTTTTTCAGTGCCGTCATTATCCTGTCTCACATCGCCATTAAAAGTTTTGATCTTGTCATGGTGCTGACAAGGGGCGGTCCCGGGTATTCATCGGATCTTCCAGCGACATTCATGTACGCCTTTGCCTTCACCCGCAGCAGGCTTGCTTTCGGGGCTGCAAGCGCCATGGTCATGTTTGGTGCCGTAATGGCGGTCATTGTCCCGTATCTCTATTCGGAATTAAGGGTGAAACGCAATGAATGACCCCATGTTTCATAAGGCACCTAAAACAGTGGGGGTAATTGCCGGCAGGGTGTTCATCTATGGTCTGCTGATCCTGATGGTTCTTTATTTCCTTCTTCCCTTTGTTGTTATGGTTCTGACGTCCTTAAAGACCATGGCGGATATCCGAACCGGAAATCTGATTTCATGGCCCAGAGAATTCACTTTGGATGCCTGGAAAACTGCCTGGGGCTCGGCCTGTATTGCCGTGGAATGCAACGGCATCAAGGTCTATTTCTGGAATTCCGTTAAAATCGTCGTTCCAGCAGTTACAATTTCCACCCTCATCGGGGCTGCAAACGGATATGTATTTTCCAAATGGAAATTTTGGGGCAGCGAAGTCCTTTTCTCTTTACTACTCTTGGGGTGCTTCATACCTTTTCAAGCCATATTGCTTCCCATGGCGCAAACCCTCGGAAAACTTGGGCTTTCCCAGAGTCTTGCAGGTCTGATACTTGTTCATATCATATACGGGCTGGCATTTACGACCCTGTTTTTCAGGAACTATTACGTCACGATCCCGGATGAACTTGTCAAGGCAGCCCGTATCGACGGGGCCGGCTTTTTCAGGATATTCTGGAAAATTTTACTGCCGGTCTCAACGCCCATATTCGTGGTCTGTGTCATCTGGCAGACAACCCAAATCTGGAACGATTTTCTGTTTGGAGTTGTTTTCTCCGCAGGTGGCAATCAACCCATCACGGTGGCACTGAACAATCTGGTGAATACATCAACGGGTACAAAAGCCTACAACGTGGATATGGCGGCAGCCATCATTGCCGCCATACCAACACTACTGGTGTACATTGTCGCGGGAAAGTATTTCGTGCGTGGACTGACAGCTGGATCCGTCAAGGGATAGACGGATCAGACCCTCCACAGAAATCAAACGCTCCACAAGACTGGAAACATAGAACTTATGGTATCTTTGTCCATACGAAACATCAGAAAATCATTCGGATCCACGGAAGTTTTGAAGGGCATCTCAATCAATGTGGAGCCCGGAGAATTTCTCGTGCTGGTGGGCCCTTCGGGCTGCGGCAAGTCCACCCTGCTGAACCTCATTGCAGGCCTTGAAAAAATCACTTCCGGAGAGATCTATATCGGCAATCAACTGGTGAACCAGGTAAGCCCCAAAGATCGAGACATTGCCATGGTTTTTCAGTCCTATGCCCTCTATCCGAACATGAAAGTACGGAAAAACATTTCCTTTGGGCTGGAGACCCGCAAAATTCCCAAATCCGAGATCGAGAAAACAGTCCAGAAAGTTTCCAATATGCTGCAGATCGAGGATCTTCTTGATCGAAAGCCTGCCCAGTTATCCGGGGGGCAAAGACAGCGGGTGGCCATGGGAAGAGCCCTGGCCCGCAGCCCGTCCATATTTTTATTTGACGAGCCTCTGAGCAACCTGGACGCCAAGCTGCGTGTGGAAATGCGTACGGAAATCAAGCTGCTTCACCAGCGTATCGCAACAACGATTGTATACGTCACCCATGATCAGATCGAAGCCATGACCCTTGCCGACCGTATTGCCATCATGAAGGATGGTATCGTGCAGCAGTTGGATACACCGCGAAACGTTTATGAAAACCCGGTCAATCTTTTTGTCGCAGGATTCATCGGCTCGCATTCCATGAACGTTGTTCCGGTTCGCCTCGTAAAAAGCGACCAGAACAATTGTCTGCTCATGAAAACCAATGAAAAAACCTTTACGATCCCCATCGATAGGAACCGTTCCCTTTTAAACAAGTGGATAGACCGTGAGCTTATCCTGGGTTTTCGACCCGAACAAATTTCAGACGGGTTTCCCAATCAGGCGGGAAACAACCAGATACATACAATAGAAAGCAAAGTAGAGATCATTGAACCCACCGGCCCGGACACACTGATTTTTATCAGGATCAACGAAAAAAAAGTTGCCTGCAGGGTGCATCCCAATGCTGCCAAGCGCCCTGGTGAAACCATGAAACTGATGCTCGACCTGTCCGCTGCGATCTTCTTTGATCCGGATACGGAAGAGCAGATCTCCTGATTCGGCACATAGTGGATTTGCCATATGAAACCATATCAAATCGGTATCGATCTGGGGGGGACAAAAACAGAGACCATTCTCTTTAACCCTGCGGGCGAAGTGTTGTGCCGCACGAGAGTCCCAACCCCGAGAAATGAGGACAAGGCCAAAAACTACCATGCGATCCTGGACACGGTCCAGGAACTGATCCTGAACACGGCCAAACAGATCCCCTCCGTCGGCAAATATACCGTTGGAATCGGGATCCCCGGTACCATCAACCAAGTGACCCATCTGGTCCAGAATGCCAATACCACCTCTTTGAAAGGCCGTCCCTTCAAGTCTGATCTGGAGAAATGTCTCAAGGGAAAAATCTCAATGGAAAACGACGCCAATTGCTTTACTCTGGCGGAAAGCGTTGCCGGTGCAGCCAAAGAATACGGGATCGTTCTTGGCATTATCATGGGCACAGGCTGCGGTGGAGGAATCTGCATCCATGGAAATATTCACACGGGAAGCCAAAATATTGCCGGTGAAATAGGACATTTTTCCATGGATCCCAAAGGGCCAAGGTGCTGGTGCGGAAACCGGGGATGCATCGAGACTAAACTAAGCGGCACAGGCGTAGAAAATGCGTATTATGAAACGTTCAATGAACACCTCAAGATGACAGACATCGTCCAGGGGTACAGAAACAATGATGCCAGGTGCGTAAACGTTTTTCTCCAGTTTCTCGAAGACTTTGGTCGCTGCATTGGCGGGCTGATATCCATCCTCGACCCGGATGCCATCATTCTCGGCGGTGGTCTGTCAAACATCGAAGAACTCTACAGTCAGGGTGTTGAGAAGGTGAGACGCTATGCCTTTCATGAGCATGTCCAGACCCCCATCCTGAAAAACAGCCTTGGGGATTCTGCCGGCGTATACGGTGCCGCCTGGATCGGCATAGGAGATCATGTCGCTTGATTGGCTCTATTACTATCGTCCTTTACAGGGCAATCTCAACTCGGTTGTTTTCCGGATCCAGCACAACACACTCGTAATACCCATCACCTGTTTTCCTGGGACCATCGAGAACCTGATAACCATCCCGGCTTAACTCAGATGACAGTTGATCAACTTTCTCCACCGAACCAACAGCGATGGCAATATGGATGAATCCGGCAAACTGCCGATAGGGATCATTGGCGCTCTCCGGAACAGACGGCATCTGCATAATTTCCAAACGCGCGCCATCATCAAAGCTCAGGAAATAGGACGAAAAATTTTTCTTCCCATGCGTGTATTTTTCATTTGGCATCGCCCCGAAATATTGTACGTAGAAATTTTTAAGTTTTTCTATATCTTTGGCCCAAATGGCGACGTGCTCGATTTTCATGTTATCAATTACAAACCCTTTTTTGAAATAAACTTAGGCATTCGTCGATCATCCCCATTTCCTGTAACCCATGATACCATCGTTCCATCACGCCGATCGTGAGCCCGGCTATAATGATTCCAGCAACCTTTCATGAATATTGTCAAACCCGCCGTTGGACATCACCAGGATGACATCACCGGGTCTGGCTTCTTTCGTTAGAAACGCAATGATCTCCTCTGTATTTTCGAAGTAGTTGGCATCCAGTCCACGTCTATTGAGATCGTCCACGAGCTGTTTAGATGAAAAACGTTCTTCCGGCGGTATTTTTTCCAACAGTGCGGGCTTACGGATACAAATCCGATCCGCACTGTCAAAGGCTTGTGTATACACGTTCTGAAAAATGTTGCGCATGCTGGTGTTGGTCCGGGGTTCAAACACGGCCACAAGACGGTTCTCACAGTAATATCCCTTAATAGCCTGGATTGTTTTTTTAACTGCGGTGGGATGATGGGCAAAATCGTCGATGACAACGACACCGTTTTTGGTTCCCCTGACTTCCTGGCGCCGTTTCACACCCTTGAAGCTTTTGAGGGCCGCTTGAATGGTCTGCTTGGGTATGTTGAATCTATCTGCCACGGCAATGGCAGCAAGCGTGTTGAACAGATTGTGCTCACCCGGCATGGGTGTTTGAAATCGCCCATAAAGATCCTGGGAACGGATAACGTCGAAAAACGTCCAGGGAGGGTCGATACGGACCGGTTTGATGGCCCAGTCGTCCCCGTGGTTTCCGTAGCGGAATACATGACAGGGCGCCGTCCGAATCACATGGTCCACGTTGCTGTCTGGCTGGAAGGCAAGCAAAGTCGTTTCACTTCTCAAACCGGAAACAAAGGTCGAAAAAGCTTTTTTGATATGATCCAAATCACTGAAGATATCGGCATGGTCAAACTCCACACCGGTAAGAACCGCGATGCCCGGGTCATAATGCATAAACTTGGGTCCTTTGTCGAAAAAGGCCGTGTCGTACTCATCCCCTTCTACCACCAGGGTGTCTCCGGTATCCAGGCAATAGTTGCTGTTGAAATTTGCCAGGATACCGCCGATGACAAAAGAGACCCCCATGCCGGCACAGTGAAGCAGCCAGGCAATCAAGGAAGACGTGGTTGTTTTGCCATGGGTTCCGGTAACGAGGATGGTCTGTTTTCCTTTTCCGGCAAAGGCGTTGACAGCCTGGGGCATGGAACAAAAATTTCTTCCCGTCCGGAACATCTCCACCACTTCCGGGTTATCCTTTGATACTGCATTCCCCACCACGACCAGGTCGGGCCCATAGGCAAGGTTTTCGGGTCGAAACCCCTGGGAAAGAGAAATCCCCTTCTCCTTGAGAAAGACACTCATGGGCGGGTAGACATGATGATCCGAACCCGTCACGGCATAACCCAAATCTTTGAGCATGCAAGCCAGGGCTCCCATGCCCGTTCCGCAGACCGCTATCAAATGGATGTTCTGAACATGTTCTGGGATTTTGTTTTTTTCCAAGTTCATAAATAAATTCATTCCACGACATTATGAAACGCGACCTTGTCGCCATATTAAAGATTTTTACGCCAATATAAGAACCTCGCAGCAAGCTGCGAGGTTCTTATATTAGAGTGAGATGCATATTAAAACTCAACGTCTAAGTTAGGATTTTATCTATTTGATGTGATCGCTATTTCCGTTCACTTCGCGTTTCCTTATCCCAGAAAGTTGCGTTAGAAGCTATCGAAAAAATTACAAGCATCAAAAAACAAAGTTCAAACAATTTCAAAATTCGAATTTCCAATGATTCAAATAGGTTTGGAATTTAATTCATTGTATTTTGAGTTTTATTTGGAATTTGTGTTTTGTTCTTTGGGATTTAAAAAAACAATACCCGGGATTGGGATTCGCTGCAAAATCCATCCGAGTTTTATAAATTAATTATAGGACACGACCCTAGGGTCGGACAGCCCGCACAGCACCACAGGCCTCCACATCATGGGTAACCTTCTTGAACACTGTTTCCTGCCTGGCCGATACGGTATTGACAATATAAGAATATCCTTTGGCAAAAATTTCCGATGTCCAGTACCACTCGGCACCGCTGTCAGGGAAAAATGGTTTATTCTTGTAAATACCTGCCAGCTCCGCAGAGGTGGGCAGCCGCCAGTCGTCATGTCCGTTGTACCGCAATTCCTGGACATACCGCCTTGCTGTTCTGTGATCTATACAGACACCCAGCTCACGCTGTGAATCGAGAAGACTCCACATGATTCCGGTTCTTTGATCCATCACAGCGCTATCTCCTGACAGCACAAAACGCCCTTGAGCTTTATCTAATGCTGCAATGGCTTTCTGTTTCTCACGCTTGATCCGGTCCTGCTCAGCCTGTCGCGTTACCAGTGCGGCATATTCTTCTTCGGCTTCTTTTTTGGCTTTTTCTTCTGAACTCAGACTCTTGATGGACTGCTCACGCTCAGCCGATTGGCTGTCGGCGTCCTTTCGCATGGATTTCAGGATTTCTCTGGCTTCCCCTGCATAAGGGCTGGTGCTGTTCTGGGAAAGATAACTTTCGATTCTATCGATTTTTGCCTGTGAACTCAGGCTGTTGCTTTGCAAGCTCTTCTTGAGCGACTTCCATTGGCGTCCTGCTGTGACATCCAGATCCATCCGTCTAAGCGTTATCTGAACCTCTTCATTGTGAGGAGAGTCGGGATGGGCTGCCATAAATGCCATGTACAAGGGTCTGGCAATATCATCATCCACCCCTTTAGCCTGCGTCTGTAAAATAGAATAATCTTTTTCCATCTGGATACGATTCTTAATGGCATACACTTCACGGGTATCCAGATAATCTGAAAAATCTGCCAGGTAGTCTTCACATATGGTCAGGCATGTGTCCCATTTGGCATCCCGTTCACATACCGTGATCTCTCTTTTAAAACTCCTATAAGACTCGCCCAGTGTCTCCAGAAACATCTGTTTTACGGAATCATGGTGCTTACCCTGGGGATAAAGAGACAGGTAGCTTTTATACGAATTAATCTTCTGGGTATAATTCTTTTCCCCCAGATTCCTCAAATTGCTAAAAACAATATCTTCCGACATGCCGGATATTTCAGAAACAGCACGTTGAATTTCTTCCGCATGTCGTGTGTTGGGATATTTTTCTATAAACTGGTTGTATAGCGTCTTGACATTTTTCTCGAAGTCCTGGTCAATGGGCAACTGATTGACCGCATCGATGGTCTTTTGATATTTGACATCCTCGTTCTGCAGCCAGATTTCCTGAAGTTTCATTTCGGCCCGGTTAGTATCCTCTCCAGGCTCATGGGTATTGATATAATCCATCAGCAGTTTTTCCTGTGCATCTGCATCCCTGAGCCGCTCCACCTTTGTCATGAGTTGCTGAAAATCGCTGACAAAAGCATTCCCCTTGATCCCCTGAAAAATAAAATACCCGGCAACACACAGCACCAGGACCGCCAGGGCTGCCAGCATGGCAATCTTGTTTTTCGGTTTTGAATGGATAGCAGGTTTGTCAGCCTCCTGAGGTTTTGGGCGCCGGGATGCATCCTTCTGAATCAAGGTACTATCGATGGTATCATCTGCTTCGGGTGCTTTTTCCTGTGGTTCAGGGGGGAGCTCTTCTACGGATCCGGCTGACTGCTTGTCAGGACTTTCTTTTTCAGGCACAGCCTCTTCCCTGTCGGGTTCGAGCATTATGCTTGACATCTCCAGCGTGGGTTCCGGTCTAAACGCCTCGTCAGCAATCTTTTCAGGGCTTGGTCCTGCGGGTTCTTTAATAAGGGAGGATTTCGCTTGTTCCAAACGTTTGGATTCTTTTTTCGGGGGTGTTTTCTTTACGACCTTTTTCGGTGGTGCGTCTTTTTCAAATTCTTGCTGATCTTTCTGGCTCAAGCTGTCCATGAGCAGGTGCATCAGGGGCAATTTAATTTCATTCTTGGTTCTGCCCACTGTCTTGAGAATTTCGATAGTGGGATTGTCCCAGCCAAGAATGGCATAAGCCGCGTCCTTGTGTTTCATCTCATCGGTTTCGGCGTCGATGAGGTTACCCTCAAGAAGATGCAGCATGCCTGTGCTATCTCCGGAGCTGATACGCAACGAGCATGTGGATCCCTCCATTTCCGACATCTGCAAAAACGATGGCAGGCTGATTCCCTGCACCTGGCCAGCCAGACTGCTTTCCACCTCTTCCGATACCCGCTGGGCAATGGTTTCTGTTACCAGTTTTCCCAATTTATCATAATCATCATCCGGCATAACAGGGTTGTACAAACCCAAATGCACGGTAATGACATTGACCTTTCGCTGCCACGGAAAAAGCGCGCCATACATCTCACCTTGACTGATTTTTTTCAGGAAAAGAATCTGGTCCTGCTTGACACCCCCCAGATAGTTGATGATGAGGTTATCCGTCAGAGCATCTGGGAGAGCTTCCCCTGCCCGTTTGACGGGTTCACCAAAAAAGACACCCATAGCCGTTTGGAGAGCTGCCATCTCTTTTTCTTTGGAAATGGCATGGTAAAGGCTTACGCCATCCTCGGACACCCGACGATCCATTTGTGGCAGTTTGTCCAGTGTATCCACAAGTGCCAGAAAACCGGTCAATTGCTCCAGATTCTCTTTGAGCGCTTCGAGTTCCGATCCGCCGCCACCCAGTATTTCCAGTATGGTGTCCTGGTCCATATTAAGCTGTAAGCTCTGAGCTATCCTTTATGTCAGGTTTTTAAATACCTTCTCCGCAGCATGGATGGTCTTTTCAATATGCGACCTCTCATGGGCTGCCGATACAAACATGGATTCAAATTGCGATGGGGCCAGATATACCCCCTGCTCACGCATCCCTGCGTAATATGCAGAAAACATTTCCAGATTGGATGTTTTGGCATCCTCTATATTTTGAACGGCTTGTCGGGTAAAAAACAGGCCGAGAATGGAAGCAACCCTGTCGACCTGGGCGGGAATACCGGTCTTTTCAATGGCGGCACGTAATCCCTGTACCAGGCTTTCAGCATGTTGCTCAAGAGATTCATAAAATCCATCTTGTTTCAGTTCCTTTAACATGGCTATTCCGGCCGACATGGCCAATGGGTTCCCGGAAAGGGTTCCCGCCTGGTAGACCGGTCCTTCCGGTGCGATTCTGGACATGATCTCTCCGCTTCCGCCGTAAGCACCCACGGGCATTCCCCCACCGATGATCTTTCCGAGCGTGGTGAGATCCGGCAGGATCTTGTAACGCTCCTGGGCCCCGCCATAAGCTACGCGAAAACCGGTGATGACCTCGTCAAATATGAGAAGGCTGCCTGTCTCCTGTGTCAACTCACGCAAGGCTTCTAAAAAACCTTGTGCGGGTGGTACCAACCCCATGTTGCCTGCCACGGGCTCCACAATCACACAGGCCACATCCCGTCCCTTTTCCTGCATGACACGACTGATCTGAGCAATGTCGTTGTAAGGAAGGGACAGGGTTTTTTCGGCAAAACACGCCGGCACCCCCGGGCTGCCGGGTATACCCAGTGTCGCCACACCCGAGCCTGCTTCCACCAGGAGTGTGTCCGCATGACCATGATAACATCCATCGAACTTGATAATCAGGTCGCGTCCTGTGACCCCTCTTGCCAGTCGGATGGCACTCATGGTGGCCTCGGTGCCGGAATTGACAAAGCGCACCATCTCCATGGAAGGCACGGCCGCCACCACCATCTCCGCCAGTTCGATTTCAAGGTCCGTGGGTGCGCCAAAACTGGTACCCCGTTTCATGGTTGCAGCAATGGCATTCAGTACGGCGGGGTGGCCGTGTCCCAGGATCATGGGTCCCCATGATCCCACATAATCGATATAGCCATTGCCGTCTGCATCGTAAATCATACAGCCCTCTGCCCTGTCGATGAACAGGGGCTCGCATCCAACAGATTTGCATGCACGCACAGGGCTGTTCACCCCCCCGGGCATGACCTGGACAGCATGCTCAAATAAAGAACGGGATTTGTGATGGATCATGAATATCTTGCCTCCATAAATGAAATTGTGTAACAATTATATTTATCAGAGACATGAAATCAGGTCAAGCTTCCTGCGTTTGTAGAAAAAATCAAATTTTTCTTGGTCACAGATTTTCAGTTCCATACACGCCTACTGGAACATGACACCATATTTTTATTGAAATTAAATAGATATCCCCCTAAATATAAGGGTCGAAAATCTATTTGGTGATTTATGCCCCCTATAAATAATCTTAAAAAACAGGCCAGGTTCCTTATTTACATTCTGGGATTGAGACCGGATGAATTCGGTCTGGTGCCGGATAGGGAGGGGTATGTCAAAATCAAAGAATTGCTCAAAGCCGTCCATGAAGAAGATGGGTGGCGATCCTTTCGCCTGACAAATATCAACGAGATGCTGGTATCCCTTCCGGACCCGCCCCTCGAGATCAGCGAAAACCGTATTCGCGCCAAAGATACCCAGCAAATCCCCAAACGGGTGTCACCGGAAAACCTACCAAAACTGCTTTTTACCTTTGCCCGGCCAAAAGCGCTGTACACGATAATAGAAAAGGGCATTCTGCCCATGGGACGCAAGCATGTGATCCTCTCGCCTGACAAAAGCATGGCCAAAAGGATCGGCAACCGTATCCATGCGTCTCCGGCGCTTCTGACCGTCAGTGTCGAAAACGCCATTCAGCAGGGAACCCTCTTTTTACAGGCCGGTGAAGATCTTTTCCTGGCCAGAAGTATCCCCCCGGGGTGTTTCAAGGCCCCTTCCCTGCCCAAAGAGCCGAGAGTTACCAAGTCAAAAGAACCTGCAAAACCAAAAGAACGGGACAAAACACCTGGCAGTTTTTTCCCGGACCTGAGTGAACCGGTGGAAACCGTCGAACCCAAAAAAATGACCCGCAAACAGCGCAGGGAAAAGGATCTCGACTGGAAAAAATCGCGCAAACAGATGCGACGGCGGTAAAAAAGGAATCATAAAAGCGGCAAAGCCGCGCCCGGAAAGAAATTTGAAAATCAAATTTCTTTTTTCTAAAATTTCTTTTTGACAACCCCTACCAAAGTTGATACGTCACGATTCTGTTCTATGATTTCATTGGGCCGTTAGCTCAACTAGGCAGAGCACCTGACTCTTAATCAGTAGGTTGAAGGTTCGATTCCTTCACGGCCCACCATATTACAAAATAAATATAAGCACTTAATAGATTTCAATTAAGTGCTTATTTATTTTATATCTCTCGGTGCTATGCGATATTTCAACTCTTTTATAACCTGGTGACTCCCGTTTCATAGACCTGTAATTGAAGAGCACCCTGAAGCAAGCTACAGGTTTGCGCTCACTCTTTCCGTTAAAGAGTGTTAGACTCAATTCCTTAAAGTGTTACCCGAGGTACATCTCCATGCTTTTTTGGTAATGTTTTTTATCCAAAAAACAATAATACCCGACCCCCCTTTAATGAATATGATTCAGTATTAACTATAAAATTGCATATATTAATCAAATTACTTGACATTATATATTATTATAATGTAATTATGTGTTCGAGGGATCTGGTCAATCTCTCTGTTTTAACCTCCTTCTGTATTTTGTGGCCTTGGCTGGATGTAGCCAAGGCCACAACTTTTTAGGGCCTTGCAGTACTTCGGGGCAAAATCGCCAAAATTAATTGGTGACCATCTCTCAAAAACGCTCTTCGAAACCCAATACACACATAAAACCAACGAACAATCCCATAGCGGCTGAAGCTTCTCAAGGTTAATATTTGATTCTCAAAATTTAACTTGACAAAAATGATCCCAACCCCATATATATAGCGTTTTAGATTCCCTTGGAATCGAAACGTCGTGGTTTTTAAACCACGGCCTACATAATCCTTGCTCCGGCGTATCCCTCTCATGATACGCATTGCCATATTCGGCCGGGGCTTACCACCTGATTTATCATGTGCCTGAGGCTTTCATATGCAAGGCGCCTGAGGATGATACGCTATTTTGAACCCTCAGCAACACAACAGATGAAAGCCTCAGACATGTGAAATTCAGGTAATATCCATAAGGAGGCACTATGAGAAGGTACGAACAGATCGTTATCCTCGACTCTGACCTGTCAGAAGACGAGCGCTCACCTGTATTAAACAGACTCAAAGAACTCATTCCTCAGTACAAAGGTTTCCTCATCGACATCAATGAATGGGGTCAGAAAAAGCTGGCCTACGAAATCAAGAAAAAGCCCCGCGGGTATTATGCGCAGGTAAATTTCTGTGGTTTTGGTGACTTGGTTGATGAAATGGAGCGGTTCTTCCGCATCGACGACCGGATACTCAAGTACATGACGGTTGTGCTGGATAAAGAGGCGGACGTGGAGGGCATCAAGGCTGAAATGGCGGAAAAGGAAGCCCAGAAGGCCGAGGCCCTTGCCAAGGCAGCGGAGGAAGAAGCCAAACAGGCAGCCGAAAAGGCGGCCGCAGAAGCTGAAGCTGCAAAGGCAACGCCTGAGGTTGAAGCAGCAGCAGCAACCCAAGCGGTCACGGAAGAACCCGCAGAGGCCACGCCTGAGGCTGAAGAAGCAGCAACCCAAGCGACAGTGGAAGAAACCGTCGAAGCTGCACCGGAACCCGAAGAGACCCCGGCTCCTGAAGAAAAACCCGTTGACTCAGCAGAAACCCCTAAGGAGTAGATAAATGGCAGCCTATCATAGACAGACGCGGAACAGTGGTAACCCAAAGAAAAAAAGACGAGTTTTCCATCGCAGAAAAGTGTGTCGTTTCTGTGCCGACAGCAAGATCGTGATCGACTACAAGGATCAGAAGCTGTTAAAATATTTTATTACCGAACGGGGCAAAATTATTCCCAGAAGAATTTCCGGAACCTGCTCCAAACATCAACGCGTATTGACCCATGCCATCAAGCGGGCCAGGACCATAGCGTTGTTACCCTATGTCGGTACTTTGGACCTATAGACCCAAAATGAGCGTTTCATATCTTAGGAAAAATAGGATTTAGAATAGAGTGACATCGTCGCGATGGATAAAATCGTTGCACGATTTTATGGAGAGAACGTGCCACAAACCTTTACCAGGGAAATATCCAGAGATGTATTGACCGGCGTGATGATAACCATGGCCATCATCACTGTGTCTGTTTACATGCCGATCATCGGCTTTTTCTGCTCCCTGCTGCTACCGCTCCCAGTTCTGTTCTATCGCTCCAAGCTGGGCAGAAAAACCGGCCTTATCATACCGGGGGTAGCCATGACCATACTGGTGATTCTGGCGGGGGGCATCTCCATCGATGTGGTATTTTTTCTGGAAATGCTCTTTCTCGGCTTTTTGCTGAGTGAACTTTTTGAAATGAATCTATCGGTTGAAAAAACCGTTCTGTACGCATGTGGCGGGGTTCTGCTGACCGGCGTTGTCGGGCTTGTGCTATACAGCAATATGTCAACCATCGGCATCTACAGCCTCGTGTCGGCATATATCGCCCAAAATCTTGAAATGACGGTGGCCCTCTACCGTGGCATGGGGGCGTCAGAAGAATTTATCCACAAATTTACGGCCTCGCTGGACCAGATACAATATGGCCTGATTCGTATCATCCCGGCCATGGTGACCGCATCGTTTTTGATGGTAACATGGTCCAATCTGCTCATGGCCAGACCACTTTTAAAGCGTCGGGGTCTTTTTTTTCCGGCCTTCGGTGCCCTGAACCTGTGGAAAACCCCTGATTACCTTGTGTGGGTGTTGATCGGGTGTGGCGGGCTCCTCATGCTGCCGGGCAGCACGCTCAAGATCATTGGCATAAACGGCCTGCTGGTATTGCTGATGATCTATTTTTTTCAAGGCATTGCCATTGTCTCTTTTTTCTTTGAAAAAAAGCAATTTCCCAGGATGATGCGAATTTTTTTCTACAGTCTCATCGCCATTCAGCAGATTATTTTACTGGTTGTCATTGGCCTGGGAATTTTCGATATGTGGCTAAATTTCCGAAAAATAAAATCAGAATAACGATTTTGTTTTATACGAAGTTGTCCCGTTTGATGTGCAGTAATTTCGTTTTCATTAAGAAATTTAATCAATTTAGTTTGTTCCACGCTGCGTTGGTAACAAGTGATTTCTAACCATCAGCATGGAATAATCAAACTTAAGAAGAGAAAATCGGACCTTGATTTTCTTTTTTTGGAGGATGAACGCATGAAGGTTATTTTGAAGGAAACCATTGACTCTCTGGGCATTATCGGTAGCGAAGTGAGCGTTGCCAAGGGATATGCGCGCAACTATCTGCTGCCGCAAGAAAAAGCAGTTCTGGCCACACCTCAAAACCGGCGTATGCTGGAGCAGGAAAAGGCCAAATTCGATCTGCAGATCGCCAAGGAAAAGAAAATTGCAGAAGAGATGGCCGCCAGCCTCGAGGGTGTGTCCTGTAAAATCGCCGCCAAGGTGAGCGAGGAAGACCGTCTCTATGGATCTATCGGGGTGCGCGATGTCCTCAAGGCGCTGGCCGCAGAAGGTGTTACAGTGGAAAAACGCATGATTCTCATGAGCGAACCCATCAAAACCACCGGAACACACAAGATTCCCATTCGAGTGTATAAAGAAGTGGAGCCAGAAATCACCCTGGAAGTAGTGCCCGAATAAATACTTCAGGACACGTCCAGAAATATTTATTTGATGCGACTGTATCGCTTATTTAGCCGTAAGCTGTAAGCAATAAGTGGTAAGCTATAAATGGCTCAAACAGCGCTAATTTGCTATTGGATCACCCATTTCACCCTGTCGGAGGTGAAATCCGAAAGATTGGATGGTAATCTTTAAGCGGCTGAAATTTTTATTTTCCTGCCTTCAAGTATACCGGTTGCAATGCAATAAGCGTCTTATCGCTTATTGCTTTCATCTGAATATGTGTGCTAATCTTGATCCGATATTTTAATAAAACTTTCTGAATATACTGACTGACCCTATGGATAAAAACGCATCCATTCACACCATTCCACCCCAGAATCTGGAGGCGGAAGAATCCCTTCTCAGCGCCGTGATGCTGGACAACAGCACCCTGTACGATATCCTTGAGAAGCTGATTCCAGAAGATTTCTATCGCTCCACACATCAGAAAATTTTTTCGGGCATCATCGATCTCTTTCAAAAAAATGAACCCATCGATCTTGTGACCCTGACCAATCTTCTCAGGAAAAAAGGCGATCTCGAATCCATTGGGGGCGCCACCTATCTGGCGAAACTTGTGGACACGGCACCCGTGGCTGTAAATGCCCAGCACTATGCCAAAATAATTCATGACAAGTCTTCACTGAGACAACTGATCCACAAGGCCAACGCCATCACCAAGCGCTGTTAC
Organism: uncultured delta proteobacterium; assembly: GCA_963842925.1. Classification (GTDB taxonomy): domain Bacteria; phylum Desulfobacterota; class Desulfobacteria; order Desulfobacterales; family B30-G6; genus B30-G6. The sequence continues at coordinate 40,524 of CAWJIL010000003.1, forward strand.
GAAGACCGGGGTGATGTGGAAGACATGATCGATTTTGCCGAAAAGGCTGTTTTTGAAATATCCGGCAACAAAACCCGGCAGTCTTTCTACTCCCTGGCATCCCTGGTCCAGAAAAATATTGATGCACTCGAGGAGCGCCAAGGCAACAAATCCCTCATTACCGGGGTGCCCACTGGGTACAGTCGTCTCGACAACCTCACATCCGGACTCCAGAACTCGGACCTTGTCATCCTGGCCGGCCGGCCCAGCATGGGCAAAACAGCTCTGGCCCTTAACATCGCCAGGAACGTTGCCGTGGACGGCAATATTCCCGTGGCGGTATTCTCCATTGAAATGTCACGGGAACAGCTCTCAATGCGCCTGCTGTGTTCAGAGGCGAGAATCGACTCCTCCCGTCTGCGCAGTGGCTTCTTCAGCAGGGAGGATTGGGTCAACCTGACCAGTGCAGCGGAAGTTCTTTCCGAAGCACCCATTTACATCGATGATTCCCCCGATTTATCGGCCATGGGCATTCGCGCCAAGGCACGGCGGCTCAAAATGGACAAGGACATCGGCCTCATCATCATTGATTACCTGCAGCTCATGAAGTCGAGTTCATCGTCTGAAAGAAGAGATCTTGAAATATCGGAAATGTCCAGAAGCCTGAAGGCCCTTGCCAAGGAACTGAACCTTCCGGTTATGGCACTGTCCCAGTTGAACCGCAAACTCGAGGAACGCCAGGACAAGCGCCCCCAGTTGTCAGATCTCAGGGAGTCCGGAGCTCTTGAACAGGACGCCGATGTGGTGGCTTTCATCTACCGGGATGAGGTCTACAACCGCGATGAAAACAACCCCAGCAAGGGGACTGCAGAATTATTACTCAAAAAACAGCGCAACGGCCCCACCGGCGATATCAAACTGGCATTTTTAAACACCTATACGCGTTTTGAAAATCTGGCAGAGGATAAATATATTAAGCCTTAGCTGCAAGCTATAAGCGGCTTATCGCTTACAGCTTATAGCTCAATTCCGAGAGATTCGATGTATTCTATATGAAGAAGGCATACGGCAACACCAAGGGGCTAAAAGCCAGCCAGATACATAAGATAGAAAATCTCTATCGGAGAAAAACCCCACCGGAATTCATCATCACGCCGGAACTTGCCAGGGACATGAGCCGCCTGTCCCTGGATATCAAGCGACAGATCGGGCTTCTCATCGATCGCAAAGGAAAAATCCCCTATGTAATAATTGGAAATCACAATGAAATCGTAATTCCCGACACACCTGAGTACCGATCCGCACCCGGACGTCTGAGGGGCATCCGCTGTGTTCACACGCATCTGGATAACGAACCATTGACCACCGACGATCTCACGGATCTCGCCCTGTTGCGTCTGGATCTTATGGCAGTGGTGCAAGTCGGCAGAAACGGTCTTCCCAAACAGGTTCTCATGAGTCACATCCTGCCAAAAAACACAGGTCGGCCAACCACGATACCCGTTTCGCTTGCCCCTGGAAAAACGGATATCCAATGTGTGGAGCTGATTCAATCCATCGAGGAAGAGCTTTCCCACATCACCCCCTTGCACGCTGCTGGCAAGAATGTAGAACGTGCCCTTCTCATCAGCGTCTCAACCGCGTCCAGACAAGATGCCGGCGATTCTCTGGACGAACTAGCGGAGTTGGTCTCCTCTAGCGGCATCCAGACCGCTGGCAGTATCCTGCAGCATCGTCGGAAAATAGACAGTCGCTTTTTGATTGGATCGGGAAAACTGAAAAGCCTCGTCATTACAGCCCTTCAGAAAGGGGCTACGCTGCTTGTTTTCGACCAGGAGCTCAATCCTTCTCAAATTCGTTCCATCACAGACCAGATTGACCTCAAAGTCATCGATCGGACCCAGCTGATCCTCGACATCTTTGCTCAGAGGGCCCAAACCCGGGAGGGAAAGCTCCAGGTGGAGTTGGCCCAGCTCAAATACCTTCTGCCAAGACTTATAACCAAGAATACAGCCATGTCACGTTTGACCGGTGGTATCGGTGGAAGAGGCCCCGGTGAGACAAAACTGGAAATCAACCGCAGACGTATACGGGATAAAATCGTTCAATTGGAAAATGCCCTGCTGAATGTCAGAAAACAACGTCAGCAACAAAAGGCCAAGAGGGCCAAGAAAGCCCTGCCGGTCATTTCCATTATCGGCTATACCAATGCCGGTAAATCAACCCTTCTCAATACCCTCACCCACAGCCATGTTCTGGCTGAGAAACGGCTTTTTGCCACCCTGGATCCTTCCAGCCGGCGTCTCAGGTTCCCTCGCGACACCGAGGTTATCATCACTGACACGGTGGGATTCATCAAAAACCTGCCTGAGGATCTCCTGGTAGCATTCAGAGCCACGCTGGAAGAGCTCGAGAGTGCCGACATCCTGCTGCACGTGATCGATATGAGCAACCCACGGCACCCGGAGCAGATTGAATCCGTGGAAAACCTGCTGACAGATCTGGCATTGCAGCAGATCCCCCAAATACGGGTGTTGAACAAGCAGGACCTGGTGCCGGTTCAAGAGCGGAATCGATTGTGCCGGATGTACGGTGGCTTTTCCATTTCTGCCCGGAAGGCCGCCAGCCTGAGACCACTGATCCAGCGGATGGAGGAAATGGTGGGAGTATGAGTAGCTTCAAGCTAAAAGCCTTAAGCTGCTTACCGCTGATAGCTTAAGGCTGGTTCCTTCCACAATCCTTTTTGTTTTTCTATCTAAATGGCTTGACTTTAACCGTGCATCGCCTATATAGGTGCCACCTATGGATATGGACACCATCAAAAGAATCGGCATCAAGGCTGCATTTGAAAGCGGCAAGATCTTGAAATCCTATTTCGGTAATATTTCCGATGTCCGGAAAAAAGGCCTTGTCGATCTTGTCACTGAAGCCGATACCGCATCAGAAGAAATCATTATCGGAATCATACGTAAGGCGTTCCCGGAACACTCAATCCTGGCAGAGGAGAGCGGCCTGGATCAAGAAGATGAGGATCACCAGTGGATCATCGACCCCCTGGATGGAACGGTCAATTTTGCTCATCAGTTGCCGATATTTTCGATTTCAATTGCCTATGCATTCAAGGGTGAAACGGTCATGGGGATTGTCTTCAACCCGGTCACAGGAGAGTTGTTCTCGGCTGTTGCAGGTGAAGGCGCCTTCCTGAATAACCGTCCCATACATGTTTCCGACACCCGGGTCATGCAAGATAGCCTACTCGCCACAGGTTTCCCCTATGATCTTTTGTCTATATTCGATACCATCACGGTCCGTCTGGAAAATTGTTTGAGAGCTGCCCAGGGTATCCGGAGACTGGGGTCCGCTGCAATCGATATCTGTGCACTGGCATGTGGACGTTTCGATGGTTTTTGGGAACAAAATCTCCACCCGTGGGATACAGCTGCAGCCGTGCTGATCGCTTTGGAAGCGGGTGCAACCGTAACCGATTTTTCCAACAATCCATTTACCATCGACAAAAAGGAAATTCTGGCCACCAACGGGAAGATACATGCTAACATGCTATCATTACTAAAATAAATTCGTATCACGAATTTATTAATGCGACAATGTCGTTTATAAGGACAAAAGGTTAAAATGGACAAAATAATTATGGAAGCAGAGTCACTGGACGATCAGGTAGGATGTATCGGGGATTACGATGCCACTGATGAGGTTTGCGCTAAATGTGCCTTGAAGCTGCGCTGTGTCATCGAATACCACCAGAATGTGCGTATGGAATTCATCGAAGATATCGTGGCATCTAACAGCACCTTCATCAAAATCCAATAATAAAATTGCTGCGCAATTTTATCTGACGCGGCATTGCTGCAAAAAAAACAAAACCCCTGACGGATTCCGTCGGGGGTATTCTTTTCTACGGATCAATAAACCAAACCGCAATGGGCCCTTAGACATGATTTTGAAAGAGGTTCTAGAAGTCGCCAGATTCGAGCTTCTTGCTGAGATACTTCACATGCTGCTTGAGGGGGGCGTTATGCTTTAACTCGCGTTCAACACATCCGATGGCGTGCAGAGCGGTTGCATGATACCGATTAAAACTCTTGCCGATGGCCTGCAGGGACTGGTCGGTGTATCGTCTGGAAAGATAAATGGCCACCTGCCTCGGTTTAAGAACGCGCTGTTTTCGTGACCGGGAAACCAGCTCATTCAGGTTCACCTTATATTGTTCGCAGACAAGCTTTTTGATGACAGCCACGGTAATGGTTTTGCGCTGTCGAACAATATTCTTGACAACGCTTTCTGCCAGGTTCAAATCGATACCCATGCCCAACAAAGATGATTTAGCCACCACACCGATGAGACCGCTTTCCAGCTGTCGCACGTTCTCGGCAAGTGCATCAGCCAGATAGTGCATCACTTCCCGGGGCAATTTACACCCGTTTGCAGCTGATTTTTTCTGTAGAATTTTCACCCGTGTTTTGTATTCCGGCGTTTCGATCGTAGAAATGAGGCCGAAACCAAGCCGGGACCGCAATTTCTCGTCCATTTTCGGTATATCGCCCGGCAGATAACAGCTCGAAAATATAATTTTTTTATCCGCCTCAAACAGCGTGTCCAAAACCAGCGCCAACTCCTGTTGGGTTCGGCCTTTGCCGCTCAGATAGTGTACGTCCTCCAGAAGCAAAACATCACATTGATTCTGGTACTTGGCTTTGAATTTTCCAATAGAGTTGTTTTGAAATGAGTAGGTCATCTCATTGGTGAAATCCTCGGCCGTGATATAAAACACCCTCTCAGTGGGAAATGAAGATAAAATATGATGCCCCACAGCCTGAGAAAGATGGCTTTTCCCGTTACCCGTCTTGGAAAGAAGGAACACGGAGTTCTGCTGACTCGATTTCTTGGATGCCAAGGAAAGTGCTGCTGAATAGGCCAGGCCATTATTCTTTCCAACAACAAACTGGTCAAAGGTAAAGTTCTGTCGCAGCATTCGGCCACTGTAGGTCTTCGAATGAATGCTCGGAAGCAACATCTGGTGTTGTGTCGGTGCCGCACCTGCCAAAGATTTTTTTGTCTGCTTGCGCACATCCAGAAAGAGTTTGTGCGATCCCCCCAAAACCCGGTTCATTTCAGTTTCCATCAAACCGGCATAGTTGTTGAGAATACGTTTTCTATAAAATTGGTTCGGGCAAGACAAAAATACACCATTGTCGGTTGTCTTGTCGAACTCGATGGGCTCGATCCACATTTTATAACAATGACCCGGAATTTTTCCCTTGATAGCAGATTTTATCTCGTTCCAGACAGCTTCCATAAATACCAGTTTTCTCGCAGATTAGATTCTGTAAAATATTGCTTTACTCAGAAATTGATAAAAAAGATAAAACAACGAAATTAATTAATTTTTTTTAATTAATACCGAATAAGATCGATATCATCATTTGTTGAATGCTTTTTAAGGTACAGCGCACCGATTGTCAAACCGAATGAAGGGGATTCATATAATAGTCGTAATAGAAATTTTTGTCACATTTTATCTATCTGATATTTTTAAATAATATAATATAGAAGCTCTCAATTCCCTGATCTGCCGCGCTTTGTATTTGCAATATTTCTTTAAGTATTTTAGGCATATCCGGAGTTATGAACATTTTTTTGACAATTTTGATAACTCCTTTTTTCATCTAATATCTTCCATTATCTCTTAATTTTAAATTATTTACACCCGAATTTTAACACCAAAAAACCCGTTGATACCTACATGACAAAATCTTAATCATTTCATGGTGCTATCAAAAACAATTCGTTTTACGAATTTTTTAGATACGATTTCATCACTTTTTCAGACATCCTTTTTATTTTTTTTAGAAAGCATGCATTCTGTTCACTTGTGCTTTCAGGCCTATGTTTTTGTCGGCAAATCTAGTATAGATAAATTCGTTTCACGAAGTTATTGGACGCGACCTTGTCGCTATTTTTGGTATCACAGTCATCTTATCGTCTTTGTTTGGTAACAGTATATGGATATCATCATTCAGGGGGCAAGACAGCACAATCTGAAAAATATCGACCTCGTCCTGCCCGGAAACAGGCTCATTGTCATCACGGGTCTTTCTGGCTCCGGAAAATCATCCCTGGCTTTTGACACGCTCTATGCTGAGGGCCAGCGACGATATGTTGAATCCCTATCCACATATGCCCGGCAGTTTCTAGAAAGAATGGAAAAACCGGCTATTGACTCCATAGAAGGACTGTCACCAGCCATCGCCATTGAACAGAAAACCGGAAGCCATAACCCCAGATCAACTGTAGGCACAATTACCGAGATCTATGACTATTTCCGGCTGCTTTTTGCCCGTGTTGGCACACCCCATTGTCATGAATGCGGCCAAGCGATTTCCTCCCAGACCCTCGATCAGATCGTTGACAAAGTCATGGCATTACCGGAAAAATCCCGGACCATGATTCTCTCTCCGGTGGTGGCAAACCAGAAAGGTACCCATGAAAAATTGCTGAAACAGCTTCGCAAAGAAGGCTTTGCCCGTGTTCGCGTAGACGACGAGATTCTTGATATCGATCAGGTAAAAAGAATAGAACCTTCCCAACAACACACCATCGACGTGGTTGTGGATCGTCTGGTGATCAAGGAAAATATTCGAAACCGTCTGGCGGATTCGCTGGAACTTGCCGCCTCACTATCCGGGGGACGGGTAAGCATCGAGGTTATTGATGGTATATCGATTTTTTACAGTGAAACACCCGTCTGTCTTAGATGCGGCATCCATTACCCTGATTTTTCACCGGCCAGCTTTTCCTTTAATTCACCCCGGGGAGCCTGCCCCAAATGTGATGGACTGGGTGTGACCAGTGCGTTTGATCCTGATCTGATTGTTCCCAATCCATCCTTGTCACTTCGTCAAGGAGCCGTTGCCTTGTGGGCCAATCGTAGTTCGGTCCATTTTGCTGAATTCCTGGATGCCCTGACCACTTATTACCGGACAGATATCTACACCCCTTTTACCGATCTTCCCGAGCAATTCAAGCAGGCGCTGTTATTCGGTTCCGGCGACGAACAGATCCCCTTTTATTTTGAGAGAAACAACCGTAGATTCTCTTATCACAAGACTTATGAAGGAATTATACCGAATCTCGAAAGACGCTATAAAGAAACTGACTCCAGCTGGTCGCGAGAAGACATCAAACTATACATGAACTTCCGCCCGTGCTCCGAATGCAAGGGTGCAAAATTGAACCGAGCCAGTCGCTCCGTTAAAATAGGGAATAATTCCATTTCCGACATCACTTCTCTTTCGGTTGGAAATGCCCTGGTTTTTTTCCAAACCCTGGCACTCACCGGTAAAAAAGAAATTATTGCAGAGCGTATCCTCAGGGAAATAGAGGAAAGACTCGGTTTTCTAGCCAATGTCGGTCTCCCCTATCTCACCCTCGACAGAGCCGCCAACACCCTTTCAGGTGGTGAAAGCCAGCGGATTAGACTGGCCACACAGATAGGATCAAAATTAACCGGTGTTCTGTACGTGCTGGACGAACCGAGCATCGGTCTTCATCAGAGAGACAATCAACAACTTTTGTCCGCGCTGGCAAGAATGCGCGATCTTGGCAACACTGTGGTTGTCGTAGAACATGACGAGGAAACCATACGACGGGCTGATCACGTGGTCGATATGGGGCCTGGTGCAGGCGTCGAGGGTGGCCATGTCGTATTTTCCGGGACACCCGAAGATCTTGTGCTGTCAGAGTCCTCCCTGACCGGCCTTTATCTGTCTGGCAAGAAAACGATCGGTGTGCCCAGGCACAGGCGAAAAGGTCACGGAACCCACCTCGTTATCAAAGATGCTGCTCAGAACAATCTTAAAAAGATTGATGTGATGTTCCCGCTGGGACAATTGATCTGCGTCACCGGCGTCTCAGGGTCTGGAAAGTCTTCTCTGGTACTGGAGACACTCTTTCGCGCCCTCTCACAAAGACTTTACCATAAAAAGATCAGGGCCGGCAAATTCAGCCAGATCACAGGTCTGGAACATATCGACAAAGTGATTCATATCGACCAGTCAGCCATCGGCAGGACGCCACGATCGAATCCTGCCACCTACACGGGTCTGTTTACTTTCATTCGGGAGCTCTTTTCCAAGACACCGGAATCCCGAATGCGAGGTTACAAATCAGGTCGGTTCAGCTTCAATGTCAAAGGAGGAAGATGCGAAGCCTGCAGCGGGGATGGTATCATCAAGATTGAAATGCACTTTTTACCGGACCTGCATGTAAAGTGCGACGCCTGCCAGGGAAAACGCTACAACCGCGAAACTCTCGAGGTTCGTTACAGGGGACAGAATATTGTCGATATTCTGAATATGACGGTTACCCAGGCTCTTGGTTTTTTTGACAAAATCGGTAATATCCGCTCAAAGCTTCAAACCCTTTCTGATGTGGGTCTTGGATACATCCGGATCGGCCAGCCTGCGACCACGCTCTCTGGTGGAGAAGCACAACGCGTAAAATTAGCCAAAGAACTGGGCAAAAAAGGAACCGGTCGTACCCTGTATATTCTGGATGAACCCACTACGGGTCTGCACAGCGAAGATATTCGTAATCTCCTAAAAGTGCTGAATCGGTTTGTTGACACCGGAAACACGGTGGTCGTTATCGAGCACAATCTGGATGTCATCAAAACAGCAGATTTCATCATCGATCTTGGACCTGAGGGCGGGGATGACGGTGGTGAGATCGTGGGTTGCGGAACCCCCGAAGAACTGACAAGAATCAAAGGCTCCTATACGGGGCAATATTTGAGAGATAAGCTTGTGAGCTTCAACTAAAGGGTTGGAGGGGATACAAGGGTGGTACAAGGGTCCGAGGGTGGCTATTAGCTTTCAGCTATAGGCAAAACCTAATAGTCTTCAGCCTAAACCCCTAAAAGGCTATCAAGGGTCCGAGGGTAGCTAAAAGCGAATAGTCGGTGGCAGCATCAAGGCTTCCCAGCATGCCTAACAGCCTAAAAAGCTACAGCCCATAGCAAAAAAAAGGGCCGCGCTATAAAAGCGCGGCCCTTTTTTTGTACTTTTTAGTGACCCAACAGACCTGCAATGGCACCCGCCTGGGGATGCGCATAGATCAGGATCAGGGCAACGACCAGCGCGTAAATACACAGCGACTCGATCATGGCCAAACCGATAAGCAGGGTAACCGTAACTTTACCGGAAGATTCGGGGTTTCTGGCAATACCTTCCACGGCAGATTTCAATCCAATGCCCTGTCCGATGCCACAACCAAAAGCTGCAATGGCGATTCCGAATCCGGCTGCTGTTACGCAGGCAATAAAAAAACTTAATGCAGTTGCTTCCATACTTGCTCTACCTCCTTGTTAGGGATTAATGATTCGCTTCTTCCATTATCCATAAAATCGCTGTGCGATTTACTCATACACGACCTTCTCGCTTTGAAAGCCAAATAGCTGTTTCTTTTTTAGATTAATGCGCATGCTCCATGGCAGAGGTGAAGTACATCACCGAAAGCAGAAAAAATACAAAAGCCTGCACAAGGGCTACAAAGATTCCAAGAGCCATGATGGGCAGGGGCGCAAAAAACAGACCGGCGAGACCAAAAAGTATTCCCAGCACCAGCTCATGCCCCATCATGTTGCCAAAGAGTCGGAAAGACAGGGACAGCACCCTGGCAACGTGACCGATAAGCTCGATGGGCAAAATAATGGGAACCATCCACCAGACAGGTCCCAGAAAATGTTTGATGTAACTGGCGCCATGATATTTGATACCGATGACATGGGTGAAGACAACCACCGTCAAAGCACAGGCCAGGGTCGTATTGATACTGGCTGTGGGTGGAAAAAATCCAGGTATGAGCCCGATCAGGTTGCATGTGGCAACATAGATAAAAATCGTCGCGATGATGGGCAGAAGCCAGCGTCCTTCTTCTCCCGTGATACTGGTAGCAAATTCTTCGAGACCCGAGATAAGAATTTCGAAAAAGTTTTGGCCTTTGGATGGTATCAGGGTTACGGCCTTTACACCCAGAAAACCAAGACCAATCAGGATGGCCATGACGACCCAGGTATAGATGACATGGGGATAGATATGTGCAAAGTGACCCAAACCGATGAGCTCAAACAGCTTGACGAAAAAAAGATAGGGATGCTCCATCCTTAAACTGCCTCCTTCATTAATAGTTTGCTTACTTCAAGAATCGTAGCCATGAAAATGCTCGCAACCACGACGGAAAGCCCGACAAAAAGACCCAGCGGCGCAACATAGTGCCCCTGGATGAGAAACAACAGAATGATACCGCTCACAAAAAATCGAAAATAATATTTTGCCAGAACAACATTGTGTGAGGAAAGGTGGGGCGGCGTCAACGCCTTTTTCAGTGTCCGGGACAACAGATGAAAATTGATGGTCACGATCAGGCCGCCATAAAGAATGCCCTTTGCAAAATCAATGGGCAGAAACGCCAGGCCGAGCGCGCTTGCTACCACCAGCAGCACCCAGTTCGTTCGCGTCACAAATTTGAGTATTCTCTCCTGAATTTTCACGATAAAAAACCGTAAACCGCTTACAAATTTCGACTCTTTTTAACTGCAAGACCGATATTTCGATACGCCGCTGCAATACCGGCACCCAGAAAAATGAGTGTCAACCAAGGCGATGTATCAAACTTTCCATCAAGCCAGACACCGATGCCAAGACCAATGAAAATGGAAAGTGCCACAGAGAGTCCCAGACTACTATAATAAGCCAGTTCCCGTATGGACCGGTATGTCTCCTTTTTCATGAGAAAGAACACTTTCCTTGATGGTCAAAAACATAGTCTGCTCATAAAATTCGACTTAAACGACCTAACATAGGCTCCGGGTCAAGTCAAACCAAAAATAAATTCGCAGAGCGAATTTATGGGGTGCCGCTTTGCAGCACACGGGGAACCCTTTTTTATGACATGAAAGGCCTTGATTTGGCATTTATCATTCATGCGACATTAGCGCTTCGCGCGGCCTTTGCCCTACAGGCTGTCATTCGCCTTGCAGGCGTAATTTGCCCTGCGGACGTCATTTGCCCTACGGGCTGTCATTCGCCTTGCGGGCGTAATTTGTCCTGCGGACGTCATTAGCGCTGCGCGCGTCATTGGACAACCTGATGGTTGTCGGCAATTAGCTGTTTGCTTTTGGCTTGTAGCTACCCTCCAACCCTTGTATCACCCTTGGACCCTTGATAGCCTTTTAGGGGTTTCGGCTGAAGACTATTAGGTTGCCTATAGCTGAAAGCGAATAGCCACCCTCGGACCCTTGTATCACCCTTGTATCACCCTTGGACCCTTGATAGCCTTTTAGGGGTTTCGGCTGAAGACTATTAGGTTGCTCTTTGCTGAAAGCGAATAGCCACCCTCGGACCCTTGTATCCCCCTTGCATCACCCTCAAACCCTATAATATTATCTGCCCCGCCTCAAACACCGGCCCATCCATACAGGCATGCAGGTATTTTTCTTTTGAATCGCGTTTCTCCACGGCACAGCCCAGGCACGCACCCATACCACAGGCCATCATGGTTTCGATGGAAATCTGGCATGGAATGCCGTTCTTTCTGGAAATGGCCATCACTTCCCGCAACATGGGCATGGGGCCGCATGCAAACAATATTTCCGGTTTCTGCTGCTTCAGGGTTTCTGCCAGGGGCTGCGTAATCAGACATTGGCTGCCGGCACTGCCATCATCGGTGCTTACCTCCAACTGTATGCCCAGATGTTGAAATATCTCGAGGCATAACAGGTCCCCGCAGGATCTGCCACCGATAAATAGCGTGATCTGTGAGCTTGAAAGACCCTGCCGCATAAAATGCTTGGCCAAAAAAACAAGCGGGGCAACACCAACACCCCCGGCCACCATGTGAACACGACGAAAATTCCCCCTGGTTGAAAATCCCCGACCAAGAGGTCCGAGAACATCCACCATATCCCCGGCACGACCTCTGGAAAGCGCCTCCGTGCCTTTGCCAATGATCTTATACAGTATATCGAATCCGGTTACACGCTCCCCTTCCATGATCAAATCATGAATCGAAAAAGGCCTACGGAGTATGGGGGAAGCCTGTCCCACGCCACGGACCATCACAAACTGACCGGGCAAAGCATCCTGATACACCGGGTCACAGGCAAGGCGCATCCGAAAATACCCCGGACAAATTTCCCGGTTCGACAAAATCTGTGATGCTGACAAGCGTGATTCCGTATGGGTACGCGTCATGATCCTCCTAACTGGATAGCAGCTGCAAAACGGCCGGTAATCTTATTTGCTCGAAACGAAAAATAATTATCCGTCCTGCAGCGGGTACAGATACTGCTGACATGGATGTTTCCCGGCAACACCCCTTCCAACAGCAGTTGTTCTCTGCTGAGGGCCCACAAATCAAAGTGATTTCGCCGGTCTTTATGGTGCCAGTACATCTCGGGTATTTCACGCGCGAAATTAACGAATTCCGCACAGCATGGACCCAGGGAAGGACTGATACCAACCTGCAGATCTTCAGGATCACAACCAAACCGGCTGTGCATCTCCGTGATGGTCCGGCAAAGAATATGGTTGACGTTCCCCCGCCACCCCACGTGTACGTTGGCGATAATTCTCTTGACCGGGTCCACCATGAGCACTGCCTGGCAGTCGGCAACCAGAACCACCAGAGCCACGCCCGTAACATCCGTTATCATGGCATCACCGGTGCCGACATGCAATGTTTCCGGTACCCCGTCGGAAAAGTTTTGCTGGTCTATAGTCAAAACCTGTGTACCATGAACCTGATTCAAGAAAGCCAGACATGCCGTCTGCATGTGTTCCCGAATGATACGCCGGTTCTGCTGGACCGCGCCTTCTTCGTCACCAACCCCCAGACTGAGGTTTAAATTCGCATAGTCACCCCGACTGCAACCGCCGTGCCTGGAAAAGATATGATGCTGAACACCCTCAATTGCAGATAGATTTGTAAGCTTCAATGTCTCCATCATTCTCACATGGCTCGGGCCAGTGTCAGGATATCCACTGCTTCAGCCCCTTCCTTTAACAGAATCCTTGTACATTCACTGACCGTAGCACCCGTGGTATATACATCATCCACGAGCAAAATCCTCTTTTTTATAATGCTGTGAGAAACACTCACTTCGAATGCGTCTTTCACGTTTTGCATGCGGTCCCGGCGTCCCAGCCCTGTCTGCGGCGGCGTGGACCGTTTCCGCCGCAGTGCATCTCTTGCTAGCATGGGGAGTGCTGGCAAAGCGCCTTGCCAATTTTGATTCTCCCAATGCCTGATGGCCAGATAGACCTGATTGAAGCCTCTTTTTCGAAGCCGTCGCTCAAATAATGGTACCGGGACAACCACATCCATGGGTCTGTCATGCCAGAAGTGCTGGTAGGCACTCAACAACAGAATGGACAGAGGGAAGGCCAAACCCACTTTTTCACCATATTTAAATCCATGAATGACCGCCATTAAGGCCTGGTCGTAAACACCCACAGCCCTTGCCATACCAAAATATTGTTTTGAGGTGAGACACTCCCCGCAAAGATGGTCTAGCCCTTCCCGGCTTTTGAACATAATACCGCAGCAGGTACAACACGGTGATTCGATAGGGGTAAACTGTTGCGCGCAGACAGGGCAGACATAGGACGCCATCAAGCTCCCGAAGAGTAAGGCCGATGGCGGTGTCTGGATCGTTTCTTTCAAGACAACACCCCTTTTAAAAGGCTTGCTCCAGCCGGACCGCTGCAGGTAAAATTGTCCACACATGAGACACGTCAAGGGAAACAGGGCTCCCTTGAAAGCATTCCATATTCGTATGAGCGCCCTGCGAGTTGCACCCCTTACATCCGGATTCATAAGACCCGTATCAGGTACTTTCAGTCTGTTGCCTGGCAAGGCGATTTTAAGGTTCTCCTCATGCTTAAAAGGTGTTGTCAGCTAGATCCGATTTGTCTCTGCCGATAGGTCTCATACATCACCACACCGCCTGCCACCGAAGCGTTCAGCGAATCCACATCACCCACCTGGGGAATGGCAATCATCAGGTCACAATTTTTTTTTACCAGCGGGCGGAGCCCCTTTTCTTCGCTGCCAATGACCAGTGCCATCGGCCCGGTCAGATCGCTGGTATAAATGCTTTGACCCGCATGCTTGTCAAGTCCGGCTACCCATAGTCCGGATTCCTGCAGGGTTTTTATGGTTGATACCATATTCGTAACGCGGGTCAAGGAAATATGCTCCATGGTGCCGGCCGATGCCTTGGAAACAGCGGGTGTGGGCTGTGCAGACCGATCCTTTGTTATGACCACACCATCCAGCCCTGCACAAAATGCCGTTCGGAGCAGGGCACCAAGATTGTGGGGATCAACAATATGATCCAACAACAATAGAAAAGGGCTGTTGCCCTGAATTGTCTTCAGAAGCTGGGAAAAATCATTCCAGACATATGGACCCACGGATGCGCAGATACCCTGGTGAGCCTCTGTAGCGGCCATGGATGCAATTCTTCTCATGGGAACCCGGTTGATGGAAACACGAGCAGCTGCGGCCAGAGTGGCCACTTCCTCAACCCTGGGAGACGATTTGCCCGCTGGCAGGCAGATCTCCAGCAAGGCTCGTTTTCCTGCGCAAAGCGCTTCTTTAACCGGATGATATCCGTATAGTATTTCAACCACTAGTAAGCCCTTGAGTCGGAGCCGATCAGATCTTTGTTTTTATGATATTTCCCGACAATACGAATAAATTCGTCGATAGCTGTCGAGAGATCGTCGTTGACGATTACATGACGGTAAATCGATTTTCCAGCAATCTCTTTTTCAGCATTTCTCATACGTTTTTGAATGGTCTTAAGATCGTCTGTACCTCGTTTCGACAGTCGTTGCTTTAAAATTTCCAGCGAAGGTGCCATGATGAAGATGGTGATAGTGTCGGGAAATCGCTCCAGAATCTGCATGGTTCCCTGAACATCGATGTCCAGCAGGATATCGTGACCATCTAAAAGCGCCTGTTCCAGATTTTTTGCTAAGGTACCGTAATAGTGACCGTGAACTTCCGCCCATTCTGCCCAGCAGCCCCTGTCGCGCATGCGGAGAAATTCTTTTTTATCCGTGAAATGATAGTCGATACCGTCTTTTTCACCCTGACGTGGTTTTCGCGTGGTGTGGGATACAGAGTACTGGATGTCTGAATATTCATCCCGCAGAGCTCTACAGAGGGTAGTTTTCCCGGCCCCGGACGGCGCAGAAACCACAAAGAGACGCCCCTTCCGAGTTTCCGGCGCAGTTATTTCTGATACGATGTTTTCCACCTGATACCGCTCCTGGTTTTTTAGAAACGAATTTATTCCTCTCTGAGCATCGTATACCGCTGTGAGATCGTTTCCGCCTGTATGGCGGACAAGACAATATGATTGCTGTCCATGATAATAATTGCTCGGGTTCTGCGACCATGCGTCGCATCGATCAACCGCCGGTCTTCCTTGGCTTCATCCTTGAGTCGCTTCATGGGGGCCGAATTGGGAGCCACAATACTCACAACCCGTTCCGCCACCACCGTGTTGCCAAATCCGATGTTCAATAATGCTTTTTCCATGCTTGCTCCCCTTCAGGTTACAACGGGAAAAAAAGAATTTTTAATCATGAAATCACGAAAAAACGAAAAAAACTTGTGTTATTCGACATTCTGGACCTGCTCCCTAATCTTTTCAAGTTCGGACTTTACGTTCACCACCATGTGAGAAATGTCCGTTTTCGCTGACTTGGACCCAATGGTATTGAATTCCCGATTGATTTCCTGCATTAGAAAATTGAGTTTGTGGCCGGAGGGAGTCTCTGCCGCCATAATTGCATCAAATTGTGCCAAGTGGCTGCGAACCCTGATAATCTCTTCGGAAATATCACTCTTGTCTGCCAGAAACGCCGCTTCCTGCTCGATACGCCCTTCATCCAGGGACACATGCTGTTCGGTTAGAATCGATACCCGTTCCATCAAGCGCTGTTTGTACCGCTCCAGGAGTCCGGAACTGTCCGCTTCAATCTGATCGATGCTATCTTTAAGAAACTGGAGTCGTTCCCTGAAATCGGCGGCAATAAAAGCGCCTTCCTTTTGACGCATGGCATCGATATCCAAAAGGACCTCCTGCATACAATCTGCCAGGCATACCCAGATCTTGTCCACATCCGATTCTACTTCCTTGGGCCTGATAAGATCATTTCTGGCGGTAACCCACTCCATGGGCACCGACCCTTCCAGACCCAGAATTTTTTTCAATGTCTTGAGCGCCTGGTGATAGGCCCTGGCCCTGACTTCATCCACTTGGAATGACGCCGCAGTCTCAGACAGGTCATCGATGCGAAGCTTCACATCGACCCGCCCTCTTGCCACACACCCGCTAATCAGTGCTTTCAATTTTTCTTCCAGAACCTGGTAACCCGGTGTCACTCGTAACTGAATATCCAGATGCCTGCTGTTGTAGGTCCTGATCTCAACTTTTATGGAAATATCGTCAATGGTTCGTTCGGTATTGGCAAAAGCCGTCATACTTTTGATCATTGTGTTTTTAAGTTCCTCTCTTACGGCTGGTTGATGATATTAATGTAATTGGCCCTCAGTATTCATCGGGAAAAAGGGTTCAAGGATCCAAGGGGTCCAGGGTTCGAGGGAACCAAGCCCGTGCTTTAGGCTTTTCGCTTTCCGCTACCCTCGAACCCTTGTATCACCCTCGACCTCTCGAACCCTATCTTTTAAGATCCAATGCATATTTTTCCCGGACACGCATTAATAAGGTCTGAACCTGATCTCCGGCATAGTCGGGAAAACTCCAGGGAAGCGCTTCAAACCGACCCTTGCGAAATACAAGGGTCAAGTCTGCGTATATTCTTTTGCCAATATATATCCGATGGGCAAAATTTTTCCCGGTTGCCAGAACAAACCTTTCCAAGAGCATATAACCCGGATCGATATTGACAACCCGCTTTCCCTTGTCTGAAAATTGCTTTTCGATTTCATTGGTAAAAAGCTTGACCTGCGCAAGCTCACTCTGGCGTATGAGCGTTTCAAAAGCCATCATCCTTCGAAATAGAGGTGCTCCCATTTCCGGCTCATAATAGGTCGTATGGTCAAAGGACATCCATGCACTCATGATGTCCACATCACCAAATTTTTCAATCAGATTCTCGACAACAGGCGTGCCAAGGGTTTTTTCATGCAGAAAAAAACCGATGACGAGCTTGGCTGGTTTGGGGGGGTTTGGCTGGCTCATGGGTTCAGCTATTGAAGAGCCTCGCAGCCCCGATGAACCCTACTCTTCGACAAGCTGCAATGAATCTTCCACCGTATAGATTATCGTCTACTTATTATACGTTTCAGGCGATCGTTTTTGCCTCATCGATCAGCATAATGGGAATATCATCCCTGATTTCATACAGCAGACGGCAATCATCGCAGATGAGCCCGTCACCCGATTCGTTGAGATAAATATCGCCCTTACATTTCGGACACGCCAGAATATCCAGAAGTTCCTGTTTGATGGCCATGGTTTCCTCCGATCATATTGTTTCGGCAGATAAATACCCGCAGGTTGTCATTCCCGCGAAGGCGAGAATCCAGAAAAAGCGGGATGCCGGAGTTGCCTAGTTATTAATATCGTAAGACAATTTGACAATTGCCCTATAGAAATCGTCAATGAAAAACCTCGTAGCAAGCTGCTGGGAATGCGCTCCCTATTTCGCTTAAGCTTTGTCTCCGACCACGGCCATGAGTTCTGCCTCGGCAACTTTTTTTCCATCCACTTTTGCGATGCCTGCCATGCGAACCGCTTTTGATCGTATGTTGAGGAGTTTTACTTCCAATATCAGCTGGTCCCCCGGTACAACCGGTGTTCTGAAGCGGGCCTTGTCAATACCGGCAAAAAAGACGAGTCGCCCCTTCAATCTTTCCGGTAAGGAAATATAGGCCAACACGCCCCCGGCTTGACCCATGGCCTCCAGGATCAGGACACCCGGCATCACTGGCACTCCGGGAAAATGACCCTGGAAAAAAGGTTCATTCATCGTAACATTTTTCAATGCCACCACGCTTTTCCCCGGCTCGAGATCAAGGATCCTGTCGACCAGAAGAAAGGGGTACCGGTGCGGTAGATGCCGCATGATTTCTCTGATATCATAGGTTCCCATGGCTAAACCTCCGGTTTATTCTTAAGCATTTACCTGGTGATCCACTTCATCTCACTCGAATCCTGGACCCCTGGAATCCTTGAATCCTTAATTTGGATCAACTCTTTTGGAGATGATCCAAATTTAATAATAAACAGGATATCATGTGTGTTTTGTGCTACCTCTACTAGAGCGCATCGATATTGAAGTCATCACCCTTTTCAGCCAGCACATTGTTATAGGCCTGAATCAGCTCATCCGTTACGTCAATGGATGACGGGGAGTAAAGAACAACGTTGTTGAAAATAATCATAAGGTAGCCCCCTTTTTTACCTAAGTCCTGAATAATGACACGCACGTCCTGTTGAATCCGTTTGACCACATTACTTTCAATCTTCTTGAGATCGTTCTCATACTTATTCTTGAGTGACTTGATATCGTTGATCTTGATACGGATATCACGTTCGCGTTCATCACGGGTTTCCTTGTTCATCACCAGGGCTTCACGCTCGAGAGTCTCCTTCAATTTCTCAATCTCTTCCTTCTTCGCGGTCAGATTGTTCTCCATTTCACGCGCTTTCTTATTGATCTGCGCCTTGGCCAATTTGCCGGCCGATGATGTCATCAATACCTTTTGAATATCGACCACACCGATCTTTGCAACATCCGCACCCAGACAGGGGGCAGCCATCCACAGAACAGCCAGAAAAAGAGGTATCATCCTTGATTTACATTTAAACATTTTACACCTCACAGTCGTTAAAATAATGTCCCTACAGAAAATTCCCACCGTCCTCCGGCGCTTTCATTTCTCCTGGGATCCAGTATCCACCCATACTCCAGACGAATGGGACCCATCGGCGAATACCATCGAATACCAAGACCGGCACCCTCACGGGTATCTGTCAGATCGAGTTTTTCACCCTCCCCATACACGTTCCCTACATCAAAAAATAAAACACCCATCATTCCAGCATCTTTGACTATAGGAATGATCCACTCGATATTGAGTTGAACAAATTTATCTCCCCCGATTTCATCACCGTTTTTGTCTTTTGCATAGATATCCTGCCAGCCAAACCCACGTATTGAGGTCATACCACCCAGATAAAACCGTTCATAGTCAGGCAGGAAACCGTTGGGGTTCTCATGCACATACCCCCCTTTCCCATGCACCAGGCCGACGGTACCAAGAAACAAGGGATAGTACCACCCTGAAGTGGCCAGGTACTTAGTGAAGGCGATATCACCACCAAATCCTGCATACTTAACCGAAACAGTGTCCAAGGTTCCCTCAGTGGGGTTAAGCACCCGATCCCTTGAATCATATTTCAAGGTAACCGTGGTGGCGATGGTGGTATTCGTTCCCTTGCTTTCCTTGACCAGATCGGAAACATCATTGTCGAGGTTTGAAATATCACTGACATCATAGGAATAGGACCAGAATAGCCTGGTATATTCAGCCAGCCTGGTTCCCAGACGAAGACGACCGCCTATACTCGATTTATCATAATCTTCATAATCTCTTTTCTGGTTATAAATATCGAATCCGGCTGAAATGGGCTTGTCAAAAAGATATGGCTCCGTAAAACTTAATGAATAGGTACTTGACTTTGCGCTGACGGTTGTTTTCAGCGCCAGAACTTGACCCCGCCCAAAAAGGTTGTTCTGGGAGATAGATGCCGTCAGATACCCATAGTCGACACTGCTGTATCCGCCGCCGAACATAAAATTGCCCGTTGGCTTTTCAATGACGTCGATTTTCAAAAGGATCTGATCATCGGCACTCCCTTCGACAGTATCGATCTTCACATCTTGAAAAAAATCCAGACGATAAAGATTTCGAACACCTCTTTTGAGCCTCGTCCCGCTGAATAGCTCCTGCTCATAAACCCTGAGTTCCCGCCGGATAACCTTGTCCCGGGTCTTGCTGTTACCGGTGATGGTGATGGATTCAAAATAGACCTTTTTGCCCCGCTTGATCACATATGCAATATCGACTTCCAGGTTCTCGGAATCCTTGTTGATACTGGGGTAAATATCCGCATAGGCATACCCCTCATCCGAATATATATCCGTAATCGCCACAATATCATTTCTGACCACTTCGCGGCTGTAAAATTCATTTTCAATAATTTTCAGGTTGTCCATCAGATCGATTTCGGGAAAAATAAGGTCCCCCGTGATGCTCACTTTGCCAACCTTAAATTTTCTGCCTTCATCGATCTTAATTTTGATATATATCATATCATCTTGATATTCAATGATGGGTTCCGCGACCTTTGCCTCGATAAAACCATTATTTTGATAATAACTACGAAGTTTGATGGTGTCCTGGTTCAATTCCTCTTTATTCAGTTCACCCGAGGATGTCAGCCAGCTCCAAAAACCTCTTTCGTTGGTTTTGATCACTTTCTTGAGTTCTTTTTCCGTAAAAACAGTATTCCCCTCAAAAGTAATTTTCTCAATTTTGATCTTTTTGCCTTCTTTAATCAGAAACAGCAGATCTCCCTGATTATTATCCAGCGTCTCGATCTCATAGTCCACGCTTACATTATGATAATTTTTTTCCTTGTAGAGAGCTTCTATCCGAATCAGGTTGTTTTGTATGACAAAGATATTGAGGATGGATCCCGATTTTATGTTGAGGGCTTCCGTAATTTCAGCACTATCGAAAACAATATTGCCCTTGAATTCAATCCGCCGTATGGTCGGCTTTTCCTGGACATGAAAGACAATGACTTTACCAGAAGGTATCTCTTTGGATTCAATACGGATATCCTCGAAATAACCCATGGAATATATGGACTTCAAATCACTCGAAAGTCGACTGGGGACATAGGTGTCACCCGCTTTTGTCTTGATGTAGCGCCTGATGGCGTCAACTTCAATACGTTTATTACCGGTAATGACAATCTCAGCAATCCTGGCGCGATCAAACAGCTTGAATCCAATGTCCCGGGACACCTTCTGCACACTCATGAGCAGATTCTCGATCCCGTCAACCGTCAGAAAGAACGTGCTTGTCCCTTCCTCTGTAAAGGGTTCGATGACTTTTGCATCCAGACTGATCTTCTGCCCAATACGGGTCAGGCTGCCCCAGACAATAAAATCGAGCCCTTGTTTCAGACCGATCCTTTTTGCATCCAAGTCTTCCGTAAGCGTATCATTCCAGGCCAGGATATCAGCAGGATCCACTTCAACGATCACCGCCCCCTCGCGTTTCAAATTATCTTTGATCAATTTGGGAATTTCAGTTGCGAGATAGGACAGGTCCTCCTGGGCATTGATTCGAAATGGCAGGACAGCCACCTTTTTGGCGTTCTGTGAATATACACAGGGTGGAAACAGGCAAATAAGTGCAATACATACCAGCCAACCTCGTTTTAACATAAAGGGAACCTCAGCACTTTTCCACAAATTGCCCGTTGGTAATTGTCACACAGCGTGACATGAAAGCAGCCAACTGCATGTTGTGTGTCACTACAACCATTGTCATTGAAAATTCCTGGTTTAACTCCAAAAGCAACTTGTGAACCTGATCGCTGTTCTGGGTGTCAAGATTCCCGGTCGGCTCATCCGCCAACAGAATCCGTGGTCTCATGACCAGAGCCCGTGCCAGTGCAACCCTTTGTTGTTCCCCACCGGACAGCTTTCCAACCCGATGATGAAGCCTGTCCTGGAGTCCTACTCGTACCAGTATGGTTTCGGCTGCTTCACGGGCTTTCTCACCGGAAAACCCATGAATCATCGCCGGCATCGATGCATTCTCCAGGGCGGTGAATTCCGGGAGAAGATGATGGAACTGGAACATGAACCCCACCGACTTGTTTCGAAATCGCGCCAACCTGCTGTTGTCGAACAGCAGGACGTCCTCTCCCTGAAAATAAAGCCTTCCCTTGTCCGGACGATCCAGGGTGCCAAGTATATGTAGAAATGTAGACTTCCCGATTCCGGAGGCGCCGACGATGGCCAGCGTGTCACCTTCACCCAGCGACAAATTCACATCCCGCAGAATTTCGATGGGTGCGCCGGTATTCTGGAAAGACCTGGAAAGGTTTTGGACCTCTATAAACCCTTTCTTGGAAAGATCAGGCGTGTCAATTTTGCCGCCTATCCTTTGCACGTTTTGCTGCCCATCATCAACCATAGCGAATCGCCTCGACAGGATCGAGTTTGGATGCCTGACTGGCTGGATAGAGGGTGGCCAAAAAGCAGATCACCAGTGCGGACAAGGCAATAATAATAACGTCCATGATATCCAGCTTTACCGGCAGGGTTGTCAGATAATAAACATCTCCCGGGAGTTCGATAAATTTGTATTTTTCTAAAAGTCCGCACATAATAAACCCGATGCCAGTACCTAAAAATGTGCCGATGGCACCAATAATCATGCCGTTAAAAACGAAAATTTTTCGAATAGATTTATTCGTTGCACCCATGGCCTTCAAAATAGCAATATCTTTTGTTTTTTCCATCACCATCATAATCAGGGTACTGGCAATATTGAAAGCAGCCACCATGATAATCAGGGCCAGAATTATGAACATCACTGTTTTTTCCAACTTCAAGGCCGAAAACAGGTTGTGGTTCATCTGCATCCAGTCCCGAACCCAAAAAGGATATCCGAGCTTTTCGACAATCTTTTTCGATACTTCCCTGGCCTTGTAGATATTGAATACCCGCGCCTCGATACCACTTATGGCGTCCCCCATCCGGAGCATCTTCTGGGCTTCTTCGATGCGGATATAGGCCATGGAACCATCGTATTCATACATGCCGGTTTCAAAATAGCCAAGAACCTGAAAGCGACGCATGGCTGGCACATGTCCGATGGGGGAAATCATTCCCCGAGGCGTTATGATATAGACACTGTCACCTTTCAGGACGTGCAGGCTTCTTGCCAGTTCTCTACCAAGAATGATACCCGGACCTGCGGCAACACCGTCGGTGGATGCCTTCGGTTCTGGGGCCGATTTCAAGGCCTCCGGGCTGACCCCTTTTATGACAGAACCCGCCGTCTCCGGATCAATCCCTCTCAGGACGGCCCCGGACACACCGTGAGACGATCGCAACATCACCTGAGAATAAATAAACGGTGTCACGGCCTCGATACCATCCGTATCCTGAACCGTAGCCAGAACCTCCTGGTAATTGTTAAAGGGACCTGCTTGGTTCATGAGCACAATATGAGATTCAACGCCCAGGATCCGGGATTTCAAATCAGCTTCGAAACCCGACATCACCGCAATCACGACGATCAAGGCCATGACGCCGACCGTGACGCCCGCTATGGAAAGAATCGTAATCATCGATATAAAGGATTGTTTTTGTTTAGCCTTTAAATACCGACGACCTATGAAATACTCAAAAGACATGCGCCTGGCTCTCACCCTTGATCAATGTGTTCCATGGTCTTGTTAACCCAATAGCGGATTGCCGAACAGATTGAGCTACCCCATTTCATATTAAGTGTCAAGACCTATGCCCAATCTCAGAAACAGTTAGCATTCTCAGCCTGAAGTGAACCGATGTTCCTTGCCCCTCGGTGCTTTCGACATCCAGTCGGCTGCCATAGTATTCCAATATCCGGTAGACAATGGACAATCCCAAACCGGTACCGCTGTGCTTGGTGGTATAAAAAGGGTCGAAAATAGCATCAACATTCTCCGCAGAAATCCCCGCACCATTGTCCGTAAGAACGATTTGTACCCACCTATTCTTTTGATTTACCATTTGGACGGTAATCCGCCCTTCCCTTTCTATGGCTTCTGCGCAGTTGAGGAGGAGATTCCACAAAATCTGACGAAGGTGAACCGGATCCACCTCCACGAATATGTTAGGAATCAGCTTACGTTCGATGATAAGATTTTCCTGAATAGCGCTGTTTTTCTGAAACAGTTCCAAAATTTCGTTGATGGCCTCATCCAGCCGTATACTTTCCCGTTTACCTGCCGGTGGTTTGGCAAACAGGAGAAAATCACTCACCAGTGAGGTCAGGCGATCCGTCTCCCGCAGTACGATGCGCATGAGGTTATCACGTTCCGGGTCGTAGCGATTCTCTTCCCGCAGCACCTGAATAGACCCGGATAGGGATGCCAGGGGATTTTTTATCTCATGTGCCAGCCCTGCTGCCATTTCACCCAGAGAGGCCATTTTTTCCATCCGCTTTACGTGTTCCGACATGCGCTGAAGTTCATTACTGGACTGCCGGGTCTGTTCCGAAAGAAAGCCGCTTAAAAACGCTACGGCATAACACGCCACCGCTGTGATCAATACTTTGTAGAGAACCCGAAGCCAGCCGAATTCAAGTATCAGGGGACTGATTTCAGTGCCATAGGGCTGAATGAAGCCGTAGTATTCGAGACTGATCAGGATAGCGTACTGAAGGCTGCACAAGCCGGCCATGACCATACTTCCTTTTCGAAAAAGTAAAACACTCGAATAAATAATGACCACCAGATAAAGGAATGAAAAAAAGCTTAGAAAACATCCGGTTACAAGAATAATCAGCGTCACCACAAGCGTGTCGATACCGATCTGAACATACGCGAATGGCACTTTGTGTTGAATACCGGACATCATTACTGAGTAAAGAAAAGACAGAATAAAAATAACACCGGTCAGTCCGTAAAGAAACAGAAGGGGGGGAGCCAGCGGAGAAGCACTCTCATTGAGTTGAAGAACAATGGTCGATCCCAGAAAAATAGATGTAAAAACAAGCCGAAAGAGCATCAATAGCTTGAGCTTTTGTTCGAGATCTCTTTCGGTCGACATGGAAATGTTTTTCATGAAATTTGAACCGCAACAGCGAGCGCATTCCCCATGGCCAGCCGAGGGGTTGGCGAGTGAATCTGAAATAGACAGAATTTTTTATGGTCGCCGCGAAGACCTGCTGCACGGCAAAACATTCCTAGCGGCTTGCTGGGAAGTTCTTCAATTCAATTTACGGTGTTTATCCCGAGATGGCTCCGGCCATCTTAAATACCGGTAGATACATGGCAACCACCAAACCTCCGATCACCGTCCCTAGAAACACCATCATAAAAGGCTCGATCATGGCGGTCAGATTTTCCACGGCCTGATCAACCTCGTCATCGTAAAAATCTGCTATCTTTTCCAGCATGGCATCCAGGGCACCGGTGGACTCACCCACCGCAATCATCGAACAAACCATGGAGGGGAAAACGCCACTATCAGCCAGCGGGTCCGCCATGGTACGGCCTTCTGCAATCCCTGATCGAACATTGTAGATCGCCCCCTCAATCACTTTATTGCCTGCTGTCTTGGCAACAATATCAAGCGCTTCTAAAATGGCAACACCACTGGACAGCATGGTACCCATGGTCCGGGTGAATTTTGCCACCGCCACCTTTCGCAGCAAAGGACCAATCACGGGTAATTTTAAGGCAAGTGCATCAACCGTCAATCGCCCCTTGGCAGTTTTTTTATAACGGCTAAAGGCATAGAAAAAGATTACCGCCCCAATAATGAGATACAAAATTTTATCCTTGGCAAAATCACTCATGGCAACAACAATCTTTGTGGGTACCGGAAGGTCGCCACCCAAGCCTTCAAACATTTCCTGAAACACCGGGATCACGAAAACAAGAATAACGCCGACGACCAGGATCGCAACGATAATCGTAATAATAGGATATGTCATGGCACCTTTGACCTGTGCCTTCAACTTGGCAGTCTTTTCCATATAAGCTGAAAGACGTCGCAGAATCGTGTCCAGTATACCGCCCGCCTCCCCCGCAGCTACCATGTTGACAAAGAGATCATCAAACTGTTTGGGATACTTGCGCAAGGCTTCGGCAAGTGTCTGGCCACCCTCCACCGACTCTTTGATGTCCTTGAGCATATTTTTGAAAGTCTTGTTTTCCTGCTGAGCGTAGAGGATATCGAGGCATTGAATAATGGGCAGTCCGGCATCAATCATGGTGGAAAACTGCCGGCTGAAGATAATGATATCCTGTTCCTTTACCGGTGGTTGCAGAAAAGCGACATTCTCGAACAGGTCTTTTGGTTTTTTCTTTATTTTTTTGGGTGTTATCCTGATTTTTGTCAGATGATTTCTGACCGCATCCTCACTGGCAAGATCGATTTCCCCTTTTTGTGTCTCATTGCTTCTATTCTTACCTACCCACTGATAAACAGGCATAATCTTTCCCCCTTGTCAGGAACCCGCTGGTAAAAACATACCACAGGGCTTAGGCCGATTGTAACGACATCATCATCCCGTTTGTATCACTTTTTTAAGCCATAATTATTATCACACTATCATCTAAACAACAATAGTTTTCGGAATTTATAGTAGATGTCATCATGGGTTGCAAAAGCTCTGGCAGTAAATTAACCAGGGCTTCAGATTAAAATGCCTTGTGCCGGAGTCGATCGGTTTAGTGGTTTTTTTCAGAATGGACATTTTTACCGGCAAACATCTGGATTCAAAAAGACGGACACTGATCTTTATCTTGATTATCACAGGCGATTGTGTGTATGGTTAAAGGCTTTCGCTGTTCCATACATATCATCATATCTACAGTTATTCGAAAGAGTTATAGTGAGGCTATTGGCATGACCAACCCGAAAAAAACAACGGTTATCACTTCCCATATCAATGCTGATTTCGACGCCCTGGCCTCCATGCTGGCAGCCCAAAAACTTTACCCGGACTCCCTGGTTGTTTTTCCAGGCTCCCAGGAAAAAAACCTGAGGAATTTTTTTATCCAGTCCATGGTTTATCTTTTAAATATTATTAGCGTCAGGGAAATCGATGTTTCCAAAATCGAGCGTCTCGTGCTTGTGGATACCAAACAACCCCATAGGATCGGCAAATTTGAGTCCATTTTGAACAACCCCGGCCTGGAGATTCATATTTATGATCACCACCCTCCCATGGAAAACGATATCGAGGGTCAGGTGGTCGTCCAGGAACCGGTCGGTGCCACTGTAACCCTGCTGACAGAACTTCTGAACAGTAAAAACATCGATATTACCCCTGATGAGGCCACAATCATGTGTCTCGGTATATACGAAGACACGGGCTCTTTCACATTTCCATCCACCACTGAAAAAGATTTCAGGGCCGCTGCATATCTCTTATCCAAGGGTGCTAACCTAAACATGATCTCCAATCTCATATCGCGTGAAATCAGCCCTGAACAGGTGGCCATTCTGAACGATATGATCCAGACATCCAACAACTATCACATTAACGGTATCGAGGTCGTGTTTACCAGTGTAACAACCGATCAGTATGTACCTGACTTTGCCTTCCTGGTACATAAGATGGTCAAGATGGAGGATATTGACGCTATCTTTGCCATCGCACAAATGGAACATAAGGTCTACATCGTGGCTCGGAGCAGAATACCGGAGGTGGATGTGGGGGATATTGTCACCAGCCTGGGCGGGGGGGACATACATACGCTGCCGCAGCATCCATTAAAGACAAAACCATCACCCAGGTTGAGCAGACATTGCTGGAATTGCTGCATGACAAGATCAAATCCAGACGTCTGGCCAAGCATCTCATGTCTTCACCACCCATCATGATCGATGAAGAAATCTCCTGCCGGGAGGCTGCTGAACTGTTGACACGCTACAATATTAATGCCCTGCTCGTTACCCAAAGGAAGACCGGCGCCCTATCCGGAATCATATCCCGTCAGATCATCGAAAAAGCACTTTATCATAAACTCCACGATGTACCGGTGCGCGAATATATGACGACGGAGATGGTGTCTGTACCACCCACAGCGGATATTCTCGAGATTCAGGAAAATATTATCGAGAGCAAGCAGCGGATCCTGCCGGTCATGGACCAGGAAATTGTCGTGGGTGTTGTCACGCGAACCGACCTCTTGAACGTTCTGGTCAGCCAGCAGAAGAATGATGACAGGACCACCATTCGCCAAAGCCAGAAGCAAATCCGTGCCAGGAAACGAAATATTTTGAATTTCATGAAAGAGCGCCTTTCTCCAAGACTCCTGAATATCTTGAAGGACATCGGACAGGTAGCGGATAAAATCGATTGTGCCGCATATGTCGTCGGGGGTTTTGTTCGCGACCTCTTCCTGTACCGCCCCAATGAAGATATTGATATCGTTATCGAAGGTGACGGTATCGCATTTGCCAAAAAGTTTGCAGCCGGGGTTGGCGCACGAATACATGCCTATGAAAAATTCGGTACCGCCGTTATCATCTTTCCGGACGGATTTAAGATCGATGTCGCCTCTGCAAGACTTGAATACTACAAGTTTCCAGCGGCGCTGCCCATCGTGGAAATGAGCTCCATTCGCTTGGACCTTTTTCGCAGAGATTTTACCATGAACACGCTGGCAATTCAGCTGAACGCCGATAAATTCAGCACCCTCATCGACTTTTTCTCTGCCCAAAGGGATATCAAGGAAAAGGTTATCCGAGTGCTACACAATCTCAGTTTTGTCGAAGATCCCACACGTGTATTCCGTGCGCTCCGGTTTGAACAGCGCTTCGGTTTTTCCATCGGAAAGCTTACAGCAGGACTGATCGAGAATGCCGTTAAAATGGACTTTTTCAAGCGACTCAGCGGCCGACGAATTTTTACGGAAATACGACTGATTCTGGAAGAAAAAAACCCGACCCCTGCCATTGTCCGACTGCATGACTACCAGCTCCTGCAGGTGATCCACCCCTCTATAAAGCTTGACAACAATCTGATTTCATTATTAAATTCAACAAGGGAAGTTCTGGCGTGGCATGATTTGCTTTTTCTGGAGGAATCCTATATAAAGTGGGCCATTTATTTTATGGTACTTATCCAGGACTGTAATCAGGAGACTACCCGGGAAATCTGCGATCAGCTGGAGCTGGCACCCCGTTACACAAAGATTTTGCTCAAAGACCGTTTCACGGCCGAATCCATCCTGAACCGGATGGAAAGAAACCTGCCAAAAAAAGATAGCTCGCTGCACAGGCAATTGACCGGTCTGAACATTGAAATGATTCTCTACATGATGGTCTGTGCCCGCAGTCGTCGCGTAAAACGGGCCATTTCGCATTATGTAACAAAACTGAGGCATGTCACCATATCGGTGACCGGTAAAGACCTCATGGAGAGAGACTTGAAACCGGGACCCGTGTACCGGGATATTATGCAGGCAGTATTAAACGCAAAACTCAATGGGATGCTTCAGACACGGGAAGACGAATTGGCTTTTGTAAATAATTATATATCGAAATAAATTCGCTGCGCGAATTTATCCAAGGAGGAGAACGGTTTTATGACCACCAATAAAAAACGTGTTTTGAGCGGTATGCGCCCCACAGGCCCGCTCCATCTGGGAAATCTTCATGGTGCATTGCTGAACTGGGTAGAAATGCAGGCAACATACGACTGCTTTTTCTTTATTGCCGACTGGCATGCACTGACAAGCGACTACGAAGACCCCGGTAAAATATCCGGCTATACCCGAGAAATAATAAAGGACTGGTTGAGTGTCGGGTTGTCACCGGAAAAAAGCACCCTTTTCGTTCAATCAGATATCAAGGAGCATGCAGAGCTTTTCTTGATTTTCAGCATGATCACACCCGTGCCATGGCTGGAACGGAACCCGACATACAAAGACCAGATGGTTCAGCTGAACAACAAGGATCTTTCCACCTTCGGGTTTTTGGGTTATCCCGTACTCCAGGCAGCCGATATTATCATGTATAAAGCCAATGGCGTTCCTGTGGGTGTGGATCAAGTACCCCATGTGGAAATTACACGCGAGATTGCCCGCCGGTTTAATTACCTTTACGGCAACGTGTTCCCTGAGCCCGAAGCCATATTGACACAAACACCGAAAATTCTCGGTCTGGATCGGCGAAAAATGAGCAAAAGCTACAACAATGCCATCTATCTCTCGGATAGCCCCGAGGAAGTGACCACCAAGGTGTCACAGATGATAACAGATCCGCAACGGGCCAGAAAATCGGATCCGGGAGACCCGGACGTGTGTAATGTCTATGAATTTCACAAGCTGTATAGCGACCCTGAAACCACTGCCGGTATCGCCAAAGAATGCCGCAGTGCCAAAATTGGATGTGTGGATTGTAAGAAAATCATGGCCCGGACGCTGCTGGCAGCTTTGGCACCGGTCCACGAAAAAAGGGACTATTACGATAACCATCCCGAGCTGGTGACGGATATTATCCAGGAAGGCTGCAGCAAGGCCGGAAAGGTAGCCCGCCAGACCATGGCCGAAGTCCGAAATGTGATTGGGATGTGAGATCTCTCTGCGAGAGAGAGCCATAAGCTATAAGCGGTAAGCTGTAAGCTGCTTACCGCTTATGGCTTACAGCTTAAAGCTTAAAGCTTAAAAAAAATATGGCACAGACAGAAATCCCATACGAGATAAAGCTTGATCAAGTTTTTGAAGGGCCCATGGCACTTCTGGTTCATTTGATCAAAAAGAATGAAGTGGATATCTATGACATTCCCATCGCCATGATCACCCAGCAGTATCTCGCATATCTCGAATGGATCAAGCTCATGAATATCGATTTTGCCGGGGATTTTCTGGTGATGGCATCCACACTTACACAAATCAAGTCCAGGATGCTGCTACCGACGCACGGTATTGAAGATGAGGAGGATCCCCGTCTGGAGCTGGCCAAACCCCTCAGGGAATATCTCGAAATGCAGTCCATCGCAGAACAGCTGGCAGATCGAAATCTTCTTGGGGAACAAACCTTTGTCCGATCCTTTAAAGAAGAGGGATTTGAAGACATCCAGGATGAAGAGCCCTACATACAAGTGGGTCTTTTCGAACTCATTGACGCGTTTCAAAAAATCCTGGCCAACATCCCTGAAGAGCACCGGCTCGAACTATCCACGGACCGGATTTCCGTCAAGGAACGAATTTCGGAAATTGTCGACATTCTCGAGGAAAAGGATTCCTTGACATTTTACGAGCTGTTTTCTAAAGACGCGGATAAAGGTGACATTATCGTGACCTTTCTAGCGCTGCTGGAGATGGTCAAACTCAATTTGATCCAAATAGTACAGCATATCGAATCCGGTATTATCAGAGTATTTTATATATAATGGATGATTTAAAAAATATTATCGAAAGCCTTCTTTTTGTGGCTGAGGAACCCCTGAGCATCGAACAGATAAAACAGGTTCTTTCTCTGCCCGATACAAAAATGATCCGGCAGTCCCTCAATGAACTCATGGCGGACTACGAAGAACGTCGGGGTGCCTTTACCCTGCATGAAGTTGCCGGAGGGTATCAGTTTCGTTCCCGTCCTGATTATGTCCCCTGGATCAGACGCCTTTTACAGCCAAAGCCTTCTCGGCTCAGCAAGGCCGCCTTGGAGACACTGGCCATTATCGCCTACAAACAACCCATGATCCGTAGCGACATCGAGCATTTAAGGGGTGTCGATTGTGGCGGTGTTCTCAGGATGCTTCTTGAACGGAAGCTGATCCGCGTTCTGGGGCGCAAAGAAATTCCCGGCCGGCCGCTGATCTATGCTACCACCAAACAGTTCCTTCAAGTGTTCGATCTGAAAAACCTGAAAGACCTGCCCTCACCCAAAGAAATAGAAGCCCTGGGAATAGAAGTCATGGGTACGGATGACCCGACGGATAAAACCCTCGATGTGGCCGAGTCCGAGGATGATACCACGGGTACGGTCGACCCGCAGGATAAAGACGGGAACACGCCCCCGGAGGCCCCAAGCAATCCAGCGCAAAAAGAACTTGACGAAGCCCCCCCCGAATCATTATAGTTATGAAGTAATTAGGGCGGTTAACTCAGCGGGAGAGTGCTACCTTCACACGGTAGAAGTCACTGGTTCAAATCCAGTACCGCCTACCAATTTATAATCATAAAACAGGGAGTTATAATTATAGCTCCCTGTTTTTGCCTAGGCCAGAACCCATAAAGGCATCGGTATCCACTTTTAAAACTCGCGGACTATCCTATCAACAAAGTTCTCCAAAAACTTGATCTATTACTTGATCTATTAAAGGAGATAAGTATGAAGACATTAAATAGATTTCAGATAACTTGCTCGAAAATGCTACTTTTGTTTTCTTTATCCATGGCCGTTATTTTTATGGTGAGCTGTGCTGGAACGGGAAACTATGGACGGCTTGTTCCCAACGACAAGGTAAAAAGCACATTTGAAACGTACCAGTTGCCACCTGATTTCACGTATTATTACAGTGGACCGGATGCTTACCCGAGAGCTGTGATCGGAATTCAGAATGAATACCATCTGGAATCAAAATTTTGGAAACCGATTGATCTTACGCAAACCCAACTCAAAAGGTGGTTGGAAATGGGGGGGCGCCCGAGACAAGACTTTGATTTAAATAGAAATGGCTCAGAGATTCTGTCCCCTGACGGTAGACAAATCGGTATCTGGTATGCCTTGAAAAACTGGAAGGACAGGGCAACGGTAAAAATGATCGATGACAAAACAGTTGCTGTTAGCACGCCGAAAGGAGACCCGAACAGGCAGAAAAGACGTCCAGGCAGTTATTAATGGTATCGGCCAGCTGTAAATTCACTCACCATAGAATTCATATCGTTTTTATCTTTCCCGATGCCGGAGGATGGCTATGAACGTTTCCCTTGCTGAAAAAATCGAACACAAAATCAAGGTACCCCAAAAACTCTCCCCGCGCATCTCCTGGCTCAGAGATTATTATTTTCAAGGCTGCAAACGGAATTGGAACAACGAATACACGGCCTGGTCCACCGGCACCCCCTGGGATGTGCTGTATCAGGAAATGACCTACTATATCGTGCCTGAAGTCTATATGCTGATAGACACCCTGGGGGGCGGTTATCAGCAGGCTGCGAAAAATGTTGATATACACAACGATTTCTGGGCCTGGTCTCTGCCCGAAAGAAAGGCCTGGTTCCTCAAAGAAGTCATGGTAAACCATGTGCCTCAGGAGGTCCTTCCCGGTGACCTCATCGCCGGTGCCAGGTTCAATGTCATCACGTCCACCTGTTTCACAAAAAAAGAAAGTGCGGTCTATCATCAGCGGGTAACGGGTAAAAATGGCGCGCGCACCAGAATGAAATGGTTCCACGATCATGGTTATGGCAATGCCGGGGCCACCAGCGGCCATCTTATACCCGGTTACGAGCGTGTACTTAAAGTCGGTTGGAAAGGTATTTACGCATCCTTGAAAACCTCCTTTGATCAATTGGATCTCAAGGATCAAAAGGGCCGCAAAGGTTCCCAGCTCAAGGCCATGATAACGGCGGCAACCCTTCCCAGGGACCTGGCAAAACAATATGCCCATCTTTGCACGCGTCTTGCCACAGAAGAAGCCGAAGCGGAACGTTCTGCAGAACTTTCCCAGATGGCCGGAAATCTACAAACGGTACCCTGGGAACCTGCCAGGACTTTCTGGGAAGCCATACAATCCCTCTGGCTGACGCACATGCTCATCATGAGTGATGAAAACTACCCTGGGCCAGGTGTTTCTTTCGGTCGTATTGACCAGTACCTGCTGCCCTATTGGGAATATTCCAGGAATCAGGGTATGGACTGGGAATTTGCCAAAGAAATTCTCAAATGTTTCTGGTTCCATTGCAATACAGCCTACGATGCCATGATCCGCAATGGCAATCAGGGCATCACGGCAGGTTTTGGTCAGCTTCTCACCCTTTCCGGTATGGGAAAAGACGGAAAGGACATGACCAATGAACTGACCTACATGTTTCTGGAGGTCATCGATGAAATGACGCCCATTCTGGAACCAAAACCAAATATCCGCTTGCACCGTAATACCCCGGACGACCTTCTGGACAAGGTCATCGACATGATATCCGAAAGTCAGGGATCGCCGTTTCTGATCAACTTCGATGAAAGATCCATGGCCGGAATGATGCTGGAGGCCAGGAAGGCGAATATCACCCACCTGATCAACGCGTCGAATGTGCATGAATATGCGCCGGTAGGATGCTTGGAAAACACCATGGTGGGCAATGACCGTTCCGGCACCGTGGATATCAACCTGAATCTTCTCAAGGCAGTCGAATTGGCCTTCACCGGGGGCAGAGACATGATTCCCTTTGTAGACCCCATGAAAGGCAAGCCTGAAAAAATACGTCAAGACGGCCCCAATACCGGCGATGCGAAAAAGTTTGAGACCTTTGAGGCCTTCTTTAAGGCCTATGAAGAACAGACAGCCTATATCATTCAAAAAAGTGTGGAAACCTATGAGGCCTCTGAAGCGGTTCGGGCAGATTTTCTACCGACACCCTATCTTTCCTGCCTGGTTAAAGGGTGCCAGGAAAAAGGCCTCGATGTAACCCAGGGGGGGGCCGAAATCAATTTTACCACCCTGGAGGCTGTTACCTATGCCACGACCGTCGATTCCCTTCTGGCTGTCAAATACCTGGTATTCGACCAACAGATCTGCAGCATGTCTGAGCTCATCCAGGCCCTCAGGGATAACTGGCAAGGCCATGAAAAACTTCAGGCCATGGCCATCAACAGAGCCCCCAAATACGGTCAGGACGACGATATCGCCGATGCCCTTGCCAAACAGGTCATGGACCTCTGGTGCCGGGAAACCTGGCAGCATAAAACACGGTCCACCCAACGCCGGTTCAGACCCGGCATGCTCAGTTGGAACTACTGGGCCGGTGACGGGTATGTCATGGCAGCCAGTGCCAACGGTCGCACAAAAGGGCAGTTTCTCTCCAACGCCATTTGCCCTTCCAGCGGTGCGGATATTAAAGGCCCTACATCGAATACAAATTCTGTGGGAAAGGTCCTGGGCGGAAAAACATCTGATGGCGGAGGAGGCTGGCATGATTATCTCAACTGTCTCCCCAATGGGGCCAGCCACACCATAACCTTCAACCCTTCCATCATCAAGGACCCGGAGCACAAGCAAAAGTTCAAGGCATTTCTAAAAGGATATGTGGAAAACGGCGGTACGGCCCTGCAAGTCAATATGCTCGACCCGGAAATGTTAAAGGACGCCCAGAAGAATCCCGGGGATTACCGGCATCTCCTGGTACGCATCACCGGATACAATGCCTATTTTACCACCGTGGGCAAAGAACTCCAGGATGAGGTGATTGAACGGGTAAGCCATTGTGCTTTTTAGCGATAAGCAGTAAGCGGTAAGCAGCTTATAGCTTAATGCTAATAGCAACAATAAATTACGCGCGAAGCGCTAATGTCGTCCGCAGGACAAATTACAGCCGAAGGCTAAATACCGCCTGCAGGGCTAAAAGCACCTAATAGTCTAACAGCCTAAACCGCTAAAAAGCGAATAAGAAGCTCCATGACCCCAAGCAACACAACCGGTCTTGTTCTCGAAATCCAGCGTATGTCCACCGAAGACGGGCCTGGTCTACGGACGACTGTCTTTTTTAAGGGCTGCAGTCTCAGCTGTTCCTGGTGTCACAACCCGGAGAGCATTTCTTCCCATCCCCAGGTCCACTGGATCGACTCACGGTGTATCGCATGCAAGACCTGTCTTGACATCTGTCCCAAGGATGCCTTGTCCCTGGGGCCCGAGGGTATCAGAATCGACCGCAGCTTTTGCGATGGCTGCGGTGTCTGCGTTGATGCCTGCCCTTCCACGGCCCTGGAACGCCTGGGACGGCAGTGGACCATAGCGGATCTTGTGCACGAAGTTCTCAAGGATCGGGTCTATTTTGAAAAATCAGGTGGTGGTGTAACCGTATCGGGTGGAGAACCCACCCTGCAGAGCGGTTTTGTGGCTGATTTTTTGAAACAAATCCGTGCCCAGGGTATCCATACAGCTCTGGACACCTGTGGCTTGTGCAGCCGCAAAGCCCTGGACAGGCTTCTTCCCTATGCCACGCTGGTTCTTTTTGATATCAAGGAAATCGACGCCGACAAGCACCGTGCCTTTACCGGAAGCGACAATCAGATTATTTTGGAAAACCTGATCCATGTCTCCCGATATATCAAAACCCATTTATATCCTGAAGGTCTCTGGATCCGGACGCCTCTTGTACCTGATACCACAGCCACCATCCAAAATATCAATGGCATCGGAACCTGGATCGCTGGGCACCTTGAAGGTCAGCTCAAACGATGGGAGCTTTGCAGTTTCAACAATCTTTGCAGGGATAAATACACTCGGCTCGGATTGACATGGCAGTTCCGGGATGAAACCCTTCTGGACGAAGATCACATCAACAGCCTGCTGGCAGCGGCAAAAACATCGGGTATCGAGCCACATCTTGTCCATTTGACAGGGGCTGCCAGACTGGATGGAAAGCGTGAAGCCATAAACACTAAGCGATAAGCTGTAAGTCGCTTATCGCTTACAGCTGACATCTTAGAGCTAAATAAAACCATGCGAAAATCATTCACTCAAAATGAAATCAAGGCCTTTGCTCCGGCGGAAAAAATCGGCCTGGTTGCCTGTGTCAATCCCGAAGGTGATGTCCATGTAACGCTTATCACCAGCATCATGGCTGCAGGCCCCAAGCAGCTGACACTCGGTCAGTTCAGCACCGGCCTCAGCAAATACTACATGCAGCTGAATCCGAATGTTGGGTTTCTGGTCATGTCCATGGACAAGCAGCTCTGGCGAGGCAAAGCCCGTTGGACGCACAAGCGATCAGACGGCCCTGAATACGAGATCTACAACGACCAGCCCATGTTCCGCTACAATGCCTACTTTGGCATCAATACGGTGCATTATCTGGATCTCGTCGAGATCCGCAGTGAAGGCAAACTCCCCATGGGAAGAATCATACCGGCTGCCGTCATCACACGATTTGCCAAGGGATCCGCCGCTACTGGAAACCATGCGCCGATCCTCAAACCTTTTGCCGAAAATCTGTTCAACCAGCTCGGCGCACTCAAATTCCTGGCCTCTATTGATAAAAACGGTTACCCCAGAATCATACCTGTCATTCAATGTCAGGCCTCGGACAGTCGCCGCCTGGTTTTCTCTTCCCTGGCTTTTCATGATGAGCTGCAAACCATTCCGGCCAATACCGCTGCGGGTATTTTTGGACTCAATTTGAAAATGCAGTCTGTTTTTGTTCGTGGTGTTTTCCGGGGCTTCAACCGCTATCGCGGCATTACCCTGGGTGTTCTTGACATCGACTGGGTTTACAATTCCATGCCCCCGAGTCATGGGCAGATTTATCCGGCGTCAAAGCTTGAACCTGTAAGGGATTTTTAGTTGAAATTTTTAGGGTGTTTCATCAATGTTTGCTATTAAGGAAGCGCTCAAGTATGGTTTTCAACCCTAAAGGGCGCACATGCTCCTGATAGACAAATAGAGAGGGTGAACAGGATCCGGTCCAGATCCCATCAATTTCACTTTTGTGCTCATCCTTTGATATTGGCCGTCCGATAGTTGCTGTACCCTGTTCTTTCTTAAGCGAATACAATTGCTCTCCCATTTAGGTTGGTACCAAAAAACCTTGTCTATCCCCTGGAGCCCAATCTTAGACCGCCATGAATGAAAAACACATCCCCGGCCAGAGCTTCATTTCGGTAAAGCTCGCAGGCCAGAGAGGCAACCTCCTCGGGTTCCACCAAGCGACCAATGGGTACGTCTTTTAAAATTCTATCCAAGGCGTCCTGGTTCATTCCTTTGAGTATGGGTGTGGCGCAGTAGCCCGGTGCAATGGCCACGCAACGGATCCGATCTGCCAGGCCCCGTCGAAAAAATTCTGCCGTGATAACTTTGGGCATAACGGAAACAGCCGCCTTGGTGGAAGAATAATTGATCTGGCCAGCTGTACCCAGGGAGCCGGTGGATGAAACTAAGCATATCAAGCCTCGACATCCATGGTCGATCATGCGCTCAGAGCATTCCCGGACAGTTAAAAACACGCCGGTGAGATTGATATCGATCACCTTCTGAAACTGGCCCAGGGACATTTTCTTAGTGACCTTGCCGGTTTCTCGATCAGTGGAAAGCATGAGACCGTCCATAATGATGCCTGCAAATGGAGCCACAAGATTAATTTTTCCAAAAACGTCGATGGCCTTGTCCGCAAGCCTGGCACAGTCATTCTCGTCGGTCACATTGCAGCGTACGGTCTGGGTTTCACCTCCGATAACATCTGCCGCAGCTTTTAATGCCTCGTTGTCGATGTCAGCGATCACAAGCTTACCACCGAGCTTAGCCCAGTGCTGGGCCAACACCAATCCGATACCACTTGCGCCCCCTGTAATCACGGCCACCGAATCCTTGATTTGCAACATCTTTCCCTCCTGCAATCAGTTACGATGCTATGGGTGCTTTTTCAGTTGTTCAGCGAGGACTTCACTGATGTGTTTTACCTCGATGGCCTTATCACGTTTGTGCATACCACCTCTCAACTGCAAAACACAGCCGGGACAATCGGTTACAAGAATATCAGCCTTGGATTGGGTAACGTTATCCAACTTCTGCCCGAGTATTTCAGCCGATATTTCAGGAAAGTCAACCGAGTATGATCCACCGAATCCGCAGCACACCTCCTCATCCGCTGAAGGCACATAAGTCAAGCCCGCGATCTCGATCAGTTTTCGGGGCTCCTCGGTTACAGCCAAACCCCGGCACAAATGACAGGGAGCATGGTAGGCGACTTTTTTATCGCCGACTGTAAAGGCCTCGGCAGAGACATTCAGCACATTGACCATGAAGGAACTAAAATCGATGACCTTTTCCACAAATATGGCCATCTCTGTTTTGGAAATACCCGCTTGAGAGGCGATTTTCGGATAATAGTGTTTGATGTGAGAGGCACACGAGGCACAAATTGTCAGGATATAGTCGCTGGAGGTGTTCTGAAACGCTTCATAATTCTGCCGTGCCAGTTTGGCGGCAGTCTCCTCTTCAGCAGCCATCAGGGCCGGCAACCCACAGCAGCTTTGGTTTTCCGGAAACATAACTTTCCCGGACCAGTTTTTAATCAGTTTGATCATGGCTTCGGCTTGTTCCGGATAAATAAAATCCACCGCGCATCCGGCAAAAAAGGAAATCGCGTAGGCTGGTGACTTGACATGGGTATCCATACCTGGCCAGCGATCCCTGAATGGTTTTGCCGCGATAACCGGGAGGCTGCGGAATCCATGCTGCTTTTCAAAATAATGGGGTAAATGACGAATCATAGGGCCTTTGCGGGCCAGCGGTTTCTGGGCCAAATGGGCCTGTCTAAGCAGGAAATGAAACAGTCTGCGATGGGGCATCACCTTCGAAAGCAATTGGTTCTTAATTGGCTTACGACCGTCTTCATCCATCACTGCACCCAGTGTTTTCTTTATCAGAAACGGCAGATCGATGTCCACGGCACATACGGCCTTGCAGGCCTGGCAGTTGAGACAATTTTTAACGATGGCCCGGTCGTTTTCCTTGCCGTGATAAAACAAGGTCAAGATAAGCCCGATGGCACCCATATAGACATGGCCATATTTATGGCCGCCCACTTTACTGTAGATGGGGCAGACGTTGGCGCAGGCACCACAGCGGATACAGCGCAAGGCTTCGGCAAACACCGGGTCCTTTGACAGTTCCAGGCGACCGTTATCCAGGAATACGATGTGCATTTCCTTTTTTTTCTGGGGTGCATTACGGCATTCGTTGGCGCCTTTTATCCAGGTGACATAGGAGGTGATCGCCTGACCGGTGGCGTTTCGGGGCAGTAGTTTCAAAATTTTCAACGCTGATTTCAAATCCGGCAGCAGTTTGTCGAGTCCCACCAAAGCCACATGAACTCTGGGTAATGTGGTAACCAGACGCATATTGCCCTCGTTGGTCACAAGACCGAGGGTTCCTGAGTCGGCTATTGCAAAATTGGCTCCGCTAATACCCATATCAGCCTCCAGAAAAGCAGGTCGCAGCTCCTTACGGGCAACTTTCACCAAGCTGTCGATATCTTCGGCATCCAGGTTCTGGCGGGTAACCTTTTCGAATAGGTCGCCTATTTGGTAGCGTGACAAATGAATGGCGGGCATCACCATGTGCGACGGACCTTCATGACGCAACTGGATGATCCATTCACCTAGATCGGTCTCGGTTACCATGAAACCTTTTTTTTCCAGGTGGTCGTTCAAAAAGGTCTCTTCTGCGGTCATCGATTTGGATTTGATGATATGTTTTACGGCATTGTCTCGAGCGATACGGGCGATGATTTGATTGGCCTCATGGGCATTCTTGGCCACATGAATCGTGGCACCGGCTTCCTCGGCATGGCTTTTGAATTCCTCGAATAGTTCGAGCAGGTGCGGTAGTGCGGCATCCTTATCCTGGGCAATATCCCGTTTGATTGTTTCAAATTCTATGCCCTCATAAACACTGGACCGGTTTTCACGGTAAGCTTTATTGAAATTGTTTAGGGCGGTTCCTAAAAATTTGTCTTGCAGAGCCTCCTTTAGCTGTTTTTTATAGGACTTGATATTCTGAGCAGTATTGATCATTCTGCATCATCCTCCATAATTAATATATGTAAAGCTTGGGGGCCGTGTACGCCTATGGCCAGGACACGTTCGATATCCGCTGTCCGGCTGGGGCCGGTAATAAAGGCCAGGTATGTGGCAGGTTCTGTTTTTAGAATATCATCCAGCTCTTTTTCGATGCTTTCTGCATCCGGCATTATTTTAGAGGCCGGCAGGAGGGCAACGTGCGTATCCGCGAGCATTGTGGCCAAACGGACATCTTCGCTGGCAGAATTGAGCACCAGCGTTCCGGTGTCCGCTATCCCCCATTCTACGGGTGTGATGGCGGTATGAATTTTACCGGCATGGCGTCTCAAGGGGGGATAAAGAAGATTCAGGCTTTCATCTTGACACAACAACTTCAAGGTCTCGAATTCCTTTGGATTGAATCCTGCTGCCGCCACATGACGACCACCTTGTTTTTGCGTCATTTGCAGGGTATAGCGAAACGCATCCTCCAAGCTCGTCATCACTTCAACAATTGCCTGGACCGCTTTTGCTTTTTTTGTCATCTGTGCTGCCAGCCGCCCTTGGGACATGCCCACTCCTTTAAAGACCCAGCCAAGCAGAAATCGCGATGGGGGAAGATGGTATTTTGCCCGCCAAGTCCGGTTGTCAATGGTGTAATTTTATCCTTGATCTAAGGTGATTCCGACGCGATCGCGAAAAATACTTTAGATGATAAGATCGAGGGCCATGTTAAAGGTGCTACTTGGACGCATTGCGGCGAGTCCCATGTCGTCGTCAGGCTTATAATACCCCCCCATATTCACGGTCTTACCCTGAACAGCACTTAACTCATCGACAATTTTCTGCTCATTGTTTGACAGGTACATCGACACCTGACCAAGGATCGTTTGCAACTCAACATCAACCGATTGTTTTGCCAGTTCCCTTGCCCAATACAGGGTCAGATAGAAATGACTGCCCCGGGTATCTATCTCACCCACTTTTCGGGAAGGTGAGTGGTTGTTCTGCAAATAAGCAGCCGTAGCCCTATCCAGGGCATCTGCCAGTATTTTAGCTTTCTTGATGCCATATGAATTACTGAGATGCTCGAGGGATGCGGCCAGGGCCAGAAACTCCCCCAGTGAATCCCAGCGCAGATGGTTTTCCTGTTCAAACTGTTGCACATGTTTGGGGGCCGATCCCCCAGCACCGGTTTCAAACAACCCGCCACCAGCCATCAACTGAACGATGGACAGCATCTTGGCACTGGTGCCAAGTTCAAGAATCGGAAACAAATCGGTCAGGTAGTCTCGTAAAACATTACCTGTTACGGATATGGTGTTTTGCCCTTCTTTCATGCGCAACAAGGAAAATTGCGTGGCTTCCTGCGGGGCCATGATATGAATTTCCAAACCCTCGGTATTGTGAGTCTTCAAGAGATTATTGACCTTTGCAAGAAGCTGGGCATCGTGCGGTCTTTTTTTATCCAACCAGAACACCGCCGGATAGCTGGTGATTCTGGCCCGGGTTATCCCTAACTTTACCCAGTCTGCAATGGCGGCATCTTTTACCTGGCACATGCGCCAAACATCGCCCTTGTCAACCGTATGTTCGAATAGGATGTGACCTTTCTCATCCACGACACGAACCACACCATTACTTTCAACTTCAAATGTTTTATCATGAGAGCCATACTCTTCTGCTTTTTGTGCCATCAAACCCACATTGTGTACAGTCCCCATGGTAGCAGGATCAAATGCCCCGTGTTCTTTACAAAAGTCAATGGTTGCCTGATAAACCCCGGAATAACTGCGATCGGGTATCACCGCTTTCATATCCTGCAAGTGACCCTCGGCATTCCACATTTGACCGGAAGTCCGTATGGCGGCCGGCATAGACGCATCGATGATGACATCACTGGGCACGTGCAGGTTGGTGATTCCTCGATCAGAATTCACCATGGCCAGACCCGGTCGGTTTTTATAAATTGCCTGGATGTCATTCTCGATTTCTGTGCGTGTTTCCACTGGCAAAACAGCTATTTTTTTATATACATCACCAATACCATTGTTGGGTGCCACACCCAATTCCTCAAACAGATCCTCATATTTTACAAATACATCCCGATAGAACACCCTGACAGCATGGCCGAATATGATGGGATCGGAGACCTTCATCATGGTCGCTTTCAAATGCAGTGAAAACAGTACGCCCTTATCTTTGGCCGCTTCAATTTCTTTCTCGAGAAACACCTCTAATTTTGATGCGGACATGACAGAGGCATCAACCACTTCACCCGCCAAGATTGGAACGTCATCTTTTAGTATTTGCATATCGCCATTTTCGGTTAAAAATTCAATCCGTAGATATCCATCTTTTTCAATGGTGGTAGATTTTTCATTTCCAAAAAAGTCACCTTCACCCATGGATGCAACATGAGATTTGGAATCAGGTGACCAGGCTCCCATTGAATGCGGGTTTTTCCGCGCAAACTGCTTTACAGATACGGGTGCCCGTCGATCCGAGTTTCCTTGTCTCAAAACGGGGTTTACCGCACTTCCCAAAACCCGGTCATACCTTGACTTGGTCTCCAGGTCTTCCTGCGTTGTCGGCTCATTGGGGTACACGGGCAAGGGGTAGCCTTTCTCCCGCAATTCTTTAACAGCCGCGTGCAACTGCGGTAGCGAAGCACTGATATTGGGCAATTTGATAATACTGGCCTCTGGCTTTTTAACCAGTTTTCCCAGATAAGCCAAATCATCGGAAACACGCTGTATAGGATCCAGCAAATCACCAAATTGAGATAGAATCCGGGCGGATAGTGATATGTCTCTTTTCTCGACCTCTATGCCGGCGGCTGTACAAAATGCTTTGACAATGGGTAGAAATGAATAGGTAGCCAAGGCCGGTGCCTCGTCGGTTTTTGTATAAATTATTTTTGCTTTTTCTGTCATGTTTCCCTCTATGATTCCACTGGTGATATAATACCCGCTAGTTCCCGAATGACACGTGCTATGGCAGACATATCCTCATCGCCATACCCTCTGCTGATAATGCCGTTTTCAATCTGGTCCATCAAGGCGCTGGCCGGCAGGGTGGCGCCCATATCCCGTGCGGCTTCAAGGGCAATACGCAGATCCTTGTGGTGCAGTCTGGTCCGGAATCCCAGGGGATAGGTATTGTTAACCATGTTCATGGCCCGGTTGGACAGCACCCAGGATCCAGCCGCGCCGCCGGATATGGCCTCGGTGACCTTCTGCATGTCAAGTCCCGCTTTCATACCCAGAACCATCCCTTCGGCCACGCCTATAAAGGTTCCTGCGAGAATCACTTGGTTGATGGCCTTGGTAATCTGTCCCGAGCCGATACCCCCCACATGTGTGATGGTTTTCCCCATGGCCTTCAACACGGGCATGGCATGTTGAACATCTTCTGCTTCTCCTCCCACCATGATGGCCAGGGTGCCGTTCTGGGCACCCTCAGAACCACCTGAAACCGGAGCATCGAGCATGCGGATCTTTTTATCGGCCAGCGTTGCGGCAATCTGGCGTGTCACCGCCGGGCTGATGGTGGACATGTCAATCAGCAGGCTCCCGGCCGGCGCCCCATGAATAATACCCTCATCCCCCAGAACCACAGCCTCAACATCCGGCGTGTCGCTGACACAGGTGATGATGATACCGGCATCTACGGCTGCCTCCCGGGGCGTA
This sequence comes from uncultured delta proteobacterium, assembly GCA_963842925.1. Taxonomy (GTDB): domain Bacteria; phylum Desulfobacterota; class Desulfobacteria; order Desulfobacterales; family B30-G6; genus B30-G6. The sequence goes on from CAWJIL010000003.1 coordinate 84,790, forward strand.
CCCGCACGCAAAGCCCCTGCATCGACCAGGGCTAACTCTTTTTCCCGGCTTCGGTTGTAAACAACCACCGCATGACCGGCCTTCAAGATATTCAGCGCCATGGGCGCCCCCATGGTTCCCATTCCGATAAACGCAATGTGCATTCTCTTCCTCCTGTTTTGAGCAATAAGTGATAAGCTGTAAGTATTAAGCAACTTAGAACGTATCGCTCACAGCTTATGGCTGACCAAAAACCTCTATCCCCTCAATGTTACCTCCGCCAAGATCGGCAACGGTTTTGGCTGCAATACCCAATCCCTCTTTGAGAAACATGTTGTCGATACCGGGAATGCCATAGGCATAAAAAAGAACGTTGCTCGTGGTCTCCATCACCCGGGTCTTTTCATCCGCCCCCTGACATAAAACACAGACGATATCCTTCTCATCCCGCAGCACGATCTCGTTTTCTTTCAGAACGAATTCACGATGCCCCATCCCCGCACATATCTCCCCTTGTCTGGCCACATCCAGTGTCAGCTTACCGTCAAACCGGTCAAAATCGGTCACGGCCACCAGAATACCAGCACACATCTCGGCCATGAAGTGGGCATCCACAAAAAGAGCGTACTGGGGAAAACCACTGTTCACCGTCCGCTTAAGGTGCTTGACCAGTGGGCATGGATATCCGAAGCTTTGAAAAAAATCTGCGTAGGTATCAATACGCCGGGTAATCTGCGCCAGGGTTTCCCGCTTGCGCATTTTCCGCAAATGCTTCTTTTTATATGCTTTAAACTCCGGTGGGTTTTCAACATCCCTGCAGCCGCTGATCAGGGTCAGACCGAAACCGACACCAGGATAGTGTGTGACATAGTTTTTTGAAAGACTGAATTCAGGGAACATTTAAACCTCAAACCATTATAAATGTTAAATTCGAATATCTAATATCGAAACAAATCCAAATATAGAATTTCAAATTTCGTGCTTCGGATTTAATCCTTATCTATCAATCTCAATCGTGCATACAGCAGCTATGAATCGCTAATAGGCTCGTCCTTGGTCTCTTCAATATCATCATCCAGACGCTGATAGATTTTTTGATTTCGGCGTCTCACCAGCAGATAGCATCCGGCCAGGGTCAGCAGGATACCCATGGGAAGCAAAAGTTCGGGCAACATCAGATGACGTTCCTGTTCCATGGCCCGGGCAGATTCAATCACGGTGGGGCGTGCATTGTCATTAATTCGCGATTGAACCGTAAAAAACACAGCCGCCATGTACACAAGGACAAACAGAATTGCCGCGATACCGAGCCATCTCTGCAGTTTTTTTGTGTCATTCATGTCTGTTTCAACTTTTCTACGGTTTCAAGATCACACACATCAAAAATCTGACCACAACCACCGCACAACATTTCACAGGCATCAGGCTTGCGTGTCCGTCTACGTGTCAATTCTGCCCGGCAATCCGGGCAGACAAGATCTTTCAAGTTTTCATCTGTTGGTTGATTCTGTGTATTCATGGTAGTCTCCTATTCTTTTTCAATATATCTTCTTCTGTTACGGCCAGGGAAAAATCCTGGAGTTTATTGTGTTCATTGCGTTCGTTGGGTTCTTTGTGTTGCTCACAGCAATCGGCATATAACAATGCAGCCCTTCATGTTCCACCAACCTAAAAAACCCAAGAAACGCCATTGCCTCCGGACCCTTGATAAATGCCGGGAAGGCAAGCGTTCAGAGAGCCTGGATGTTGCCATTGGCTTAAAGCTTTCAGCCAACCTCCAACCCTTGGAACCTCAAACCCTCTAACCCTTAATATATACCACCCACGTTGAAATGTCGATTGTTCATCTCAATTGGGTGTGTTAAATATATATGAAAGTAACATAGGAGACAACATTGAGCGACTATACACCCCAGGAAAAATCCGCCCTCCTTGTGGCAACGATTACCTCCTTTACGGGACCATTCGTGATCTCTTCGGTCAACGTAGCCCTGCCGGCCATTCAGAAGGAGTTTAATGCCGATGCCGTTCAACTCAGCTGGATTGCCACGGCACTTCTCCTGGCTGTGGCAGTGACCCTGGTACCGGCCGGTAGAATTGCCGACATCCACGGCCGTAAAAAGATTTTTTCCTGGGGCTTGTTTGTATACACCCTGGCCTCTCTGGTGGCGGCCTTTGCCAATTCCATTGGAATGCTCATCTTTTGTCGTGTTTTCCAGGGCATCGGGTCTGCCATGTTTCTGACAACCGGTATGGCCATTATCACATCCATCTTTCCGCCCCAAAAACGAGGCAAGGCCATCGGCATCTATGTATCAGCCGTTTATATCGGCCTCTCCATGGGACCCTTTGTGGGCGGTATCCTGACTCAGAACATCGGCTGGAGAAGTCTCTTTATCGTTGTTGTGCCCTTGGGGGCTCTATCCATATTGATTACCTTGAAATATCTGGAGGGAGAATGGGCGGACGCAAAAGGTGAACCGCTGGACGTTTTTGGCAGTTTTCTGTATGGGATTGCCATTCTTGCCTGGGTCTATGGCGCATCACTCCTGCCAAGCAGGACGGCATTGGTTCTAATGGTTGCCGGTGCCCTCTGTATGGTGCTCTTTGTCTGGCAGGAACTCCGGGTACAATATCCAGTGGTTGAAGTCAGACTTTTTTCCCGCAACAAACTGTTCACATTTTCCAGCCTGGCAGCCATGATTCACTATGCTGCCACCTTTGCCATAACATTTCTCATCAGTCTGTACCTTCAGTATATCAAAGGCCTCTCACCCCAGACCGCCGGTATGATCATCGTTGCCCAGCCGGTCATGATGGCCACGTTCTCCCCACTGGCCGGAAAATGGTCGGATAAAATCGAACCCAGAAAAATAGCCTCTTTTGGTATGGGTTTGACCGCACTGGGGCTGTTTCTGCTTGCATGGATCGGAAAAGATACCAGCTTGATCTATATCACATCGACCCTGCTCATATTGGGATTTGGCTTTGCCCTGTTTTCTTCACCCAACATGAACGCGATCATGAGTTCGGTGGAGAAACGTTATCTGGGCATTGCCTCTGGCACCGTGGCCACCATGCGCTTGATTGGCCAGATGAGCAGTATGGCCATCGTCATGGTAATGTTTGCCGTGGTCATCGGTCACGTAGAAATCGCACCGGAGAATTATCCCCAGTTTATCAGATGCGTAAACCTGTCCTTTTCTATTTTTGTCTTTCTGTGCATCGTTGGAATCTTTTTTTCCCTGTCCCGGGGCAAGCTGAGGGGCCAGTAGATACTCGTGTCCAAAGGACTCGACGCTGATTTAGCCCTATAAATGATGGAATAAGTTTGTGCGTAAACCGCCCGATCATATCATTCACTTCGACAATGTCTCCTTTTCTTACCCTGGGGACAAGATTCTGTTTCAAAACCTTTGCCTGGGGATACGATCCGGCGTCTTTTATCATGTAAAAGGACCCTCCGGTGCAGGAAAATCGACCTTCCTGAGGCTGATCATTCGGCTCGAAGAACCCACTCAGGGGCAAATCTTTTTCAAAGGAGTACCCCTAGCGGATACCCATCCTCCACATCTGCGCCGCTCCATCCTATATCTTCCCCAAACACCCGTTGCCATGGATGGGTCCGTGAGGGACCACCTGTTATTGCCTTTTACGTTTAAGGCAAATCAGGATCTTCAAAAACCCGATGATATCCACCTGACAGAACAGTTGAAAAGATTCCTCTTGGATGATGTCCGTCTGGATGACCATGTCCAGACCCTTTCTGTGGGACAGTTGCAGCGCCTTTGTTTTATCCGGGGAATGCTGCTGTCTCCTTCTATGCTGCTCCTGGACGAACCCACAAGTTCTCTTGACTCAAAAAGTGCTACCATCGTAACAGATCACATAAAAACCATGTGCAAAACATCCGGACTTACAACCCTGATGGTCAGCCATGGTGATGTACGTTCCAGGTCGCTGAAATATCGTTCCCTCATGGTAGCGGACGGCTTGGTTAGGAAGATATCCGGGAGAAAGGAGCTTGCATGACACCCCAGGCAATCTATATCAGTAACTGGCAACTGGTTTTCGGGCTGGTTTTCATCCTGGCGGCGGGTATCATGTCCATGCTTCACTCCCTGCGTCTGGAGCGGGACCTGCTCGTCGGAACAATCCGTACCTTTGTTCAGCTGTTTGCGTTGGGGTATCTGCTGAATATTATATTTGCCCTGGACAGGGTCTGGTGGGTGCTGATTCTTTTTCTATTCATGATTTTCTTTGCCGCCTGGACCATCCGCGGGCGGGTAGGGGAGAAACAGATCACCTTCTTTTTTCCCATTTTCGTCTCGATGCTTTTAAGCTATTTCCTGGTTTCCTACCTGGTAACGGCGGTCTTGGTGGGCGCAAAACCCTGGTGGCAACCCCAGTACTTTATTCCGTTGAGTGGGATGGTGATCGGGAATTCCATGAATGCCATTGCTGTTTCACTGGAACGGTTTATGGGAGAACTCAAAAAGCAGCGGCATGAAATAGAGACGATGCTCTGTCTCGGAGCCAACTATAAGGAAGCTAGCCACACCATGGTTCAATCCGCCGTACGGGCAGGAATGATCCCCTCCATCAACTCCATGATGGCCGTGGGTCTCGTGTTCATCCCCGGTATGATGACCGGCCAGATCCTTGCCGGGGCCGATCCCCTGGTGGCCATTCGCTACCAGATCGTGGTCATGGTCATGCTGGTGGGTTCAACCGCCATTGGGTCTTTCATGGTTGTCTACCTGGTAAGACGGCGCTGTTTCGGGTCAGCCGACCAATTGCTGTTGAGGCCGATGAACTAGATAGTGTCCATCCACAAATGGTCTTTTCACGCCCTGCCGGTGTTGGGCGCCATGATTTAACGCCTCAAAATAGCCAGCTATTCACCCCAAGGGCACTTCCTGCGGGCGCCTCCGGGTTAAATCTGACGCCCGCCTTGTCAGAACGCGAAAATCCCTATTTCTGGACGAACACTAGCGACAAGCGCTAAGCCATACGCTTTAAGCAGCTTCGTGCTTATCGCTTACTGCTTACAGCTTTTTAGCTTTCCCTCTCCTTTAACTTCCTTCGCAATACTTTTCCCACGGCTGTCTTGGGGAGTTCGTCGATAAATTCGACAATTTTGGGCACCTTGTAGGCGGCGAGGTTTTCACGACAAAACGCGACAACCTCCTCCTGTGTCAGGGTCTCGCCGGCTTTGGCCACCACAAAGGCTTTGACGGTCTCGCCCCGGTATTCATCCTTAATACCAATGGTACAGGCTTCCAGAATCTTGGGGTGATCGAACAGAACACCATCTACCTCAACCGGATAGATATTGTACCCACCGGCGATGATCATGTCCTTCTTCCTGTCCGTTATTTTCAGATAGCCGTCCTCGTCAAAACGACCAATATCCCCGCTATAAAACCATCCGTCCTTTAAGGCTTTGGCTGTCTCCTCCGGTTTTTTGTAGTAGCCCATCATAATCTGCGGACCTTTGATAAGAATTTCCCCGTCCTCGCCCTGTGGCAGTTCTGTTTCGCCTGTTTCGATATCCACAATCTTTATATCCGTGTCGGCCACCGGGATGCCGACGGTACCCGGTTTGACCTGGCCCCCCCAGGGTGTAATCGTGATAAACGGACCGGCTTCTGTGGAGCCGTATACTTCACACATCATGGCACCGGTGAGATCGTTAAGATCCTTGATGGTGTCTGCTGCCAGAGGCGCGGCCCCGGAAAAAAAGCCCTTAATGGAGGAAAGATCCAGATTGCGGAACGCAGGTTCTGCCAAAAGCCCCACAAAAATAGTAGGGACGCCCGGCAAAAACGTGGGTTTATATTTTTTTATGATGTCAATGTTGATCTGGGGTTCCGGTCGCGGAACCATGATGTCTTCCCAGGCCTGCCAGATCGTAAAATTCTGGATGGCGGCAAACCCAGCCGTGTGGAAAACCGGGAAATTCCCCACCAAACGTTCTTCACCCATTTTAAGGCTGGGAAACCAGGCCACGGCCTGCTGTGCGTTGGAGCTCAAATGGGCATGACTCTGCATAACACCTTTGCTGACGCCGGTGGTGCCACCGGTGTACAAAATGGCCCCCACCGAATCCCAGTCACTTTTATCCTCGACCGGCTCGGGAGAATATCTGGAGATGATATCTGAAAAGACCAGCACGTCATCTGTGGGCACTATCTTTCGATACATATCCTTTTTCACGAAGGGAAAAAGCTGCTTTTTCGGAAAAGGCAGATAGGTATTGATATGGCAGCCGATTATCTTTTCTAGTTTGGTCTTGGGTTTGAGTGCTTCCATTCTGGGAACCAGAAGCGTTAAGGTAATGACCAGCTTGGAATCCGAGTCATTGAGCTGATAGGCGAGCTCTCTTTCGGTATAAAGGGGGTTGTTCTGTACAACAACGGCTCCCGCACGAAATATGGCCAGATCCGATATGATAACCTGGGGTATATTCGGAAGACACACGCCGACCTTGTCTCCCGGATTGATCCCCAGATCCTTAAGGACTTTAGCAAACCGGTTTACATGATCGTTGAGTTCGCGGTAGGAAATTCGCTTTCCCATGTAATTAAGCGCTGTTTTCTCGGGAAAGTTCTTCGCGGATCGTGTCAGGGCCTCTGAAATGGTTACTTTTTCATAGTCGATACTCTTTTTGACGCCTTCTGCATACGATTTATGCCACAGCTTCTCTTGCATACCCACCTCCCCAAGTTCAGAAATGGATCCCTACGGATAAACCCTTGGTCCCATTGAAGAACCGCGCAGCAAGCTACGAGGAATGTTCTGCCGTTCGGCAGTGCTACGCATCGACCGTAAGGAATTCTATCTCCTGTCTCCTGTATTCTGTATTCTTAAGAGTGGCAGCGCCACTCCCGATTCGAAAAATGCCCGCAATGGACATTGCGGGCATTTTTCGGATTATTGCATCAGTTTTTCAAGCTTTCCCCGCTCCGAGGCGATTCGAATATAGGTTTCGCCACCTGATTGAGGGGGATCGTATTGGTGGTCTTCATCTTTCTTGACCAGAGAAAGCGCCTCTGTGGGGCAGGTGGTAATACACAGACCGCAACCGATACAGCGATCCAGGTTTAATTGCGCAATATCATCCACGATGGTGATGGCATCCATCTGACACCGATCCAGACAGGTCTCACACCCGGTGCATTCGTCTGCGTCCACCACGGCAAAATAGTTGCTCTTGACGGCATCTGCCGGTACGGGCTGGGATTTGATGCCTCGCAATACGCCACAGCAGCACCCACAGCAACTGCACATGCCCCCGGCTTTCTGGGCATTAAAGGGCTGCATCACCAAACCGGCTTTTTCATTGGCGATGACAATCTCTTTGGCCTCATCAATACTGATGTACCGCCCCATACCATTCTCAACATAATAAGCGGCATGAGATCCAAATGAAAAACAATTTCCCAAGGGTTTATCACATCGCTCGCCAATCAGGTCCTTTGTGGTTCGACAGACACAGGGTGAAATGGCAATTGTTTTCTGATTGTCGAGGATTTCGAGAACATCTTCAAAAGGCGCCACTGGATATTCGGCCACGAGCTCCCGATCAATGGGGACCGTCCGTAATACCGGGGTTTGAAATCCCTGAATGGTTTTTCCGAAAGCGGTTTCAAAATATTCTTCATGATCCCTGGCAAATTCCTCGTCCATGTGGTTGAGCTGATACTCAAAAATACCCACAACATATGGCACGGCAGCATAACGGACATTCTCACCCTTCCTGACCCGGAAAAGAAGGCCCTTCATTGCCATCTCCTCCAGTTGTTCCGCGAGGGAGGCTGCTTGCATGCCCAGTCGCTCGGCGATATCCTTGGGTGACTCGGGTATCGGTCTGAGTTTGACAAACAAATCCGCTTGGGATTCGGAAAAAATCTTTTTCAGAATGCGTATTTCCACACCACTCTCCGTAGCTGGAAAGCCTACAGCCATATCATCCAGACGTTCTCTCAATCTTTCATATACATTGTTCATGAGTACTCCACTTTCATTTGATTTAGACGTGACAACAGTTCTTCAGCCTCTGTAATAATCTCCTCGATCACGTTCTTGGCCGTTTTGATTTCATCGATGGCGCCCACCACCTGGCCACAGGCAATGGGGCTGATCTCCGGATCGCCGGAGTCATATGCCAGTTTGCCCTTGCCGCCGGCTACCGTATTGATAATTTCTTCAAAGGTGGCGTTCTGGGCTTCCAAGGCCAGGCATTCATCGGCTAGCTTGTTCTTAACACATCGAACCGGATTACTCAAAGAATTCAGCAGCAGGCAGGTCTCTGTTTCCCTGGTCTGAATCAACCGCTCCTTGATGGCATCATGGGCTGGGCATTCCCTGGTGGCAAAAAAGGCAGTTCCCATGAGAACAGCTTCCGCCCCCATGGCCATGGCTCCCAGAAAACCTTTGCCATCACAGATACCGCCACCAGCGATCACTGGAATCTCGAGCTCCGATACAGCCTTGGGAATCATGACAAAGTTGGCGACACCGTCCATACCGATATGACCACCCGATCCATATCCCACCAGAGTGACGGCATCAACGCCATATCTCTGGGCACTCAAGGCATGCCTGACGGCCGTCAATTTGTGAATGACCGTGACATTGGCCTCTTTCAGCTTGGGCAGCAGGGGTACAGGGCTGCTGCCAGCTGTTTCTACGACCCCGACACCTTCTTCACAAACCACATCGCAGAACTGCTGTGTTCTCTCTGAAATTCCAAATTCCGGAACCATGGAAATGTTGACACCAAAAGGCTTGTCTGTAAGTGTTCTTGTCAAGCGTATTTCGTCACGCAAATCCTCAGGTGTCTCCAGCGATTCGGCAGTGATAAAGGCAATACCGCCGGCATTGCAGATTTCTGCCACAAAGGCTGCGCGGCTGAGCCACTGCATGCCACCACATAAAATGGGATACTTGATGCCGAGCATTTCCGTTATTTTTGTTTTGAACATGTATTGTCTCCAGTTGTGTTTCGTTGTGTTTTGTATTTTGTATTTTGTATTTGGTGTGTTTCTTTCAGCAAAAAACTATGCGCTTTTAGCACCTAATTGTCTAAAGGCCTAAAGCCTATGATCTATTCCCTCTGACTTTCTAACTGCAATAAGCTATGATACTGCCATCAGCGAATAGCCTTTAGCTACCCTCGAAGCCTTGGAACCTCGAACCCTCGGACCCTATTTACTGAACGCCATCACCGCCTCAAAAAACTCGGGCGTGGTGCAGCCGATGCTCTGGTTTCGATTTTCTAACGCCACCGCGGTTTCCAGGGAGGGCGCATCCAGGTTCCTGCGGATAGCCTCTTTGGTCATTCTGAGGCCGAAAGGCGTTTTCCCCAGCAGTGTGTGCGCAGTTTCCAGGGCCCTGTCCGTGAGTTCCCCTTCCCCGGCCAGACAACTGGCAAGCCCGATTCGGTCAGCCTCTTTTGCATTCACCGTGCGGCCCGTCATCAATATTTCCGATGCCTTGGCACTTCCCACCATTTTTGGCAGAAAATAGGTCGTTCCCAACTCACCACCGGATAGCCCGATATTGATAAAGGACGGTATGAATGTGGCAGAAGGGCCGGCAATGATAATATCCGCCGCCAGTGCCAGACACATGCCACCACCGGCGGCAGGTCCATTGACAGCCGCAATCACCGGTTGTGGCAAACGACGCATACCGGTAATTACCCCTGAATACCGCTTCTGGATATGTTCCAGGTGCAGGGCTGCCGATGCAAACTTTTTCAGACTTTCCTCGCTCATAAGACGCTTGTCTTTGAGATCTGCCCCGGAGCAGAATCCCCGTCCACTGCCTGTCAGAATCAGCACCCGCACTTGATCGTCCTTCTCCAACGCATCATAAAGAGCATACAGATCGTCCAGCATCTGCAGGTTCATGGCATTCAACCGATCGGGCCGGTTCAGGGTAATCACACCCAGTCCCGGTTCCGGTGTCTCGAACAACAGGGTTTGATACTTCATGAAATACCTCTTTTTTATTAGTTTTGCGTTCCGGAAACGATATTACTTACCTTAAAACCATAGAATGGCACAAAGTAAACGCCAGACAACCTGGTTGCTGGAAAGCTGGTAAACTGGTTTGCCAGAACTAACTTAGAAAACATCACACCACTTCGATGATGAACATCAATTCCCCATCCTTGAGAGGCAACTCATTTTCGGCAACGATCTGCACAATGGTCCCGTTAACCGGAGATTTTACCTTCTGAAAGACCTTCATGGTTTCCAGAAGGCCGATGACCTGTTTCTTTTTTACCGTATCGCCCACTTCCACATAAGAAGGTTCTTCCGGCGACGGTCTGTTGTAAAAAACACCCGACATGGGCGCCTTGACCTGCATCAGTTTTTTTGTTTCGGACATGAGATTTCTTCCTTTAAGTTATGGGATTAGGTGTTCAGTTTTAGGTTTTGTCATTTACACTTCGTGTGACATTCGTCCTGCGGACGTCATTTTGCCTTCGGCTGTCATTTACACTTCGTGTGACATTCGTCCTGCGGACGTCATTAGCGCTTCGCGCGTCATTTATTGTCGCCGATAGCTGAAAGCTAACAGCCACCCTCCAACCCTCGTATCACCCTTGTATCACCCGCAAACCCTATCTTTACGTTGGCCCCGTCCGGGAATGCCGCTTGGCTCGCTTGGGGTGTTTTTCATGCTTATTTTTTGTCATGGCCAGGGCTTCTATGATTTTTTTTCTGGTATCTTTGGGTTCGATGATTTCATCCACCATCTGGGCAGACCAGCTCCTTGCAGCTTCAAAAACATCTATTTTCTCACGGGATCGATTCAGATATCCTTCATAGGCATCTTCCTCAATACCTTTTCCATAAACCTCACGGAAATCCAGACTGCTTGCCTCCACCGCCATTCTGGCCGTTGGCCATGCATAGCTCACATCGACCCCGATACCCTTGACCATGCCCATGACCATACCGCCTGTATCGCCATAAGCTTCTCGAATAATCACGCTGATCTTGGGGATGGTTGCCGTTGCATAGGCATCCAGTATTTTGCCAAAATGCCTCAATAAGCCCTTGCCTTCCTGGTCCTCACCTGGAACCACCGGGGGTGTATCCGTCAGCGTCACCAGAGGAATACTATAGGCATCCAGAACTTGCAGAAACCGGTAATACTTATCACAGGCATCGATATCCAGAAGCGTTCCTGTTTGGGCTGGGTTGCTGGCAACAATACCGGCAACTTCACCGTTAAATCGACAGAAACAGGTAATGATCTGTCCGGCATAATTATCTTTGACTTCATAATATTTGCCGTCATCGACGATCTCTTGAATGACTGCGTGCATATCATATGAAATGTCGTATTCTTCCGGAACAATCTGTATCAAGACAGGGACCTCACGGTCAGCCTTATCCCGGGGCAACGCCACAGGGGGTTTCTCCCTGAAGTTAGACGGCAGATAACCTAAAAGCTCCCGTGTTTTTGCTATGGTCTCTTTGTCATCGGCACCCACAACATCACAGGTACCGCTGTATTCCATGTGATAGTCGGCCCCCCCCACATTGTCGGCAATTTTCTCTGATGTCGCGGCCTGGGTCATCCTTGGTCCGCCAAGCCAGAGGTTGGCTGTTTCCCTGCTCATCAGCAGGAAGTCACACAATACCGGGCAATAGGCCTGGCCGGCAATGCAGGGCCCCATGAGAACATTGATCTGCGGTATCATTCCGGAGTAACGGGATTCCAGGGCAAACCACCAGTCGATACCGGCCATGGGAACATCTCTGTAGCCAAGTCTTCCGCCGGAAGAATCCAGCAGCCATACCATGGGAACCTGCCATGCCGCCGCCAGTTCCAGCAACTGGATAAATTTTGTGGCATGCTGGCATCCCAGAGAACCGCCCAAAACCGTAAAATCGCTGGCATAAACCGTAATCAATCTTCCATCGACCTTTCCAGTCCCGATGACGGCACCGTCACAGGGCGCATCCGTTTCTCTGCCATCGATCCTGGCACCCGTGGTATTGACAAACGACCCGAGCTCGCTGAATGTCCCCGTATCCAGAAGAAAGTCGATCCGCTCCCGGGCGGTCAACTTTCCCCTTCCATGCTGTCTGTCGATGTGTTTCTGACCGCCGCCCTGCAGATTTTTTTCCCTTATCTCCTGCAGCCGTTTGAGAGCTGCATCCATTTTTTTACCCATGTTTTATTCCTCAACGTAATTTGCACTTCGTGCGACATTGGTCCTGCGGACGTCATTTTTGCCTTCGGCTGTCATTTGCCTTTCAGGCGTAATTTATTGTCGCCGATAGCTGATAGCTACCCTCCAACCCTGATAGCCTATTAGGGGTTTAGGCTGAAGACTATTAGGTTGCCTATAGCTGAAAGCTAACAGCCACCCTCCAACCCTTGTATCACCCTTGAACCCTCGAACCCTTCCTTTATGCCGGCTTAATCGCCCGCTTCTTCTCCGGCAGAGATTCCTTCTTGTTCTGAAGCAACACAATCGCTTTGACAATCCGGGAACGGGTGTCCCGGGGGTCGATCACCTCATGGGCTGTGTAATAGGTCGTCCATTGCTTGGCCAGATTCAGGACCGAAAATTCTTCCTTGAGGATGCTGAGCAAAAAATTGTAGACTTCGTCGTAATTGCCCTCCTCCTTTGCCTTGGCAAGCTCTTTGTGAAATACCGCGTGAACCACCGTTTCCGGGCCAGTGGGTGCAAACTCCACCGTAGGCCATGCATAGACAAAATCAGGAAACATTTTCGAACATCCTAGAACGATGTTCGCCCCACCATAGGACCGCCTCAGTACCATGGTCACCTTTGGACATGTCAGATGGGCATAGGAATGGAGGAGTTTGGCCCCATGCCGGATAATCCCCATTCTTTCCCACCTGTCTCCCGGTGGAAATGCCGTGGTATCCACCAAGGTCACCAGCGGTATGTTAAAAGCATCCAGAAAACGCATAAAGCGATCATATTTATCGGATGAATCCGGCTCGAGAATCCCGCTCAATTCATCCGGATTATTGGCGACGATACCGGCCACACGACCGCCGAAACGACAAAATCCCACCACGAGATGTGTTGCAAAATCTTCCTTTAATTCAAGAAATTCACCATTGTCCACAATCTTGTCGATAACCTCATGAATATCATAGGTAAACTTCGGATTATCAGGCATGACGTCCAGCAAGGCCTCTTCCCTCCTTAGCGGATCGTCACCCGTTTCAAGAAAGGCGGGTCCTTCCCAGCAGTTTTGCGGTAGATACTTCAGCAGTGTCTTCATCTTCTCGATGGCATCCACATCACTCTCGGCAAGCATGTCGCACTGACCGGATTTTTCCATATGAAACACCGCATCCCCGGCATCGTCCGACGAAATGTTACCCCCGAGCCAAAGAAAGCCGGTGTTTTGATTGATGATAAGAAAATCCGACAGTTCGGGCACCACAGACAATACCCCGGTGCAAGGCCCCAACAGCAGCGTGATTCGTGGTATAATGCCAGAATAAAGACAGTAGTTTCGTAAAAAACTTGCCATTCCATTCAGTCCGGCATCGCCGCCTTTGAAACTGAGACGCTCTCCGGCCGAGTCTATGACACCGATCAGGGGCAGACCTCTTTCCCCGGCCATCGCGGTGATATCGGCCATCTTCCAGGCTGTCTGGTCGCCCAGGGATCCCGACATGACAGTGAAATCCATCACATACAGTGCCACAGGGCGGCCATGAATCTCTCCAAAGCCCATCACCACACCATCCGAGGGATCGGGTCTTTTCTTGCCATCCAGTGACGGCCTGGTATCGGTAACAATGGAACCGATTTCTTCAAAGCTTCCTTCATCAAGGATGTGTGCTATACGCTCCCTGGCGGTCAGCTTGCCCAGGGCATGGATGATGTCAACGCGGTCCTGCCCGCCACCGATTCGATTTTTTTCCCGAACCCGGGAAAGTCGCTGCATATATCCTTCTATCCATTCACCCATTATTTCTTCTCCTCAACAATTCCAATGGAGCATTTATAAACCATTAATATTTATTATACATATAACGGGTCAGGTTGTTTAGGCTGTTAGGCTGTTAGCGCCTACAGCCTAATCGTCTAACAGTCTATGGCCTCGGGTCTAATGCCATTGAAAATAATCTCGCAAATATCTTCCGTGAGGACATCCGGATCGATTTCCCGGTCGAAGGTGATACCGGTCAGGCACACCTGCTCGATACTTCCCAGGATAATCTGTCGAATAAGCTTGATGGGTATATCGTTTCGTATTTCTCTATTCAATACACCCTCTTCCAATATTTCCAGGATCACATCGCTGTACACCTTGACAAGCTCGTAGGTATCACTGTGGTAATAATCGTTGTGACTCCTGACTTCGATGAGCAGTATCTTGGCAAAAACGCGACTTGTGGCATATACGTTGATGTGGGACCAGATGAGTTTTCTCAGTTTGTTCAGAGCCCCCTTGATACCTTTCAGATCATCTTGAACCAAAACGCAGTATTGTTCAAGGTATTCGCTCAAAACTTGGTGCAGCAGGTCCCGCTTGTCTTTAAAATACTTGTATATCAACGCTTCCGTGACGCCAGCCTGTCTTGAAATTTCTGCGGTTGTTATGGCATTGAACTCTTTTTGTTCGAGAAGATGCCTCAAGGCGTCCGCTATCTTGACCCTGCCCGGCGGGAATGGTTTTGATTTCAGGCCAGACCCCAATGCCTCTAATTTATCTGACATATCCATTAGGTAAAATTCTCAATCTTTGCAATCACACCACGCAATACTTCGTCTGCACCACCACCGATTGAAAGTCCACGGGCATCCCTGTAGTATCGGGAAATAATCGATTCTTTCATATATCCCATACCACCGTGCATCTGCAGGCATCCATCGGCAACCTTATTGAGAAGCTGACCCGCCATAAGTTTTCCCATGGATATCTCCCGGGTAGCGTCCAGTCCGGCCTGCTTCATCCGAACCATGTGATATATAAACTGTTTGAGACTTTCAATTTCGGTTACCCAGTCAGCCAGGTGGTGCTGAAGCACCTGTCTCCTGATCAAGGGTTTTCCGAAAACAATCCGATCCCGAACATATGCAACCGTCAGATCGATGATGTCTCTGGCAGCCGTACAAGCAAATGGCAGCAGTGAAAATCTTTCGTGCTGAAACTGCTGCATCTGGTAGATAAAGCCCTCGCCTTCCCGGCCGATCAGATGATCGGCCGGCACTTTTACCTGGTCAAAATATAATTCGGCCGTGTCGCTGATCCAGACACCAAGCTTTTCCAGTTTTCGGCTCACCTCCACACCAGGCAAATCTGCTGGAACGACAAAAAGACTGAAAGAGTGGTAGCCTGGATCTGCGCTCGTTCTGGCAAGAAGTGTATAGAAATCGGCCTGGGTGCCGTTGGTGATATACATTTTTGAGCCGCTGATCACATAATGGTCGCCTCTTCTTTCGGCAGTCGTGGCAAGCGCCGCCACATCTGATCCTGCACCCGGTTCCGTCACCGCAATGGCGCCCACCTTCTTCCCCTCGATGGCCGGCTTTAAATAGGTCTGCTTGAGAAATTCACTCCCGAACTCATCAATGGCAGGGGTTGCCATGTTTGTCTGGACAGTAATGGCCACTGCCAGACCCAAGGCCTTGATATGCCCGAGTTCCTCGAGAAATACAGTCTCGTACCAGTAATCAAGACCCTGGCCACCATATTTCGGATCATATCGAATACCGAGAAAACCAAGCTTTCCCATCTTCTTGAAAAGCTTTTTAAGGGGTGCAATACCGGCTTCCTCCCATTCGTCAACATGGGGGTTGATCTCTTTATTAACAAAGTCACGCACAGCGCGCCTGACCAGTTCATGGTCTTTATTAAAATAGAGCTGCTCAGATGTTTTGATGGCTTTCCCCATGAAAAATCTCCTCAATCCTGTTTATGAGATGGCCTCACGATATTGATGGGTGAGTAAAATTTACCTTTAGGAAATTATATATATATTTAATCATAATAAATCAGCATATTAAATCATTAAGTAAATGTCACTTATCTTTTTGTCAAGCTGTTTTTTTGGGCTTTAAGATTTTGTTTTGCCCCATTATACGGGTGTGCTCAATGCTGGTTTGTGGTATGTTAGGATCCGAGGGTGGCTAATGAGCGATACGCAATAAGCATTAAGCCGTAAGCTGATAAGCGACTTAGCGCTTACAGCTTATCGCTTATGGCTAAAAGCAACAATAAATGACGCGCGAAGCGCTAATGACGCCTGAAAGGCAAATGACAGCCGAAGGCTAAATATCGTCCGCAGGACAAATGTCGCACGAAGTGTAAAATGACGCCTCAAATCCCAAATCCCTATCAGAAAATCGGCATTATGGCTGATAGTCACGGCCGGTCTCAAAGCCTCACCAGGGCCTTGGCCTTTTTCAAGGATTACGACTGTAAATCCATCTATCACCTGGGTGACCTCTGTGATTCAGCGCATCCGGAAACTGCCGACCATTGCGTAAGCCTGCTGCGAGAAAATAATATTTTCGGGATAAAAGGGAACAATGATCATCAAGTGGTCGTCAACCACGAAGGTCGTCAGCAGTCACACCTGGCATCGACAACCATCAAATATCTCAAAGACCTCCCCATGATCATTGAACTTGGAGATATTGTCATGGCCCATTCCCTGCCTTTTGTAGATGAAAGGGGGCTTTCCAGCATGGTGGGTGTTCTGGGGCACAGCGAAGCAACATTGTTTTTTCAGAACTATCCCCACAAAGTGCTGTTTCGTGGGCACAGCCACTGCCCGGAAATCCTCCGAAAACAAAAGTACACCTTCGTAACCAGCAAGATATCACCGGGTGAAATCATTCAACTGGCAGACATAAAGCCCTGTATCGTTACCTGCGGCGCTCTGGACGAAGGCTTCCTCATGACCTGGGAAGCAGGCAGAAGGACGATTGCGTGCCATAAGCTTTAAGCCGCTAACAGCTTAACGCTTACGGCTTAAAGCGTCATTTATTCAATTATCTTTTTGTTTTTTAAGCGTTTTATGTTAAAATATATACATCTTACAAAAGCATGATTAAGCGAAACGGGAGACTGTCATGGATCAGCACACATTGGATCGGTTGCCACAATTTCTCGATATCCTGGGGCTCCATGAAGTCCCCATGGGTATCTTCTACACCCACACGAAACCCACGGACGGGTTTTCACCCAAGCCCAACGATTTACCCACCCGGGAAAAGGAGATGAGGGATGAAATCGACTGGCAAAGCGTGTTCGGTCAGTTTTCATGCGTGCTGGGAAATATCTGGCGGGCACGCAAAAAAAAGACAGCGGCATATTTTTCTGCTGAGCAATTCGGATGCCCCGGCGGTGCGTTCTG
The DNA here is from genome assembly GCA_963842925.1 of uncultured delta proteobacterium. Taxonomy (GTDB): domain Bacteria; phylum Desulfobacterota; class Desulfobacteria; order Desulfobacterales; family B30-G6; genus B30-G6. The sequence continues at coordinate 102,160 of CAWJIL010000003.1, forward strand.
GCTTGGGTTCAACAAACCTCAGGCCGAAACCATTATCCATTATGTCTCCACCGGCATCCCTAACTGGACCGAAGGTGAAAAGTATTGTGAATCACCGGACGAACTCCGACGCATATTCGAATATGTAGACCCCAGACCCGCACCCAAACCATTCTGTGTTTTCAAACCGGTTGATCAGTTCACACAGGATGAAGAACCTGAACTCGTGTCTTTTTTTACGAGACCGGAATCTCTCAGCGGTCTTCATCAGCTGGCAGCGTTCGTCACAAACAATCCCGAGGTGGTTGCCTCCCCATGGGGAGCTGCGTGTGGGAATCTGGTTGTATGGCCCCTGCACTACCTCTCCCGGGGAATCGACCGGGCCGTCCTGGGAGGATGGGATCCCTCTGCACGAAAGTTCTTTAAAACGGACGAGCTTTCTTTTACCATATCGATGGGAATGTTTCAGAAAATGCTTCAGCGCTTTGACACCTCCTTTCTAAAAACAAAGACCTGGACTACGGTGCAGAAAAAAATCAACCGCAGTCAAAAAGCATGGGGGGAAGCGAAAAACGCTTCGCTGTCATTTGCTTCGCGTAATTAGTAGTAATTTACTTCGTGTCATTCATCGTGGCTATCCGCTTTAAGCGACAATAAATTACGCGCGGAGCGCAAATGTCGAACAATTACGCCCACAGGGCAGAATGACGCGCGAAGCGCTAATGACGTCCGCAGGACTAATGTCACACGAAGTGCAAATGACAGCCAAATTAACATAGGGTTCAAGCAGGAATATGAAGCGATTTATTTTTTTTGACTTCTGGAATCAAAAAGCAGAATATTTCTGGGCAGGCTGTCTGACCGTGCTTTTATATTCAGGCATTTTTCCGTCAGCAACCCTAGCCTGCCCCTATGAATTACCCGTGGCTGTGGTATCCATCAACGGACATGATCTTTTTGCCGAGCTTGCATTTACACCCGACACAAGGTCATGTGGTTTATCAAATCGCGATACCCTCGGAGAAAACGATGGCATGCTGTTTCTATTTCCGAATACGGACAAGCGGACATTCTGGATGAAAAATACGCATATTCCCCTGTCCATCGCTTTTATGGATGATACATGGAGAATCGTGATGATTCATCAAATGGAAGCTGACCAGACAAAAACCACCTACCGTTCTTATCAATCTGTCAGGTATGCACTGGAAGTCAACCAGGGCTGGTTCCTCTTGCATGGCATCAAAACAGGTGACAGGGTAGAAATGGTCTTGCCGACGGTTTTGAATGTTCGATAAAATCGTATTACGATTTTATATGTTTTAATGATCTTTTTCGTGGTTTCGCCCTTTCGTGATTTCGTGATATAAGATTTTTTTTCGGTTTATCCAGGTTGGACCCGATAAGGAGGTTTTCATGAAAAAAAGGACAAAAGACAACATTTTGACAGCCTTTATCGGTGAGGCAAAAGCCTATTTCAGGCTGCTGGCCTATGCCGAAAAAGCCGCAGAGGAGGAGATTCCCCAGATTGCGTTACTTTTTCGCGCCATTGCCGAAGCAGAAAGGGTCCACGCTACTCGCCATTTAAACCTGGTAAAGGATATCCTGGTGAAAGATACCGACACGAATCTGATGAAATCTTTTCAGCGTGAAAAATCCATCAGCGAAAATGCGTATCCTGAGTTGATAAAAGACGCTGAAGAAGATGGGGAGCAGACCGCCGCACTGACCTTCAGTCAGGCCAGGGATGCGGAAGGTTTTCACCTCAAACTATATGAACGGGCCATCTACCAGGTCATCAAGGATGAAGTAAAAGCCTACCACGTCTGCCAGGTCTGCGGTTATGTGACGGACAAAAAAATTCCGGACAAATGTCCGGTCTGCGGCGCTCCCAAGGAAAAGTTCAAGACCGTCGACGGTGCGGATAAAAATAGCAAAGGCAACAATTAAAAAAGTTTTCTAAAAAAGAGCCTTTATAATGCGTTCCATGAGGTCTCTCCTTTACTATATTATCATATGCCCAAAAAAGTCATCGTTTGATTTAATTTTGATTGGCGGGTGTTATCTTCTCGATAACCTCACCGGCCTTGTTCAGCAAATAAAGCCTGAAACCAGCAGTGTCTGCCTGAGCAGCCAGCTCTTCGTAAATAACTGCCTGGACTTCGACGGGCGTCTGCTTGTCCCGAGCCATGAGGTTCAAACACATCAGGGCATCTTCTTTTTCTAAAAAAATGGGAATAAAAGATATTCCCGTGTCTTCTTCCTCCTGCCCCAGATATTGTGCATTGTTATTCGGGTTCTGTATAACCACATAAACCCACTGGTCTTTTTTTATATGTGTTGACATATATTTCTCCTAATAAAATAGTAGGAACGATTTTATATAACGCGACCTTGTCGCTCTATGCTGAAAGGTTTTCAATTGAACCCTGGACACTTGTTTATTGTGTTCATTGGGTTCGTTGTGTTTATTGTGTTGTTAACAGCTATCGATATAGAGCCCTTAACACGTTTCTTTTCCATCAACTCAATGAACCCAAGAAACTCAATTCTTCAAAAATCCGTTTATCGGTAATAAGACTTGAAAAGAGATACCGCCCGATGGATATCATCCGTGCTGACATCCAGATGTGCCACCAGCCGAATGGGGTTGCCGGTATCGATCAGCACTCCCGCATCCTTTAAATAATCTGCGAGTATATCGGTACTGCCGCTTTTCAAAAATGCAAAAACCATATTGGTCTGTACCAATGCCATGTCGATATCGATTTCATCGATACTGCTAAGTCCTTCCGCAAGAAGCATGGCATTGGCGTGGTCCTCTGAAAGCCGGTCAATATTGTCTTGTAATGCGAGAATACCAGCTGCCGCAATAATCCCTGCCTGCCGCATGCCGCCTCCCAAAACTTTACGCCAGCGCCGGGCTTTTTTCACAAGTTCCGTGGAACCACACAAGACAGACCCTACGGGCGCTCCCAATCCTTTGGAAAGACAGATGGAAACGGAATCAAAATGACGGGAGATTTCAATGGGAGCAACATCCAGTTTTACGGCTGCATTGAATAGCCGCGCACCATCCAGATGGATAGCCAGACCATGGTCCAGGGATACGGATCGGGCTTTTTCCAAATAGGCCAAGGGTAAAACCTTTCCGGCTTGAGTGTTTTCAAGACACAGAAGCCGGGTTTTGGCATAATGGATATCATCCGCCTTAATAGCCTGAACAACCGCCGTAAGATCAAGGGTGCCATCCTTCTGGAACTCGATGGGCTGTGGTTGGATGCTGCCGAAGACGGCACCCCCTCCCCCTTCGTACTTGTATGTGTGCGCTTGCTGCCCCACGATATACTCATCGCCTCTTTCGCAATGACTTAGAAGGGCCATCAAATTGCTCTGGGTACCGGACGTCGCCAGGATGGCATCCTCTTTGTCCAGCATATCCGCAGCCAGGGATTCCAGGTGATTAATGGTTGGATCATCCCCATAGACATCGTCACCAACCACAGCACTGGCCATGGCAGAGCGCATTTTCTGCGTCGGTTGTGTAACGGTATCACTTCGAAGATCGATCATAGGCGTTCCCATAAAAAGTCGTGCAACGATTTTATCTACATCTTGTATTTAGCCCGAAGCCCGGCCAGCTTTTCCAGATACGGCCCTCTATAAATCAGCCCTTTTTGGTTACCGATCTCATAATAGGAATGATCGATAAATGGTCGAATATCGATGCCATAGGTGTTTAACATCTCATCGTTTGCCATGTCGATGGCCAAAACAGCGTAATAACTTACCAGGACCCTTATCTTTGAATCTCTTCTTAGGAGGTAACTTCTCCCAGCCAGCGTGTTCAAAAAATAACCCGCATATTGATACTGGATTTCCAGAGAAGGAAGTTGGATGTTTTTGTCCGGGCATCGATCTCCCGAAGACATATACACATAAAAAATAGCCATAACCGTTTCAATGATATCCGACTCGCTTTTAAGAAGATTCTTGAGAATATTCACCCGCTCTTTTCCAAGGTTCCGGTATAGGTGGGTAACATTCTGAATAAGGCGGATGAGGTCATCCAGTTCACCCGCAAGCAAGGGGGTAGACCTGGTAAGCTGCTTTGTGACATCTACAAGCAGTTTTTGACTGCCGCCGCTGCCCTTGTAGGAGCCCATATAATCCTGCTGCTCCATATATTTGAGAAACGTCCGTACTTGAAGCGCTAGATCATTACAGTTGCTATCGTCTCCAAATGAGAAATAATCCGTTTTTTCCCCAAATATTTCCGACACCCGTCGTTCATATTCCTCAGTATCCTTTATCTGTGCCAACTCATACTTGATTGACTCGAGATCGGCATTCAGGAGGGCTATCTCTCCATCACAAGCTGCCTTTTCCTCTGACAAAACCCTGGCAATACCAGCCTGATGCCATTTTCTGATTTGCGTAAATCCCATGAACAGAATCATAGCGGCAATCAATACGGTTATGAGTACTTTGATAGATCGATTCATCCTGCCCGTTCCTTTCTGGTTGGACATTCGTGATAGACAGACCACTTCTCTATAGATAACTTATTGAAATAAGTATTTATAAATAACTTAAATATGCCAAAGCATTCTGTATGTCAAGTAGATATCCGAACCCTTCTATTGACTTTATCTTATAAAAACATATGATCGCAGTGCATCTCAACCCGGTCCACGGTTGATCATCAACCGGCAGCCATGGCAAAGAGGAGATTAACCTATGCGCATCCTTACGCGACCCGATTTTGACGGTATCGTCTGTGCAGCTTTGATTCTGGAAGCCGAGGATGTTCCACCATCCGTAAAATGGGTTTCTCCCGGCGATATGCAAAAAGGAAACATCGATATCCGTCGTGGAGATATCATTGCCAATCTTCCCTATCATCCAAACTGTTCGTTATGGTTTGATCATCATTTCTCAAACAGACTCCGTTACAAGACCAAAGGCCTTTTTGAAATTGCACCATCTGCCGCAGGTCTCGTTTTTAAATACTACCGGAACAAACTCCAAAAAGATTTCACGAAACTGGTGGCGGAAACGGATAAGATTGACTCGGCAAATCTCTCTTTGAACGAAATTCTCACACCTGAAAAATATCCCTTTGTTCTGCTGTCCATGACCATACAGGATCACATTTCATCGGACGAGCCTTACTGGAATAAAGTCATCGACCTTTTGCGAAATGAGGACATAGAGACCATATTGTCCGATACAGAGGTCCGAAAAAGATCAAAAACCGTCATTAATGAAAACGTCTCCTACAAGGCACTGCTGGAAAAACACACGCACCTTCTGGAAAATGTGGCTGTTTCAGACTTCCGCAAACTTGACAGCATGCCCTATGGGAACCGGTTTCTGGTCTACTCCATGTTTCCTGAAGCCGTTGTCAGTGTCAAAATAGGATTTGAAAATCCCCGCAAAGAAAAAGTTATCGTTAAAGTAGGTCACAGCATTCTCAATAGAAACTGCAGAATAAATGTGGGTCAGATGCTTTCCTATTTTGAAGGGGGTGGGCACAACGGTGCCGGCTCCTGCAGTTTCCCTGTGGGAAAAACAGATGAATATCTGCCAAAAATAATCGACATCCTGAGAGAAAACGAGCCCGAGGGCAGCATTGTTGTCAAAATAAGCCGTAGGAGCCAGGATCGCAGGGGCAGGCACAACCGGCGAAAAGCCTCTCCGGTCACCCCAATCCCCGACAACATGCCGGAAAGAAGAGAGAATGAACGAAGAAACAATCCAGAACAGCGTAAAGACTGGAAGAAAACAAACACCTGGCAGAGCATTAAGATAAAAATATAGGGTTTGATAGGAAGCCAGGGTCCGAGGGTTCAAGGGTGATACAAGGGCTGGAGGGTAGCTGAAAGCTGAGAGCGAAGGGTACCTAACAGTCTATATCCTGAACCCCTAAAAGGCTAATAAGGAATTGTTTTAAGTTTTAAGATTACATCAAGCTAAGAGCCATCAGCTATCGGCGACAATAAATGACGCGCAAAGCGCTAATGACGTCCGAAGGACAAATTACGCATGAAGTGCAAATGACAGCCAAAGGCTAAATATTATGGAAGAAATCAGACCCAACCTTTTCAGGTGTAAAATACCGCTACCTGACAACCCGCTGAAATACCTCAACGCATACATAATCAAGTCGGACAACCGAAACCTGATCGTCGATACCGGTTTCAACCGTAAAGAATGTTATGACGCCATGAAAGAAGGGCTTCAAGAGCTCGATATTGACCTGAATCGTACCGACTTTTTTATTACCCACCTGCATGCAGATCATTTCGGACTGGTGGGCAGACTGGTTACGGACAACAGCCATCTCTATTTCAACCGCCCGGAAATGGAGCTTATCGAAACATGGGAAGGGTTTGAACCGATGATTGCTTTTGCCGGGGAAAACGGCTTTCCCCGTGAAGACCTACGTGCGGCCCTTGCAGCACACCCTGGGAACAAGTTCGGCACGGAGTGGGCTCCGGCACTGGAAGCACTGTCAGATGGCGACACCATAGAAGTCGGTGACTATGCCTTCAGATGCATTGAAACACCCGGGCACACCCTGGGCCACACCTGCCTATTTGAGCCCTCACAAAAAATACTGATTTCCGGTGACCACATCCTGGTGGATATCACCCCCAATATTCAGTGCTGGTCCGACAGAGAGAACCCTTTGCAGAATTATCTGAAAAGTCTCGACAAAGTATATGCGCTTGATATAAAGATGGTCCTTCCCGGTCACCGGAGACTCTTTTCAGACCACCACAGACGGATAGATGAACTGAAGCAGCATCACCAGGACCGGCTTGACGAGATCTGTTCGATTCTCGGATCAGGCTCTCCAAAACATGCCTACAGGGTTGCTTCGGAAATGAGCTGGGACATTCGATGCAACAACTGGGATGAATTTCCCATCGCTCAAAAATGGTTTGCAACGGGTGAGGCGATTGCCCACTTGAACTATCTCCAAAACAGTGGAAGGATTTCGAGAACAGATGTCACAGACACCATTCAGTACATCCTCTAACCATGATATGCCTGGTTCCATTACAGACAGCCCTTTATACAAACTGATCAACCCAGACAGCATCGCCTTCTTTGGCGCGTCCAACAATTTTGGATCCATGGGAACGAGCCAACTGGCCTCTTTATTGAGTCTCGGGTTCCAAGGCCATATTTATCCGATACACCCCAAAGAACCCACTGTACTGGGATTAAAGGCCTACCAGAGCGTGGCAGACCTTCCTGAAGCACCTGATCTGGCTGTGATGGTCCTACCAACACGAATCGTGCTGGATACCGTGAGGCAGTGCGGAGAAAAGGGGATCAAAAATGCCATTGTCATCTCGGGCGGTTTCCGGGAAGTCGGTGCAAAAGGACGTGATCTGGAACAGACTCTGATCCAGACCGCCCATCAATATGGAATGCGTTTTCTCGGTCCAAACTGTCTGGGAGTGGCCAATCCCCACCATAAATTAAATACCACGTTCCTTCCCTACCAGGGAAAAGCCGGATTCCTGGGGATGGTGTCCCAGAGCGGCAGCTTTATCACCCAGATGTTTGATTATCTTTCAAGGGTCGGGATGGGCTTTAGTACTGCCATCAGTGTGGGTAATGAAGCAGACATTGATCTTGTGGAAGGTCTCAAATACCTTGCAGCATGCCCCCATACAAAGGTCATCAGCCTCTACATCGAAACCATTCGAGATCCAAGAAATTTTATTAAAGCGGCCAGTGCCCTTACCCTGATCAAACCAGTCCTCGCCTATTATGTGGGGGGATCTGAATCCGGAAAACAGGCCTGCCTGTCACATACGGGCGCCATGTCGGGACCAGACCGTCTCTATGATGGCGTGTTTCGACAGACCGGTATCATTCGGGCCCGGTCCATTGAAGAAATGTTCGACATGGCCTCTCTTTTCGGCAACGTTCCGGAACCCCGGGGAGACCGTTTGGTTATCCAGACCCATTCGGGAGGTCCGGGGGCCGTAGCTGCAGATGCCTGTGACAGGGAAGGGTTGAAAATACCGGCCATGCCGGACGCCGCTAAAAAAGAGCTTTCCACACTTGTCCCCCACACCGGAAGTATTGGAAATCCCGTGGATATTACTTTTTCTAAAGATCGCCTGGCTTATTTTTCAAGCATTCCCGGTTGTCTCCTTGACGCCGACCACTTCGATATCCTGCTTCTCTATCTGCTTCTTCCAAAACATATGTTCCGCCGTGTCATGGAAAGCATGGGGGTGCCGGAGAATCAGATAGCCACCGAAACTGAAAAACTGATAATTGAACTTGCTGATAAAATAGAGGAACTCGTCCAGACTTATGGAAAACCCGTTATCGGTTTTTCCTTCCATTCTCAGGAAGCGTTTTTTATCAAGGCGTTACGGGCGAGAAATATCCCTGTCATGCAAAGTCCCCACAGGGCTGCACGAGCCGTTTCCGCTCTGTGCCGGTACACAAAATGGCGAAAAGGCAGAAATGCATCTACAAAACATCCTGTCCATCCATCGTCAATATGATCATGTCTACGTATCTCCCCATTTGGATTTTGAATTGGGAGGTACTGTGTGTTATTAGACCCGGGTGAAATAAATGAATAAAGAAAAAAGATCCTTATTCACGAAAACACGATAAGGGCCATGAATATTTTCGATTTTTCCAGATTTCGTGTTTTCGTGATTTCTTATTTTTTTTGAGAAATGTTTTTACCATATCATTGAGGAGTGTTTCATGAACAAATCAACCGTTGCCGTTGTTCGCTATGAAAAACCTTATGAATCCGTTAAAAAAGCTGTGGAGCTTTGCGATGGTTTGAGCCGGCTACCGTCCCAAGCACGGGTTTTTATCAAACCCAACATCGTATTCTGGACCCGGTCCGTGGCCTTTCCAAAATGGGGCGTTATCACGACATCACGGGTCATTGAAGATATGGTGAAACTTCTGAAAGAACATGGCATCGAGCACATTACCATTGGTGAGGGTGTGGTCATGAGAAACCAGAAAGATGTTGAAACACCGGCACATGCTTTCGAAACCCTGGGCTACAACGCCCTGAAAAAACGTTATAATGTATCCACGGTCAATGTATTTGAACGCCCCTTCAGGGAAGTTGACCTGGGGGAAGACATCACCCTGAAATTCAATGAAGATATTCTGGACAGCGACTTTATCGTGGATATTCCGGCCATGAAGACCCACAATCAGACGGTGGTGAGCTTGGGGATCAAGAACCTGAAAGGCATCATCGACATGAAATCCCGAAAAATCTGCCACAATGCAGACCCGGTCAAAGATCTTCATTTTCATGTGGCACGTCTGGCAGACAAACTGCCCCCCATATTCACACTGATAGACGGTATCTATACTCTCGAACGCGGTCCAGGCTTTGACGGCCGCATGCAGCGCTCCAATCTGCTGGTGGCATCTGCGGATATTCTTGCAGGAGATATGGTCGGCGCCAAGCTACTGGGATACGATGTTACAGCTGTTCCCCATCTGGTTCATGCAGCCAAGAACCAGGGTCGTCCAACCGATCTCACAGACATCGAGATTGTGGGAGAAGATATGGAAACAGCGGCGACATTTCACGAACACAACTTTGCATACACGGTCAATGAGAAATGCTGCCTTCCGGTACCGCTCGCCAAGCAGGGGCTTGAAGGCATCCATTATCGAAAATTTGATTCGACCCTTTGCACCTATTGCTCAGGGGTAACCGGTCTGGTGCTGACAGCCATCCGCTATGCCTGGAAAGGTGAGCCGTGGGAAGATATCGAGTTGCTCAACGGCAAAATTATGAAACCCACCAAAGGCATGAAAAAGACGATCCTCTTGGGCAAATGTATGTACCAGCTGCATAAAAACAATCCCGACATCAAGGAAATGATTGCCATCAAGGGATGTCCGCCAAAGCCGGAGGATATTGTCAAGGCCCTTCACCAGGCCGGTATCGACGCCGATCCAGGTCTGTTTGAAAATATCGACCAGCTGCCCGGCTTTTTCATGAGCCGGTATGAAAACAAACCTGAGTTTGACGAAGGCTTTTTCAGAGTCATTGACTAAATGCTTGACTTTCAATTGCAGTATATTCGTGTATAAACAATCAGTAAAAGCCCATTCTTACAGGTTATAGGTGTCTGAATCTGAATAACAGCGGACGTTCCGGGGCTGTCACCAAAATGATATTGACTGTTCTGTCATCAATCATTTGAACTTTCCCCCAGTCACGGGCATTTTTCAATGCGTACCAGACCCCGATCTTGTGCCCGTTTTCATCGAGAATATCTGAGCCATTGCCAGCCACTAAATATGGTCCGGGAGTCCCCTCAAAATCAAGCCACCGCTTGATCCTCTTTGGGGTTGCCGTCACCGGATGCCAGTAATCCGACTGCAGGGTGTAATCCCTGTGAAGACCGATAATCACCCGTGGCCAGGCAGGTGATTCGGTGTAGAAATATTGATGATCCGGAAGCACTTCGTTTCTTTGGAATAACTCCTTTACGTCCGGATTAACTACCAGTCGGCCATAAGGCCCACTGAAGCTGCTGCAACCAGACAGCCCTGCCAGGCAAAACATAAGAAAGACCGCCGCGATACAACACTTCAGTATTCGACATTCATTGTTCGGCATTCGATATTTACCTTATTAGCCTTCGACTATTATTAGCGCTTCGCGCGTAATTTATCCTGCGGATGTCATTTGCCTTTCAGGCCTCATTTATTGTTATAGCCATAAGCTGTGAGCGATAAGCGATAAGCCGCTTACAGCTAATGGCTTATCGCTCCATGCTATCAGCCACCCTCCAACCCCTGTATCACCCTCGGACCCTTGTACCCTCTATACAGCACTCGCCCCTCCATCAATACCAATCGTCTGACCCGTAATAAAGCCGGCACCGTCGGAGCACAAAAAAAGAACCGGATGGGCCACATCTTCGGGTTCGGCAATTCTGCCCATTGGAATTGTCTTGACAATGAGCTGATAAAAATCCTCATTTGACCAGAAAGGCTCGCTAAATGCAGTTCGAACCATTCCGGGAGCAACGGCATTTACCTGAACGTTGAACAATGCCAGTTCCTGGGCAAGAACCTTTGTCATCATTTCGATGCCGGCCTTTGCAATGCCGTAAATCCCCATGGCCGGAGCTGAACGACTTGCTGCCAGAGAAGATATATTGACAATTTTTCCATGTTTCTGTTCCCGCATCAGTTGGCCTGCTTTTCGGGAACATAAAAAGGCCCCGTTCAGATTGGTGTCGATGATTTTCTGCCACAAGGACGGATCAACATCCACAAGGCTTGTCACGATGTTCATTCCAACATTGTTGATGAGTCCATCCAATCTGCCGAATGTCTGCACTGTCTGGTCCATGAGCTTATCGACATCTTCCACCTTGGCGACATGCGCCGGTATCGCCAGCAGGCGCTCTCCGGCATCGAGGGAGGCGCTAGCAATCGAAAGCCCTTCTTCTTTTCTGCCACAGATAACAACCCTTGCACCCTGATCAAGCAAAAGCCTTGCAATGCTCAAACCGATACCCCGGCTGCCGCCGGTAACAACAAACACTTTGTCTACAAGTCCATAAGAAAGAACTTCAGCCATTTTGACCTCCCTATCAAATCGTTTCACGGTTCCATTACACACGGTTAGACTGCTTTTTAAACACCTAGCGATAACCTAACTTTCTAACAGTCTATAACCTACAGCCTATAGATCACGCTTATCCCCTTGACCACTGACTTCCCTTTGGGATAATCTTCCACGCAATGGGTAATGTTCAAAAATTATATCGGCAATATAGTGCATAGTCAAATCTAAGTTGAGCGATTATTTAAGGCTACATGCAAAGGATCTGAGAATGCGGGTTTACGCGGTGGCGGATATTCACGGAAAAAATGAAAGGTTTGAACGGATCCGGGACAATTTGTCTGATTTAAAAGCCGATATTCTCGTTCTGGCGGGTGATATATCTAATTTCACCAAACCGGGGAAAATTTTGAGCAGGTTCAATGCATTACCGGTACCGGTTCTGGTCATTCGCGGCAATAGCGATCTAAAGAGAGTGGACCATCTGTTTACAGCCTTTCCCAACTGTATCCCGATACATGCTCTCTGCACAAATATCCGATCCATTCCCTTTGTCGGTATCAATGGCACCCTTCCAATTCCGTTTCGATCCCGTATTTGTTTTTTTGAAAAGATGCGCCTGCAAAAAATCGAGCCTCTGCTAAGCACCCAAACGGTACTGGTGACGCATACACCGCCGTACGGTTACCAGGATCTTGTCATGGGGCGATACCACGCCGGCAGTATGGGCCTCCTCAAACTGATTAAAAAATCTCAGCCGCAAGTCGTGATCTGCGGCCATATACATGAGGATGACGGCATCTCCACAATTGGAAAAACACGCGTGGTAAATTGTGCCCTCAACAGATCAAGCACGGGCGCTCTCCTGGTGTTCAAAAGTGGGAATCTTGCCACCCTTGATATGATTTAAATGGAATTGTTGACCGGAACATGATATCAAGAATGTATCAGTATTGTGAATAGATGGGACACGACCTTGTCGATCTCGTATGCGTTCAATTCATCCCCTCCTGTTCAGCTGGGAAATCAGGAGCACTTTTTGAGGAACGGCGTTGCCAATGAAAAAAACCAACTACCTGGTTATTGCCTCCCGTAACAAGGGTAAAACCGCTGAAATCAGAGAGCTCCTCTCCGGGTTTCCTATTACGATCAAGAATCTGGACGACTTCGGACCTATACCGGAAGTAGAAGAAGACGGACAGACCTTTGATGAAAATGCCTATAAAAAAGCAAGCTTTACTGCCAGAGTTCTTGGGCAGCCGGCTCTGGCGGATGACTCCGGCCTAGTGGTAGACGCCCTGGACGGAGCACCCGGTGTGTTCTCCGCACGGTATGCAGGCCCTGATGCCACAAACGAACAACGTTTTCGAAAATTGCTTCGAGAAATGGAAGGTATCAGCAATCGAAAAGCTGCCTTTGAATGTGTTATATCGTTAGCAATGCCCACTGGTCCGGCACTGACGTATGAAGGACGCTGTGAGGGACTCATAGCGGAATCTCCCAAGGGTACCAATGGATTCGGTTACGATCCTATTTTTTTTTATCCGCCGTTCAAAAAAACCTTTGCACAACTGACCCGCGAAGAAAAGGGTCGTGTCAGCCACAGGGGAAAAGCCCTAGAAGAGTTCAAAAATGAATTTGACAGTGTTATAAAGTGGATAGATATTCATATGCCTTAGGAGAACAGCCATGCTTCAGAGAAACAAAGGTACCGACATCATCATTGAGATAGGAGGACTCAAAGAATATCAGGCAGCCGACAAGTATCTTGAATCGGCCTTGACCGCTGAACATCTCGCTCGCATCCAAAAAATTAAAAATACGGAAGTCATCATCAAAATTGCCAACGCCATTGCCATGTGTGGACCCGACGACATTTTCATCAACACGGGCTCCGAAAAGGACAGACAATTTATCCGCGAGCTGTCCCTGGAAAAAGGTGAGGAAGCCCCCCTGGCGATGTCACAGCACACCATCCACTTTGACCTGCCGGAAGAGCAGGGAAGAATCATCGACCGTACCTATTATATTGCCAACAAAGATGAAAAAATCAGTTCGCTGGCTAATCGCATGGATCGCGTGGATGCCATTGCCGAAATTCGCGATAAAATGGCCGGGATCATGAAAGGCAAAACCATGATCATCGGTTTTTATGTCCGTGGCCCCATTGGTTCACCCGTCTCCAATCCTGCCCTTGAAATCACCAGCTCTACCTATGTCTCTCACAGTGCGGAAATTCTTTACCGAAATTCTTACCACTCCTTTGACCAGGAGCTTGAGCGCTCAGGGCACTTTTTCGTGAATGTTCACAGCGAAGGTCTCAATCGGTCCGAAGACCTGCCCAATGCGCGGGTGTTCATGGACAGGAGCTTTCGGACAACCTTTAGTTTTAACTGCACCTATGCAGGCAACACGCTGCTCCTCAAAAAGGGAAACCATCGCTTCGCTGTCGACAAAGCCGTATATGAAAACATGGGAGATGAATTATCCGAGCACATGTTCATTACAGGCATTGAAGGCCCTGGAGGCCGCGTGACATGGTGTACCGGTGCAGCCCCAAGCGGATGCGGCAAAACCACCACCGCCATGGCCGGACATCTTTTCGTGGGGGACGATCTGGCCCAGCTATGGATCGCCGATGACGGCAGCATTCGGTCCGTCAATCCGGAGTGCGGTATTTTTGGTATAGTGGAAGATGTCAACTGGGAAGGCGATCCCCAGTTGATGCAAATTCTTCGACGCGAAGGAGCAGAGGTCATCTGGTCCAATGTGCTCGTCGATGACAACCGCACCCCCCACTGGGTCGGCAATGGTGAGGACCCGCCTGACAAAGGCATCAATTTTCAGGGAGACTGGTTCAAAGGAAAAATCGGCAGCAACAACAATCCCATACCCATGTCCCACCCTAATTCCCGCTGCACGGTATCATCCACGGCGCTGGCAAATTATTCCGACTTTGCCGAAGACTCCGCAGGTGTCCATACGCGTATTATTACCTATAGCGGCCGTGACAGTAACACCATGCCACCGGTGTGGGCAGCCAAAAGCGCTGATGAAGGCGTGGTTATCGGCGCGACCATCGTCTCTGCCGCAACCGCAACCGAGGTTGGCGCCACCGGTGTCAAAAGGGCCCCCTGGGCAAATGCGCCTTTCATTCCAGGTGCATTAGGCGATTATATGAACGCGCAGTTTCAATTTTTCAACAACCCGAAAATTGCCAAGGACAAACAGCCGGTGATGGCAGGCCTTAATTATTTTCTGACCCATGAAGCCAGAGGCGGCACCTCCAAAAAGTTATTGGGAGAGAAAAAAGATGTAAAGGTCTGGCTGGCATGGCTTGAGAGAAAGGCATACAAGGATGTTGCAAGTATAGAGACACCCATCGGCGAACTGCCTCTCTTTGATGACCTCAAGTCTCTTTTCAACTCCATCATTGACAAAACCTATCCCATAGACCTCTACAATCAACATTTCTCGCTATACATTGACAACATCGTATCAAGAATCGATCTGCAACTGGACGCATACGGCAAGGAAGAAAATATCCCTGAGCGTCTCTTTACCATTCTCAGGGAACAGCGCAAAGGGCTGCTGCTGCTAAGGAAGACGTATGGGTCGGTTGTTTCTCCCGACCAGCTGCTGGAGGCACATTGATCCCGGAAAAAAAAAGGAGTTGGGCCACGGCCGTCAAGGCCGTGGTTCACCCCCGCGCAATTACCATGCTTTTTCTCGGTTTCTCAGCCGGTCTGCCGATACTGCTCATATTCAGCACACTGTCTGTCTGGCTGCGAGAAGCAGGTGTCCAACGGTCCACCGTAACGTTTTTCAGTTGGGCAGCCCTCGGGTATTCCTTTAAATTTGTCTGGGCGCCCATTATTGATCGTCTGCCTTTTCCAATTCTCTCTGTCAGAATGGGGCGGCGGCGGGGTTGGCTGCTGGTGTCCCAGATATGTATTATCGCTTCCCTGCTCTGGATCTCTTTTTTTGACCCCCAAATCGCATTGACCATGACCGCCGTGGGCGCAGTCTTGATCGGTTTTTCATCTGCAACCCAGGATATCGTTATCGACGCATACCGCATCGAATCAGCCCCGGCAGACCTGCAATCCATGCTGTCCTCCATGTACATAGCCGGCTACCGGATCGGTATGCTGATCGCCGGAGCAGGTTCACTCTGGCTGGCGGACTGGTGGGGGCAAAGCACCTATGACGTGTCAGTCTGGGCAAATGTCTATCGCATTATGGCCCTGATGATGCTGGTGGGTGTTGTAACGACTTTCATCATCAAAGAGCCCGAAGTAAAAGAATCCAAGGACAGCGTCTTCCGAAACACAAGCGATTATGTGAGATTTTTACTTATTTTTTTTATCACCATAGGCGCCTTCATCAGCGGTTTTTTCTTATCCGCCTCAATGTCATATGCCATCAAACAGAATCTAATCGATCATTGGGGCTGGACAAAACAGCTGGCAGGGTTTGTAACGGAAACCGGGCGGTTCATTTTCAGCGTCCTCCTGGGCAGTCTGGCAACCTGGGGATCCATTAAAGCCCGCATCGTTCCCTTTGATCACATAAAAGAGACCTACATCGATCCTCTGGCAGATTTTTTTCAGCGCTATGGAACTACGGCACTGGTAATTCTGCTTCTGGTGGGCACCTACCGGATATCGGACATCCTAATGGGTGTAATCGCCAATCTATTCTATCTCGATGTGGGTTTTACCAAAGCCCAGATCGCTACCTACACCAAGTTCTGGGGATTATGGGCGACCCTTGGGGGCGGGTTTGTGGGCGGCATTCTCTCGATCCGTTATGGTGTCCTCCGCATTCTGTTTGTGGGGGCATTTCTGGCTGCCGCCTCCAATTTACTCTTTGCCTATGTTGCCGGCAAGGGGCCTGACGAAATGCTGCTGCTCATGGTCATCATCGCCGACAACAGCAGTGCCGGAATCGCTGCAGCTGCCTTTGTGGCTTATCTGTCCAGTCTTACCAGCGTGTCCTTTACGGCCATACAGTATGCTATTTTCAGTTCCATCATGACACTCTTCCCCAAGATTCTTGCAGGCTACTCCGGCAGTATGGTTGATAGCGTTGGATACCCGATGTTCTTTATCGGTACAGCGATCATCGGTATCCCTGTATTATTCCTGATTCTTTGGATCCATCGTTTGCAAACCAGGGTGATAGGGGAATAGCGTTTATTGGGTTTGTTGAACTCATTGGGTTGACGGAGCCGGAAGCGTGTTAAGAGCATGATACCCTTTGCCGAAGACAACGCAATAAACACAACAAACACAATGAATTCGATAAACAAATATGACATCTGAAGATAAAAAAAGTATTGCAAGACTACAAGAGCTCAAAAGAGAACGCGAGCGGCTCCTGTCTCTCCCATCCGAGGCTGCCCTGGAACACCTGGTTTCCGAAAAAAAAACCATTGCAATCGTGCACTCCTTTCCTCCGGAAGATTTTCACCTGCTCGTTCGCGATATCGGCGCCCAAGACGCTCTGCCCCTGCTGGCCATGGCTTCAAACAGACAATGGGAGTACCTCCTCGATATTGAAACCTGGCATAAGGACCGCATGGATTTCTCTTCGGCAACAGAATGGCTGAACCTGCTGCTTTCGGCGGACCCCACCAGACTGGCCGAATGGTGCGCCAAGGAAAAGGACTCTTTTCTCGAATTTTTTTTACTGCATAATATCGAGGTTAGGATCAGGGAGTATGATGAGACCCCTTCCGAACTGGGGAAGGACTTTATCACCTTTGACGACACCTTCTACTTTCGGATCCTGAATCCGCCCTTTTTACCGGAAACCGATGCAGATCCCGAAACCCCTTTACACGGCGAACAATTCCTGGAAAACCGCAAGGATTTTCTGATCCAGTTGCTACAGCGTTTGTCGAAATTCGATCACCATCGTTTCCAGAACATACTGCTCGAATCAGTGACCATCATTCCAGCAGAGACTGAGGAAGAACTGTATCGCCTGCGAAACGTCCGTCTGGCGGAGAAGGGCTTTCTGCCGTTTGATGAGGCTGTGGGTATTTACCAGCCTTTGACAGAAAAAGATTTAAAAAAACGAACCAGAAAACGCCAGACCGAACCAGCGACAGATGACCATTTCATGCCGGTACCTTACACCGCACAAAATCTGCTGGACCCCGACGGCATTTTCGCCAAAGCCCTCTCTTCCATAAAAAACGAGAATTCTCTCATGCAGTTGCAGTCTGAATTTGCAGGTCTTTGCAACCAGTTGCTGGTAGCAGACCAAAAAGCCATCAATGGACGAAGCGGATTGCACGATGCTGTAAAAAAAGCATCCGGGTATATCGGCATTGGCATCGAAGCACTCTCCGGCAGCAAGGTCGGACAGATAGAACCTTACCTGCTCGCAGATCTTTTCAGGGTTGGTTACGGCAAGGCGCTCCGGTTAAAGTGGCGGGCTGATAAATGGCGCAACAACAGCTGGTTCAAGGCCCAGGGGCTCCCACTCAGTTTCTGGGATGAAGATTGGCTGGGTGTTATCGGCGGGCTCCTGATCAAAAGGCCGCTCTGCTTTGACAAGTATCAGATCGGCAAACGCTACCGGGAATTTTCAACCACCCAGGACATTTTCGTGACGGATACAATCCTAACGGAAATCATTGCTTTTGATGATCTGCTGGCAACATTGCCGCTCACGACAAAACCCCTTCCACCCGGCAGTCTTCTGACCTATAAAAACTTTCTGCTGACACACTGGGCCCGAGAAGTCACTGAACCCGGTACCGGGCAAACGGCATTTGCCCCCCTGCCCCTGGATGCCTTTAAATCTTTTTTTGACACGCTGTGGCACAGCCCCAAAAAGCCGAGAACCATAAGGTTTTCAGTAAAAAGTGACTTCCTGAAATGGCTGGCAGACAAAAGTGGGCTGACCGGTACCGAAATTTCCCGGCAATGCGGAAAAACACTTGAAAGTCTTTTTTCAGAAATAGAATCCGAACTTGGGCAGATATCCAAGAAAAACATTGAACCCCGCTATATTCAGCTCTTTCTTATTTCCTGAAACCACACATACGCTGAGTAAGCATTTAGCGGGTGATCCACTTCATCTCACTCGAATCCTGGACCCCTGGAACCCTTGAACCCTAAAGTTGGATCAACTTTTTTGGAGATAATCCATTTTTATAATGACACTGAGAAAAGACTTGATTTTTATTCTTCTGTTCCAATAAGGTATATATCAATAACTTGAACCGCGATTTGAACCGAATCTTTTTATCGCTCTTAAGCAGTTATCTGCCTCAGCCATCTCGAACTCAACCAGTTTTCACATTCAGATCGCAATACAAATCCAGTTCTTAAAGAGCCTGTCAGCAACGACAGTATTTCGGCAATCCTTCTCCTAGGTATCCCTTGCAGACCTTGGCGATAGAATGGTGGGGGACTCTATAACCATGAATAAAAAATTACCATCAAAAGACAGTCCGGGTGATGTGAAAAGAAAAGAGATGCGACATGCCGTCAAAACAGATGCCTCAGTTCTTTTAAAAAAATCATTCGCATTTGGTCTATTTAAAGATCGCATCATTCATTCTGGAACCATTATCGATATAAGTCTCACCGGCGTTAGAGCTGAATATACAACAACCACGGTTTGGTCCAGCGACTTCAACAAGATGTCTATTGTCACCGCTGATAATAATATTTCAATTCATAATATCCCATGCAAAATCATTTCCGATCGCAAAGTCAGATATCTCCAAAACAATACTTACCTACGAAGATGTGGGATTAAATTTGGGAAGTTATCTGACTACCATAAATTGCAATTATCTTATTTCATACAAAAGTATACCATTGTTTCCGATAATCAAAAATCCTGGCACATTGAATTTGCTTGATGATTTTTTACGGACGGGAAGCGGGACCGGTCGGTGTGGGGCAAAAATTTTGCGGCACTGAAACGGTTCATGAAGGTCTGGTTAACATTCAGTTCAAGGTAGGTTATTTTTTCTTTTATTCCTTCGATGGTTGTCATGCTTTCACAGGACGTGAGGACCTGTGTTGCCCCTTCAAGGGATGTGTTCCCCAGGGATTGAAAGGTACCTGGCGGCAAATCCGGCAGCATTCCGATGGTAACAGCTGATACAGGATCGATAAAGGCCCCGAATGTCCCCGCCACATGGAAGGTCTTCAATTCCGTCAGTTCCATACCCACAGATTCTGTGATGGTCTCCAGGATGGTATACATGGCGGCCTTGGATCGAATCAGACTGTCCATATCCACCTGGCTGATCATCAGTGCTTGTCCTGTTCCGGATTCATCCGCTGAAACAATTTCCAGATACGGTATCTGCGAATGCATCGCCAGTTTTCTGCCGCACACCTCGGGAACAAACCGGCCTCGAAGATCGATCATACCTGCGAGAAACAAGTTTGCGGCAAGATCGATCATACCGGAACCACAGATTCCCATGGGCAGTATCTCGTCAATGGTGTGAACCTGAAATATCCGCGTTTCCGGATCGATATGTAAACGGTCTATGACACCCGGGCCTGCCATCATGCCGATCTGGGCCATGCCTCCTTCAAGAGCAGGCCCGGCTGCACCTGCACAGGCCACCAGCCAGCTATCGTTGCCCAGAACAACCTCCGCGTTGGTCCCCACATCCACCAAAATGGCCGGGTCGGTCTGACGGCAGATACCACTGTGCAGAATACCGGCAATAAGATCACCGCCAAAATAGCTTCCAATGTTGGGCAGAATAAAAACCCTGCCCGCGGGATTGATCCGCAGCCCGTAGGCATCGGCCTTTTGAACATCGGGGCTGTTGACAACCGGAATATAGGGTTCCCTGATCAGCCATCTGGGTGACAGCCCCATGAATAGGTGCGTCATGCTGGTATTGCCGGCAAGGGCCATAAAATAAACATCTTTCGTGTCGATTCCACAGGAAATACAGGCAGTTTGAATCTGCCGGTTCAGTTCGTCGATGATCATCCGGTTGAGTTCTTCAAGACCGCCCGGCTGATCGCAAGCATGGATTCGTGTCAAAACATCAGGGCCAACACTAAGTTGGGGATTGTCAAACGATGCATCAAAAAGACTCTCGCCTGTTGACAATTCCACAAGTCTGATCACCACCCTGGATGTTCCCAGGTCAACAGCTACCCCGGCTATCCGCTGCTTCTCCATGGGATTCAAAATGCCGGTGAGATGCCATAGATCCGTATCTCGTTCCTTTACGACGACACAGCGTGCTGCATACCCCCAGTCCCGCAATCGAATCGGCATTTTTTGCAAAACATTTAAGTCGATTTCTACGCTCTTGGTATTTAGCTGCTTCTTGAGTTGATTTTTTAGGCGGTCGGCATCGGCGGTGTTGTCTTGGAGGCTTGGGGGAGACAGACGTACCAATCGAATCCAACCATCAGCGGCACCGGATACGTCCATTTCCATATCTTTTCGATCCATACTTTCTGGTGGGTATACCTTCGCTCTAATGCGATTCAAATTTGATGAACTCGTAAACGGTCCGAATTAGACGGTTTTGTAAAAAGCTCAAATTCAAGGCGTGCAAATTTTGTAATCATGAGGCGACCGTATCGTACGTTGAATGATTACGAAATGCAGCACTTTACACAGAAGTTGGACTTTTTACGAGACCGTCAAATTTCAAATGACATCTCACTTCCCACGGCTATACATTCGAATCCAAAGCCTTCCCTGTCTATCTCCTGACGACAGACGTCCACAATCGCATCCATTGCATCATCGGTGCGATCCTGGTTTAAGTGGAAAAGCCCCAGTTTTTTTACTCCTGCCCGGGATGCTAACTCGAGGACATCCGCATAAGACGAATGCCCCCATTCAATATACCGGTGGTATTCCTCCGGCGTGAATTCCGCGTCATGGATGAGAAGGTCGGCCTGCGATGAAAACGTGACATAATCGTTCAGGGTAAGCCCATTGGGGTGCCGATAGCCCAGTTCGTTATCCGTCAGAAATACAAATGATTTTTCATCTTCAATAAATTTATAACCCTTGCCACCGTTCGGGTGACTCAGATGGATGGGAACAACCGTTACCGAACCGATTTGAAACGCATGGGGGCAGCCATCTTCATAAGTAAATTCAGCACTCAAATCGGAATATTTCACCGGGAAGTGCGGCGGTGTCAGAACACGCGTAATCAGTTTTTCAGCATACATGCCCGCGTACGGGCATCGAAATACCTTGATCTTTGTTTGATTGCTGAACAAGGGTTTGAAGAAAGGCAGACCCATGATATGATCCCAGTGGGCGTGCGTAAAAATGAAATTATAGTGCTGAATGCCTTCTTTGGTGAGCTTGTTTCCAAGTTTTCGAATCCCTGTGCCAGCATCGACAATGATGATGTCACCACTTCTGGTCCGAATCTCCATACAGGCGGTGTCGCCACCATATTTGATGTATTCTCTACCTGAAACAGGTATGGATCCTCTCGACCCCCAGCACGTGATAAGCATTGTCCCTCTCTCGTCTAATATGAAGACCCGCAGCAACTATTTATTGCGTGAAAGAGCCGCTCCTTAGAGCGGAAAATAGTTCCACCAACTTTTTGGCAGGAAGAGGATTATCCGTGTAGTCCACCACATCTTTCCGTTCCCGGATCTTCACACTACTGCCGGCCGTTGGATATCTTCCCAAGGTAGGAATACCAGGTGCCATTGGTTTCCCATTTCTCCAACAGGGTGATGGACACCTGCTTCAGCAAAACTTCGATCTTTGTTGCCTGGCTTCGTAAAAGACCTGATAGGATAACATATTGGGCAGACAATTTACGGTCACGTCTAAGCAGACGTTTCATAACATCATAGTGGATATTGGATATCACAAGATCGCTTGGTAAGTCCACAAATTTATCCGCAGACCCCTGAACCGCCAACACCTGGTCTTCCAAGCTGTTTAAGCGTATATTTGTGCGGGCAGTTTTCACGGCCAAATGATTCAAATCAATGGCCAGTGCACGTTTGCATCCGAGCTTCACTGCCGCAATGGCGAGCAGACCTGTCCCGGTTCCAATGTCCATAACCGTCCCAATCGACGTTCTGGATGCAAGCATCTGGATGGCTTCAATACAATGCCGGGTTGTTGGATGCGTACCGGTACCAAACACGACACCAGGATCCAAAAGAATCTCCATGGTCTTCTTTTCATCCGGGTTTGATTCTTCCGGCAGGCAGTCCATACGGGCAAATGTCTCCAGCCAGGGAGGAATGACTCGGATCCGCCCGATTTGAATCGGCAAAACCGGTCCACCTTGCCATTCCTCATAAGACATCTGAAAATTATCCAGTAATTTCAAATGGGGTTGTTGAGAGGTCAGTGCTTCGACGATCTGAAGTGATGAGCGCTTGAAAAATAGAAAAGAATAGCCGTCTTCTTCCCAGTTACCGACAAATGACCTGTCCACTATTGTGCTACCCGGGATCAGACAGCCTTTAAGATAATAGATAAACAGATCCCCATACGGGTCAGAAAATTCGTTCGCCATACAGATATTGGGTGTTAGATGATGCTTTGAAACAACGTTTATTCGTGCTTCGGTAATTGGTCAAGATACCAGTCCATCGGTTCCAGCAGGGTATACCCCATCTTCTGCAGTTTCTTTTTTACACGACTTATATTCTGTGTCAAAAGATAAGGGAAAACAGCCCGCTTGTCTTCCTCCCAATACCTGGCAACCAGAATGCTGCCAAAAGAAATACCTTCCTCGGTGATGGCATCAACAATCTTTTTCATCTGTCCAATTTTTTCCTCAACCAGGATACAGAGCAAGGTTCCAGGCTCACCGATGCCGAGAACATTTGTAAACGCCCGCAGCAAGTCCCTGACGGAAATGATGCCTTTCAATTTTCCGGTATCGTCCACCACTGGAAACGCTCCCACGCGTTTCTCCTGAATCAAAAGCAGGGCATCCTGAATCGTATCGGAGGGGGAAATGGTGAGGGGTTCTACTGCCATGATATCCTTGATTTTTAACTCGGCCACTTTTTCATGCTCTTTGGTACAATCAGGATTTTTGTAACAATCATAAGGCAGGACGCTTCGAACATCACGGTCGGTGACAACACCAATGAGACGGCCTTTTCCATCAATAACAGGCAAGTGGCGAATCTGGTGCAATGCCATCAGTTCCTGCGCCTCAAGGACGGCTGCATCCGGTTGAATCGTAACAACCTTAACTGTCATAGATCTGCTGACAAACATCGTGTCCTCCTATTGCATTATTTATCAAATCGTTTTGAAGCCATCTGAAAAATGCCTTCTACCGATTTATGGATGAATATGTTCGTTCAATAATATCTGAACATGGTTACACGCCAGTTCCGGAAGCCTTTTGAGGCTGTAGCCTCCTTCCAGAATAGAAATAAGCTTGCCCTTCGAATGATCCTCTGCCAGCTGGAAAATCGTTTCCATGATCCAGGAAAACGCACGGGTGGACAGTTTGACGTCGGACATATCATCGTCCCTGTGTCCGTCAAATCCGGTTGATACCAAAATCATATCCGGTTTGAAATGATCAAATGCCGGTATCAGATCCCTTTTAACATAATTCCGATAATCCTCGTCCCCCTGCCCCGGAAGCACGGGTGTGTTCTTGGTAAATCCGTAACCGTCGACGGATCCCTTCTCAAATTCCCTGCCAGTGCCGGGATAGGCAAAGGAAGGGTGCTGGTGAATGGAATAGTAAAACACCGAAGGGTCTTTTTCGAAGATATGCTGGGTTCCATTGCCGTGATGAACGTCGAAGTCAATGATACCGACCTTTGGGATCTTCCACTGCTGTTGCAAATACCTTGCGGCAATGGCAATATTGTTAAAATAACAGAATCCCATGGCTTCGGAAACTTCAGCATGGTGGCCAGGCGGTCTGACAGCGCAGAACGCGTTGTCGATTTCGTTTTGCATAACCAGATCTATTGTCTGGAGTACACCGCCCACCGCCAGCAAGGCCGTCTCAAAGGTTTCCGTACACATTCTGTTGTCCGGCGAGTCCAACGTGCGCTGGCCCGAAAAACAGACTTCCTCAAACCGCCGGATATAATCTACACTGTGAACCGCTTCCACCCATTTGAGATCCGCCCTGGCGGCCGCAATCATCCTGAGTTTCGGAATTAGCCCACCGTCCTCGATGCCTTGATAGATTGCCTGGAGTCTCTCGGGCACCTCTGGATGATAGGGTCCGGTGTCGTGGAGAAGATACCGCTGATCAAATAAAAAACCTGTCTTTTTCATCGTCATCTGGTTTCAACTCTCCAATTTATCCACATTTGAAGGTTTCTAATTTTTTGGAATAATTTTATCAAAAATATCAAAAGCTGACTGAACAGCGTCGTTGTCCTCGGGCAACTCGATGGTGGCGCGTCCTTCAAGATCAAATTCGTAGACGGTCTGATCTTCCGGTATGGATCCGGCAAGCTCGAGACCCGCGTCTTCCAGCATATCGAGGACAGCCGGTGCAGGAACATCTTTGGACTGGTTTAAAATCAAGCAGCTCCTTCCCACACCGATATTCAATTCCTTTGATAATTTATCTATCCGCATCCCGGCCTGAAGCCCCCTTCGAGAGGTATCGGCTACGATCAATAGGATATCGATATTACTGGTGGTTAATCGGCTGATGTGTTCCATTCCAGCCTCGTTGTCCATCACCACATAAGGATAGTTTTTAGTCAACCGCTCCAAAAAACCCGTCAAAAGAGTGTTGGCGGCGCAATAGCATCCGGAACCCTCGGGTTGTCCCATAACAACCAGGTCATACCCCTTGTCTTCAATGACAGCCTGCTCGAATTTCATGGACATGAAAACATCTTTTGTCATGCCGGTGGGCACGTGCCCCTTTCTCATTTCTTCCCGGGCTTCGCTCAATGTTCCAGAGACCTCAAGCCCCAGCACTTCATTGAGATTTGCATTGCTGTCCGCATCTACAGCAAGCACCGGTGTCTTTTGGTGCTTCACCAGATATTTTATGAGCATACCTGCAACCGTGGTTTTACCTGTGCCGCCCTTGCCTGCGAGCGCAATCGATACTGGCATATGTTTTTTTCCCTTTCCTAGCTGTAAGCAGTTAGCCATAATCCATAAGCAGCTAATAGCTAACCGCTTATGTCTTATGGCTCAGTAAAGAATGAATCTATGGCAGAATGCGTCATCAGTCAAGTCACTTTTCCACCCCGGCCAAAGATGTTCATGGATTGCATTTTATATGCTCCAAACTGTTTACCGCTTACTTCATGGCAACTGAGGAACCACCTAATCTCCTTGCAATACCCATTGGCATATGTTACTTTTTTTCGATTGGGAAATTTGTGGCGAGAAGCATTGATATCGTTAATGATTTAGGGAGATTGACAATGGAATTTGAACTCAGCAAGACGCAAAAAGACATTCAGAAGGCGGTTAGGGATTTTACAAAGGGCGAATTTGATAAAGAACTGGCTCTTGAGCTTGACAAGAAACATGAATTCCCGCGAAAAATATGGCAGAAAGCAGGCGATATCGGACTCATCGGCGTCCATTTTCCCGAAGAATATTCCGGTCAGGGCATGGGAAGTCTGGAAGATATCCTGGTCATCGAAGAGTTGTGCCGGAGTGATTCCACCATCGGGAGCGCCGTTGCGCTCTCCAGTTTCGCCTCCGAACTCATTATGCATAATGGCAGCGATGAGCAAAAAGAAAAATGGCTGCCCCAGGTAGCGGAAGCCAAAATCCTTTCTGCAGGCGCTTTCACCGAACCCGATCATGGATCAGATATCACCTTTTTGGACACCACTGCCGTCAAGGAAGGAGATCAATGGGTCATAAACGGCGCCAAGACTTTTATTACCAACGGGGGACTGGCTGGATTCTATTCGGTCATGTGCCAGACAGATCCTGAAGCAAAACCTTCTTACAGAGGCATCAGCATCATACTGGTGGAAGCTGACAGGGAAGGTTTGAGCACAGTGGATCTCGGCGACAAGATGGGCATCAACATGATGTCCACCACCGAAGTCATTCTGAAGGATGTGCGGGTACCCTTGTCCAACATCATTGGAGAAGAAAACAAGGGCTTTTATCACGTGCTCCATTTCTTTGACGAGAGCAGAATTCAGGTGGCTGCCCAGGCACTGGGAACGGCCCAGGGTGCGTATGACCGGGCGCTTGAATATGTCAAAGGACGGGAACAGTTCGGAAAGAAAATCGCCCAGTTCCAAGTGACCCAGCACAAACTCGCCGACATGGCCACTAAAATCGAATTGGCCAGGTTGATGACGTATAAGGCCGCCTGGAACTTCGACCAGGGTCGAATCGATCCCAAGCTTACATCCATGGCCAAAATGGTCGCTGCGCGGGCTGCCGTGGAAGTTGCCGATGAAGCGATTCAATTACACGGTGGGTACGGCTACATGAAAGAATACGAAGTGGAACGCTTTTACCGGGATGCCAAAATCACCGAGATCTATGAAGGAACGCGTGAAATTCAGAAAAACACCATTGCAAGCGCTATCCTGGGAAAAATGAAATAACGGAGGAAACCATGTATGACCTGATCAGAAAAGGTATGCTCACGGGCATCGGCCTGGCTCTCAAAACATGGGACGAGGTGGAAGTCCTGGCCAAGGAGCTGGAAAAAAAGGGAGAAATGCCCCGGGAAGAGGGAAAAACGTTTCTAAAAGAACTGGAAAAAAGGTACTCGGAAGCCCAGATCAAACTGGAAAAAAGAGTGGAAAAGAGCGTTAATGAATTCTTGAAACGGGCGGATATCGTCACCGGTGACGAGCTCAAAGGGCTAAAAAAAGAAATCCGGGAACTGAAGAAAATGATCAGCAATGAAGGTGCCAAATGAAGGGTTCGAGGGGGATACAAGGGTGATAATAGGGTCTGAGGGTGGCTGGCAGCTAGTAGCGGAGAGCACCTAACAGCCTAACAGTCTAAACCGCTAAGCTAATGAAAGTAGCAGATATCAGCATTCCAGCTTCCAGACATTCTATATTCACAGCATTGAGGTGACCATGAGAAGTATTTCCCATGCTTAGCATACGCAAAATCGGTGTCATCGGTCGAACGTACCGCAACCTGAACCGCTACCGGCAGATCCTGGGTGTTCTCATCAAATACGGGTTTGGCGATCTGGTTGAAACCCTGAACATCGAGCAGTACATTGAAATCGGCCTGCAGATGATCAGCAAGAAACGTCGGGAGCGTGTTGAGAAATCATCCAGAGCCGAGCGGGTCAGGATGGCATTCGAAGAGTTAGGCCCCACCTATATCAAGCTGGGACAGATCCTCTCCACGCGGCCGGATCTCGTGCAGATCGATTTCGTCCACGAACTCTCCAAACTGCAGGATGAGGTACCTCCTTTTCCATTCGAAGATGCCAGGCAAATCGTCGAGTCCGAGCTCGGTGCACCCCTGAAAAACATCTTCGCAAGCTTTGAGGAAACACCCCTGGCATCCGCCTCCATCGGCCAGGTACACCAGGCATGCTATCTCGACGGCGAGGAGGTCGCCGTCAAGGTTCAACGACCTGGCATCCAACGACTCATCGACATTGATCTTGAAATCATGCTTCATCTGGCAACACTGGCCGAAAATCACATCGAAGAGCTTTCTTTCCACCAACCCGTAAAGATTGTCGAAGAATTTGCCAAAACACTGGAGCGGGAACTGGATTACACCATCGAAGCCACCAACATGGAACGTGTGTCACGTGAATTTCTCCAGGATCCCACCGTCTATATTCCGAAAGTTTACCGAGAGACCACAACTTCCCGCGTACTGACAACCGAATTGATAAAGGGCATCAAGGTGTCCAAGCTGGATCTGCTCGACCAGGGGGACTACGACAGAAAAACAATCACATTTCGGGGTGCCCATGTCTGCCTGAGCCAGATATTCGACCATGGATTTTTTCATGCCGATCCTCATCCGGGTAATATCTTTGTTTTGCCGGGCAATGTGATCTGTCTGCTCGATTTCGGTATGGTGGGCACTATTGACCGGAATACCCGGGAAAATTTTGTCGAACTCGTGGACAGCATCGTGCGAAAAGACGAAACCCGTGCGGCCGGCTGTCTCCTAAAGATCACCTCATGGGACGATGAACCGAATATGCGCTCCTTTGAAAAAGATGTTGCCGAATTCATAGGACAGCACCTATACAAGCCCTTGAAAGAAATAGAACTGGGCAAACTGCTGCAACATCTGCTGGAACTATCCGCCCGCCACCGCTTGAGAATCTACCCCGATATTTTTCTCATGATGAAGGCACTGAGTACCGTGGAAAGCGTGGCCTGCAGGCTGGACCCTGATTTCGACATGCTGCAGCACGCAGAACCCTTCATCAAAAAAATCAAACTCCAACGATATTCTCCAGATCGGATAGAGAGCGATGTCCTATCTTTGACATCACAGCTCTTTACATTTCTCAAAGATTTCCCAAAAGATCTTCTCGAAATCACCCGTTTGATCCGCCATCGAAAACTATCTTTTTCTCACGAACTGCAAGGGCTTGACCAGATGCTGTCGACCCACGATCAAATCAGCAACCGGATCTCTTTTTCCATTATCATTGCCGCACTCATCATCGGCTCTGCACTCATTGTTATCTCCAAAACACCGCCTCTCTTTTATGGCATCTCCCTTATCGGCATCATCGGTTTTCTGGCTGCAACCATTATGGGTATCTGGCTTTTGGTGGCTATCTTGAAAAAAGGCCGCCTGTAAATGCGCTTACAAAGCGACATCCAGATAACGGTCAAGAATACGGTCATCGGCGGCCCTGAATTTCTGATATGTATGCCCCTTTTGGCAACGGAAAGGTCGGATCTTTTCAGAGAAGCGGCGGCCATAAAACAGTCAGATCCGGATTTGGTGGAATGGCGCATCGATGGCTATTGCCATGTCCAGGATATCAACAACAGCCTGGACGCCCTTGCAAAATTACGAATCCAATTCAGAGATACCCCTCTGATTTTTACCTGTAGAATCGATTCGGAAGGCGGTTTGATAAAACTGAACGACCACCAAAGACAATGTCTGCTTACAGAAGCCATAGCATCCGGCAACCTGGATATCGTTGACATCGAATTGCGCAACGATGCCGCGTTTGTACAATCCATCATGGAAGCAGCCAAAAATGCCTCTGTTCGGGTAATTCTTTCCTACCACAATTTTGAAATGACCCCGGATGAGACCTTTATTTTCGACACACTACTCAAAGCCCGGGATCTTGGCGCGGACATCGCAAAAGTTGCCGTGATGCCCAAAGGATATCACGATGTGCTGGCCCTGTTGAATGCCACCCTAAAAGCACGCCAGCAGGGTTTGAAAATCCCCGCCATAACCATGTCCATGGGACCCCAGGGCAGACTGACACGACTGGCCGGCGGGTTGTTCGGATCGGATATTACATTTGCCAGCGCCACCACCCCTAGCGCACCCGGTCAGTTGCCGATTGAAATTCTCAGGCAGGCAATGGCTGCACTTTACCGTTAATCCGAACACTCCGGATAGATTTCTCAAAATTGCCACTGCCGGTAGGGGCATAGCAATGCTTCTTTACTTCCTCCAGATCACCGCAGGCGACCATCAATTCACTATGGCTGATGATTTCATTGGCCGCCATCTGCTTTCCCGGACCTTTTAAAAGAATTTTACTGAAGTGGAGCCGGGCTATTTCATGGGCGTCTTTCTCACCTGTCGCCAAAATTTCCAGGATGGATGCACAGCGCTGGATGTGATGTTCCATCAGTTCGTGTATTCTTTCTTTAAGCTGTATGGTATTCCAGCGGCCCTGATAAAAAAGACGATGAGCCGGCAGCACCAGGATATCCGGGTATTGATGGGCAATCTGCAACAACACCTTCAAGGACTCAAGATAGCGTTTCAATCCGAAAAGAGAACTTGCTTGCGGATATAAGGGTCGTAGAACGTCAGCTAGCTCGTCGTATTGCTCCAGACAGGTCGGCCAGGGGGTAATGCCCGGCAGAACCACATCACCGACAATCAGGGCCTCGTGACCCAGCATCACGGCCAGGCAGTCCGGGCTATGACCCGGCAGATGCAGGGTCGATATGTCAGGCCCAAGCTTTTCACAACCATCTCCGATTCGTTCAACATCCAAGGTCTGCAAAACGTTATGGTACCGTAGGCAGTTGTCTTTGAAAAAGGATTCGGGCATAAAGCAATGCCAGCATTTTGCCGGAAAGTGTTCTTTGTATCCTGGGGGAGCGCTCTCCGGATATTGCCTGATCAAAAAATCATATACCCGGTGAGCCTTGATCTTGAGATCGGTGAGTTCTACCAGTTCGGCCAGTCCCCCGTCATGGTCCTCATGCCCGTGGCTAATGAGTACATAATCGAGATCCACGGGCTTGATCCCTGCCAGGTTCAGCATGTCAACCAGATGTCGTCCCTGACCATATCGCCCCGCATCAACCAGAAAAGGCCGATCTGCCAGAACAACATAATTCCAGGTAGGCCCAAGGTCCCAATGACCGCCATAAAAGTTTTTGGTAGGAAGGCTGACAATTGCCAGACCCGAAGGAAGCTGGAACTTTGCAATCAGGCCGTTTCCGCTCGTATCGCCTTTTTGGATAATTTTCGTGTTATTCAAATGCATATCCTTCGTCGTTAAATAGTAAATATTGTGTACTCCATGGGATGCGAATCATACCGAAAGCTGGTGCCTTACGACATGGTGTGGATATCACATACTTTAGGACGAGTCCATTTTTTATCTTTGGGAAGAACACCATTTTTACGGGGCAATGATCTACCCCGCAGCAAGCTATGGGGAATGCGCTCACTATCTCCGTTCAATCTTGATCATGGTATATCTTACACGTTTTGTATGTAATACGGGTTATATTATTTACTATCAGCACGACCCTAAATACTCCTGAACGCCATCTGGCTGGGAGTTTACGGCAACTTCATTTTCCGGCATGATTATTGCTGATATAAATTGGCAATATCGGAAACTTGTTCAAAAGGTAACCGTCTCTCATCTTTTGAACTCCTCCTAACTGGGCAACCTTTATGGCTGCCCTTTTTTTTCTCTACGTTGGCAACTAACAGAGCCTTTCTATTACTGCCACCTGAAAAAGATAAGACGCAGATAAAAAACCTCACATACTCTGAATAAGCATTTAGCTGGTGATCCACTTCATCTCACTCGAATCCTGGACCCCTGGAATCCTTGAATCCTTAATTTGGATCAACTTTTTTGGCGATGATTCTTATATGAATAGCCTTGAACGCCTATAGCTTAACAATGGTATCTTTCACCACAAGATATTGTGGCAACTTGACTTCAAGGCAACTATATGATATGGTTCATCAAATGTGACGGTATGCGAGAAAGATTGAAGAACCTCGCAGCATGCGAAGCACTGCCGAACGGCAGAACCTATGGGAAATGCGCTCGCTATTTCGGTTCAAGCCTATAAGGAGAATTCCATTGAGCCCAAAAAAGAAAGAACTTGTCCAACGCATTAGACAAAGTTTGAATTTGTCAGAAGTGGATGCATCAGACAAAGATTTACTTGAATGTTTTGGAAATACTACCTTGGCTGACAGTATCCGTTTTGCCATCACTGGTGAGGAATTACGGCAGGATCATTGGCGACAGGCAAGAAATACCTCGCTGGTACAGTCAAAGAAATGACCGTTTATATCGTGTTACGTTTTTATCTTTGGCAATTTTGACGGTTTTTCAAATTTTATGGTATTAAGGTTCTTTAATGATCGAGGCATAATTCTCGACTCCAACCTTCTATCAATTCCGTCTCTTCGATCTTCGCCACACCTTTTCTCATATTCAAAAAGTGAGTGGTTTAAAAAAACTCTTCTTTCAATTCCAGATCGTCTTCCTTCATTGTCGTGTAAAAGCAAATATCCCTACCTCCTTAATGGTTTTTTTTATTTTCGGGTAAAATCAAGAACGCTGTTTTTAGTCCCAAAGCAGTTCTGACAAGTTAGAACATTTTGAGGATCTTCTTTCCATTGACCGTCAACCAAAAATTTATATTCATGCATTCCGGGGGGAATTATTACGGTCTTCTCCCATCTCCCATTACCTATCTTCTGCATGGGGTGTTTTTTTTGGTTCCAGTTGTTGAAAGACCCCATCAGATATACCTCTTTGGCATCTGTTGAATCTAGCGAAAATGTCGTCTTGCGCTTCTTGATCCCCGAGTTTGATTTGGGTTTTCGCATATCATACCTCCTTATTTAGATTATACACTATCAAGTAGTGCTGTTCTTTTCATGATTATTATTTCCCTTAATTTTTTTTGTTTGCACGCTTCTGCAAAACCCATAAGACCGATGCTTAAAAGGAGAATAATTATCGATACAATTTCTTTGCTGTTATGCTTTTCAGAAACTGGTTTTGTAGGGTAATTGTATTGTGGGTTTGTACAGCTATCAGGAGGATAGATGGCAATAACTAAACGAACTGAATTAATCAGGTTAGTTAACAATATAGCCACTATAGTAAACAAAATAGTGCAAAATATATGTTTCATATTTCCACCCTATATTGTGTAGTAAAATAATAGCTACCACAATATAAGGATTTTTTCAATCAATAATTATCCCCAGGGTAAATATGACTTGATCGGGTCAAAAGACAAGAGCGGCAGTATGTGTATACTTGAGATTTCTTGTTCCCCGTCAACGGAAATAAGTATTTCATATAATTGAATATGCTCACAGCATGCTAGGAGGAATGTTCTGTCATGCGGCAGAACCTACGGGAAATGCGCTCGCTGTTTTGCTTCATCATCAAGTTTCATGACATATTCGGGACAGCAGCATCGCGGCCACCTCATCAGGTGTTTTGCCGGTTGTTTCCACCTGAGTGAAATGACTGTAAGCCTCTTTCCTGTCCTGCATCAATTCCGTGATACGCTCCTCGGGGTTTGTACCTTGGATTAACGGTCTCACCTTCGTATCACACGAGGCCCTTTCCAGAATATCCCCTGGCGTCGCAACCAGGCAAAAAATGCGCCCCTGTCTTTCCAGTGTCGTGACATTGAGCGGATTGAGAACCAGGCCACCACCTGTTGCAATGACAAGACCTCCTCGTTTTCCCAATTCCCGGGCAACTTCGGTTTCCATGGCCCTGAAAGCAGTCTCGCCTTTCTCCTGAAAAATTTCAGCAACCGTCCGGCCGCAGCGACCTTCGATGAAATCGTCTGTGTCCACAAATTCGTACCCCAGCTGCTCGGCCAGAAGCTTGCCGATGGTGGTTTTTCCCGTGGCCATGAATCCGGTTAGAATAATATTCGTTCTAGTGGTGTTTTCTCTGAAGGGCATTTTGGTCCTATGTGTTCTGTCTTCAACGTTCGGGTTTTACTAAGCTGTAAGCTATAAGCTATGAGCCGCTTAAAGCTGACGGTCTCGTAAAAAGTCCAACGCCTGCGTTGCGCTGCATTTCGTAATCATTCAACGTACGATAAGTACGCCTCATGATTACAAAATTTGCGCGCCTTGAATTTGAACTTTTTACGAGACCGTCCAAACTCGACTTTTTACGCGTCCATCAAAGCCTATGGTCCAACTTTCGGGATTCAGGAAACGCGAAAGTTGAGCTTATAGCTTATGGCTTGTGGCTTATGGCTCATCGCTCAGCACTCATCGCAATGCCTTCTTATCCACTTTACCAACCGTTGTCAGTGGGATGGCATCTATGAACTCAATAATCTTGGGAATTTTGTAAGGCGCCATTTTTTTCTTGCAGAAGACCGAAATCTCCTCCTTGAGCACTGCCGGGTCTTTATCCGCAGCCGAGGCCGACCGCTGAACCACTAGTTTGACAATATCATTGCCGGGTCGCTCTGCGTTTGGCACACCCACCACAGCACAAAATTCAACATCCGGCAACTGGTACAATTTCTCTTCCACTTCCCGGGAAAAAACCTTGTAACCGCCGACGATTAACATATCCTTGACCCGGTCGGCAATACTGAAAAAGCCGTCCGCATCCATCCTGGCGACGTCGCCTGTATACAACCACTTTTCACCCTGAAAATCCCGCAGTGCATTGGCTGTCTCTTCAGGCTTGTTGAGATATCCCTTCATCACCTGGGGGCCGTTGGCAATCAGTTCACCCTCTTCTCCCACAGGCATTTCCTGGGTACCGGTTTCGATGTCCACAAGTTTGATGCGGGTGCTCTGCACAGGAATTCCCACAGAACCGATCTTCTTGATTCCCTTGGCTGGATTCGCGGTCAGGATGGGACTGGTCTCCGTCATACCGTAGACCTCGAGGACCTTGCCTTTTCCGACGATGGACTCAAAAGCCTCGATGGACTCCACCGCAAACGGCGCGGCTCCTGATATACAGTACTTACAATTCGAAAAATCGAGCGTTTTGAATTTGGGATCTTCCATCAACATCTGGTAAAGTGAGGGGACATTGGTCATGACAGTGGGCCGATACTTCTCGATTTGACCGCAGATGTGACGGGTGTTTCGAGGATCCGGGATCAAACACTGGGGAATGTTTTTAGCCAGAGAAGACATACCCACCATCAAGCCGGCCAGATGAAACAGGGGAAAAGCGGAACACATCACTTCACCACCTGCTGTCATTCCCAGCCACCCGGTAACCTGCTGAATATTTACCACAAGATTTCGATGTGTCAGGATGGTACCCTTTGGCAGCCCGGTGGTTCCCCCGGTGTACTGAAGCAGACAGGTGCTCTCCGGGTCAATGGACACAGGCGAGATGTCCGCCGAGGAATTTGCCATTATTTTTTTAAAAGGAATAACGTCCATACCCGGGAGCGGCATTAGTTTTCCGGTGGGAATTTTTTTCAACAACTTGCCCAGAGTTCTCTTGACCAGGGGCAGGTAATCACCGATATTGGCCCCTGCCACATGTTTCAAGCAGGGCACCTCTCCGGCAACCTCTTGTAAGCGATTTTCGAAAATGGCATCCAGGGTAACGAGAAATTTCGTATTGGAATCATTGATCTGGTAAGCCATCTCACTGCCTGTGAGTAGTGGTGAAATGCCTGTGACAGCACATCCGCACCTCAACGCGCCCACCAGGGCGATGAGATACTGGGGAATGTTGGGAAGATTGATACCCACGGTATCACCCGGAGCACAACCGCAGTTTTTAAGATATGCGGCAAAACGTGCCGATAGATCATTAAGCCCTCCATAGGACAGGGTCACCCCCATAAAATGAATGGCCGGGCTGTCTGGAAACTTCTCCGCTGTTTCCAGGAACAGATCAGTATAGGATGCATCCAGGGTGACAACATCCGGGTTGATGTCATCATCATAAAAAGTCAGCCATGGTTTTTCATCATAAATGCTCATGATCCACCTCCTTTAGCTTGATAATTTCCTTATGAAATCATCTGTATCAAACAAGGGTATAACCTGGTCCATCACCTCCTTCCGGGCAGGTCCAGGTAATATTGTTGAATGGATCCTTTACATCACAGGTCTTGCAATGAAAACAGTTGGAGGGGTTGAGCTTTATATGGTGACCGCCTTTCTTGTCTTCGTCTTCCACGACTTCATACACATCACCCGGACAGAAACGGGTGCAGGGATGCTGGTACTTGGGAAAACAAACATTCACACATAAATCCATGTCATGGATAATTAGATGAGGCGGCTGATCTTCCCTGTGGATGGTTTTGGAAAGATATACGCCAGTCAGCTTGTCCACCAGCAGTACTCCGTCGTAGGCGGTTGCATCCTTTGAGGCATCAATATCCAGTCCTGAATCTTTGACGGGTTTGAGTGTCTGGCTGTCATCTTCCAAGGGCATTCTGTCACAAAATCCCCTGCCCCCGGTAACATACTGGGCACCCAGATGAAAGAGTTTGGAAACACCTTTTTTTGACAGGGCCTGATAAAAATTACGCCCCTCATAAAGTTCATTTCTCAACCAGCTCTTATCAATGGCGTCCGGATAACGTGCCAGCATATCCCCGGAAGTGTCCCCTTCTGCCAAAGCCTCCAGGATGGCCTCTGCAGCCAGCAATCCGGATTTCATGGACACATGAATGCCTTTTAGCGCCGGGACGTTATGAATCCCGGCGCAGCCACCCACCAGCACACCACCATCCACAACCAGTTTCGGCATACTGAAAAAGCCGCCAGTGGAAACGGTTCGAGCCCCCTGCTCAATGACCTTGCCACCTTGTATCAGGGCTGCGACAAAGGGTTGGCGTTTGAACTGCATGAAGGTGTCATAAATATCCCTCATGGGCTCTTCATAGGAAAGCCCCACCAGGTAACCCAGGGCCACCCGGTTGTCTTTCATTTCATAAACAAACCCGCCACCGGGTGTACCCAGACCCAGGGGATGACCGAGCATATGGAGACTGCGGCCCTTAAATGCCTGGAAACCGGAGTTTTCCGGTAGCGTTATCACCTCCTTGATACCCGTCTCATGGGCCTGGGGCATGCTGTTTGTGGAAATACCCATCAGGCTGTCCAGCTCTTTGACAAGACTTCCCCGGGCCCCCTCACCAAAAACCGTCACTTTGGCCAAAAGATCGATGGCGGGTTCAAAAGCGCTTTTGGGTTTGCTGTTGATGTCGAGACCCTTTTCGCCGGTCTGTACGCCCAACACCCGCGCGTTCTTGTGGTCAAGCAAAAGTTTCTTGCCGGCAAACCCCGGGAAAATATTCACGCCCATATCCTCTGCAATGGCGCCCATCCATTGATTGAATTTCGCAAGACTGATGACATGATACCCCTTGTTGTGCAAATATCGCGGTATAAAGGGTATGGGTATGGCACGATTCCGGGTCAGATAGTAAAACGCGTCGCCCAGTATGGTGGTTTCTATGGGACAGCCCTTTTCCATGTAGTCAGGCATCAGTTCAAGCAGGGCAACCGGGTTGAGAATGGCTCCGCTGATGCCGTGGGAACCCAGTTCGGCCCCCTTTTCGATAAGGGCAACCTCAAGTTCAAGGTTTTTCTCTTTTGCTGCCTGCATCAATCGTATGGCCCCTGCCAGGTTGGCAGGGCCTGCACCGACAAACAGAACATCAAAAGATATTTGTTCACGTTCATTCGCCATTTATGTCTACACCTCCTGAATAATTTTAAGGCACCAGGATATTGAAGAGCCTCGCAGCAAGCTACGGGGAATGCGCTCGCTGTTTCGGTTCATTCGTTGGGAGAAAGGGTTCAAGGATGTTATGAAAGTAGAGATTCTTCTCCTATACCAATTTAACAGGGTCTGGTCAATCAAACAAACCGACGTGTTCAAGGTTGCACACAAGGCTCGAGGCTGTTTCTCTTTGGCGTGTTTTAATAATGTTGCAAAGCGAATTTATTACGCTTGACAATCACCTGAAAGTCTCCTTTAAATATAGCCATGCAAAGAAAACACAGAACACACCCCCTCATGGATAGCCTTTGGTCGAATCACAAAACAGGAAAAATGTCCCGCAGGGAATTTCTCCGGTTTGCCGCCCTATTGGGACTGGCAACAACCACAACATCCCACCTTGTTCACCTGGCCGTCCCCGGCCAGGCAATGGGGGCTGTCTATGGCCAGAAATTACGCATAGCAGGCCTGCTACCGGAAACAGGCCATCCAGCAAAAAATCTTTCAATACCAGCAAGCCAGGTTTTCAGGCAGGTGGCCGAATATCTCACATACACCGATGAAAACAATATCACCCATCCTTTTCTCTTGGACAGGTGGGTCGTGAGCGATGATCTCCAGACCTGGTCCCTG
This sequence comes from uncultured delta proteobacterium, assembly GCA_963842925.1. Classification (GTDB taxonomy): domain Bacteria; phylum Desulfobacterota; class Desulfobacteria; order Desulfobacterales; family B30-G6; genus B30-G6. The sequence goes on from CAWJIL010000003.1 coordinate 140,496, forward strand.
CATCTCAAAAAAAATATTTTCTTCAACAATGGTCAGGCATTCACCACAGATGATGTTATATTTTCTATTGAACAATGGCTGAGCCCGGTTATCAACTCTCCCATGAAATCGATTCTTGGAGATTGTCTGGTGCTCTCCGGCATCGAGAAAATAGACTCCCATCAGGTGGTGCTGTATCTTCGTCGCCCGGAATTGGAACTGCCTGAAAAGTTATTCCACCCTTCAGCCATGATCCTGAATCACCGGACATTTGAAGGGGATTTTATGCAAGCCCCTCATGGTACAGGACCGTTCAGGATTGAAAAATATGAAAAAAATATCCGCTGTCTTTTAAAAAGGAGATATGACTACTGGCAACCGGGTTTACCGTTTTTAAACGAAATAGAATTTCTGGATCTTGGCCGGAATGTATCGTCACGGGTCTCGGCCCTGAAGAGTGGTACCGTCGACCTTATCGATCTCAGTGACACAGGGAGTTCAGATGCCTACGGCACCCTGAAAAACGACCGGAATATTCGTTTGACCCCTGTTCCCACAGCCAGGACCAATGTGCTTCGCATGCGCGTAGACAAGGACCCCTGGTATGACAACCGTGTACGCCGAGCTCTGAAGCTTTGCCAGCACCGGGATAAGATTCGTTATTTGGCACACAATGACCAGGGAGCAATTGGGAACGATTTTCAGGTGTGCCCCACGCATCCCGAATACTGTGAAAAGAAGACCATCAAGTTTGATCCACGCAGAGCAAAATCTCTACTCGAGGAAGCAGGCTATGGAAACGGCCTGGACATTCATTTGACCATTGCTAAAGGAAAACCCGACATCAAGACCCAGGCTCTGGTTCTCCAAAGCGATGCCGCTCGAGCAGGGTTTAGAATTCATCTCCAGGAAGTGCCCGCTCACGAATATCACCGGAATCAAACCATGTTCGACCTCGGTATCACCCCTTGGGCCCATTATCCTCTGGGTGTCACGGCTCTAATGTTGGCCAGCGCGGTGGATGAACAGGGAAAGCCTGGCCCTTGGAATGAAACCCGTTGGGTCAATGAAGATTTTTCTCAGCTTTTGCGCCAGGCTGGCAATACGCTGAACGTTCTGGAACGCAAAGCGATTTTCTGCAAACTCGAAGAAATTCAAATGAACCAGGGCGCCGTAGGCATTCCATACTGGCAGAACAGCTATATTGCTTCACGAAAACGCGTGCAGAATATTCAAGCCCATCCCAATGATTATCTTCTCCTCAACAAGGTCTGGCTCAGGCCCGAAAAATAAAATCTAAGCCGAGTGTTTGAAGAACCTCACAGCACGCTAGAGGGAATGCGCTCGCTATTTCGTTTCAAACGTTAAGAGTGATAAATTTTATCTGTCATAATTTCTCTATGCCTTGTCAAATGATAAGAATCCTGATCATAAAACCAAACCCTGATGGAAATATGGATTTAGAAAATCCCAAAGTATTTTACTTTGACACGCACCAAGGTGTCCGGTAATAAGATGCCTATCTTAAAAACATGCTTGCCCCACAGCGGAAAGGACGGGTCCATGAAAAAATATTTAGCTTATATTGAAGATATTGAATCATTTTTAATCTCCAAAAGCCCGGATATGTTCGCGTTTCTTGAAGAAATCATCAAGATTCAAAGCGGAAGTTACAACAAGGCCGGCATCGACCGTACCGCCAGCACGATTGCCCATGCTTTCCAAACCCTCGACGTATCCACAGAAATCATCGAACAACGACTGCAGGGAAACAATCTGGTCGTTCGTTCCAGTGCACAACCCTCTGCTCAAAAGCAGGTATTACTCGTGGGGCATATGGATACCGTTTTTCCGGAAGACACCGATTTTAACTGGTATAAAGCAGATACTGACAAGTGTTATGGTCCAGGGGTGGTCGATATGAAAGGGGGACTGGTCGTTGGTATCTACGCCCTCAAAGCACTTGATAGACTGGGGCTTCTGAAACAAATTCCCATTACCTTTGTTTTCAACTCCGATGAGGAAATCGGTTCCAGAGGATCTGTCGAACTGATACAGAAGGAGGCCAATTCAAGTGCCTTTGCTATGGTCCTGGAAGCTGGCGGTTTGGATAACGAGATCGTTACCGGCAGGAAAGGCAATCTCACCATTGAACTTCATATAGAAGGAAAGGCCGGCCATGCCGCCTTTGCAAGCAAGGATAAACCCAGTGCCATACTCGAAATGGCGCACAAGATTATTGAATTCGAGTCTCTCAATGATTTTAGCAAAGGGATTACCATCAATGTCGGGAAAATCGATGGCGGGATCGGTTCCAACACCATAGCGGAATTCTCCAACGCGCAGATTGATTTTCGATTCGTGGATCCGTCTGACCTAAAGATTCTTGAAGAAAAGGTCTTTGAGATCGCTAATAGCGTTATCGTCCCGGGCACCCAATGCCGTGTCGACGTTATCACCGGCAGGCCACCCATGCAGCAGAGCCCAGGCAATCGCAAACTGTTTGAAATAGCTGCCGATATAGCCAAGGAAATGCAATATCCCGTAAAAGAACAATTCAGATTCGGGGTTTCCGACGCAAACTTTATTGCCGATCTGAATGTGCCTGTCATTGACGGCTTGGGACCCATTGGAGCGAGGGATCACAGCCGGGATGAATACATGATCAAGGACAGTCTCCTGAAGCGAACCATTCTCCTGGCATGCAGCATTATCGAATGCTGGAATCGTTCCGACAGCTTTTAGCTGGTTGCTCATAGCCACCTGCCAAGCAGAAACAATGAAAAAGGTGTTGTATAGAAATTTTTTCCATGATAGATTTTTTTTCCAAACAAGGATTCTTATATGTTGGCCAAGTGGGATCAATACAACCAAATTGCCCAAGGCATAGCCACCCTCTTGCATCCTTACGCTGAAGTGGTGGTGCATGACCTTGAAAAGCAAAGGGTTGCCATCCTGGTCAATAATTTTTCCAAAAGAAAAATAGGGTCCCCCTCCCTGCTTGAAGACATGGAATTCACCCCAGGCCAGTGGATTATAGGCCCTTATGAAAAAATAAACTGGGATGGACGTCGGTTGAAATCCATCAGTATCGTGTTGAGAAGTTCACGGGGCATGCCAGACGCCATCATGTGTATCAATCTTGACGTATCCGCAGCCACAGACATACATCAACGGCTGGAATTGTTTCTTCAGCCCAATAGCATGATGGATCAACCCAAAGCCCTGTTCAAGGACGACTGGCACGAAAAAATCAATCGCTTCATCAACAACTGGTTAAGTGAAAACAATCGAGCCATCTCAGCCCTTAACAGGAAGGAAAAACAAAAACTTGTGGTACTGCTTCATGAACAAGGCGCCTTCAGGGGTAAGCAGGCTGCCAGCTATGTTGCCAGTGTTCTCGGCCTCGGAAATTCCACAGTATACAAATACCTTAAGGAGATACGAAAATAGAATCAAAGTAGGAATTTATAAAACGCGAACCATTAAACACAACGTAAACACCAGGAGGATTATCATGTTTAAAAAAAGCAATTTTACTCGCACTCGCACTTGTCATGTTTGCCGTACCAGCATTTGCTGGCCCGAAAGTTATTGTCGGCACATCTGCGGATTGGCCATTTTTTGAATGGGTTGATAAAAAAGGGAACATCGTCGGATTTGACATGGATGTCATGCGTATGATCGGCCAACTGAATGGTTGGGATCTGGAGATCAAGGACATTCCTTATGATTCACTGATACCTGCCTTGAAGGCCGGTAAAATAGATATTATTGCTGCCGAAACCAATATTACGCCGGAGAGGGCCAAACAGGTCGATTTTTCTGAACCCTACTGGACAGCGGATCTCGCTATCCTGGTTGGTAAAGATGCTAAAACGAATATGGCCAGTATTTTTTCGAATGGTCACAAGATTGGGGCTCAGACCGGAACTACCCAGGCTGGCTTTCTTGAAGATGCCATTAAGGCTGGCGCAAAATTCACCTTCAAGCCCTATGAAACAAATGATCTTATTCTTATGGACATCAAGGCTGGCCGACTGGATGCCTTTATCGGCGACACGCCGGTGGCCAAGGCCTTTGCTGAAAGTTGGCCCGTAAAAATGATCGGTATTGTTGTGCCGGACAACGCCGAATGTGGTTTCATGGTCCAGGAAGGAGACCCGAAACATCTGCTTTCTCCCATCAACAACAGCGTCAAAAAACTTTAGAGCGACGGCGTTTGGCCTGTACTGACCGATGCTTACGCAGGCGGTGACCTGAAAAACATTACTGAGTGCTATGCCGGTGCTAGAGGGCTTCTTGAAAAAGGCGACCTCATGGGCTACGCTGAAAAACTTAAAAGCTGTATGATGAAATAAGATTGTCGGTCGATTTGATTACTCACGACCTTATCGCTTGATAAGTACCGGAATGTTGCCCGCAAGAAACTATGTGCGGGCAACATTCTTCCATCCCAAATTGAGCAAATTGGCACCAAAGTCTATTCATGGAAAACCTATCAAACTTGATGGTTATCTGGGAATCATGGCCTATGTTTCTCCGCGGAACAGTCATGGCCGTCCAGCTGTGCTTCCTATTTCTATTTGTGGGAATCGCAGTGGGTATGCCCACATCCATCATGCAGGTCTACGGAAACAAGGTTGCCAGAGCATCAGCATCCATCTTTGAACAAACATTTCGGGGTTTGCCTGCCCTGGTACTCCTCTTCCTGTTCTCTTTCGGACTTTCAACTTTTAATGTATCACCTCTTGTTGCCGCAACTCTGGCCATGGGACTCCGATCCGCAGCTTACCAATCCCAGATATTCAGAGGAGCCATTCAATCCATCGAATCTGGACAGATGGTGGCGGCACGGGCCATAGGAATGAGTCGATTCAAGGCCATCCGTTCTATCATAATACCCCAGGCCATTCGGCTGGCGATTCCGCCATGGTCCAATGAATATGCCAATGTGATGAAAGACACTTCCTATGTATTTGTGGTGGGCATCGTCGAATTGATGCGTCAGGGCCGTTATGTGGTGGCACGTTCTTTTGGCAATGCGCTTCTGGTCTATATCGTTATTGCCATCATTTATTTTATCCTGACCTATTTTGGAACCTATCTGCTCGGACGTCTTGCAAAACACTTAGCCATACCCGGCCATTCAACCGGTGGTGCCGCAATGAAAAGGATTTGATCCCTTGGATGCCCTCTTAACAGTCGAAGATATACACAAAATATATGACAACAAGCATGTACTGGACGGCATCTCCTTTGATATGGCCAGGGGTGAAACCAAAGTTATCATCGGCCCTTCCGGAACAGGTAAAAGCACACTGCTGCGCTGTGTAAACCGCTTATCGGAACCAGACCAGGGGAAAGTCGTTCTGGATGGTGTAACTGTCCTGGACAAAGGACTTACACCTCCGCCAATGGTAAATATCAACAACCTCAGATCCCAAATTGGAATGGTTTTTCAAAATTTCAATCTATTTACACATCTGAATGTCCTGGGAAACGTCAGTATCGGGCTTAGGGAAGTTAAGCACATGAACAAAAAAGAAGCCCATGAAAGAGCCATGCAGGAAATAGAACGCGTTGGACTTGGGGATAAGAAAAATGCCTATCCTGCGCAGCTCCCGGGTGGGCAACAGCAACGTGTGTCCATCGCCCGTGCATTGGCCATGGATCCCAAACTCATTCTTTTTGACGAACCCACCAGCGCCCTCGATCCGGAATTGATCGGTGAGGTTCTGCGGGTAATGATCAAACTGGCGGAAGATGGGATGACCATGCTGTGTGTTACGCATGAACTGGGTTTTGCCAGGAGCGTTGCAGATGAAATTATTTTCCTGGATAATGGTAAAATACTCGCACAGGATTCACCTAACAGGCTGTTCTCAAGCCAGACGCATCCGCGTATCACTTCCTTTCTTCAGAAAATTTCGGAATTGTACGGCGGAGAGTAGATATGGAATTTCTCGAGCTAGCCATCACTGCTATGCCCCAGCTTCTCATGGGTCTGAAAAATACCCTGGCATTGACCGCCCTGGCGATTGTACTGGGTATCGTGCTCGGGCTGATCTTGGCCTTGTCCAAGGTCTATGGTCACGGACCGCTGCGATGGCTCGCGGCAGCTTATATCGGTCTTCTCAGAGGTACGCCTCTTCTGACACAATTGTTTATCATCTATTTTGGTTTGTCATCCATCGGTATTGTCCTGTCACCGTTTACAGCTGCCATTCTGGGCTTGGGACTTAATTCTGCCGCGTTTCAAGCCGAGTATTTTCATGGCTCGATACTGGCAATCAACCCCGGGCAGATCACCGGCGCCATCGCGCTGGGCATGGGCCGCTTAAAGACCATCAAATGCATCGTCATTCCCCAGGTTGTACGACTGGTCATCCCCTCCTGGTCCAATGAACTGATCAGTCTTCTCAAGTTTTCGTCCCTTGCATACCTTATTCAGTTTCCGGAGCTTTTGTTCCAGACCAAGTTTATCGCCTCCAAGAACTACCGGATGTTCGAGATGTCCATCATCACAGGCATCTTATATCTGACCGTGGTTCTAATCATCTCTCACTTTCTGCGCAAATTGGAACGTAAATTGCGCATCCCGGGATTGGGTACGGGAAGCACCTTCTAATGAAAATTCAAACCGTCACCACATGGAAAGAACATTTTCTTCTCACAAAACCGTACACCATTGCCTACGAGACCTTTGATCATGTTGAAAACATTTTTGTACGACTGGACAGTGATGATGGATTTTTTGGTGTGGGTGTGGCATCACCCGCTCCGGATGTAACCGGTGAAAGTGCTATCGATTGTCAAAATGCCTTGGATCAATATCTGGAACCCATTCTTATAAGACGGGATGTTCGGCACCTGAAGGCCCTGGTAAGAGAGCTTGGCCGCAACATGATAACAACACCAGCGGCAATGACTGCAGTGGACATGGCCCTGCACGATCTGCTGGCAAAAGTGATGGGCATCCCCCTGGTGGACCTGCTGGGCAGGTGCCATGAAAGTTTGACCACATCCGTGACCATCGGTATCAAATCGATTCAGGAAACTCTGGAAGAAGCCTCTGCCTATTTGAACCAGGGATTCAGGATCCTGAAAATAAAGATCGGCAACGATTTGGATGAAGACATGGAACGTTTATTTAGAATACGCGAACATGTGGGGGAGCACATACTTGTCCGGGTGGACATCAACCAGGGTTATTCCCGGGAAGCCTTTGCAACGTTTATTCAGCAGATGGCACCGCTAAACCTGGAATTTATCGAACAGCCGCTGAAACATGATGACATCGGGGGTATGTCCATGATTTCAGCATCCGTCAGAAAGCAGGTGGCTGCAGACGAGTCACTACACGGGCTGACAGATGCATTTGAGCTGGCTGCATCACCACAGCCCTTTGGTATCTTTAATATAAAGCTGATGAAATGCGGTGGCATCGCACAGGGAGTTCAAATTGCCGACATCGCCCATCTCGCCGGCATCCATGTCATGTGGGGGTGCATGGACGAGAGTGTGGTGGGCATCTCCGCCGCCCTGCATGCTGCCCTTTCCAGCCCTGCAACCCGCTATATCGACCTGGATGGTCACCTGGATTTGGCCCGAGACATAGCTGAGGGTGGATTTATAATGCACGAAGGCCGGATGCACGTACTCGACAAACCCGGCTTGGGGGTCACATTGAAATGAAGGATCGTGCGGTAATCATCACCAATGGCAAGCTCGCCACTTTGGATGGAAAGACTGCCCATGGATTGATTCGCGGCTCAGAACGATTTGATATTCTGGCAGTGATCGACCATGTTCATGCGGGCAGGCAAGCCGGTGATATTGTACCCAACGCTTCCAAAAAGATTCCCATTGTCGCATCCATGACTGAATATCTTCGACTTCAGCCCCATAAACCAGGCTATTGTATTCTGGGCGTTGCCCTGCCGGGTGGAAAACTGCCTCATGAATTTATAGGAGAAATCCAGACATCCCTTGAAAATGGTATTTCCGTAATCAGCGGTTTGCACCAGCACCTGAATGACAATCCAAAATTGCGAGAAATCGCCATCAGAAACAAGGTCCAAATCATCGACATCCGAAAACCGCGCCCCACGTCTGAACTGCATTTCTGGAACGGCGACGTCATGGGTGTAGCAACACCCAAAATTGCGGTCCTGGGCATTGACTGCACCGTTGGCAAGCGAACCACTTGCCGCATAATTCTAGAAACATGTCTGAAGAACGGTATACAGGCCGAGATGATATACACAGGCCAGACAGGATGGCTTCAAGGGTACAAACATGGGTTCATTTTAGATGCCACACCCAATGATTTTGTCAGCGGGGAAATCGAAAAAGCCATTATAGAATGTGACAGTCAGTCACGACCCGCACTGATACTCATTGAGGGGCAATCCTCGTTGATGAATCCCTCTGGGCCGTGTGGCTCAGAAATTCTGTTGTCTGGAAATATCAAGGGTGTCATTCTCCAGCATGTACCCTTCAGAAACTATTTTGACGAACTGGAATCCATTGGATGCCGACTACCGCAAATTGAAGATGAAATCGCCCTGATTCATGCCTATGGTGCCGAAATTCTTGGGGTAACCCTGAACGGAACTGGTGGTACACCCAAGGAATTGACGGACTACCGTGATAAGCTGGCGGACAAACTGTCCATACCGGTATTGCTTCCCTTGCAGGATGGTCTGGAAGCGTTGTTACCGGTTATCCAGAATTTTATGGGGAGCAAATCATGAGCCATAACAATCTATTGTCAATAAAGATACATAAAGAAGTGCTCTCTGCCGACAAACGCATACGACCACACATCAGAAAAACCTATCTTGAATATTCACCCTATCTGAGCGGCAGAGTAGATGGCCAGGTGTATCTCAAACTCGAATGTATGCAGCATACCGGATCTTTCAAATACCGGGGAGCCCTGAACAAGTTTTTGTCTCTGCCCCTTGAAGATCGTTTAAACCCGGTCATTACCGCATCTTCTGGAAATCACGGTACTGCCCTGGCATCCATCCTTCAGCAATTTAATGGCAAGGGCATTGTCTACCTGCCTGAAAACGCCTCCCCGACCAAGGTAAACATCCTCCGTCAATACGGTGTAGATCTCAAGTTCTTTGGAACCGACTGTATCATGAGCGAAACCCTGGCCAAGGAGACCGCTCTTAAGAAAAAACAGGTATTCATTTCTCCCTACAATGACCCCCAGATCATGGGTGGTCAGGGGACCATTGCCCTGGAACTGTGCCAGCAGATCGACACCATGGATAACGTCCTGGTTCCGGTGGGTGGTGGTGGCTTGATTTCCGGTATCGCAGGATACCTTAAAACAACAAATAAGAAGATCCAAATCATTGGTTGCCAGCCCGAAAACTCAGCAGTCATGTATGAATCCATCAAAGCCGGGGAAATCATCGAAATGGAATCCAAACCGACCGTTGCAGATGGCACCGCGGGTGGGATAGAACCGGGATCCTTAACCTTTGACATTTGCCGAGAAGCTGTTGATGACTACATTCTGGTAAGTGAAAGCGACATCAAGACGGCCATCAGACATATGATTGAACAACATCAAATGCTCATTGAAGGCGCGGCAGCCCTTTCGGTTGCCTGCCTCTTAAAAGACAAGACCCGGTTTAAAAACAAACAGACCGTTTTGATCATCAGCGGGAAAAAAATTACATCTCAATTACTCAAGGAGATCTTGAATGAACAGCCTTAAACAAGCAGCCCGCACCATTACCCTTGATGAAATCGAGAGTATATTGGAAAGCATGTCCCTCTCCCACATCATCGATAGCATCCAAGAAGGTTTTGTGGCGTATTCCAAAGGTAGCGTTGTGGTGCCGCCGGTGGGGGAAATGCTTTTTGAAAACCCACCAGGAGAAGCACATATCAAATACGGGTATATTCTTGGAGATGACGCCTATGTAATCAAAATTGCATCTGGTTTCTACCAAAACAGAGACCTCGGTCTTTCACCCAATGCAGGTCTCATGTTGATGTTCAGCCAGAAGACCGGCAGGCTCGAAACCATCCTGCTGGATGAAGGCTGTCTCACCAATGTCCGAACGGCTGCAGCTGGTGCTGTAGCAGCTCGCCAGCTCGCACCAGCCAATGTTCATCGCATCGGCATCCTGGGGGCCGGATACCAGGGAAAAATGCAGCTTGAATTTCTGAAACCGGTGATACCTTGCCAGGACGTCATGGTGTGGGGACTTGATCAGGAAGAACTCGATACATACGTAAATGAAATGGCACCCAAAGGCTATCACATTCAAACAACCCTGAAGACCGCCGATGTTGCCAAAACCTGCAATCTCATTGTAACGGCAACCCCATCCAAGAAAGCACTCCTTGCGGCAGAGGATATAAAGCCCGGTACCCACCTTACTGCCATGGGCTCGGATACCCCTGAAAAGATCGAACTGGATCCAGCCATTCTGCAAAAGGCCGACTGCATTGTGGCCGACAGCATCGAGCAGAGCTATACCCGGGGTGAGATATTTCAAGCACGGCAAGCCGGCACCCTTGCCGAGAACAGGGTTGTAGAATTGGGCAACGTCATTACCGGAAAATCACCCGGGAGAACATCCAATGATCAGATCAGCGTGGCAGACCTGACGGGTGTGGCCATACAAGACATCCAGATATGTAAACTAATATCAAGAGCTATAAGCAATAAGCGGTAAGCTTTAAGCTGATTACAGTTTCCCGGTTACAGCTTATTGCTTACAGCTTAAGGCTTAAAGCTTATCAGAAAGGAGCATCCCATGAATTTTGAAACGTTTGAACTGGAAAGAATCCAATCCCTCTATGAAAATACGGTTCAATACAATTTAACCGAAAGCGGTATCCATCCCTACACACCCAAAGAGCTGCTCAGTGAGTCAGAAATAGAAACCATGCTGAACCTGAGATTGGGATATGGGCAAACCAACGGGTCCATTGAACTGAGAAAATCCATCAGCCAACACTACCAGGGAGCAGGTATTGATAACGTTCTAGTAACCAACGGGTCAGCCGAATCAAATTTTACCTTTGCCTGGAGTAATATCGAGGCCGGGGATGAAGTGGTTGTGATGCTACCCAACTATATGCAGATCTGGGGCATCGCCCGGTATTTGGATGCCCAGGTAAAACCCTTTTATCTGAAAAAAGATTTGAACTGGGCACCAGATATGGATGAATTGAAACAATTGGTGACACCCCAAACAAAAATGATCTGTCTGTGTAACCCCAACAATCCCACCGGTGCTATCCTCGACCCCAATGCCATGGATGCCATCATCGAAATAGCCAAAAAAAATGATGCGTTACTGCATGTGGATGAGATCTATCGCGGGGCCGAACTTGAAGGTGAAGAGACACCCACCTTTTATGGGTTATATGACAAAGCCATTGTCACCATGAGCCTGTCAAAATCATATTCCCTGCCCGGTTTACGTATGGGTTGGCTGGTGGGTCCCGAAAAACTCATGGAAAAAGGATGGGCCTATCATGACTACACCTCCATCTCAACCACTATCATCAGTCAGTATGTGGCAAGTCTGATCATGCAGCCCGAACGCCGAAAAAAAGTTTTGTCACGGGGACGTAAGTTGTTGAGAGAAAATCTAGATGCCTTTCAACAATGGGTCGATACACATGCCGAACTTTTTGACTTCATTCCCCCACGGGCAGGTGGTATGGCTTTCATGCGTTACAACATGGAAATCAATTCCACGGAATTGTCAGACAAGCTCCGGCTGGAGAAAAGCGTATTCATCATTCCGGGTGACTGTTTCGGTATGGACCATTATCTCCGTATAGGTATCGGCGGCGAAAAGGAACATCTACTGGCGGGGCTGGATCTTATCGATGAGACATTGAAGGAGCTGAAGTAGGTATAATAAGCTGTTAGCTATAGGCCGTAATCTTGCTTAAGGCTTTCAGTTTATAGTTTTCTCTTTTTAATCCATCTATTCATGTGGATGATGCCGTTACACAAATGATCAGGGAGAAAAATCAAATCATGGCACTAAGAGTGAAGACAGCACAAACCGTTCCACCGGGGCCTGGCAATTCAACATTTATGAATTTCCCTCTGTGTCTCGATCTGGAGAGGCTGGACGCTTATTTTGCCATACTGGGTATCCCCTATGGCGCACCCTACGGTGATGATGACATCCCCAACGACCAGGCCGCAGCACCTACAGCCGTTCGCCGCGAATCCTTGCGTTTGTGCATGGGGATAGATCACTGGGATTTTGATCTGGACGGCCCCCTCTTTAACGACCATGAAATCAGAGCTGTCGACTGCGGTGATATCCCGGGCAACCCTGCCGATACAAGACAGCACTATCAGGTACATGAAGAGGGTATGGATAAGATACTGGAACGATTTCCCAAAGATGAGTCTTATTACATAACCATTGATGCGGACGGACTGGATCCGGCGGTCATGCCTGCGGTAGCAGCACCGGCAGCAGGTGGGCTATCATTTCACCATGTGCGGAAATTGATTCACGGTTTGGCCAATATTGGCCGGCTGGTGGGGATGGACATTGTAGAGATAACACCCTCCCGGGACATCAATGGTATTACCTCATTGACCGCCGGTCAGATCATTCTCAATTTTATCGGCGCTGGTATGCGGGCAGCATATCCACCATCCTGATGAATTACAATATAGAAGCCTTCTCTAAAAAAGGGTTTTTGATCAAGTTCAGGGTGGATTCGAACTTCAATCCGCAGGTACCCGCAGGAAGTGCCCTTGGGGTGCATACTGAAGTCTTTCGAGGAGATGGAATAGCCATAAGCCACAATCGGTAAGCAGTAAGTTCGCTTAAAGCTTATAGCTTATGGCTCAATAATCATACAATCGGCCACCAGCTCCCAGAGATACTTTACTTCAAGGTCCGCCATTCCATGTTCTTTTTTAATACTGTTAATCTGGCCATGACAACTGTGGCAGGGTACTACCAGCATCCCGGCTCCAGTGGCCTTTATCTGGTCTGCTTTTCTGCGGGCATAAAATACCCGCTCTTCATTGTAACCCGTTACCAATGCACCACCACCGCCACCACAGCAGATCTGATTCATGTCCGCAGGATATAGATCGGTCCAGTTATCCATACACTGACTGAGGATCCATCGCGGCTCTTCAAAAAAACCATGCCCAAACCGTTTCTGGGCCCTTCTCCCATAATTGCATGGATCATGATAGGTTGCCGGTCCCTTGAAGCGCGTTTTATCCAGTTTGATTCGTCCCTCTTTAATGTACTTTATGAGAAGATCGAATACTGTGACAAATTCGAATTTTTCAAATACTTCAGGATGGTACTTTTCGAGACCCGACCGGGTCGCAAGGTAAGCATGCCCTCATTCGGGCCATAAAAGGGTTTTAACCTCCAGCTGTTCCATCTGTTCCACAATGCGACTGCTCATGATTTTCATGGCTTTGTCATCTCCCGTAAAATAGCCCCAGTTGGTTCCTTCCCAGTTTACAGACGGAACCGTCCAGTCCTCTTTGGCTACATGAAAAATGCGCCACCAGTGCTTTAAATCTTCGGTGTGGGTGTTGACCAGTTTGTTGTGTATGGTGGTGAGGATGTTGGCCCCCTTTTTATCAACGGGAACACTAAAATCCTCATACCCGGGTTCTTCGGCAATTTCTTCCGCCACATCCTCGAGAATGAATATGTAATCATCCTTTGGCAAGCGCAGATTGTTGCCGGTTTCTAACGCTGCCTCCAATCCCTTGTGGACAATTCCGGGCACCTTGTCCCTTTCCCTCAGGGATCGCACTCGCCGGACGGCATCGGCAATATCGATTTCCATGGGGCAGACATTTTCACACTTCCCGCACATGGTGCAAATCCAGGGCCAGCGCGACTCGATTACCGCATCCTCAAGACCCAGCGATAACATCCGAACCAGTTTTCGGGGGTCAAAACCATCGATGCCCGATGCAGGGCAGGAACTGGAACATATCCCGCAGGTCACACACAACTCTTGGGAAAATCCCCAGGACCGGAAGCGGTTGTGATCTAATTCATCCAAATGAATACTTTCTGATGCCGTCATAGTAACTCCCTGTTTCTCACTTCTATGTTATTCACATGACTTAAAATTGACATTTGCACCTACTTCAATCGGCTCGGCCCCAGTACACGAATGGTCTTTTCAAACGTATTGATCATTTCGGCAAATTCCGTTCCCATATTCGAGGCCAGTGTCTTATAAGCCAATCTTTCAAGCTCAAAACCGATTTGGGGCAGCATGTCCGTTAGTTGCGCTACTCTTTGTTGTGCGTATTCATTGCCACGTTCCGAATGGCAGTTACCTTTGTGACATGTCAACACCAGCACACCGTCTGCACCCTTGCTGAGGGCTGAAAACAGATGCTGCCGTGATATGGCACCAGCACAGGGCACTTCGACAATCTGCAAACCCGGCGGAAGCTTATGGCCCATGCAGGATGCCAGCTCACAGGCTCTTTTAGCAGATCGACTGCAACAAAAAGCTGTGAGCATGGGTTCGAAATCCCCTTTTTGGCTCTTGTTTTCTCTGTCCGGGATTCTCTGGGATATGCTTTCCCCTTCAGGTACATTAATATCAATGGTAAAACGCGGGCACTCGGCCGCACAAATACCACAACCTTCACACGCCTGGGGGTTGACGGCCACCTTTGGGCTCAAGGAGATTGCGCCGTACGGACAGCTTCGAAAACAGGTCAGGCAACCCACACAGTGCCCAGTGAAATGTATCTCGGCCTTTCCCACCATGGAATCTGGCGGTTTCTGGTATAAACCGTGAACGGCGAGTGCTACATTGCCGATATCTGCCTGCCGACCCCTTTCCGTTTGGACACACCTGGAGAACCCTGCCACAAAAATACCGTTGCGGTTGGTAAGTACGGTAGCCCTGTGAACATTATCAGACTGAACAAAGCCATCCGGCCCTGAATCGATTTCAAGATTTTTTGAAAGATCCCGTGTAAAAGCCGATGGCTCAAGAGCTTCATCGATGATGGTGAGATCCGGATTAAATTTGAATGTTTCACGTATGATCTCATCCCTATATGTTATGGACACCTTACCTGCATCATTCACCTGAAAATCCGGTATGGTTTCCGTAAATTTCATGTAGATGGTACCCGCTTTTTTGGTCTGTCGATAAAGGGCCTCCAGGCCATTTCCGGCAACCTTGAGATTTCCGGTAAATATATATGTCTGCAGCTCTAATTCCTGCTGCACTTTAAGCGCGCAACGCATAACATCTTCGGTTATTACCGGATTGCTTTCTTCTGCCAGTCCCGTAACAAATGCGATTCTTTTCCCGGATAACGTTTCTCTTGCCGGGTCAAATCCGGCTTCGATCATTTCATGGAATTGGGAAAGTGAAACGATACCCTTGGATGCCGAGAGACCGTAAAGAGCAAAATTGGGTTTGCGCAGCATGTCATCGGCCACAACAATACTGGAAACGGTCCGGGTAAAAGGCGTACCGTTTCCGGTAAATGTCAGGCTGAAACATCCCACCGAACCACTACAGGAAACAGACCCAACCGCCGGTAACACCTCTAACTTATCTGCCTTTGTTACAGCTTTTAGATCATCAAACAGAACGGTATCATCCGAATGGCCCGGTATGGCCACAATGACTTCACCATCCGTTTCAAGCAATTCTTCAGCAATTTGCCGAGCATCGCGATTACAACCCAGGATTAATGTTTTTTTATCCAAAGAGAATCCTTTCAATCTTGATGAATTCGTAAAAAGTCAAATTCATCAAGTATTTGGTTTTTTGTGTTTGGTGTCCTGACTTTTTACGAGACCGTATTCCCCAAATATTTCACCACTTCAAAAGCTGCCACGCCGCCACTGGCTATGGACTCAGGAATGCTCATGGGTCCGGAAACAGCTCCGGCACTAAAAATACCTGTTTCAGATGTCCTACCCCCTATCGCGGATTGCTGCAAAAATCCAGTTTCAGCGAGTTGCACCTTCAATACATCTGTTGTGTTTTGAATCTCTTGACCAGGGGTCATCCCTACAGACAGGACCACCAGAGAAAATTCCTCTTGAAGTGATTCACTGGATACATTGTCCAGATATGTCACACGCAACTGGTCATTTGTGGCGAGATAGATGTCTCCTGGAATTGCTCGTATCAATCGGACATCATTGCGAATTTTACTATAATATTCATCAAAATCCCGGCCAAAGGTCTGTACATCCATATAGAAAAAAGTGAGTTGGGACTCAGGCTGTCTGGCTTTCACCAGACCCGCCATACGCAGGGCTGATCCGCAGCAAACCTTTGAACACCAGAGATGACCATTCTTGGCATCACGACTCCCCACGCATTGGATAAAAGCAATGCTTGTGGGTGCATCACCATTGGAAGGCAGCCTTACCCGCCCCTCTTCTCTGAGCATTTTTTCCATGTCCAGGTTGGTAATGACATTTTTAAATCTTTTATAACCATAGGGTTTTTCCACAGGGTTGAAGGGAGTGAAGCCTGTGGATAGAATCACCGCATCTGCGTGGGTGGTGGTTGTGGTCTCCAGGGCATCGAGATGGATGGCGCCTTCCGGACATGCTTTTTGGCAAATGGTACAAGACCGATCTTTGAGATACAGACATGTTTCGCCTGAGATGGCATAAAAGGGTGTCTGGTTTTTGGAGTTCCCCTTTATTACCGCTCCATTTTCTGGACACTTCTCAAGACAGATACCACAGTTGCTGCATTTTTCAGGGTCGATAAAGAGCGGTTTTTTCAATAAGGTCACTAAAAAATCTTCTGACTTTGTTGCATCCTTGATCCGTGTGCCTGTCAAAATATTGATTTTCGGATGCTGAACAACCTGCTCCAATTTTTCCTCGACCATGCAGGCACCACATTTGACACACTGGTCCGTGGCTTTACAGCTATACTGGATGGCATGGCCACCGGGAAAGTCTGACAACTCAACGATGTCAACATCAATATCAAAATCTGCCAGTTCAGATGCCGCTGAAAGACCGGCAACACCACCACCAATAACAAGAACCTTTTTTGCTGTCATATGTGAACCTTTTTTAGTGCCCTACCTGTCGTTTTTATGTTTTTACTATAAAAATAAAATCAATTACGAAAACACGAAAGCTTTTATGGTCTTTTTCGTAATTTCATGATTTCGTGATGAAAGATTTTTTACTTTTACGGTTTATCCTGATTGGCAACAATTTTCTATTTCTGTCCCGCTTCAAATGCTTCAACAATATGTTTGATTTCTTTCTCAATAAAGTTGGCGCATTCTTGAACTTCCTCGGTTGTCATTGACCCCATGTCATCGGTCAAATCCTGAATTTTTTCTTCTTCCAGGCCGATGGTTTTGTTGATCATGAAAGTATCGACTTCTCCACCTGCCGGTATGCGGCCGCATCCTCCCGCCGTTCCCACGAATTCGTCTTTCACAAAAATAGGGACCACAATTTTCAGTATCCCGGCATCACACTCTTCAACAACCGGCTTACGGGTTTTCTCAGCCTGGGCGGCCATGTTCATATGCGCGACGGCACAGATAAAGGGTCCGCCTTTCTCACTACCTTTGATGGCCGGACAAATCCGGTTCGACCATTTCACATAGTCGGTAATCCTGGTGCCTTCTATATTGAAAGTCACCGACTGTATTTGACACGTTTCAATGATCTTTTTTTCCAGTTCAATCCATTTTCGCATAGGCTGGATGTCAGTCAGTTCCATTTTTTACTCCTTTGATAACCTTTACAAACTAAAAAAAACGTTTTTCATATATTATGGATGCGTTGTCAAATTCCGCGTATAGAATTTTCATGCGCTCATTGGCAATGTCGATTCGATACTGTTTTTCTTCCTTTTCTCTTTCCATCTGGAAACAGGCCAAGCATCGTTCATAACGGTGAATTTTCCCAAGACACGTAATTTTGAACCCCACCATCATAAAAATCATTTCATTGTCATACCCGACAACGTGCTCTACCCCGGGCACATATTCCAACTCCACTGCCACAGACACGTCATTACCCTCTTTGGCTATATTGATATAATCGTGGATGACCAGGGTCGCGTCATATTCTTTCTGATATCCGTCAAATTTTACCGTCATATCTTCCAGGGTAAAAAGCTGTCTTTTGATGTCTATGCCGGCCTTTTCCAGCTTATGATAATCCTTTTGGAGATAACGGTTGGCAATCATTACCGCCTGGGATACATGGGGACACAGGTTTTCCGGGCAACCCCGGGCATAGCACTTTCTGAATTCGTATTCTTCTCGGTCGATGGTTCCTTTGTAACTGCAGAGAAATATGAACGCCTGAAACGGATTGTCACGATGCGCAAAATCGACCGGCAGAATATCAAAGCTCGTTTCACATGTCACAGCCGATCCATTTTTCTTCAGCTCTACAAGATCGGTAATACGACCGGGGGCATTATTTCGGGATGTTTTTGCCATATTGTTCCACCTCGTTCCATGATTTGGGTTTAAAACTATTTTTCGTATGCTATCTATGCCAAGTCAAATTACATCCTAAGATGAGCCTTTCAACTTTTAAGAATCTCAGCAATCGCTCAAATTAAATACATAGTATTATTATATGCCCATTTGCAATGCCGATTTTTATCATCCACGCTTCATTTTGTTTCCTGCGATGATCCTTATTGCTTGCTTTTTCTCAGTCGGACTTTCATATCCGACCCTGGCCCTTCTAAATCTTTCACCGATAGGAGTTTGCATGTATCGGAAGGCAAAATTTTCATTAGATTCATAAGATCTTCCGTATCACTGAACAGAATCTCGAGTACATCATCTTTTTTGAGCGACCGAAATGCATTACTCGCTTTTAAAAGAAAAAACGGAAGGATTAAATTCCTAAGGTCGATACTTAGCATTGCCCGTATTACCCATTTCGCTAATTTTTTAAGATTTCCCTTGAAGAACTGCTTGTTTGCAATTCCAGTGCCACTGATTTTTACCTGGCCCAAAATACCAAGAAACAAATGACGGCTGATTATTTGATATCATGCCGCAGGTGTTATGCGAATTAAGTATAAAGCCCGCTTGTCAATCCGAAACTGATGTGTTAATATTTTGGACATTCAATATGTCAAGTTATTGAACAGGAGGCGGCCATGTTTGAAAAGGAGTTGAACAATTACTGGAAAACTGTGGTGGATACCATCCAGGACGGCGTGATGATCGTCAATACGGAAGGAAGAATCATATCTATCAATAGAGCATTTGAAACCATCACCGGCTATGGTCAGGAAGAAGTGATCGGGCAACCCTGTTCCATGTTGGGCTGCAGCGCATGCGAACAAATACGGGAAAATGGCAGTTGTCATTGGTGCGTCATGTTTGAGCGGGGCAAGCTGAAAAAACAGAAATGCACGATGAAACGAAAAGACGGAAAGCCGGTGAACATCGTTAAAAACGCCTCTGTTCTGGAAGATGTTGACGGGAATGTCACTGGCGCCGTTGAAACCCTTACAGACATTACGGATCTGATTGACAAAGAGATCCAGATCGAACACTACAAACGCGTTCTTAAAGAAGAGGATCGCTTCCGTGGCATCATCGGTGCCTCTGCAGCCATGCAGCAGGTCTTTGACCTGGTATCCAATGCATCCATGTCCGAAGCGCCGACCATTATTTACGGGGAAAGTGGTACCGGCAAAGAATTGGTGGCAAAAGCCATTCATGAGATCGGTGTTCGAAAAGACAAACCGTTTATCAAGGTGAATTGCGCCGCCCTGAATGAGTCTCTTCTCGAAAGTGAATTATTTGGCCATGTCAAAGGGGCTTTCACCGGTGCCCATAAGACACGGGAAGGACGGTTCGAGGCAGCCAGAGGCGGTGATATTTTTTTAGACGAGATCGGTGACTTGCCTCTCTCCACCCAGGTAAAACTGCTACGGGTTCTCGAAGAAAAAGTGGTCGAGCGGGTGGGCGATAACCGGGCGATTCACACCGATGTCCGCATTATTTCCGCCACCAATCAGGATCTGAAACAACTGGTGAAACAGGGTTCGTTTCGTGAAGATTTCTACTACCGGATCAATGTAATTCCTATTTATGTACCACCCTTAAGGGAGAGAATCGGCGATATCCCGATCCTGGCGGCAAGTTTTTTCCAACGTTTGAAGGTAAAAAGCGGGAAAAACATAAAGGAATTATCCCCGGAAGCGCTTAGCTTTCTTATTCAGTATTCCTGGCCGGGCAATGTGCGGGAACTTAAGAGTGCATTTGAATATGCTTTTGTGTCCTGCAACGGTGAGTCCATTCTGCCGCAACACCTTCCCACCGAACTCAACAAGGGACGATCTGCCGACAAGACTGAACGCATCCCCTCAGAAAGCTTGGAGGAGATAAAAAAAAGGCGGCTCATCGACGCTCTTCGAAAATCCGGTGGCAACCAGTCCGAAGCGGCCAGAATATTGGGTATCTCCAGGACAAGTGTCTGGAACCAGATAAGAAAATTCAATATAAGCATTTGAAATCAGGCACGTATGTTAACCATTGATGTCCCTGACAATTTTCCAATTAGCATTACTTTCATCTGATGTAATCTACTTCACGCCTGCCCGATCGAGTTACCCTCTAAAAACTCCGGATTAATTCTATTCATCGTTCTTTGCTCAGTGCCTATAGAACGGTCTTGGCATTGATCTTGCTCTCTTGTACCCCAACAACTAAACAGAACGCTATCGTCATTGATCAAGGAGTACGCTATGGATATGGAAAAAATATCATTTGCAGACATCGCTATCGTTTCCTGTGGAACCATGAGTCTGGAGCTGAACCACCTGCAGAAAAAAGGATTTCTGGATACGAAGCACATACATTACACGACTCCGGGGCTGCATCAGGATATTCCGGAAATGGAGCGCCAACTTATCAGGATGATCGAAAAAGGCAAGCAGACCGCCGAAAAGGTTCTGGTGGTCTACGGCGGAAAATTTTGTTACGTCAATGTAGACGAGCCCACCCGCCTCATGCAGACCATCATCGAGGAACAGGGACCCAGGGTGGGGCGAATTCAGGCCACCCAGTGCATGGACATGATCGCCACGGAACAGGAGCGCGAAAAAATTGCCCAGGAGGTTGCAGGAGGAGAACCGGTGTGGTGGATGACACCCGGTTGGGTTAAGTTCCGCAAGCAGGTATTCAAAGGCTGGGACAAAGGTCTTGCCAATGAGAATTTCCCCAGGCATAGCGGTGGTGCCATCGTGCTGGACAGTATCGGGTATCTCGATCAGTACATGGCCGACGATCCGGAAGAATTTCTGGAATATTGTGATTGGATGGGCATTCCCATGCAGGCTTACCCGGTGTCGCTGGATCGATTCAAAATGCTTATCACCGAAGGTGTAAAAAATCTGGCACCGTAATTGCTTTAATTCTGCACATGGGAATTAACTTGGCATTACCTCCATTCGATGCTTAATTGCCCATCTGAGCAGCAAATCGGCCCCTTGGGATAGGCCCTCCGGGTCGATTTGCTTTTTTACACGCTCCCGCTCCTGCCATTCCCCCAGACATGGAAAGCTTGTTCCGAACGTTACCATAACGTTACCAAGCGCTACCGTAACGAGAATAGTTGTCATAAGAGAAAGGAGAATTTCATGAAAATGATCATGGTCATATGCTCGGAAAAAAACACGGATTCTGACGCACTCGCCTCTGTAGTGGCTGCCGGCAAAACCGGTGGCTTTTTAAATGGCGTTAGCGACCGATGACAGTTAGTGGCACCGATTATGCATTGATAATAGTAAGGACATTCTATCCGTTATCAAACATGCTTTTAGGAAAGGAGAATAAACATGTATGCGCTTATCTATGATGAACATGACCTGGTCAATACCAAAAAACAAGTCGTATCCGTTCACAAGACAAGGGAAACGGCCGAAAATGCCCTTGAAAAGCGAAAAAAAGAGTTGGGAAGAAGTGTGCAGGAATGCAACACCCGTATCGTTTGGATTGAAAAAATCATAAAAGCGGGAGAAAATGTGCAACCGGGAGAGTACGATACCTGGCGTTCGGGAGAAAAGGTACCCCATGGAGAGATGTATTCCGACACAGATTAATCTGCATTCGAATACACCTATCTGAACTGTAAAATTTCTACTGCAGCGACGAACGGACACCGCCTCGTGGGGGTTGCCGCAGCTTGCTGCGAGGAATCTTCAATATCATGTTGCAGAATAGTCAAACCCCATAACCGAAAGGAGCACACCATGAAAGCAAGAAACTGTTGTAAAACCATGGAGGCAGAATTGGTTGCATGGAAGGCCAATGTTTATGACATCGTTCGAAAAATGGAAACCTTAACCGGTGGCGAAAAGGAAAAAGTTCTTCCCAACATCGAAGATCTCCATATCCTGATCGCAGAAATGGATGACCGCATCGATCAGATCCGTGACAACTGCAGCCCCGAGACGGGCATGGACGACATCCGAACCGACAAGGAACTGTTCGACAAGTCACTCTCGACACTTCGCGTGACTGCTGACGAAGCCATGCGCGGTCTTGGCGGCGGAGATTTCGGTGGTTAAACAATCGCAATCGTGTGGGAAAAGCATGCAAATCAACCCGGCATGAGATAGCTTCTATATATGATAAAGGAGTGGTCCCATGTATCAACACCGGTTCGGACCGGTGCCTTCCCGCCGCCTGGGTATTTCTTGGTGTTGCATGCGAATGAGATCAATAAATATCTGGACGTGCTGGAAGCGGATAAAAGGGTGTCCGTAAACCACCAGGCACGCGGACAGTTTTACCAGGTTTTCTCTATCTGAGCCAACGGTATCGCCCCAGCAAATCGACTGCAGTTGCGGTCACCAGGGCACTCAAAATACAAACGGCAATAAATATCAGTGAAAACCGCCATCCAAAATAGATCATCATGATCGGCCACAGCGCAGGTTTTACAGCACGATGAGAAAGAAAGTTCGCCAGATGAAAGTCAGAGGCACCCTTTTTCCGTAAGGATTCTAAGAAAGGATACCAGGCAAATATCGGCCCCATGGATATAATGCCTGCAACGGCAGAAAATAATACACCCCTTACCCCAGCCCCGTTACCCAGAAAATTTGATAGATGAACCGGTGAAATGAACAGATTCAGCAGAACCATCATGCCGAACGCCAAAAGCAGTGGCACAGCCACCTGCATCAGCACTCGCCCAGCAGCCTGAAGACCGTCCCAAGCCCGGTCCGGCGTTACAAAGAGGAGAACCAGGTAGATGCCGGTAACACATACCGGAAATATCCATGAGCGCAAATGGGAACGCTTCTGGAATTGATTTCCATTGATGAGCCTTTTTTTCAAAAGGCGCCTCCGGATAACCACACAATCAAGATGGACGCCGGGATGGCCACAAAAAAAGCGACACCATTTCTCACCAGGGTAAATCTTGCTCCAAATATCGATATCTCCACAGGCATCTGTACCAGCCATACCGTGACCCAGGTGAGCATCATGGCCGTCACCCCGAAGAGATCCACGCCCATGTCAAGAAGGGTTTCACCGATCACATAGCTGTTGATCGGATTTCCAGACAGCAAACTTCCAAAAAAAGCACCGGTAAAAGCATCCTGAGTCATGCTGCCTGAAAACATGCTAAGCAGCAGCTCTTTTGATATAAAGGCCTTGAAAAGACCGGTCAGCAAAATGACACCGGACAACACCGGAATAAGGGCACTATATTGTTTGGCGGTTTTTCTTAGTGCTTCAGTCCACCGGCTGCCCGGTTGGGCAGATGTTTTCAAGTCTGATTTTCGGCCAGCATTTTCTACGGGAGCAAATTCACCGCATGTGTATCTCATTACCGCTTCCCTGACGCTGCCGGAAACCGATGTGATCACTTCAATCCCGTTTTTTTCAAGAGGTCTGGAAATATTTGGGGATATGTATCCCACCAGGATAACCGTAGCCCCCTTCCCGAGAACAATAGACAGCGCCTGGACACCCGCACCTGATCCGATGGACGAAAGCGGTCCATCCAACGCTTCAAAGGACATGTCGCCCGGATCGACAACCAGCAGGTAAGGCGTAGTTCCCAGCCTGTTTTGAACCCGGGCTTCGAGGTTGGGTCCATCAGCGGGTACTGCTATTTTCATTGTGGCTCCTTGACTCGCCTTACGAATGCGTTAACATGTCTATACTGAAATAAGTATTTTAAAACTTCAAACAACAAAGACAAAAGAGGTTGCCATGGAAATGAATGTTAATTTTCCCGGTGGAAAGAAAGTCAACGCTAGCTACAAAGGATTTACCATTGAAACGGATCAGGCCAAAGACGAAGGTGGAGACGGAAGTGCACCGGAGCCCTATAGCCTGTTCCTTGCCTCCATCGGCACGTGCGCTGGAATTTATGTTGTCTATTTCTGTCAAGAGCGTGGCATTGACACATCAGACATCAAGATGAGGCTGCAATTTGAGAGAAATGAAAAAAAGAGTTTGACCGAGGCGGTTCATATGCATATTGATCTCCCGCCGGATTTCCCGCCAAAATACAAAGCCGCCGTTGCTAAAACCGCCGGACTTTGTTCGGTGAAAAGAAACATTCTCGATCCGCCGCAGTTTAGCATTTCCGCCGAAATTCGAGAAAAATAAAAGCAATCACGAAAACACGAAATCTGAAAAACACGAAAATTTTCCTGGTATTTTTCGTACTTTCGTGTTTTCGTGATAAAAGATCTTTTTCTTTTCTGGCTTTTCCCAGTTTGGATTTTAGTAAAAAATCACTGTCAACAATTCAGCCTGCCAGTTTTTCACCGATGGCTTTTCCATAATCCTGGCAGGCGCGCAAGCCCTCGTCCGTGCCCACGCGATCTTCCAATAAATTAAAGGAACCCAGATCGACGACATCCATTTTGAATACATGCTGCATCGTATCCATGATAATCTTGGGTGCGTCACCACTATGGGTGTAGGAACCAAATGCGCCGGCAATTTTTCCCATCAGATTTACTTTTTGCCCAAGAAAGAGAAATGTTTTCATACTGCCGGCCATATCTCGATGATAGGTTGGTGAGCCAAAAACATAGGCATCATAGCCTTCCAGCCCTTTTTCATTCTTTATTTCATTGATTTTCTTTACATCAACTTCACTTCCGCTAAAACGTGCGCCTTCTGCAATATAGCCGGCCATCTTCTGTGTGTTACCCGTTCGGCTAGCATACGCAACCAGTATTTTTTTCATGTTTCCTCCTCCTATAATTATTGAAGAACCTCGCAGCAAGCCACGAGGGCTCTTCGACCGTAGTGAATTCTGCCTAATTAAGATTCGCTCGCTAACCCCGCGGCAAGCCACGGGGAATGCGCTCGCTGTTGCGGTTCAACAACAGCTATTTACGAACCAACCACCCTTTTTTCAATATCATAAAAAGAATGCCAAACACCATCAAAAACATCATGAAGACCAGGTGAGAAATATCGATCGCCATCGTAAACAGGGGTGAAAAGACCACATCGGGCAGGTTTTTAAGAACACGAAAGATGCCTGTAATCACAATCAATGCCAGAATCGCAATCCTGATATAGGCTGCTCCGGTCAGCTGAAACCGCCGATGCAACAGCCCCCAATAAATGATAGCGGCATAAACAAAAAACCCAAAAAGAATCACGGCACCAACATAATGGATATAGTGGGTTGCATAGAAATTCGCCAGCCAGCCCAGCCCGGGAATATCGGCTATGTAGTAGCGCTTGAATATCGGCATCTGGCCAAAACCGGTCAGCCCCATTGTAAAAAGTAAAATAAAATATAAGGGCTTGAAAAATCTTAGCTCGGCATACGCTCTTGGCGTTGTTTCGCGTGTCATAATGCGTCTCCTGTATTGTCACCCAATTTTTTTGATGCTTTGTAAACCCTTCCAACGGCGGCAGCAAGACCGGCCAGGGGTGCAATCAGCATGGCCTTGGCAAGGTTGTCGGCATGCGCCATCTGATCCTCGACCTTGTCGAAATGGGGCTGGCCAGGACCTTTGCTGATGGCCTCGTTGAGTGTTTCATACGGAACCGGTGACACATAAAGGGTATTGGTGCCGCCATTTTCCATCTCACCGTAAATGTAGACACCCTCTTCCTCGACCAGGCGGTGGGCTTCCTTGACGATTTCGTCCCTCGGGCCGATGATTTGCACATCTTCGGGGCATTGCTCAATACAGGCCGGGAGCTCCCCGTCTGCAATGCGGTTATAGCATCGATCACATTTGTACATCACGCCGTTGCCGGCCAGACTGGGCAGGATGTCGAGATAAATGCCCACACCGGTCTGGCGCTGGGGAATGTCCCAGGGGCAGACCACCTGGCATTTTTTCCCCCCCAGGCAAATATCCGAGTGGATGACGGTAATGCCGTTTTTAAGTTTACGGGCGGCGCCCCAGGGGCAAAGATCGGCACAGGGTGGGTTCTGACAGTGCATGCATCGCCTGGGAAATGAGAGTTCGGTCTCTTCTCCTTCCACCTCAACCGTTGCCCATTGTATCGTCAACCAGTTGTAGGGAGTCAGACGGTCCCGGACCTCACGACCCTCTTCGTCCGACCAATCGGCGACTTTGACACGATTGGGGTACATTTTGGGAAAGGGTTTTTCCGGTTCCGGATATTTGAAATCGTTGACTTCGCGGCAGGCTTCCACACAGGCCTCGCATCCGACACACTTTCTAATGTCAATGAGTGTGGCCAGTTCCTGTCCGCTTTTGGATTTGGCCGATGCCGGCAGCGGCACCTGCGAAGCACAAGTGGCGCAGGCCGCCACCAGGGACCCTTTTAAAAAGGATCTTCTCGATATTTCTTTTGGCATGTCAAAATTCCTGTTAATATAATACGTTAATAAAAAATATCTCTTTTCGACAAATCAGGACGGCTGTAAATGTTCTTCAATAGCTTGGGAAAGCGTTTGGGCCGTTTGAAGACCGATAAAACGCTTAATTTCGATTCCGTCCTTGAAAACAGCAAGGGTGGGAATACTCTGGATCCCCAACTTGGCGGCTGTTTCCTGGTTTTCATCGACGTTCATTTCAGCAATCGTGGCCCTGTCTGAAAATTCATCCAGCAGCTGCTGGATAATCGGCTCCTGTGCACGGCAGGGACCGCACCAGGGCGCATTGAAATCGATGAGTGATACGCCATGCTCGATGGCGCATTCAAAGTCTTCAGTGGTCGCAAGTTGTTTTGTTTTCATGACCGGCTATCCTCCTTTTTCGGTTGATACTGGGTTACACTATCAACTTTCGTGCCAAGATGGAAAACTATCGTCAAGCTTGCAAACCCCTTTGTGTGTAATAACTATAATCCATTGTATTAATTTGATATAAAATCTCCAAACCTTTTATCTCCAAAACAAACACATGGAAAAAATTTCTCTTGGAACCATTTTATAACGATTGGTAACGTTACTTTTTATCAGGGTAACGGATAGATTGTTTGCCACACATAGGGTATGAGGATCCACATTTCAACGCAACCATAAAAAAAAATCCTGTCACTAAAACCGCTGCTGTTATATACTGATTTAAATCTAGGTTGAGCGTTTCAAGTTAGCTTATAGTGACAAAACATCATAATAAAAAAGAGAGGAAGCATGAAATTTATCATCATCGGCGGAGATGCTGCGGGTATGAGTGCCGCCAGCAGAGCCAAACGGCAGATGCCGGAAATCGAGGTCATGGTTTTGGAACAGTCTGATGATGTCTCCTACAGCGCATGTGGCATGCCCTACAACATAGCCGAGGCCGGCCGGGATATAGATGACCTCGTCGTAAGAAAAGCACATGTCTTCAGGGAAAAACAAGGTATCGATCTGAAGACGGGGCACCGTGTCAAATCTATCGATCCGGCCCAAAAGACCGTCTCCGGTACCACATCCGATGGGAAAACATTTCAGTTTCCTTATGACAAACTGCTTATCGCCACGGGTGGGTCGCCAATCCTGCCGGACACCCCGGGTATGAACCTCCCCGGCGTAATGGCCCTGAAGAGCTTGAACGACGGCAGAAATATCAAAGCCTTTCTCGCGGACCATCCGGTCAAACAGGTGGCCATCATCGGTATGGGGTACATTGGCCTGGAGATGGCGGAAGCGCTTCGCAGCCGATCCATCCATGTGGATATGATCAAACCCGGACCGGTCTTTCTGCCGTGGATGAAGGAAACACTTTCCGATATCGTCAAAAAAGAGCTGGAAGAAAACCAGGTCCGTCTTTTCCCGGGGCACAGCATTGATGGCATTGAAATCAGCGAAAATAAGCTAAAACTCATCTGCCCCGATCAGACGCTTACAGCGGATATGGTTCTGGTAGCCGTCGGGATAAAACCAAACAGCCAATTGGCTACCAGTTCGGGTCTTGAAATCGGCGTCAAAAACGCCATCACCGTCGACAAGCAAATGCGCACATCGGACGAACACATTTTTGCTGCTGGCGACTGTGCCGATGCCTACCATGTGGTCAGTGGGAAAAAGGCGTGGATCCCCCTTGCCCTGCGTGCCAACAGGGCCGGCTGGGCTGTGGCAGACAATGTTTGCGGAAAGACAACCGAGTTGCCGGGTATCGTCGGTACAGCCGTCTTCAAGGTGTTCGATCTGGAAGTTGCACGCACAGGATTGACGGAAGCGGAAGCGCTTGAATCCGGTTTCGACCCTGTGGGTGTGGTCATCAAATCCCGATCCCGCGCCCACGCGCACCCGGGTTCGTCTACCATTACAATCCACATGCTGGCCGACAGAAAGACCGGTCGTCTTCTGGGAACGCAGATGGTGGGCAAGGAGGGGGTTGCACACCGTATCAACGCCATTGCCGTTGCCCTGCACAGCCACATGACGGTCAAAGCCTTTTCACAAGCAGACCTGGCATATGCACCGCCCTTTGGTCCCACCTGGGACCCGTTGTTGACCACAGCCAATCAACTGATAAAAAAACTCAACCTGAACTAAGGTAACGTTACCCATCGTTAGGTTTCGGATCTGATATGGAAAAATGCGTGAATCATCCAGACAGAGAAACCAGCTATATGTGCTCCAAGCATGGTATATATCTGTGTGAGGATTGTCTTGAGTGCCGCGACCCAGACATCTACTGCAAATTTCGTACTGCCTGTACCATCTGGTACGAACACAAACGCAAAGCACGCCAGGCACGGCAGGAAGCTGCTTTGAAGAAAGCGGACACATGCAGGACAAGCTTTGAGGCGGAGGGCAAACAGTTCAAGTCACATGGGGATCCGCCCTCTTGAACTGAAATAGTGAGCGTATTCCCCGTAGCTTGCTGCGAGGTTCTTCAAAGCCGGAGATATTTGCAAAAACTGCTGAAGTAAAGATCAAGACAACCACGATTGACGGCTACCAGGTGTCCATACATCATTCGAAAGTGGACTCCGAGGGGGCCGTGTTGGTTGTGCTGCCCGGTGCGGGTCAAATGGGTGCCGTATTCATCTTTCACTATAAAGGACTGAACGAGAACGACGGCTTGTCCACGGCGAAACAATTCCACTGGAAGAAGATAGAGCGCAGCGATACAGCACTTCAATATTCTACATTCCTTGTTCGACATTCGATATTTTCTTCTTAATTTTCACCGGATCGGTTGAACCTTTCCGGGTCCTACACCAGAGGTGGAGGTTTTAGGTCAGAAAAAGCTTCATGAAAGGTTCGTCCTAATCCTGCAGGATTTCATCGATGGCTATGACCGCATCTTTTATGGCTGTGTAGATGAGGTTGGGATGTTTTTTTTCTTTGATCGTTCCATCAGGATGAATCTCCATATAAGATGGACTGATAGACCCTCCAATGGCATATACACCTTTGATACTGGTCTGCAGGTTTTGAGTTAACAGTAGTACCTGTTCTCCCTCCCTGGCGATTTTACATATCTCTCCGGTACAGGTAATCTGCTGCAGGTTGAGCTTGTTAAATATAGCCGAGGGTCCATGCGTTCCCACGCAGGCGATAACATTTTTCATCGGGAAACTCATGCCCTGGTACATATAGACATCATCCTTTGCATTTGGGCTTGGGGTTTGATGGATATAGAGACGATCGATACCCTCTGAATCTACTTCTCCAATCTTAGGTATAGCCCCCTGAAGAATTTTTATCTGACCGCCTAAAAGGATTTCTTCGCCAAGCTCACGGGCTGTATCCTTGTTTATTTTAAACTTTTTCTTGGTGTGACCCCAGTAGACCGGCTTCGGGTCACTGGCTTCTCTTTTTACTTTAGAGAGTGCCGCGACAATATCCGCAGCAGCATTGCCGCCACCGATGACCAGCGTTGTCACGCCTATATAATCCTGCGTGTTTTCCAAGTTTCGAGCAACGGTACGGGCTTCGCCGTAAACACCAAGATCATTGGGAATGTTGCTGCCAAAAGAAAGAATCACATTTCTGGCGATATAGACACTGGAACCTGTCTTGATAATAAATTTGGTGTTGTCACGTTCCAGGGTTTCAAAGTTTTCTCCAAATTTGATGTTTATTTGCTGTAACTGCAAATATGTCTCTATTTGATCAACATAATTTTCAACCGGAATCCTCTCTTTGGGCGGCATTAGCGCCTCGATGGGAAAGGGATCACTTTCATTCTTAGGAATCGTGGGATAGACTTTTTTCCCCCTGGGATATGAGTCGATAATGCCCTGCAGTACTCTTTTGCCTTTTTCCAGAACGATATAAGATTTACCGGCTTCAGCCGCTTTTATTCCTGCACCCAGACCACCGGGACCTGCTCCAATAATTACAATATCATATATATCTGGCATGTTGAGTGCTCCACATTAGTGTTTGGTGTTTCGTTTTTTTGTTTATAGTGGCTCGTTGATTCGTGGTTCAATTGAAACGCTTATTTACTCAACTTTCGGTTTTCGCCATAGATCAAGCGAAATGAGTGATT
The DNA here is from genome assembly GCA_963842925.1 of uncultured delta proteobacterium. Classification (GTDB taxonomy): domain Bacteria; phylum Desulfobacterota; class Desulfobacteria; order Desulfobacterales; family B30-G6; genus B30-G6. The sequence continues at coordinate 171,396 of CAWJIL010000003.1, forward strand.
CAATGGCGATTTGCGCTGTTTGAGCCAATTAGGGCTCCTTAAATCAGCGCATGTCTATTTAAGGGTCAAACTCTGAACAATTTGTTCAGCTTTTTTATCATATTTCCATGGATGAGCATCCACAAATACATATTTGCCCGCCTTGTAGGCTGTCACGAGATACGTCCTTATGGGCATGGATTTATTGAACAACCATTTGATTTCCGTTTGATAGGCTTGCGTGCCGCATCCAAGCGTGATTTCTTTATTTAAAATAAGGTTGACATCTGTTCCAATACTCTCAAGTTCATGGGCATACCATTTTGGCCCGAAATCTTCTAATTTCACACCCGCTGGAATATCACCAACAAAGGCTGAAAATTCAAAATCCCCGGGCGCCCTCATTTTCATTATCTGGCCAGGATACACAATTGCTGTTTTTTTGCTAGCCCAGGGGTATTTAAACGTGAAGGCTGGTGATGCCGTTCTTTGAAACACACCGTATTCTGCCGTCCCCTCACTTTCTGAGACCCATACAAGCCCCCCGGGGGGCGCCTTGGACACACTATGTATCAATGCATCGAGCCGGTCTTTTTCTTGCGTATTGGAAGGGAGGTCTTTAGATGACGAGGCTGCTGGAATTATAAAATAATCGAGCAATTTTTTTGGCGTAAAACTTTCCCGGCCGGTCAGGTCTGCTGCAAAAACGACAACCATATTCTTTTCCGGGACCACGAAAATACGCTGGCCCTTATATCCTACAGCCATATAGTATCCGGCAGAATCAACCCACCACTGATACCCATAGTGATCAAAAAGCGTAGCCGGAATTTGTCCACCAGTAGATCTTTCCACCCATTTAGAAGGCAATATCTGATGCTTCCCCCATCGTCCCTTATTCAGGTACAGCCATCCAAACTTGGCCATGTCATGAGGTTTTAACCACATCTCGCCATATCCGATATCAACACCCTGGGGACTGTTTGCCCAAGCAATGTCATCAATGCCAAGGGGTTCAAATAAATGTTTCTTTGCAAAGTCCAAAGTCCTCATTTTCGTTGTATCCTGGATGATAACCGATAGAAGATACGAAACACCGTTGCAGTACTCGAATTTATCTCCAGGGGAATCCGCCATGGGGAGGTCAAGAACATATTGAGCCCAATCAGGGCTGTATCGCATTTCACGCAAGCCCTTCCAGCGATAAAGATATGAGTCCCTGCATTTCAAGCCAGATGTCATCATCAACAGGTTTTCAAGGGTAATGGACTTTTTAAGGTCACCATAATTGGCGAATGCTTGGGCTGGGAATAACTCCAGGATGGATTGGTTCACATCTTGAATGTAAGCCTTGTCGATGGCAATGCCCACTAAGGCGGACATGATGCTTTTTGTACATGAATAAATATTATGCTTTTGTCCCTTTGAAAATGGCCAGAAGTAGGCTTCGAAAACGTTGAAACCGTTTCGTACAACAAATATACTATCAATGTTGAAACTGTATTTCTTTATGTAATCCATCATTTCGGCAAGGGTTTGAGATTCCATCCCTTGTTCCTCAGGAGTAGAAACTTGCCAGTTTCCTGTGGGATAGGTGCTAGCCGATGCAGGTGAAAAACAATTAAATAATATCAGGATTACTAAGGTGGAAAGGATATGAAATGTCGTATCTTTAAAATTTTGACGTATTTTCATAAGGCCTTTCTTACAAACAGCCATCGCTCATTAAGCTAGGAGGAAGGCACTCGCTTTTGCGGTTCAAACAGGTTGATTGCAGTTTCTTGCTGTGGTCACAATGAAACCTGCGCATTCCGCTTCCAGGTCTGACGCAGAAGTGTCGTTGGCGGTTCTTTGCCCCGGAACTGCCAATCCCAGGCCTGCTCAATGAAGTAGCCCTCAAGTGATGTGGCGGTCGTATATGGATGTCGGATTAGTGCCTTCACAATACCCCAGACCAGTTTCGGATTTGTGTATAATCCGCGCCGCATCCGCGCCATCCGATATTCACTGGCAACCTTGTAGCCCAATGTTCCGTCAACTTCCTTTTCAAGTGAAAAATAAGGTTTTGCACACGCTTCCATCTGTCCCAAAACAGGATAGTAACCACTGAACCAGTGATGCAACAGGCTGAACTGTCTGCGATTCGATCCGCGGGGCAGGCGATACCAGGGCATTAACAAGTCATCCGGATTCAGCACATGTTTGACATGCAAGGCCGTTGTAACATAGCGGGTGTCCGGCGTGTCCGGATCCATCACCTTGTGGGCGATGGCGAATGATTCGTTGTAAATTTCATTCATTTTTCCGGCTTTGACATCTTCGGGTTGCACCCAATGTTCCAGGGAACCATTGGCGATCACACCGTCGAATTGCCCGTGCCATTCTGGAGATTCAAGCAGGTCGCGGTAAGTGCAACAATACACTTGCAAGCCTTGATCACGACAATAATTCACTTGTTCAGCGGAAACATTTACGCCCACCGCACGGGCCCCACGCGCTTTTGCTTTTCTCAATAGACGACCATAGCCGCAACCGATATCTAGCAAGCGAAACCCCGGCTGGCTACAGCCCACCTGATCAAGAAGATAGTTGATTTGTCGATCGATTCCATTCTCGAGCGTCTTGTCATGCGGCCCGTATTCGCCATCGGCCAGCTCCCGTATCCCAGCTGTTTCAGCAACGTGCATCAATGTGTAGCAGAGTTTGACAGATTTCGAGGGTTCAATCCGTGGATTTGGCTGCGGCAAAGCCATTTGACCGAGAGACCCCGTCTTCGCCCTGCATGGTGTACCATGCGCCTTGCCCCGGACGACAACCATGGCATCCTCTCAATGAAAAGTTATCTTTGCTTGAAAAGTTCAGCAATACTATGCGCTAGCACAACATTTACATGTGCGAAAAGACCGGATCCGCATCAATTCGACGGCTACCAGAGACCGATACCATAAAAATTGTATTCGGCCTTTTTATCAAGACGTTTATCGATTTTTTCAATCAGCTCTGAGCGAAGCGGATTTTTTTTGAATTGCTGCCAATGTTCCAAAGATGTCCACCGGCCTATAACCACGCATTCTTCAGGGCGATCCAAATTAAAAAAAGTCTCGCCTGAAATGTACCCAGACTGTCGGACGGCAAGGGACCTTAATTCTATTATGTGAGGCAAAAGCACCTTTGCATCTACCCCGTGTTTTGTAACACGCTTTATTAAGATTCCAATTGCCATGTTCTTCACCTCTAATTAGAAAATAACATCATTCTCTCAATCCATACTGAAACATTTCGTAAGATGTATTTCCACCCAGCAAAGCATCTATTTTGCCTTGAATCTTCTGCCGCTCTTTGTTCTTGAGCCAGTTTTCCCAATCGGCTGAAGATGCCCAGGTGCTTATGACCAGAAAAACATCAAGCCTGTCAGTACTTTTCAAGGTTTCACCGGAAATATAACCATCCTGACCCGTCGCCAGCGATCTCATCTCCATAAACAAATTTAACATTTTCCTGGATTTTTCTTGCGGAACTGTCCTTTTGATCAAGACTTTAATACTCATACCAACCTCCAAAATTCATAGGGTTCGTTCCAGACTAACGATGCTTTTTGCAGTGCTAAATTGGTTCGCACTAAAAAATTTTATTCATATGGATTATTGAAGAACCACGCGGCTATCCACGGGGTTGTCGTTCGCTATTACGGTTCAATGGAGCGCAAAATTCGATAGGAAACAGGATTCGATTCTGCCGATAGAGAACCGCCCCTGGTAAGGTAGAGATAATAATCAGAAAAAAATTATAAGAAAGTATACCCATATCGATGGTGCTTGTCAATCATCATCAAGACCTTTGACCAGCCTATGATTTTAAAAGATGTGTCTGCCCTGTTCGGACAGCATCGATGAGAAACTTTCCAGCGATCAGCGCTTTTCCTAATTTGCCTTTTTTCTTTTCCATGATGATGTCATACAATTCTTCACGTGTTTGCGGCGGTACGACTTCGGTACTTTTTTTCACAAGGGATATGGCTTCCGTCGAGCAGTCAGCAATGCAAATCCCGCAACCAAGACAACGATCCAGATTGACAACCGCACATCGCTCCTGCTCGGAAACGATCACCGCTCCGACCTGGCAGCTCTCTTCACAGCTTCCACACCCTATGCATACCTCGGCATCCACAAACGCTTGAAAATTGGAAGACCAAAAATCCAATGGTTTAGGAAGTTTCTTGTGAATGCTTAACATCCCACAGCAGCACCCGCAACACGAGCAAATAAACTCCGCTTCCCGGGTATTTGACGGCTGTAGAACCAAGCCGTCTGTTTGATTCTGTTTTATAATCGACAAGGCTTCCTCTCTACTGATGGTCCTGCCGACATTGCCTGCCTGGAGCATCTCGGCCATGCCATGGATGGCCAGACACGTTTCTTTACGATCCGTAACATGGCAGGCACCACCTTCCAGCTTTTTTTTCTTACGGCAAATACATTCTATAATGACAAAAGGTCCTTGCGCCTGTTCCAGCAGGTTCGTTACTTCATCAAAGGTGCTGACATCATGCTGAGGAAGGATGCTTTCTGCGACAGGTATGGTGCGCATTTGCGGAAGCTCTGTACTTAAAAATTCGATCCCGAAGTGCCTGTCAGAGGTATATGCTTTGAAATCTTTTATAAATTCAGGCGTCAGTCTTTCCAGTTGAAATTCATACATACCCACCACAAGGGGTGCCGTACAATAATGCTTTTCACCCTTTTTTATTCTGTACTCAAGGCCGCCCTTTTTTTGAATGCGGTCAAGATGCGCCTCCAAGGCTTGGGGTGATTCTACCAGATGCTTGACTCTACTATAAAGAATACGAAGGGATTCCTGTCTGTAGCTTACAAAAGAGGCAATCTCAGCCTCTGTGGGTGAAAAAATATGCTTTAATATGTTTATTTCAACACCTGACTTCGTTGCTGGAAAACCCACAGCCTGGGAATTCAGATGCTTTTGCAGGTCCACATAAACCTGATCTGTTTTTTCCACCCACTACCTCCTTCATACATAATAAATCGGTCAGATGAAGACAACTAATCCCAAAATTCCAATAGCACCCGGGAAAGATCGCCTGGATCACGGACATCGTTGGGGTTCCAATCGTCAGGGAACATGGATTGGTAGTTCCGGGATGTAAAACGGCGGTCGATGAGCAGAACCACCCCCCGGTCGGTTTCAGAGCGGATCACCCTACCGGAAGCCTGTAAAACCTTGTTAAACCCCGGAAATATATATGCAAATTCATATCCGGCATTGTATTGCTCGGCAAAATACGCATTGATGAGCTCTCTTTCCAGATTGGGCGGCGGCATCCCCACCCCCACCACAGCGGCCCCGGTCAAACGATCTCCCACGAGATCGATCCCTTCTCCGAATACCCCTCCCATGACGGCAAACCCAACCAGCGTCGATGCATTATGTCGGCTGAATTTTTCCAGGAAACGCTCTCGATCAATCTCGGTCAGACGAGGCGTCTGAACAAGCGTCTCGAATTCCGGAAAAAGGGCTTCGAAAGATCTGACTACCATGGTCATGTAGCTATAGGAAGGAAAAAATATCAAATAGTTGCCGATCTTTTGCGCGACCAGAGACTGGATCAGACCCGCCACCATTTCCTTGGTGTTGCGGCGGTTCCTGAAAAGGGTCGACACATTGGAAACCATGACACACAAATTTTCCCGGGGGAAAGGGGAAGCCAGGACCAGCCCTGATGATGCCTCCCCGCACCCGAAGATCTTCTGAAAGTACTCTGTCGGCGTCAAGGTGGCGGAAAAAAAGATGGTAGCCCGGCCTTTCTCCAGCACCCTGCTTAATGGCCCCGAAGGATCGATACAGAAAAGCCTGACCCGGAAATCCTTTGCGAACCTTTCACAGCAGACCGCGTATGATGCGTCGAACAGTTCCGTAACCTTTAGGAAGCGGGTGACGCCAAAGTAAAGTTCCAGGAGTGTTTCACGAAAAGGAGCATCCCTGTTGAGTGCCAGCCATTTTTCACAGGCCTTGATAAAGTCACTCAAAGCCAGCCAAAGATCCTCCGGCAGTTCCGTCTCCGCAAACGCCTGGGCTCTATCCGGGCTGGCCTTCATGAACCGAAGCAGGCGTGTGTTTACTTTTCCCAGAGCGCTATATACATCCGGAAGCGCTTTCTTGACCTGACGTCTGACATCCAGAAAGGCCTGCTTCCGAATGTCTGCTGAAAACATTTCCCGGGACCGATCCACCAGGTTGTGGGCCTCGTCCACGAGAAACAGGTATGCCTCACGCGGCCGGGAAAAAAAACGTCTCAGGTTTGCCTGGGGATCAAACACGTAATTGTAATCGCAGATGATGCAATCTGCCAGTTCACACAACTCCAGGGACAACTCAAACGGGCACACCATGATATTGCCTGGCAATCTCTTCGATGGCATCTCTGCTGAGAGCAGTCCATTTCAAAGGCATGGGTGATGGCCTCGTCGATACGGTCATGATACCCCTTGGCAAAGTCACACTCATCCCGGTTGCATTCGGCGTCGTCATCGAAACAGATTTTTTCCTTGGCCGTCAGGGTAAGCATTTTCAGACGAAGACCCTGATCCATAAGAATACCAAAGGCCTCTTCTGCCACCTGTTTACCGGTGGACCGGGCCGTTAGATAGAACATCCGGTCGATTTTCCCCTGGGAAAGGGTTTTCAATGCCGGCAGAATCACAGCCATGGTTTTGCCGATGCCCGTGGGTGCCTGCACGAGAAACTGATCTCCGTCGACAATGGCCTGGTAGACCTCTTCCATCATGTGCTGCTGCCCACGCCGGCATTCCTCAAAGGGAAATCTGAGGGAGTCGATGGACTGATCACGCAGGTTCTGAAAGTGTTGAATACCTCTCGGTACGCTGAACCAGGCGCAATATCAATGGGGAAAAAAACGCTTCGAGATCGGTACGGCTGAAAGTTCGCTGGATCTCCCATGTGGCATTCGAATGTAAGCGGGCATAGGTCAGACAGGTGTCAACGGATTCGAGATCATGTTCCATGCTGAGCATGTACGCATAGAGCTTCAACTGAGCCCAGTGGTGCGGATTTTCTGCATCTCCAGAATCTTTTGGGTTTCGAACGGTCGTCTTGATCTCCTCTATAACCATACGATCCGCATACCGGAAAATGCCATCGATTCTGCCTGAAATATGGATGGTCCAGGGACCGGATTACAGATATGCGAAATGACAACTTCGGGCTCATAGACCTCCGGTCGCGATTGCTGGATTCTCTGGTGAAGGGCGATGGCCGCCGTGGCCCGGTCCGGAATGAAAACGCCGCTGGTGAGATCACCGGCACGAACAAAGCGTTCCACGAGATCTCGCACGGAGATATTTATAACTGCGTTTTTGGGGTTCATTGCGTTTATTGGGTTTGTTGGGTTCGTTGCGTTTGTTGAGTTTGTTGAGTTCGTTGCGTTTTTGGGTTTATTGCGTTGCGCTTGGCCCTCATCTGTAAGCAGCTTACCGCTTATGGCTGATTGCTTATCCCCTCGAACCCTGGAACCCTGGAAACCTCGAACCCTGCTCTTATACGCTTTCTCTCTTTTTATCAACCCGGTTCAGCGGGGCAAGGGCTGCCACGTAATCCACCGTCAGGGTGGTTGCGCCCCAGTCAAGCTCTACTTTTCCTGCCAGCACATACGGACGGTTACGGTCGACCATGTGACAGAACCGCTCATAGGTCTTGGGGAAAAAAGTGGTTTCTACAATACCGGTCTCGTCTTCGAAAGTCAGAAACTCCATGGTATCGCCGTGCTTGGTCTGAACCCGCTTTCCGGTCACGAGCCATCCGGCAAACCGAATCCGTTTGCCGATAAAACTGTTTATGCGAACCGCCTGAACAAGACGAAGTTGCTTGAGCTCTGTCCGGTAGAGTGTCATGGGATGGCGATCACATAAAAACCCCAGTACCATAAATTCCCTGCGTAGACGTTCCAGTTGGTCTGTATCTGGAAGCCGGGGAGGCGGCAGATACCCCTCTGCTCCATGGAAAAGGTCTCGGCTTTTGGATTTAACCGAGCAATCCTTTTGCCATTGGGCCAACGTCCACATAAGCCCGGCCCGATTCCCATCACGGCAAAAAGCATCCAGCGCACCACAGTTGATCAACGCCCGCGTCTCTGAGTCATCCGGTCGAACCCGCTGCAACAAATCCTGAAAACTTCGAAATATACTCTTTTCTCTCTCGGACACAATCAATTCCTGGCATTTTTTCGAGAGCCCTTTCACGGAGAAGAGGCCTACGCGCACCGAAAAATCCCTTCCTTTCCAGGCAATGTCACTGTGGCAGATATCGGGTGGAAGAATGGTAAGCCCCATGCGGCGGGCTTCGGAAACATAAGCAAAGGTGCTGTAGAATCCGCCCTGATTGCTGATAACGGCTGCCATGAACTCTGCCGCAAAGTGCACCTTGAGATATGCCGCCTGAAAAGATACACGGGCATAGGATGCGCTGTGGGGTTTGCAGAAAGAATACCCGCTAAAACTCATGATCATTTCCCAGACCGCGCATATTTTTTCCCTGGGCACGCCCCGTGATGCCGCCCCTGTGAAAAACCGATCACGATAATCCCGAAGTTTGTGTTCACGATCCTTCTTGGACAACACTTTCCGCAATCCATCTGCCTCGGCATGCGAAAAGCCGGCGATGGACACGGCGGCCCGGGACACATCTTCCTGGTAAACCATGATCCCGAAGGTCTCGTCGAGAACATCACCCAGGAGGGGATGAATCGGATCCCACCTGGCGCCATGCAGGCGCTGGATATACGCCTGAATGAACTTATTGGCTGCCGGGCGTATGATACTGCTGTGAATGACCAGGTGCTCGAAATCCCCCAGACCTGATTTCTTTTGCAGAAGACGCATGGCCGGGCTTTCGATATAAAAACATCCCATGGTATGACCCTGGGCGATGGCCTCCTGTGTGGCAAAGTCGTCCTCCGGCTCCCAGCAGGATTCGTCAAGATCCCCATCATTCCGGTGAACATTTCGCACGGCATCGCGGATAACGCCAAGGCTTCTGTTTCCCAGAAGATCGATTTTAACCAGACCGGCTGTTTCTGTGCCGTCCTTTTCCCATTGAAGAATGGGAACCCCCTTAGGGGCCATCTCCAGGGGCACATATGTGTCAATGGGGTCCGGTGTAATCACCACCCCCCCGGGATGAACCGAAAGATAGCGGGGAATACCGGTGATCCTGTGAGCCAGGTGAATGATCCGGGGCCAGGGCTCTGGATAGTCCATGTTTTTGAGCTCCGGCAGCTGCCGGAGTCTTGTTTCGAGGGCGGCGTCGGTTTCACCCGCCCGCAAATAAAAAGGCAGCCGTTTCGTCAGAGTCCGGATCTCCCTGTCCGGCAATCCAAAGACTTTGGCAACCTCACGCAATGCCATACGGGGCTGAAAACAAACATGGTTCGATACCATGGCCACGTGGCCGCTGTATTTTGCCAGAACCCTGTCCAAGACGGCATCCCGTTCATCCCAGGCAAAGTCCACGTCAAGATCCGGCGGGTCGCTCCGTCCGGGATTTAAAAATCGTTCAAAATAGAGATTGTGCTTGAGAGGACAGACATTGGTGATGCCAAGGCAGTAGGCAATGATGGATGCCGCTCCCGACCCCCTGCCGCATGTACGCGGGCTATGCCTGACAATATCACGAACAACCAGAAAGTAAGCGGAAAACCCCATGTCATCCACGGTTCGAAGCTCGTTTTCGATCCGTTCGACAACCGGCTCTGCCAGTTCTCCGCCATAACGCCCCCTTGCACCTTTGTAGACCGCATCCCGCAGGCAAACGGTGGCCGATCGGCCCTTATGATCCTGCCACGGCGGCATGACCGTACCGAATGAAGGTCCGGTAAACGTCAGTCGTGCAGCAATTTTCCGGCTTGCCTGGATGGCTTCTGGACAGATGGCGAACCGTGCGGCATATGTTTCAGGAGATGCCAGCCATGCGTCGGCCGGAGCGGCATCCCCATCTTGTAGCCGGGACAAGGTCGTGTTCTTGTCGATCGCCCTGAGGAGTCGATGAATCGACACGTCTTCGGAAGACAGAAAGAAGCTGCTGGGTGTCGCAACCAGGGGAACTTTCAGATGGTGGGCCATACAACAGAGGGGATGGCTCCTTAAAAGTGGTCTACGCGGCATGTGGGCCGCCACCCAAATACCGGCATCATGCCATGCTTTCATAAGGTCTGGATCCGTGACAAGAAAACACAATCCCCGGGCATGTGCCAGGACCGCTTCTTTAATGGTAAAATCTGCACTCAGATGGCGCCGGGTCAGGATACGGCAAAGATTGCCATACCCTTCGGCATTTTCAACCAGACAGACCACCCGTCTCTTTGCATGCGGGTCGGTCAGTTCTGCACCGACAATGGGCTGGAGCCCCTCCTGCCGGCATGCTGACAGAAATGTCCACAAGCCATAAAGATTATCGGTATCTGTCAGTGCCAGCCGCTTGTAACCCATACGCGCAGCAGCCCGACAGATGGTTTTGATGGAATCGACACCCCACATGAGGGAATAATTTGATCGAACACATAAGGGGACCATCATTGATATCCATTAAAAAACCGGCACGGATTCGACCTGTAAAGGTTAACTGTTGGCCAGATTTGGTGTGATAAAATTCTAAATTCAAATATCGAAATATGAAACAAATCCAAAAGTCGAATACTCAAACACCCCAAACATATGCCCTTTTCTTGTACCGCCGAAGTCTTGTTTTGATCATTTGTATTTTGGTCATTCAGTATTGTTTAGGATTTCGATATTCGTGCTTCGGATTTAACGCTCTATTTCATTCATTGTTTTTTTCGTGTTTTCGAACTTTCGTGTTTTCGTGATGTTTTTAAACTGTTCGCGATTACGCAGCCAGGGTCCTGCCCATGCGAATCATGTCCCGGCCGAAACGGTCACGGATGCGATCCAGGACTGTCACGAGGTTGTCCTGCTTCTGCTTTTCTTTTTGGTGTTCCGGAAACAGCGCCAGCTGGGCCGGCGGGAACACCAGCCGGTCGCACACCAGGCACATGTGTCGGATACGCACCCGGCGGGCCCATGCAAGAAACAACGCCTGCCGGGCCAGTCTGAAAAGGGTCAGGTCATTGGCGGTTGCCGGCTTGGCGGCAAACTGGCGGGAACGCCGAATACCGTCGGAATGGTCAAGGGTAATACTGATCCGACGTGCAGCCAGCCGCTGCCGGCGCAGTTTACGGCCGGCTTCCTCGGTCATCCGATACAGTATCTGTTCCAACATGGGCAGATCGTTGGTGTCTTCACTGAACTCGTGACCGATCCTGACAACCGGACGTTCTTTACCCACGGGAAGCACGGGAGAATTATCAATGCCCCGGACCGATTCATATAAAAACCTGGCACGACTGCCAAAGGGAACCTGCAGGTGTGCCAGATGCAGTGCCGCAACCTGCGACACCGTGGACAGGTTCAGTTCCCGCAACTTGAGAAGATCATCCCGCTCGATTCCCGGAACAAACCAGATGGGAAGCGGCGCCAGAATCTTTTGTTCTTCGCCTTCCCCGACAACATATTCTCCCATGGGTTTGACCAGCCTGGTGGCCACCTTGGCCACCAGCTTGTTGGGCGCTACCGACCATATGGGGTTCAGGCCAAGCCCGGCCTTCACATGCCGGCTCATACGCCAGGCAACATCGATGGGAGGGCCCAAAAGCCGGCTGGTTCCGGTAACGTCCACAAACAAATGCCCGTCCCTGTCACCGCTCTCAATCCGGGGTGAATAAGGAAGGACCTGTTTCAGAAGCGCCTTCATGGCCCGTTCATAGCGATCCGGATGTGGTGACAACGTACGGGCATCCCGGCACAGACGCAGGGCCCTTTTCAGCGCCATATGTTTGCGAACCCCACTTTGATAAGCCTCTTCGCTCATGTCGTACACCGCTGCCCGCGCAGAGCCTTTGGGCGCAATGATGACCGGCCGGTTCACCAGCCGGGGATCCACCACCCGCTCGACAGCCACGGCGAAATCAGCAATATTAATGTGGATGATGGCGCGGAACATGTTATTTCTCATAGCTCGGAACGTACCTAAAACGTAAAACCAAAAACGTAACACGATATATTTCTATTTACGCGTGTCATTTGCCCTGCGGGCGATATTGCGCCTGCGGCTGTCATTGGTGGTCATTAGCCCTTCGGGCGATATTAGCGCTTCGCGCGACATTTGTGCTGCGCACGTTATTTGCCCTGCGGGCGGCATGTATAGACATTTGTCCTATCGGACGATATTAGCGCTACGCGCGTTATTTGTTGTAGCCATAAGCCATAAGCTTTAAGCTATAAGCCGCTTAGAGCTTATGGCTTATAGCTTTCAGCCACCCTCGAACCCTTGTGTCCCCCTCAGACCCTCCAACCCTCAAATTAGCCCCCCGGTCTTTAACATCCCTGCCAGTTTCATGGCATTTCCGGGTGCCTGGGCCTGAACATGGTTGTTGAAAAAGATCAGGCCGTTCCGGGTATGTTCGGCCATCTTCTCGATCCGCTCTTCCGCCCATTCACGCAATTCATTGTCGGCATAATCATAGTTGAACTGCTTTTGCATGTTTCCGGAGCGCCATCCCCTGGTATTACGGCCATGCAGACGGACATAAAAAAGATCCGGGCTTGTAACAATATCGACCGTTGGAAACAATCCTTTTATGTCCGGCGTATCCACGGTAACAAGTGTCACCCTGCGCTGTTCGAGCTCGGCATAGACACTTTCTACTGCCCAGGACACATGCCGGAACTCGATTGCCATAGGCAGTCCATCGAGTTCATCCAGTAATGCCGCCAGGTAGTGCCTGTTTTTGGGAACCCGGTGGAAAGAAGGCGGAAACTGAAGCAAAACCGCTGCCAGCTGCCCTGACTGCACGAGTGGGGCAATACCGTCCCTGTACTGTTTCACATACCCACGCCAGGCATCCTTATCGATCTCATGGGTCAAGTAGCGGATCAGCTTGGCGGCAAACTGAAAATCCGGAGAAACCTGCTGCAGCATCCGCTCGATGGCCTGCGATTTCGGCATCTGATACCAGGTGTAATTCAGTTCGGTGACGGAAAATATCTGCGCGTAGCACGTCAGCATCCGACCCGGCTTTGTATCCAGGGGATAGAATCCTGCATCTGCCCATTCCGCATACGAATAGCCGCTGGTGCCGACACGGATGTGGCAACGATACTTCTGATCATGTGTTGTGTCATTTGTGCTGCGCACGTCATTTATCCTGCGGGCGTCATTTGCCTTGCAGGCGTCACTACGCCTGGGGCTGTCATTTGCGCTGCGCGCGACATTTGTCCTTTGGACGATATTAGCGCTACGCGCGTTATTTATTGTTGCATTTAGCCATGAGCGATAAGCTGTAAGCCGCTTATCGCTTACAGCTTATGGTACACCACCTGCGCATGTAATTTGATGGAGCAAGCTTGCCGTAGCCGCAAGGCGTCGGGCCATGAAGCCGTAGTTTACTACTGCGAATGGCATGCAACACAGCGGATGCGGTAAGATCGCTCCATCAAAGACATGGGGAGCGTTGGATTCCGACGAGTCTCCCCTGAATCAGCACATCACCAAACCCGTAGTGCATGGATTTGTAACGGGGATTTTCCGGACGGAGTTCGATATGATCCTTGTGGAGGTAAAACCGTTTGACCGTTGCCTCTTCACCATGAATCAATGCCACGACAATTTCTCCGTTTTGAGCATATTGGCGGGGTTCGCAAATGGCCAGGTCATTATTCAGGATCCCCACATCCTTCATGGAATCACCATCGACGCGGAGTGCAAAAAGATTCTGCCCGTGATAGACCGTTGCATCAAGAACGATGCTCCCATCCCATTCCTGCTGCGCATACATGGGCAGACCCGCTGTCACACGGCCGATAATCGGTACCTCCCGCCAACGCTGGCGCGCAGCCACTTCACGTGCACGATTCAAAAGATGAACCGATCGGCTGTAGCGTCCTTCCCGTTTGACATAACCCTTTGCCTCGAGAACTCTCAGACTCTGTGCGACAGCGGCATGGCTCACCCCCAGATCCAGGGCTGCCTGGCGAAGACTCGGCATCTGACCTGCCCGATCGATCTCCCGCCGTAGATACGTCAGGAATTGCTCCTGCTTTTGGGTAAGTTGTGATCGTGCTTGCATTGGCACATACGCCTGTTTATCTAATCCGAATATTTCATGAATTATCCGGGCTAAAAAGTCACCGGTTTCACCGGGAAATGTCTTTGTTGCCGATGGAAATCCAGCATACCCGGCAAATAATGTAAATGTCAATGTAAATATAAATGTATATGTTTTTTTGACAGGTGAAATCGGAGACGGTTGGGCACTCAACGTTAAAAACCAGCATTAGCGATTAGCCATAGGCTTCCCAATAGCTGGCAGCTGATAACTTTAAAAAGATGAGCCTAATCTGAGCGATTGCTGAGATTGCCGCAGATACAAGGAAGAGGTTGTTCCGCTATAGTGGACTATGCGGGACAGCCTCTGACACCGTCGATGCGGTAATATGGGCTATCACTCAGAGTAGGAAATAAAAAAAGGGCAACCACACGCCCAGCGCATGATTGCCCCTGGTTTTTTTCTGGATGAGGCTTAGAGGTAGTCGAGCAGTTTTTTGCCGGCAGAAAACTTGACGACGTTTTTGCCCTTGATCTTGATGACTTCACCGGTCTGCGGATTACGGCCCTTACGCGTTTTGCGATAGACTTTCTTGAATGTGCCAAAGCCCACCAGGGTTACCTTGCCGTTTCTTTTTTTGAGCGCTTTTGTTACATTGCCCATAAAAGAGTCGAGTGATGCGCCAGCGGCGACCTTTGAAATACCTGCGTCTTTTGCCATCTGCTCAATTAATTCTGCTTTTGTCATGTGCTCCCCCCTTTTAATTTGGTTTTGTTCTACCAAGAATAACATTGCTGTACAGCGGATTACAATAGGAAAACTAAAATGTCAAGAGTAAAAGCTTATGTATTATGGATTCGGAAGACCCTGCATCTTTAGACCCCCTGTCAATGCCTCTCTGCGGCAACCATGTCAATTGGTTAACACAGGAACATGCAACTCTTTTTTTCTGCTTCCACGCTGGCCTATTGACATATCAGATATCTTTTGCCATATGGCGCTAATTGCAGAAACACCCTTTTGTACATAAAAATACTGGAGTTGCCCATGAATCAAGATAAAATTGAATTGACACTGCTGCCGGAAAATCGACAGATTCAAATACAGACGCATCAATCAATACTGGAAGCGCTTATCAATGCCGGAATTCTGCTCCGCGCTGACTGTGGAGGCAAAGGGAAATGCGGCAAGTGCCGTATTCAGATCTCCGACGAATATCGAGCTCAGGTCTCTTTGCCTACCGAAGCCGAAAACCGCTCATTGGGGGAAAAAAACCTTCGGACCGGTCTCAGACTTGCCTGCCAGGTGTCGGCATCCGGCAATCTTGCCATCCGCATACCAGCACAGACGCTCCTTGCACCTGAAGTCGCCCAGAAAGGGCCTACCCTCCTCCCCGAAATGAGGTCTGCAAAAAAGCCCGCTCCGGGAACACCTGAAGCATTTGGCATCGCAATAGACCTGGGCACCACAACCATTGCTGCCTACCTGTGTGATCTCAACCATCATACGGTCAAGGCCTCTGTTTCCATGCGGAATCCTCAGGTGATTTACGGGGACGACGTGATGAGCCGTATTACAGCGGTCTGCCAGCATGAGGAAAATCTGTCGAAGCTTCAGAAAATGGCCTCCAATGCCATCGAATGGGGTGTACACTCCCTGTGTCGATCGACAGACGTCGCTCCTGACCAGCTGATTAAAATGGTTGTGGTAGGCAACAGCACCATGATTCATTTGTTTGTCGGAGAAGACCCCACCGCTATCGGTATATACCCCTATGAACCACGCTTCAAGGAAGAGCGATCATTTTCAGCCACCGAAATCGGTTTCAATTTCAGTGACACGATCAATATCATTACCCTCCCCCTGATTTCGGGATTCCTCGGATCCGATGTGCTTGCGGCTGTACTCGCTGCAGATCATGAACATTGGGACGATGGCACCATGCTCATCGATGTGGGTACAAACGGTGAAGTGGTCCTTCTGGATCAAGGCCATTTTTCAGCGACATCCTGTGCCACGGGTCCAGCTTTTGAAGGCGCATCCATCCGTCATGGCATGCATGCCGTATCCGGTGCCATCGATGCCGTCCGGATCGATACCCAAACAGGCAAGGCCAGTTGCTCGGTCATACAAAAAGATCCGGCAAACCCCAGACAACCCTCCGGTATATGCGGATCCGGTGTTGTCAGCGCCATTGCCGAACTCTACAAAACAGGGTTGATATCAACAGACGGTCGTCTGCTCAACAACCGCTTCCCGGACGTTTTTCTGTGCGATGAAAACGAGCTCCCCCAATACCTTCTCGTTGCGGCAGAACACACGCGGACGAATCGCGCCATTACCATTACACAAACCGATGTTCGGGCCATTCAACTCGCAAAGGGCGCCCTCTATACAGGCATCCATCTGCTCTGTCGTGAAACAGGCATTTTAAAACCATCCAAGATGTTGATAGCCGGGGCGTTCGGCAGTTACATTGACAAGCAGGATGCCTTGACCATCGGTCTTTTTCCTGAAATGGATAGGGTCGATCTGAACATTGTCGGCAATGCTGCCGGGGCCGGGGCCATCCTGACCCTTTTTGATGAGACCCACCGGCAAAAAGCACTGGAGCTGGCCCAATCAATCCGTGTAATCGATCTGGCACGGCATCCTGATTTTCAGGAAGTGTTTATGACGTCCTTGTCTTTTCCCGAATAAAATCGCTGCGCGATTTTATTTGTCCTTCGGACGATATTAGCGCTACGCGCGTCATTTATTGTTGCTTTTAGCCATAAGCTTTAAGCTATAAGTCGCTTATCGCTTACAGGCTTATAGCTTTCAGCCACCCTCCAACCCTTGTATCCCCCTCGAACCCTCGGACTCTTTTTATCCTATCCCCACCGTCTCCCCCACCTTTGGTACAAAGACATTATATCCCTCTTGTTTCAGGGTCTCTTCAAAAGAGAGGGATTGTTCTTCTTCGCCGTGAACCAGGGCAATCTTTTTGATATTCAGGTTGGACGACTTCAGGAAATGACACATTTCCTCTTTATCGGCATGGGCGCTGAAGCCGCCTAGTTTAACAACCCTGGCTGCCAGGGGATATTCCTTGTTCAGGATTTTCACCAGTGGTGGGGAACCCTTTCGTCCCCCCTCCTGGTATGCCGTTCCCTGTTCGAGGATCCTGCGGCCCAGCGTGTTGGCGGCCATGTAGCCAACGATCAGAATGGTATGTTTCGGGTTGTGGATCTTGTAACGCAAATGGTGAAGAATCCGTCCTGCTTCACACATACCAGATGCCGAAATAACAATGTGGGGCTTCTCATTCCTGTTCAAGGCCATGGACTCCTCCACGGAAGAAACAAAGTGAATCTGTCCCATACAAAAAGGATTCCGACCATCTTTGAGAAAAGTCTTGTGCGTTTCGGCATCATACACTTCAGGATGTTCGCCGAAAACCTGTGTTAATTTTGTCGCTAAGGGGCTATCCACATAAATCGGTACACGCGGTGTTTCACCCTCGTTGTATAGCTCATGGAGTGTATACAATAATTCCTGGGTTCGCCCAAAAGCAAAGGATGGTATCAGCATTGATCCGCCACGCGCCAGCGTCTCGGTCAGTATGCGCTTCAAGCCCGGTTTCAAATCCTTGACAGGTTCATGCAGTCGATCACCATATGTGCTCTCCATGATCAACAAATCCACATCCCTGTCCTCTTCCGCAAAAGAGGTACTGGGATCGCGGATAATGGACTTTCCAAACCGTCCGATATCGCCTGTATAACAGACAGTAGCAGATTTTCCGTTTTGCTGGATCCGGAACATGCTGAAGGCTGATCCCAGAATATGCCCGGCATCATAGAACGTACAGCTTATCCCTTTCCCAACAGAAAACGGATGTTCGTAGGGATACCCATCAAAAATCTCAAGCGTATCCTCGGCATCACCGATGGTATACAGGGGCCGGACGCTGCTGATTCCGTGGTCGGCCATCAAACGGTCAATGCTTTCCACATCCAGTTGATGGCGTTTTTTCTTGAGGATCTTCTGAATTTCCCGGGTGTCTCTTTGATTTTTTTTACCGCTGTTCGTCTCCCTTTTCATCTGGGTGAGATGGTTCCGTAATGTCTTGTAGTTCAGATAAGATGCATCCGACTCCTGTATGTGGGCTGCATCCAATAACAGGTAAGTACAAGCATCTGCTGTTGCGCGCGTACAAAAAATCCGGCCATTGAAACCCTGTTTTATCAATACGGGCAGCCGCCCGGAATGGTCGATATGGGCGTGAGACAGCACCACGTTGGTAAGGGTGGCAGGGTCGACCGGCATCACCTGGTTCTTTTCATATGATTCCTTTCGACGCCCCTGAAACATACCACAGTCAAGAAGAATACGATCTTGACCGGTCGTTAACAGGTGCATCGACCCGGTTACTTCTCTGACACCGCCGTAAAATGTAATCTCCATATTCTACCTCCATTTGAATCATTTATCCCACTTTATTAGAAAAAAAACTTCAAGAACCCAGTTGGCTAATGCGCGTCTCCTGTATACTGATCTAATTATTTTTAAAGCTTATCTGTCAACGGGGTATGCCCCTTGGACCCTCGAAACCTTGAATCCTCGAAACCTTGTATGCTGGGACGCTGGAATGCTTGGAGGCTGGGATGCTGCTGGCCGCTCACAGCTGTCAGCTACCCTCGAACCCCTGTATCACCCTCGGACCCTTGGACCCTTTACTAACTATACGACATCAAGTGTGTCCGCAGATTGGCCTTCTTGTTCTTGATCCCCAGTTTCTGCCGGATGCTGTCCCGGTGGGACTCGATGGTACGTGCAGATAAAAAGAGTGTCTCAGCAATTTCTTTGGTGGTTTTACCATGCTTAACCATGTTGGCAATCTGCATCTCAGCGGGCGTCAAGTTCAAATAGCGTGTGGACAGGGATTTCGCAAAAGGCGATACAATATCGTTTAGATTCGATTCCAGAATTTCCACAATGGTCTTCTGCCGGTTGTCCAATCGGCTCGCTTTGATCTTTTCCAGAAAAGGCATGACCAGTTCCTTGACATTGTAGATAACCTGCTCCTCGAGTTCATTTTTATCTTCCTCGCGCTTCTTCAAGAGCACCTTCAAGGCCGTATTCATCTCCTCGAGGTTTTCAGACTTGATTCTCAATTCCCTTGTCCGCTCATCCACCCGCTGTTCCAACTTGTCATGAGCTTCTTTAAGTTGTTGCTGCATGATGTTCTTGTGCAGTGCAATTTCAATGGCGGCAAGGAGTTGTCTCTCCTGCAGGGGTTTTAAAACATAGGCATAGGGCCCAATGGGTTTGGCCCGCTGGATCATCTCTTCATCCGCATAGGCCGTCAGAAAAATTACCGGTATATTGAGGGCCTTGTTGATCTTTGCCGCAGCCGAGATCCCATCCAGTTTTCCGGGCATCACAATATCCATCAGCATGAGATCCGGCTTTAGATCCAGAGCCATCTCAACGGCTTCCACACCCGAAGAGGCCATTCCAACAACTTTGTAGTTGTTCGCTGTCAGACATTCTCCGATTTGGGAAGCAATAATGATTTCATCGTCGGCAATGATAATTCGTTGCATGGTTCCTCACTCCTTTTGACATGGGTGTGCTGAATCGTCCATTGACTGTCGAGTCTGTTTTTGACAACCGCCGCAATATGACCGTTGAAATAGACCTGTTCGATGAGATATCTTTTGTTCTGATAAACAATTTCCATATGCTGCCGGTCCAATAAGCACTTGACCACACAATTCGAAAGCCCGGCCATACCAACACCTTCGGCCTTCAAAACAGCCTCCTTGGCCGTCCAGAATCGAAAAAAAAGCATCTCAGAGCGGGATCCCCCGAGCCGCCACTCCCCATCACCGGCCACTCTTTTGAACATGGGGTTTGAAAGGGTCCTGACTTCTTCTATATCGATCCCGGTTTTTTGAAGAGAGATTACCGCACCCACGTATTTTGGCTTGTGTGACAGGGACCAGTAATGGCCATCAAAAGGCATGGGCGCGCCGTTGGCATCCTTTAGGAGCTTTCCAAGCTGAATTCGTCCTTTGTCTGCACAAATTTCAAGGGCCTGACGTGCCAGACGACTCAGGGCCACAACCCGTTCCCTGCCCTTTAGCCCATGGTCCTTGGGGGGAACAGGGAGTATAACCGGAAAGATCCGATGGGCGGAATTCGATCTGGTGTTGTTATGTTTCATGGAAAACCTAATTAGTCTTTTTTTGGAGATGATTCTTAATTTTTTGGGCCTCGGTATAAATCTGTTTCTTTGGCAGACCGTAACGGTCAGCGATATTTTTTACCAGGCTGGAAAGCCTCAACCCATCGCATTGAAGCCCTTGGGTGATTTCTTCTCTGAGGGCCTCCGCACCGGGTATTTTCTGCAGAGCGCCCCCTTTTACGACCAGTGTGCATTCTCCTTTGATTTCCAGACGATCTGCCAGCACATCAAGAATCTCGGTCAGGTTTCCGCGGACAAATTCTTCATGACGCTTGGTCATCTCCCGTGACAAGACCCCCTGCCGATCCCCCAGCCTTCTTATCAGATCGCTGATCAGCACGCTGATTCGCCTTGGCGACTCGAAAAAGACCATGGTTTTTTTTTCATTGACCAAAGATTTCAGAATTTTCTGTCGTTTACCTTCCTTGCGGGGTAAAAACCCCATAAACACATAAGCATCGGTGGGCAGTCCTGACGCACAGAGTGAAGCCAGCACAGCAGAGGCGCCCGGTATCGGGACGACACGGATTCCCGATGCGATGGCTTCCCTGATCAAACGATAACCCGGGTCGGAGAGTGTTGGCGTGCCTGCATCAGAAACAAGTGCGATGGACTCACCACGCTTTAAGCGTTTGATCAACGCGTCTGCTCGCTGGTTTTCATTGTGCTCATGAAGAGAAATCATGCTGTTGCGGATCGCGTAATGCATTAGCAGCCGCCTGGTATGGCGGGTGTCTTCCGCTGCAATGCAAGCGACATCCTTTAGCGTCTGGATCGCCCGAAATGTGATATCCGCCATGTTTCCTATGGGGGTGGCCACCACGTAAAGGATGCCGCTTGCATGAGAATTCAAATGAATCAAATCCTTTGAAATTATTCCTAAATCCCATATTCTTAATATTTGAAACGCTCAACTCAGGTGTAAGTATAACGTAATTGACAGCGCTTGCGCAACCGAAATGCAGATATATTTGTGTTGAATTTTTTTTGAACTTTTTTGATAATGATGCCAATCAACGAACAAAAAAATCAAAACTGTGCTTTGGGACTCCTTATTTCCCCGACATCCAAAGGAGACGGTTATGAAAAAAACCATGCTGGTTACCTCTCTGCTCATCCTCCAGGTCCTGGTTCTCTCTTGCAGCGGGCAAGCCAAACAGGTTCAAAAAGATACTCAGGTAGCCCCAAGCTGGATCGACACCGGCGGTATTGACCGGTTTCCTTCAGACCGCTTCATCACCGGAGTGGGAAGTGCCGATATAAAATATAGTGATACAGCGGCCGCACAGGCCGAAGCAGATTCAAAATCCATTGCACAGGTTGCCAAGCAAATCGAGGTCGTTATTCAGCAGCTTTCCTCCAGTTTTGAACGGGAAGCGTCATCAGGCGCTGGAGAAACATTGAGCCAGAGAGATATATGGGAAAAAACCGCTGCCTACGTCAAAATAAAGGTGGAGGGGGTCCGAATCGAAAGTCGTTACCATGATAAAAAACACGACCGGATGGTTTCACTTGCAGTTCTGGATCGGGTGGCACAGGGCAAGAAAATCTCGGATGAAATCACCGTTCTCAAGTCAAATGCCGCTGTCATGACCATGGAAGCTGAAAAGAGCAGGCAAAGTCTTCCAAAAGTGCATCGATCCGTGGCTGCCTATGGTCTGGCCATAAAAAAGCTGATTCTGGCGGTGAGAAAAAATCAGTATCTGGGAATAATCGCACCACGGATGATCCACAGAGATATCTCCAGCACATTAGCAAGGCTTCAGACCGATGTGACCAAGCTCATGTCACAATTCTCACTTGAGATACTGGGCGGCGACAATCAGAAGGGTATCGTCGGTGGTAATCTCCCCCAAGCGCTGCGATTGAAGGTTTTCTTTAACAATCAGCCGGTTCCATCCGTCCCCATCATGTTTGCATTTGTCCAGGGTTCCGGCAATGTAGACCCGTACACGCGATCTGATCAGGACGGCCTGGTTTCCTCCACTGCAGGCAACCTGGGTCCCACTGGTGAAAAAATCAATAAGATAAGAGTGTATATCAATGTTTACCCGTCGGACCCCAAAATTCAGAAAGAACTGTCGGCAATTATCGCACCCGTATATGCCCAGTTCACATATGAACTCCCACCCATTGAAGAAATCCGCGTCGCCGTGTTGATCAGTGAATACAACCTTGGATACGAACAGCGCGAATCCTATCTGAAAAACCATGTCATCCAATCTCTGGGGCGATCCAAACTGCAGATCATAAAGGAAATACCGCGGGAGTATCAGTTGGAAGCCTATGATCTGACCGGTGGACCGGGTCTCGCCCCGAAGTTGAAAAAACTTTCGGAAATAGCGGATCTGGCAGTGGTCGGAGAAGCCAGGGCGACCCTGCTGGACACCCGTTCCGGGTCTGCCCTCATCATTGCCAAAGCCCGGGCGGTGATCAAAATCTTCGACCTGTCGTCCAACACCGAACTCGGGAATGTGGATGTATCCACCAAAGGCGCCGGCCCCGACAGAGACGAAGCCGGCCGCAGAACACTGAAGAAACTATCTGCCACGGCCGGGAAAGCCGTTGACAGGGAGATACAGAGGGCTTTGTTTGGGAGATAAAGAATATAGGGTTTAAGGGGCAGAGGTTCCAAGGGTTAGAGGGAAAACATTGTCATTAGCTTCGCGTCATTGGTGGTCATTTACTTCGTGTCATTTATCGTGGCTACGAGCAATCAGCTATGAGCTACAATGAATGACGCCCGAAGGGCTAATGACCATCAATGACCGCCGAAGGCGAAATGTCGCCCGATAGGGCAAATACCACACAAAGTGTAAATAAAATCGCTTAGCAATTTTATTTGTTGAGTCCGTCGAAGAACTCACCCGGCACTTCCACTTCCATTTCGACCTCCACCGCACCATCCGACATTTCTCTTTTATCGATGATCCTGGCACCCCTGAGAAACGAATTTACCTGAACATTCACCTGATCGCTCTCGGCAACAAAGTCCTTGACAGTGGTTTTAGAATCTATCTGGGCACCCTCAATTTGCTGTACCAGATTCCGCATCGCATCTGCCTGGGCTGCCCTCGCGGCGAGCGTCCTGGCTAAGGTGGGGTTCTTGTGTTTTGCTGAAGGGACACCGATACCCCTGGCTCTGAAAATTCTGGGTTTTGAGGGTTCTTTCCGGGGCTTTGGCAACGGTGCCCTGTAGAGCGCCACCAGCCTGCTGTCCTTATCGACCTCTACATCCACAGAAGTCAAAAGGTTTCCATATGTCACCCCCACCACTTTGGCGTTGATATAAAAGGCATCGTTCAACTCTGACACGGATCCTGAAATAATGGTCTCCGCACCCAGCAGCTTTCCAAACGCTTGGGTCGATGACTCATCAACAAAAGACGAAACCTGGAATTGCTGCTCTGAAATGACCTTGTCAATCAGTGCCCGTTCCAGGACCGAGAATTGTTCCGAACTTGAAAAATAGGGTGTCAGTTTATCGGCAATATAGCGACCCAGTTTTGAAACAGATTGATCGTCATTGACAAGATCTGCAATTGCGATAACCATGGGCTTACTCGGCGGCCCGCCGGTCTTGCCCATATTCGATGACTCACTGGTGGTGTAGCTTTCTCCCGATGTCACGGTCACCGACGGCTCTGCCCGCCCTTCCTGCTTGGCAATCTCTCTCTCCAGTTCTGCCATTGCATCTTCTGCATTCTGCTGAGTCTGCTCTTCCGGCGACAGTGGTTTGTTTTCACTCCCCGTAGTAACTGACGAAAAACCATCTGTCTGCCTGAGCTTGTATACTTCCTGATTTAATCGACTCCCCAAATACTCGAGGGCTTCCACGAATTGAGAAAAGCGTGGTGTTCGTTTTTCAAACATCTCATTTTCCTGACGATTCATAAAAGCGGATGATCTGTCAGATGACGGTGTTGAGGCACATGATATAAAAACAAATATCATAAAAACCGATGCGATTATCGATAAGATTTTCAAGATCGCCCCCTTTCCGTTAAAAAAACCGATTGTTAAAAAGATATCAAAGGTCCAATACAGCCGTCAATCTTTTAATTGAGAATAAACAATTGACTTCAATCGGAATATAATTTATTTTTATAAATAAATTATAAGCGGTTGTATTGCAGTTCTTGTCATCTTTTGTTCAGTAATCACAAATACTGAAATGTGGTTCATGCCTCGCAGAGAGGAGATGAAAATTGGTGAAACCCTTTAAAGTTTTTCCCATTTTACTAATCGCCCTTCTTGTCATTTGCTGGATGCCCGGCCAACCGGTCCAGGCTTACACACCTAAAGAAATCTATCAAAAAGCAGGTCCCGGTGTTGTTTTCATCTTTGCCTCCAAAGGGTCCAGCAAGGGAAGCGGCGGGACAGGTTCTATCATCACCCCGGAAGGTCTCATTATCACAAATGCGCACCTCTTTGCCCAGAAAGATTCGTCAAAACTTCTCTCCAACATATCGGTTTTTCTGAAGCCGGATAGAGTGACCGGCGATCATAAGGCTGACCTGGCAAAAGGATATCGTGGCGAGATACTGGCATATGATCTGCCCCTCGATTTGGCGCTCATCAAGATCGTCAATCCAGATAAAATATTTGAGACCGTACCCCTTGCCAATTCTGAAATCATCGATATCGGCGAGCAGGTGTATGCCATTGGCCATCCAGAACAGGGCGGTCTGTGGAGCTTGACAACAGGCGTTATCAGTGCCCGCTGGAAAAATTATGGTGGCGTGCAGGGAAAAGATCTGTTCCAGACGGATGCAAGCATCAACAGGGGCAACTCAGGCGGACCACTGCTGGATGATCAGGCTGCCATGATCGGTATCAATTCCATGATCGCCCGCAAGGCAGCCGATGGACTTACCATTACGGATGTCAATTTTTCCATCCGGACCAAGGTCGCCATCGATTGGCTCAATCGAAAAGGCTATTCAATATCGGCCGTACGGCCGGCAGCCCCAAAACCACAACCCCCGGCACAATTGACTGAAAAACCAAAAGCACCTGAAGCCGTGCCGGAAAAAATCGTAGTAAAACCAGAATCCCCGGTAAAAAAAGAAAAAATTATTCCGCCTGTGGCAGAAAAGCCCTCGCAGAAGCAACCAACCCTCACCCAGGAAAAGTCCCGGGAAGAGACCGTCCCCCCGCCCCCCGCAGCACCCAAGTTAAACAAGCCGGCAGCACCCAAGGACACCCCACCCACGGATAAAAGCACACCCCCAAAACCCAAGCAGGATAAAATTCTGACTGAAAAAAAGCCATATCAAATGGATTCCCTGCTGGAGGGAATGCGCGAAATGGAAGATTTAATGGATGAAATGAAAGATATGATGGAAGATTTTAAAGAAAGGAGAAAAAAATGAAAACAAAATACCTCGTTATCATCTGTGCTTTAATAGTAACCGGCATGTTTCTTATTATGGGCTGCTCTAAAAAACCCGAAAACGCCTTTGCCAAGGGACCTGAATGGGTCTATAAAGGAAGTGGTGCATTTGACGCTGAAAAGGGAAAGGTTTTTTATGGGGTCGGGATCGCCTCGGGTATTAAAAACAAGGCACTGCTGGTAACAACTGCGGATAACCGTGCCAGGGCTGAAATCGCCAAGACGCTTGAGACCTATGTAGCTGTTCTGGCAAAAGATTATATGGCCTCCACAACGGCCGGGGACATGTCTGAAACATCCGAAGAACAACATGTCGAGCAAGCACTTAAAACCTTTTCAAAAACAACGATTCATGGGGCCACCATCGTCGACCATTGGCAGGATCCCATGGACATGTCCATGTATGCCCTATGCGAACTTGACATGTTTGCTTTCAAGGATGCCCTGGAGACCCACAAGGAGTTGGATGCCGAGGTAAGAGATTATGTCAGAAAAAATGCTGATAAAATGCATGAAAAGCTTGAAGAGATGGAGAACAAATAGAAGCGTCTTAAAAATTCCATTCACTAAATAAAAAAACAGCGCCCGTCATGGCGCTGTTTTTTTATGCGTATGCCAGATCGAATGCATTTTGAATGAGATCGATTTCCTGTTTACCCCCGGTGGATTGAACTGTCACCACATCAAATCTGGCATCCTGATCCATCTGGTGATTGCATTTGAGATAGTAAAGGGCCGTCATGGATATTTTTCTTTGTTTGTGGGGTGTTATGGCGAGCCTGGCGCTCCCGTATGACCTGGATCGCCGTGTCTTCACCTCCACAAAGACAATGGTTTTTTTATCCCTTGCGATGATGTCGATCTCACCTACCGGGCATGAGTAGTTCCGCTCAATAACTTTGTAGCCCTTTTTTTTGAGGTAGCGAGCTGCCAGGTCCTCACCTGCTTTCCCAAATGCCTGACGCTGGTTCATCCCGTGAGATACTCCTTGACCCCTTTAAAAGTCTTGCGATGAATGGGTGAGCATCCAAATTTTATGATCGCCTCCCTGTGTGTCTTGGTAGGGTATCCTTTATGCTTTGAAAACCCATATCCCGGATAGGTTCTGCCAAAATCCACCATCATCCGATCTCGTGTGACCTTTGCAATAATCGAAGCGGCTGCAATGGAAATGCTCAGGGAATCACCTTTGGGGAGTGGTTTTTGAGGCATATTCAGTGGGATGGGAAAAGGCCCGTCAATGAGCAGGTAGTCAGGTTGAATGGTAAGATTTTCCACGGCTTTTGCCATGGATAGAAGCGCTGCCTGGAGGATGTTGATAGAATCGATGGTTTCAGGACCCACAATACCGACCCCGACGGCCAGCGCGGCTTCCTGAATTCTGGGGAACAGGTCTGCCCGCTTCTTCGGTGTCAGCTTCTTTGAGTCATCCACATCAACGATGTTGAAATTCTCGGGTAGAACAACGGCCGCAGAAACAACAGGGCCGGCCAAAGGACCCCGGCCGGCCTCATCGATTCCCGCTATCAGTCGATGGCCACTTTTTCGAGCTTCTTTCTCGAACGCCCACATATCTTTGTTCATAATAAAATCGTGTAACGATTTTATTACCTGAACTGAGCGATTTTTATTTCAATCAGCACCAATGTCTTGCGGATCAAGGGTTCGCAAAAAGCCTCCTCCATCAAGATCTTGGTACATCTCTTCGGGAAGAATCGCTCAGTTCAGGTATTATTTAAAGCGTCTTTCCTTGATTCTGGCCGCCTTACCCCTTAATTTACGGAGGTAATAAATCTTTGCACGACGCACCCTGCCCTTTGTAATCACTTCTATGTCACTGATAATCGGTGAATGCAGGGGGAAAATACGTTCAACACCGATACCGTAAGATACTTTTCGGACGGTAAAGGATGCGTTGACGCTGCCTTTTCGCTTGCTGATAACAACACCCTGAAAGGCCTGAATCCGCTCTTTTTCACCTTCCCTGATTTTAACGTTCACTTTTACGGTATCGCCAGGATCAAATTGCGGAAGATCCATGCGCAACAGTTCATTTTCCAGTTGTTTCATTTTTCCCATGGTTTACTCCAGATAACGGTTTAATATTATTTCTATTTCAAATCAATCTACGCTTATCTATTGTTTTCCTTTGATTTTAACTTATGGTCATTTGCCCTGCGGGCGCAATTTGCACTTCGTGCGACATTTGCGCTACGCGCGTCATTCATTGTTGCCTATAGCTTAAAGCCAATACCTAATACCTAAAACTTAAAAACCCAAAAAACTATTATCCTAATAACTTGTCCAGCATGATCGCCGCTGCGGATCTCACCGACAGGTGGTTGTAATCCGTAGGTCCCAAAATGGGTTCCAGGAGATAATCTGCCCGGTTCATGAAATCATCCGTCAAACCCCATGCCGTGCCCAATACCAGTGCATAAATGTCACCTGTCCAGACCATATCCCGCAGCACATTCATCTGCAGACTGTTGGCCCGTTTTCGGGCACTGGTGGCAATCGTTTTTGGATACCCCTTGTCGTCTGCTGCAATGTCTGTCAACGCCGCTTCAAAGGATTCGCTGACACGAATGATGGACAGGGCATCCCTTCTTTGGGGATTGTATGCAGCCCCTGCACCTGATACCCAATGTGACACGATTTTGTCAACAAGTTCCAACTGGTCACGTACAGGCGTCACAATATAAAAGGAACGGACACCATAGGTCCTACCAGCCCTGGCAATATCATGCAGATCGAGATTCGTAACCGCCGATGCAATGATGTCACCATTCTTACTGACAACCGGATAGTGCACCAGTATTACGTGAAGATTGGGCCTTGATGATGTTTTCAATGTCAATGCACCATTTTTTCAGGATGTCAATCTCCCGTAAACTCAAGTGTTTGTCCTTCAACAGGTCCGGTCGTTTCAAAAGGGTGCGTACCAAGGACATTTCAAGCCGCCATCCATCGATCTCTTTGTGATTGCCGGACAGGAGAACGCCCGGAACCGCTTCACCCTCAAAAAGATAGGGTCGGGTGTAATGGGCATGCTCCAAAAGATTTCCTGAAAACGTATCTTTTTCAGCCGAATCTTCACCACCCAGGACCCCGGGTATCAACCGTGCCACCGACTCCATCAGGACCATGGCCGCCAGTTCCCCCCCCATCAGCACATAATCACCAATGGAGACCTCATCGTCAACAAACTGATAGTCAATCCGTTCGTCAACACCCTCATACCTTCCACATATCAAGATCAATCCATCGCAGGCAGCATATGATCGTGCCATGGTCTGATCAAAGGTTCTGCCCTGGGGCGTCAACAAAACTGTCTTCGATGCAGGGGAGATTTTTTTTGCAGCCCGAATAGCTCCTGCCAGAGGTTCCGGTTTCATGACCATTCCGGAGCCGCCGCCATATGGCCGGTCATCGGTGACCTGGTGTTTGTCTGTTGCAAAATCCCTGACATTGAAAGCAGCTACATCAATTTGCTGCTTTGTCACAGCTCTTCCGATGATGCCATGCTGTAAAAACAGTTCAAACATCTCCGGAAATATGGTCAATACGGTAAACTTCATATATCCTTCGGATGTCATTTATGGTCATTTGTCGTTCGGACGACATTAGCGCTTCGCGCGCCATTTATTGTTGCTAATAGCTCTTGGCTTAGAGACTATCTAAAACTTAAAACGTAAAACCTAAAACGATTTATAATGACGCGAAGCAAATGCCAATTTTTTTCCTCTAACCCTTGAATCCTCGAACCCTCGAACCCTTCCTTACAACCCTTCTGGCAAATCCACCCGCATGGTTCGTCGATCCAGATCGACTTCTCTGACAACGGACGCAAGTGCAGGAATCAGCACTTCTATTTCTGTTGTTCCATCCCTTTTTTTAACAACATAAACATCGTTGCTGCCGGTCTGGACAATGGCGCTTACCTCGCCGAGATGGTCTCCTGCCAAGTTGTACACGGACAATCCCATGAGGTCGGCCCAATAATAAGTCCCCTCCTCCAGCACTTCAAGTGCAGCTTTTTCGATAAAAAGATCTAATCCGACAAGTTCCTCGGCCTGGTCACGATGGCTTATGCCCTCCAGAGATAAAAGGATTTTTTTGGAATGCGGTTTCGCCCAAACAATCTTCAGTATGAATCCATTGCCGTGAGAATCCTTCAGATGTAAAGGCATTCCAGGAGTAAATCTATCTGTAGATTCAGCGTAGGAAAAGACTTTGAGCACGCCTTTGAGGCCATGCACACCAACTATTTTCCCTATGGAAAGGAGATGTGAATTATCCACAAAACTATTCGATAATTTCCAGGACTGTCCGCTTTTTGATTTTTGCGGATGCAGCACTCAAAATCGTCCGCATCGATCTTGCGGTTCTGCCCTGTTTCCCGATAACTTTCCCTAAATCCTCTTTGGCCACTTTCAGTTCCAATACGGAAGTCTGATTGCCCTCAACCTCCTCAACGGAGACTTGCTCTGGATTGTCCACAAGTGCCTTGGCAATGTAATAGATCAGATCCCTCATCGCTCTATCTCCTTTGTAGTTGAGAATTAGCGTATCGATATTATGCCGGGCTCGCGAATAAACCTTCCTTTTTCAAAATATTTTTAACCGTGGTTGTTGGAAGCGCCCCCTTGTCTATCCAGTATTTAACCCGCTCAGTCTTGAGTGTAACCTCAGCCGGTTCTTTTAATGGATTATACGTGCCGATAGCCTCCAAGAACCGCCCATCCCTCGGGCTCTCGTTGTCTGCAATAACGATTCGATAAAATGGCCGTTTTTTTGCACCATGCCTGGCCAACCTGATTTTAACTGACATACAACATCTCCTTTAGAAAGGAAGCATTCCGCGCCCCAAGCCGCGCATGCCACCTTTGTTGATTTTTTTCATCATTTTGAGTATTTGTGCGTAATTTTTTAGTAATTTATTTACATCTTGTACACGCGTTCCACTCCCTTTTGCAATCCTTTTCCGTCGACTTCCGTTGACGATGGTATGGGTCCGCCTTTCCTGGGGTGTCATCGAATTGATAATCGCTTCGATCCTGACAAATTCATTGTCATCCACCTCAAGATTTTTCAGCTGTTTGACCTTGTTCATACCCGGGATCATACCGATCAGATCTGAAAAAGATCCCATCTTCCGAATCTGGACCATCTGATCTCGAAAGTCCTCCAGCGTGAACTGACTCTTGCGGAGTTTCTTCTCGAGTTCAATCGCTTGTTTTTCGTCCATAACGGCCTGGGCTTTTTCAATCACCGTCAGGACATCTCCCATACCCAGTATTCTGGAAGACATCCGTTCTGGATGAAAAGGCTCCAGTTCGTTCAGTTTTTCACCGACCCCGATAAATTTAATCGGTTTGCGGGTGACGGATTTGATAGAGATGGCTGCACCACCCCGGGCGTCACCATCCATCTTGGTCAGAACAACCCCACCGAGGTCCAATACGCCATCAAACGATTCGGCAATATTCACCGCATCCTGACCGGTCATGGCATCCGCCACCAGAAGTGTGTCAGATGGGCTTACCGCCTCCTTGATCCGGCGCAACTCAGCCATCAAGGCTTCATCAATATGAAGCCGGCCTGCGGTGTCCAGAATCAGTGTGTCACACCCGGCCTTTGTTGCCGCGCCTCTTGCCTCCCGGCAAATATCCACCGGATCCATATCGGCCACAGAGGGATAGACCGGTACATCGATCTGTGCGGCAAGTTTTGTAAGCTGATCGATAGCAGCCGGCCTGTAGACATCCGCCGGGACCAGGTAGGGATGGTAACCCTTTTCCCTGATATATATGGCAAGCTTTCCAGCGGTGGTCGTCTTTCCCGAACCCTGCAGACCCACCAGCATAATCGACATGGGCCTCGTACCCGAAAGAACAAGCTCCTGGTGCTGACCACCCATGAGCGTTGTCAGTTCTTCGTTAACGATCTTGACAACCTGCTGACCGGGCGTGAGACTGTTCATGACCTCCTGGCCTAGTGCCCGCTCCTTGATATCTGCAATAAACCGCTTGACGACCTTGTAATGGACATCGGCCTCCAGGAGCGCCATTCTGACTTCTCGCAAACCATCCGTAATGTTTTTTTCGGATAGTTTCCCGTGACCTTTTAGTTTCTTAAAGGCTGTGCCAAGCTTGTTGCTTAAACTGTCAAACATGTTACTGTGTGAGTCCTTGTTTCAGCACCTATTAGAATCCCTACCTATTAAACACTTGAAAGTAGTATTAATTCCATGTTATGTCAAGGGCAAATTCGTTGGTACGAATTTATTTGGCGCAGCTTCGCTGCTTTTCAAACTGCTTTAAACAAGATATTATTTTTTTGACCCATAAACCGAATAAAGGCAAGATGTTAAGTCTGATGGGTGATCCCTGAGCGGCTGTGAAACTGTCTGAGTTCTTTAGTGACTGTTATGCCAACAAAAACCGACATAAAGAACCTGACAAGGGAAGCACTGGCCAGATGGTTCGAAGATCACGGCATGCGTTCGTTTCGTGCAACCCAGGTTTTCAAATGGCTGTACCTGCAGCAGGTGGATACCTTCGATCACATGACAGATCTGGGTAGAAAAACCCGGGACCTGCTGTCTCAGAACTTTTTAAGCAAACGCCTTTTATTGAATCAAGTAGCCACGTCTAAAGATGGTTCTGAAAAATACCTGTTCGAACTGGGTGATGGGAACCTCATCGAGTCCGTTCTGATACCTGAAAAGGATCATACCACCCTCTGCATATCATGCCAGGTCGGCTGCAGCCAGAACTGCCGATTCTGTCTCACCGCCCAAAGCGGACTGATCCGCAATCTGACACCAGCTGAAATCATCTCACAGGTTCGGGACGTCGGTCACTTAACAGCCGGTTCCAGAAATCTGACCAACATTGTTTTCATGGGTATGGGGGAACCTTTGGCAAATTATCGCAATGTACTTCATGCCTTGAATGTTATCACGGACAGTGATGTGGGGCTGAAACTGTCCAGCAGGCGTATAACCCTTTCAACAGCCGGTCTTGTTTCGCGAATGGCAGACCTGGGAAAAGATACGCGGATCAACCTGGCTGTGTCCCTGAATGCTACAGACAATGAAACGCGCAGCAGATTGATGCCCATTAATAGGAAATACCCCATTGAAAAACTCATGGAAGCGTGTGCCAACTATCCGCTGAAAAATCGAAAAAAAATCACCTTTGAGTACATTCTGATAAAAGGCATCAATGACTCACCCGAAGATGCCCGGCGACTGGCCAGACTGTTGCGGCCGATCAAAGCCAAAATCAACCTGATTCCTTACAACACGTACGAAGACAGCCCTTTTGAATGCCCTGCCGAGCCGGTCATATCAAAATTCCAGGACATTCTTATTGCCGACCATTACACCGTCATGATCCGACGCAGCAAGGGCCAGGATATCTCAGCAGCCTGCGGGCAGCTCCGGGCCAGAGCCATCCAGGGGCCGCTTTCCAGGTCCCAATAGGCACTCATTCAACCCTATTAGGGATTAATATTATCCATATTTAGCGTGTGATAAATTCTAAATCCGAATATCGAAATACGAAACAAATCCAAATATCAAATGCTCAAATGATTCAAACATAGTGCTTGAACTTGTATCTCCTAGGTCTTGTTTTAATCATTCGAGTTTGGATCATTCGGTATTGTTTAGGATTTCGAATTTCGTGCTTCGGATTTAATAACTGTCGTCATAGGTATCACAAAATCCTTCCAATCAGCCTCAAGTGAGTAAGATCTTTTCTTTAAAATTATTTTTGGGCTAATGAATCAGATACTTACTCACCATCCCGGGTGCCATGGGCAAAACCGTCACGTCTTCCCGGCCCTTGGAAGAGACCACCCTGACCTGGACCGGCATATCCGCCGATGCCTTGCTGTACCCTGCACAGACAGACGCGGCCAGAAGAACCGTGTCCTTGTCAGCACCGTTGGGAATTGCGACCAGAGGTCCGGGGAGATTCCGGACCTTTAACAAGGTGTCTACAGCAGGATCGACATAGCGCTCCATCTGTTCATTATCTTGTTTGGTGCGCCCCACGATGATTTTTGCATCGGCATTGATACGGAAATGCCTGCCATGCTTAAGCAGGTGAAGTTCGTTTTCCGAGTATTGATCCTGGTGAGCGAAAAGGTCTTTCAAACGATTGGCATAGCCTTTGTCTGTCAAAAGACATCCTCCTGCCGGGGCTGGATAATCGGTGAGACCAAAATGCTGCGCCAATTGTATCTGCTCTTTTCTTGACCGCCCAGTAATACCCAGCAGGGCCTCCCGATCAACAAGCCCCTCCTTTTCCGGTATGGTTTCCTCGAGTCGCCGGGCACTCAAGGGCCTGACAATATATCCGTCAAATCCTGAATGCTTTTCAACATACCGCAGCGACGGGCGGGTCTGTGACATGGGGCGCTGTCCCAGAACCTCACCGCTGAAAAGAAAGTCAAACCCTCTTGTTTTCATCATTTCACCGGCCATACGGAACATAAAAGCATGACAATCCAGGCAGGGATTCATATGCTTGCCGTAACCGCAGTTAGGCGCCTTGAGCATCGTGAGATAAGGCTTTGTTATATTTTTAACGGTCAAAGGAATTCCTGTAACAACAGCGGCCTTGCGTGCTTTTTCAGAAGAGAAAAACGGCGTTTCAAATGTGATCCACTCCACGTGCAGCCCCTGTTCTCTCAACACGAGACCGGAAAGAATGCTGTCCAGACCGCCGGAGCAAAGCCCGAGCCCGCTGCTTTTTTTTTGATTGATCTTCATGGTTTCTTTGTTTAATAAAATCGGAGCCGATTTTATCTGACGCGGCTTCGCCGCTTTATGAATTTTAGCCCGCATGGAGAAAATGCCCCATGACCAAAGACCGAAAACGAACCGATAAAATACGTAAAATACTAAGAACCACATACCCGGAAGTCAAGACCCAGCTCGATTATCAGAACCCGTTTCAACTGCTGGTAGCCACCATTTTATCGGCCCAATGCACGGACAAGCAGGTAAACAGGGTTACCCGAACGCTTTTTAAAGAGCTGCCAACACCAAAGGCTTTTGCAGAAGCGCCCATCACAATGATCGAGGAGCTCATTCATTCCACCGGTTTTTTTCGCAACAAGGCCAAAAATATCAAGCGGTGTGCCTTTGCACTGATTGAGCAACACCGTGGAAAGGTGCCGGGAACCCTGGAAGCGCTTGTCAAACTCCCGGGCGTGGGCCGCAAGACAGCCAACGTGGTATTGGGAGCCGCTTTCAACATCCCCGGTATTGTTGTGGATACGCACGTTTCCAGAATTTCCCAGCGTCTGGATTTTACGGACCATAAAGATCCGGTCAAAATCGAGTTTGACCTGATGGAACAGATGCCTAAACGTGCCTGGCATGACTTCTCCCTGCATCTGATATACTTCGGCAGGGAAATCTGCAGTGCCAGAAAGCCGAAATGTGAACATTGTCCCATGAAAAAACTGTGCAACTGGCCGGGGAAACCTTGAGGGATCAAGGGAAAGCTTTAAGCGATAAGCCGTAAGCATGTTGACCGCTTATGGCTTACAGCTTATCGCTTACGCCTTAAAATGCTATCAACATAATTGTCGGAAGAAAGATTCAATGGGTGCAAAAAGTGACAAACAGATATTAGGAGCCCATTTCTCCATAGCAAAAGGACTTCACGATGCCGTGTACCAGGCAAAGGCATACGGATGCAATACGCTGCAGATGTTTACCAAAAATGCAACTGCCTGGAAGGAACGCATGGTTACCCCGGCGGAACAGAAACGTTTTGAACTAGCCAAGACTGAAACCGGCATCCATGCTATTTATAGCCATACGTCATACCTGATCAACCTGGCTTCCCCCGACCCCAAAAAGCATGCCATGTCCTACAGCGCCCTGAAGCAGGAACTCATTCGCTCCTCAACATTGAGAATCCCCTATTGCGTTCTCCATCCCGGGGCACACATGGGCAGCGGCATCGATGCCGGTCTCTTGAAAATTTCTGAAAGCCTAAACCGTATCTTTTCGGAAACAGCAGACACCACATCCCGACTCCTGCTCGAAACAACGGCAGGCCAGGGATCTGGCCTGGGGCATAAATTTGAACAACTGGCTGAAATTATAGATAGAATAGATCTGAAAAAACGTGTCGGTGTATGTCTCGACACCTGCCATATTTTTGCAGCCGGTTATGATCTTCGCACTCTGGAAACCTATCAGCAAACCATGAATCACTTTGATGCCGTTTTAGGTCTGAACCAATTATTTGCAGTCCATATCAACGATTCAAAAAAAGATCTCGGGTCACGGGTCGATCGTCACACCCATATCGGAAAAGGAGCCCTGGGTGAAAACGCCTTCAAGCATCTTCTGAATGATGAAAGGCTCCTGCATATCCCCAAACTGCTTGAAACAGCTAAAGCAGAAGACGGCATAGACTGGGATCAACGGAATCTGGATCTGCTGCGATCGATGGGTTCAAGCGATAAGGAGTAACTCAACTTTCGGGATTCAGCGAACGCGAAATGAATAATCCCCTGGCGCTTTGCGAACTCGCCGCAAGGGCTCCTAACATCAGCGCCGGCCATACAGTTAAACAGGTATGACTTGCAAATGACTGCGTTTTCATATTGGATTGTTCATTGTCATGTGCTGATGTAAGGTGCCCTAATCGGCTCAAACAGCGCAAATCACCATTGGATCACCCA
This sequence comes from uncultured delta proteobacterium, assembly GCA_963842925.1. Classification (GTDB taxonomy): domain Bacteria; phylum Desulfobacterota; class Desulfobacteria; order Desulfobacterales; family B30-G6; genus B30-G6. The sequence continues at coordinate 207,915 of CAWJIL010000003.1, forward strand.
TTTTGCTCTTTCTATGGTGAAAACCGAAAGTTGAGTAATAAGCTAAAAAAGGCTATGAGGCTACTAATAGCTATAAACAGAACCTAAAACATAAAACCTAACACCAAAAACATATTCATCTTTTTCGTGTTTTCGTGATAAGAAATTTAACTTTTTAACAGAAGAAAAAGGGGAAGGGAAATTCGTATGCCGGCACCCAAAAATGCCATGGAAATCTATCAGCATCTTGACAAGTCGAACTGCCGGGAATGTGGGGAAAAAACATGCCTGGCCTTTGCCGGGTCGGTTTATACGGGCCGCCGGAAAATCACGGACTGTCCAAAACTGGATCAGGAAATCATTCAACGCTTATCAGGAGAATCAGCAAAGCAGAAAACAATCGAAGAAAGCCGCTACGAATACCTGGAAATCCTGAAAAAAGAGATTTCAAATATTGATCTGGCAGACGCGGCCAAAAAGATCGGTGCTGATTTCAAAAACGGCAAACTGAAGCTTAAGATATTGGGGAAAGATTTCAGCGTAGATGGCAAAGGACAGATCTTCACCAGTATCCATGTCAATGCGTGGGTGGCTGTGCCGTTTCTGGATTATATCTTAAATGGAAAAGGAATCTCTCCATCAGGAAACTGGAAATCCTTCAGGGAACTCAAGGACGGGAAAGAATTCTACCCTCTCTTTCAAAAAAGATGTGAAGAACCTATCAAACAGATAGCCGATAAATACACGGACCTTTTTGATGATCTGGTCCACATTTTCAGTGGCCGGAAAGTAAAAGAACAGTTTAAAGCAGATATCTCCGTCGTACTTCACCCCCTGCCAAAAGTACCTATCATGATCTGCTACTGGTTGCCGGAAGAAGGTCTCGGATCCAGTCTCAACCTGTTTTTCGACGACACTGCGGATAAAAATCTTCATATCAATGCAGTTTACACGCTCGGGGCCGGTCTCACGCAGATGTTCGAGAAAATTTCCTTGCGGCATGGGAGATAAAATCGTGCAGCGATTTTATGGCTGTTAGCCTTTTGCTGTTAGCTTTTAGCTGGCTTATGACTTATGGCTCACTATCAAAGAAGTAAAGAACTTGTTCCGTCGTAAACCTTCTGGTATGGTGGCGAACGCTGAACGTGAACATCGAATACGCTTACGACCCAAAGGAGGATCTGCCTGATGAAACTTGGTATCGTGGGGCTTTCCGGCAGTGGAAAATCGACTGTTTTCGAAGCCTTGACACACCAACTATCCGACCAGCCCCACAAGAAGGAGAGCCGCATCGGCACCGTCCATGTGCCTGATGGCCGGATAGACAAGCTAAGCGAAATGTATCAGCCTAAAAAGACCATTCATGCCCAGGTGGAATATTATCTGCCCGGAACAGGTGGCAGTGCCCAGGATACCAAGAAAGAGCAGTCCATCTGGACCCAGGCCCGAGACTGCCACGCGCTCATACATGTTATCCGAAATTTTAAGGCCTTCGGTCAGGAGCCTGCCGCGCCCCTGAAGGATTTCCAGCAATTCGACCAGGAATTGATCCTTCTCGATCTCGTTGTTGTTGAAAAACGTCTGGAAAGACTCCAGCACGACGGAAAAAGGGGAAAGCATCCCGATCCTGCTGAGATTTCTTTGCTGAAAGACTGTCTTGAATACCTGGAAAAGGAAATCCCCCTGAGAAGGATGCCCGATATTGCAAGGTCGCCGCTGCTCAGAGGATATGCGTTTCTTTCAGCAAAACCCATGCTGACCCTCTTCAACAATACAGATGAAGATGACCAGCTCCCGGATATCGGCGATCTTAAGGATCATGAAAGTTGCCAGGTGATACGGGGCAAATTGGAACAGGAACTGGCCCAGATGACCGATGAGGAAGCACGTGAATTTTTGACGGAATTCAACATCAAGGCCTCCGCCATGGACCGGGTCATTCATGGATCCTATGAACTCCTGGGTCTTATCTCTTTTTTTACGGTGGGTGAAGACGAGGTCCGGGCCTGGACCATACCCCGGAAAACACCTGCAGACGATGCCGCCGGTGCCATTCACACGGACATGAAAAAAGGGTTTATCCGGGCGGAAGTTGTTGCCTATAAGGACCTGATGGCAGCCGGAGCCTATGCCGAGGCAAGAAAACAAGGCACCGTGCGACTGGAAGGCAAAACCTATGCGGTTCAGGATGGGGATATCATGGAGATCCGCTTTAATGTATAACCTCAATTATAAAATTCACATATTTTATGACAACAATAAATAAAATCCATCACGAAAACACGAAATCTGAAAAACACGAAAAGTTTCATGGTCTTTTTCGTACTTTCGCGTTTTCGTGATAAAAAATCTTTTTCTTTTCTGGTATATCCGAAAGCAATATCATACAGGGAGAAATAAATAATGGACATTAAAGATCTGCGTATCAACGGCAAACGGCTGCGACAAACCCTGGAAGAAATGGCTAAAATCGGTGCTACCCCGGACGGCGGTGTTCAGAGACTGACCCTGACGGATGAAGACAAGACAGCCAGAGACCTGTTTGTTCGGTGGCTGAAGGAAATCGATCTGGATGTGACCATCGACGACATGGGCAATATCTTCGGCCGGCGACCCGGTATACACGATGGTCTGCCGCCGGTTATGAGCGGTTCTCACATCGATTCCCAACCCAAAGGTGGGCGCTTCGATGGTATCCTGGGTGTCATGGGTCCTCTGGAAGTCATGCGGACGCTTCATGAAAACAACATCGAGACGGAACGGCCCATCATCGTTGTGGACTGGACCAATGAGGAAGGTTCCCGTTTTGCCCCTGCCATGGTGGCCTCAGGGGTCTGGGCAGGCGCCCTGGACAAGGACTGGGTATACCAGCGCACGGATATCAATGGCAAACGATTCGAGGACGAACTGAAACGTATCGGCTATAAAGGCGATGTGACCTGCCACAAATGGCCGGTGCATGCCTACTACGAATACCATATCGAACAGGGCCCGGTTCTTGAAATGGAAGGCAAACGGATCGGCGCCCCCAAAGGCATTCTGTGCCTTCACTGGTACGACATCTATCTCGAGGGCGAAGCAAACCAGGTGGGACCGACACCCATGGAAGGCCGCCACGATGCCCTGTGTGCGGCAGCAGAGATGATCCTCAAGGTCAATCAATTGCCGGAAGCCATGGGCGGTAACATGGTTGCCACCGTGGGGGAAATTCAAAATTATCCCAATTCCAGAAATATTATACCGGACAGGGTTCATTTCACGGTGGATATCCGTTCCTGGGACGACACCCACGCCCTCAACGCATGGGAACGTCTTCAGAATGACTTTAAAACCATTGCCCGTCAGCGGGGTTGCCCCATCCGCATAGAGGAAACATGGCGGGTGGAACATTCCCCTTTTAGTGAGAAACTGGTGAAGAACGTTTTGGAAACTGCAGACGCTCTTGGATACCCGGGTCATTATATGGTAAGTGGCGCGGGGCACGATGCCAGCTATATGAATCAGGTGGCACCCACCGCCATGATCTTTGTGCCCAGTATCGGCGGCAGGAGCCATGTGGAGATCGAAAACACGACCTGGGAAGATTGTGAAGCCGGAGCCAATGTCCTGCTTCACTGTCTCCTCAAATCGGCCAGCGAGTAAAGAATCCTGGCCCAAAGGACCAGGCTTTGGGTTGCCCATAGAAGGGGCTTTACTACAAAACATATGAGCCGGAGGAAGGAAAACCCATGACAACCATAAAAAAAGTCAAGATTGGAACGGGCCTTGTTTTAATCCTAATCGTTGCCTTGTTCTTTCACTACAATCTACCCCGTACCGCTGTGGTTCAGATATCAGGCACTGATACCAAGCGCGTGGACAAGACCCAAAAAATCCAAGAGGAAGAAGGCAAAGCAGATGGGCAAGTAAAGAGCGTACCACAAACCAAAGATGTCAGGTTTGTCAACGCGGTGTCCCGCAAGGGAAAACCCATGGTGTTCAAGAACCATGACACCGGATGGGGGTGGCCGCCTTACTTTAAATTTGACAGTGCCGATCTCACAGCCGAGGCCCAGGCCTTTGCTACAGATCAAAATAAGCCCTGGGTTCTTGTCAAATACTATGGTTGGCGGCTCAAAGTTTTTTCCACATTCCCGAATGTCTTGTCTTTAAAGCAGGTTGATCAAGATTATACCCACATTCCGGTTTTTAATATTGTTTTTTTCGTCCTGGTGTTTGCTTTGATATTTTACACAAGAAGGCAGTTCAAAAAGATTGTCGCCAAAATACGCGGCAGAAATAAAACGCATCGAGAACCATGAGTGGATGCACCCAGAGACAAGTGGCAGTTATCGAACACGTTTCGGGATATGGCATCTGACAATGCCATCACTTTGTTGTCATTCGTACTCATACCTTAATTCCCGGGTAATAATTCTGCTTGAATGAGTATTTCCCTTATTTCCGTTCTCTCCTTTTCCGTTGCCGGCAGCAACGGCAAGCGCGGATCACCGCCGAAATAATCCAGCATGTCCATAGCGGCTTTCAAACCACTGATGCCATAGGTAAGCGTAACCGCATTGTTCACTGGAAGCATCTGGAGCTGCAGACGCCTGGCCTTGTCAAAGTCACCCTGATGAACAAACTCAAGAATTTTTACGCAGGCTTGGGGGGCGACATTTGCCATGGCAACAATGCCGCCGACACATCCCAATGCGAGACCGCTGAACAATACACCGGCAGTTCCCACAAGTACCTTGAAGTCCGATTCAGAATTATTCAAATATTGCCCAAGAAGATTCACGTTTCCCGAACTGTCTTTTATACCCACGATATTGGGATGTCTGGACAATCGAGAGATCAATCCGGCCGTTAGATTAAGATGCGTGAACTTGGGAACATTGTAGAGCAGCACCGGTATGGGAATGTTATCCGCAACTTCCGTATAAAATCGGGTCAGCGCCTCATCGGTCATTTTTCCACCATAATAGTGCGGCGGCGTCAGTAAGGCGGCCCGGGCACCCAATTCCGCGCTATCACAGGTCAGCCGGATTGTTTCGGCGGCACTCTCACAGGCAGTTCCGGCAATCACCGGCATATTGTCCGGAACTGCCCGAACGACCGCTCCAATCACTTCTCTTTTTTCTTTTTCGGACAAATATACATACTCACCGTTGGATCCGAGAACCACGATTCCGGTAATGCCTGTCCTGCTTAACTTTTCTATATTGATTCCCAATTGGTCAAATGCGATCTTACCGTTTTCAAAAGGTGTCGCTATCGGGGGGAATATTCCATGAAGATTGATTTTATGCATTATTATTTCTCCTTACTACAAACAGGGTTCCTGATAAGACAAATTTAGTAAACAGAAAACCTTAATTTTTTGGAAAAATCAATGGCTTTTATAAAGGTACTATAAAGCGAATGGATGGTTCATTTCGCGTTCGCCCAATCCCGAAAGTTGAGGATTAATCTGTTCTTCCATTTATCTTAAAAATCGGTATTGGCGAAGGGCAAAGATCATTTATGTCCCGAAGATCCTTTTCGGTGCAGTACCCCTTTGACGCGTAGCCCATCTCCAATCCCTTCTGAGTGATTATTTGAATATGCGTGTGGTAGAACCAATTGCCGTTTTCGTGAAAATCACCGATCTCGGAAAAAGCTGCACCTGCCGAGAATTTTTCGTTTACGGCCGGCAGGTTATCTTTGCACAAGTGCCCATAGAAGCTGTAAAAGGTCTCAAAACAGGAACCCTCGTGCTTCAAAATAACATAACCGCCATAGTTTCCCTCCCCGATTTCGTAACCACTCTCTGCAACGGTGGCTCTCAACGGTGCATGCAGCGGCATCCCTAAGCTCACGATTACATCCAAGCCCAGGTGGATGGTTCGCTTTTCGGCCGCCATCTGGGGGCAGTCTCCAAGCAGGGTATCGCGTCGCTCAAGATAAGGCGAAACCCCCCAGCAATATTCCGAGCCCATCCTCTCTTCCAAGACCCGTTGCATTTCTTTCTGATCCCTCACATCCATTCCCTTGAGCAGTGGACTGTTGGTAGAAAGGTCTGCCATAAAGGGATCCCCCTTCAGTCCGGGAAAGACAGGTCGGTGATTGACCTTCTTGCTGTAAAGTAAAAACGGATAATACATGAAACCCCCTGGTCAGGATAAAACAAAATCAGTTGTTTTCAGCAGGCCGGCGACCGATACGATGGGTTTGCCATCAACATCTTCCTTGATACCATCGGGCCAGTTGAATTTCTGTGACAAGGCCTGAAAGTAGGACAACGCGTAGGGAAGCAATTTTATTGACAGGTTCCCACCGTCACCGACAATAGTGGATGACAATCCGAAATCTACTTCACCCAATACCGTGCGGATAATATAGCGGGGTATCTCCCTGCCGCTGCCTTCCCGACGGATCTTCGTTGCGATGTCAATTACGTCATAAAGCGCCACCGGGTTTTTTGAATTCCAGTAATCCTGAACTGAAAGACCCGCCACGTAGAGATGGTGAAATTCAATACCTGCTTTCCGGCAGCCATAAGCAAGCCGGTGTATAGCATCCGGTGTGTCGTTGATTCCACCCAGCAAAGGGGTATTGTTATAAACAGTAATGCCCTTATTGTTCAATAGACGAACCAGGCGTGTATGGCCCGAATGCAATTGGTCTGCAACCAGAAATTGGGTTTCAATTTCCAGCCGCAGCGGATTGACCATGGTCAGTTTGTTCAGGTTTGCCAGTTTGTCGATTACGACCGGAGAATAGATTTCCGGTTCATAATTAAATTTCAAGCTACGCAGGCGAACGGCATTTACATGTGGGCTCCTGCGCAGGGCATGGATGATTTCACTGATCAGGAAAAGGGATTCTATGGGATCCTTTTTAGAAACGATCACGACGTCTGTAATTCTTTCGTCACCCCGGATATATTCCAAGTCTCCTTGAACACAATCGGCAGCAATTTCAACCCTGGTTTCATGGACCCTGGAAATTGTGGCTGATCCAGTGTCGACAATAGAGGGTGCAATTTCTTCACCCTTCAGCACCATGGGAAGAATTGTATCGATTTTTTGCGACTGTATCCCAGGATTACCAATCGGTTTAGGCGGTCTGGCACCCAGAAATAATGATTCATCCCCGATCTGTGCCATGTATTGAATATCGATGGTCCCCTCTGCATTGACGCGGATATTTTCCATCTCATTCGCAACGGGTGCAAAATGGTTGAAATAATCTGGTGTATAAGGTGTTCGGATCCACATGAAGTTACCGTTCTCAGCTACCGGCTCAACAGCCCAACCACTGGAGTTCCAGTCTATCTTACCGATAGGTGTAGCTGTATTGATCCTTGGGATGACACGATCGGACAAATGGGCCCTCAGGTAGTTGCCCACAGCGATACCTTTTGAAATTGGCGTCCAGTAGACACTGTTTCCATGAATGGGACTGCAGGGGATATAAATATAATGGAGTTCGGCCCCGGCACCACGCAACAGGCTGAACAGCCGAACCAGTTCCGGGCCTTCATCGTTACAGCCATTCAAAAAGGGTGTTTGAACGTATACTGCAATCCCACTTTTTACCAGATCGGAAATGATCATCAGACTCTGTGGAGAAATTTCATCGGGATGGATGAAATGCGTAGCCACTTCCATGCGCTTGCCTCGTTGCTGAAGTTCGAGGTTCTTTTGCTTCAGGTAATTTAATCGTTCTGCATCGTCTGACAAGAAGAAATGAGGGTAATAGGCGATGGAACGCGTGGCAAGACGTAAGGTCTGGATATGTTCTATTTCCATGAGACCGTCGATAGCGGCGGCCATGTTTGTTCGGTTCATGAAGGGGTCCCCGCCGGTGATCACGATCTCTTTGATAGAGGGCGAATTGCTGACGTGCATCACGGCTTTTTTGACATCCGCCAGGGTGGGGTTGGTTTCATTGCGAGAGTCTTTGTGCTTACGGAAGCAGAACCGGCAGTATACCGGACAGCTCATGTTCAACAAAAAGATGACCCGGTTCTGATACATCTGCTCCAAAAGCCCTTGATGGAACTGGCCGATCCAAGTATTGGTATGCCCGGCAACATCCAACTCTTGAACGAATGGCAGGTATTGATAGGCTACATTTGCGGAAACACGCATCTGACGAATGGTGTGCATGGAAAGCCTCACCGGATATGTATCGATCACCTTCTGCATATCGGCACGTTCGGTTTCCGGCAATTTGATGTTGGTCACTTTTTCCAACTGATCCACGGTTTTGACGGAGATAAATCGGTTACCGGGCAGAACGACCTCAAGGATGGCCATAAGCAGTAGATGGGGTAGTTCAACACCGTTCATGACGATCTTTTCGGTGCCGGTCGCTTTTCCCAGCAGCATGAGAAGTTGGGAAAAAAAACCTTCACTATTCCCGTGATGGCCGCAGGCGTCGAGAAGCCGGGCCATTTTGCTTGGGCCGTCACCGGTCTCTATGAGTTTAAAAAATGCATTGCCGACAAGAGTTTTTTCGCCAAAATGGTCAAGAAAGTCGGTTAGGGTGGTAACCAGATCTGAGAGGTTTATCTGGTACTCTTCACGCGAGTTCTCACAAATGAATTTTAATTTTGTATCCTCTTGCAACATCCTGTCTCCTCTTTGGCAAAATAGCCAACAGCTGTGCCTGGAACGAAAGACCAGGTTTTAAGGGCAATTAAAATTTGGTATTGACAATGGTTTTTAATTCTGTCACTTTAACTATTATAGTAAGCCTCTTTCAATTATAGTGTAATTGTAGACCAACCCGAAAAGGAATGTCAAAAGGAAAATACTATTTTTCTAAGTCCCTTGAAAAGGGCTTGAAAATCCTGTCCCTATTCAATGGGGAGACCCCGGCAATAACCCAGACCGAAATTGCCAGGAAGCTGGATCTGAACATGACCTCAACCTACCGCTATATCAACACCTTAGTGGAGATGGGGTACCTTGAAAAAGACACGAAGACCCGTGAAATCCGACCGTCAATCCTTTGCACACTGTTTTGTACCAACCTAATGCGGGCCACCGACCATATAAGAATGATCAAGGATGTGGTCGACAGGATTCATGGGGTGCACAACATTAGTATCGATGTGGTTTTTGCCGTTGATGACACCATGGTCCGCATCTATCATCGAACTGCGGAAGAAACACTGACTTACAGTATGCCGGATTCTTCGCATAACTGCCTGCACAACACGGCATTGGGCAAGGCCTATCTATCCAGCCTTCCCGACGATCAGATAGCCGATAAAATCGATTCGATGGTCTTGGTTCCAAAAACTGAAAAGACCATCGTTAATAAAGCCGATCTATTGGCAGAATTAAAAAAAATCAAAGACCGCCAATTCTCCATGAATGTAGAAGAATTTCTGCCAGGTCTGATCGCCATCGGCGCACCCCTTTACGATCCCATCAGCGGGAAAGGCGTCGGCGCCGTTTGTTTTGACTTTTCAGTAATTCAGCACAGTGCTGGTGAGATCCGGTCAAAGTACGGAGAGATGATAAAAAAGACGGCCAGGTCACTGTCCGAACTCCTGCCACTGGACAAGAAACGCAGATAGAGGGCAAACATGAAACCTGAGAAATGGAAACCATGGGCGTTGCTGGCGCCTTCCATGAGCGCAGTTTTTTTACTTCTGGTCATACCGGTTTGTTTTGTCATTGTATACAGCTTCTGGCTGCGTGCCCCCAGCGGAGCGGACATCCCTGCTTTCCAGTTTGGCAATTACGCCAAATTCTTTGAAGATTTCTTCTATCCCAAAATTCTCATTCGAACAATTCGCATCTCTTTTGAGACCGTCATTCTCTGCGTTATTCTGGGCTATATCCCGGCCTATTTTTTCTATCGCAGCGAAAGCCGCTTCAAACAGGCATTTCTTCTGCTCATCATGCTGCCGTTTTGGGTCAGCTTCATCATTCGCACCATGAGCTGGATCAACATCATGGGGGACTCGGGACTGATCAACCACTTCCTGATAAAAATCGGTCTGATTCAATCACCCATATCCATGCTTTACAATGAGTTCACAGTACTCATGGGATTGATCATGTATCTGCTTCCGTTCATGGTTTTGAATATTTATGTCAGTCTGGAAGGCATCGACAAGAATCTTCTTGAAGCTGCGCGCTGCATGGGCTGCACCGAGTGGCAGGCATTTCGAGAGGTAACGCTCCCCTTGAGTCTTCCCGGGGTCAGCGCCGGCTGCCTGCTGGTCTTCGTACTCACAGCCGGAACCTATCTACCCCCCATGATACTGGGGGGGCCTGGCAACGACATGATTGCCAATCTCATTTTCAAACGGATTATAGGTACCTTGGACTGGCCCTTTGGCTCGGCCATCAGCGTTATCCTGCTTACCTTGCTGTTTGTGATCGTGTGGACCTACAACCGCTACTTGGGAATCAATCAGATCTTTAAAAGCCTTCAGGGGAATTAAACCATGAAACAGTTCTCGCCGGGATGGACATTGATCCGAATCTATACGGTTCTCGTTTACGTATTCCTGTTTGCGCCCATTGTCGTGGTTATCGTGCTTGCGTTCAACCCCAAACAATTTGGCATCTTCCCCATGGAGGGCGTCAGCTTTCGGTGGTTCATCAAACTGGCTCAAAATGAAGCAATCATTGATGCCTTTAAAAACTCTCTCATTCTGGGTTCGCTGACAGCGGTGCTATCCACTGGTATCGGTATTCTTGCGGCACTGGCATTTATACGCTTCGATTTTCCCGGAAAAAACACCCTCAACACCCTGTTGCTTTCACCGATTATGATTCCGGAAGTGGTTTTAGGCGTTGCACTGTTGTTGTTTTTGCGATGGCTCCAGCTTCCAAAAAGCTTTCTGCTGCTGCTGATCGGACATGTCGTGCTGACATTGCCCTACGTGCTGTTGATTGTTCAGGCGCGCCTGGTGGGTATCAAAAAAGAATATGAAGAAGCAGCCAAATCCCTGGGTGCCAATGCATTTCAGACCTTTAAAGAAATCACTTTCCCACTTTTGCTCCCGGCCATTTTGGCCGGCGCACTTTTTTCCTTTACGATTTCGTTTGATGATATCACGGCAACGCTGTTCTGGGCCACGGCACAAAATCAAACGGTTCCGGTGAAGATTTTTAGTATGCTGAGAAATTCCATCAGCCCGGAAATCAATGCACTGGGTGCCGTCATGATCGTGCTGACCGTTGCCACCCCTTTGCTGGCAGGATATCTGTCCCGCAAGTTTTCAAAAATTAAGGCATAAGTTTACCACCATTAACTGAAAGGAGGACGAATGACCAAGGTAACGAAGGACAAACTGGATCAAGTATACGAGGCGTATAAAAATGGTACCCTCAGTCGACGTCAATTTCTCAGGTATCTCGGCCTTGCCGGCGCCACCCTCGGGCTGGTCGGATCGCCATTTGGGTATGCTGTGAAAGACGCCTGGGCGGCCAAATCCATCCGATTCGATGGGTGGGGCGGCTCGGTTTCCGAAGCGTTCCGTGAACACGCTTTCAAACCTTTTACCAAAGCCACGGGCATCAAGGTCATTGATGGTGAATTCGGTGACATGAACTCCTACCTGACTCGGGTCAAAGCATCCTATCCACCGGGCGGCGAGTTCAATATCGCCCATCTCAGCGCTGTTTTCGACTATGCCCGCTATGCAGAATTAGGATTTGCATCGGTATTGGATGAATCCAAAATTCCCAATCTAAACAATGTCATGGCATCAATGATCAAACCCCTAAAGGATATCACCAAGGGCAGCCTATCGGCCGTCCCCTATGATCTTGGACAGACCGGCATCGCCTACAACACCAAGCATATCAGCAAGGCTAAAGCCGAAAAGCTCGGGGCCTCCCTGCTGTGGGACAAAGACTTGAAAGGCAAGCTGGGAAGTTGGGGGGGGGATTTCAGAACCAACATGTGGTACGCTGCCCTGCATACCGGCCAGAGCCCCAACAATATGACCGATCTGAAAGCCATATGGGCGGCATTGCGTGAGCAACGGAGCCTGATGAAGAAATATTGGAGTTCTGGCGCCGAGTTGATGAGCCTGCTGGCCAATGGAGAAATCTATGCTACGGTAGCCTGGTCTGGACGGGTGGCAGCGCTTCAACAGGAAGGCCACTCCATTGGTTACCTTTCTCCCAAGGGCACGTATTCCTGGATGGAGTATCTTTTCGTCTTGAAGGGCACGGATCTGGAAGTTGCTCAAAAATTGCTCAATTTCATGCTGGAGCCGGCTGCAGCCATCGCCGTGGCCGAGGGACAGAATTATCCGCCCAGCCTGGATCCGTCCAAAGTGGAATTGACCGACAAGATCAAGAAGATGCCGGCCTTCGACCCCACCGGAAAATTGGACGGGTACCTGTTTGCCGATCCAGCCTACTGGAATGCCAACCAGTTGGAATGGACGGAGAAATGGGATCGAATCATAGCGGGAAGTTAGTATCGAACGATAAAAGGTATCTTGTGGCACCGAATCGGCGTCTATCAATGATGCCAAGCATGTAAAACAATCACAGGGGGTCGGACAGCCTTTTTTAGGAGCTGTCCGGCCCCGGCACCAAACAAACGTGGAGCCGTCTCAACCATAGGGAGATAGGTAATTGGCAACCGACAAACAGCAGCCCATTGTACAGTTCAAAGGTATTTTAAAACGGTTCGGCGATGTTGTGGCCGTTGAAAAAATGGATTTTGACATCGAAGAGGGAAGCCTGGTGACCTTGTTGGGTCCTTCTGGATGTGGAAAGACCACCTTGCTGCGCATGGTGGCCGGGCTGGAGGAGCCCACCGAAGGCGATATTTTCATCAAAGGGGTCCGGATCAACGACACCCCGATTCACAAACGAAATCTTGGTATGATATTCCAGAACTACGCCCTGTTTCCCCACAAAACCATTTTTGACAACGTGGCCTTCGGCTTGAAATACCGGGATGTTCCCAAAGAAGAGATCGAGGGAAAAGTGAAGCGGGCCCTGGAAATGGTTCGCCTGCCCGGTGTTGAACACCGTATGCCGAATCAGCTTTCCGGTGGTCAGCAGCAGCGCATCGCCATGGCACGGGCTATCGTTATTGAGCCTGATGTGCTGCTAATGGACGAGCCCCTTTCCGCCCTGGATGAAAACCTGAGAGAGGAGATGCGGCGAGAGGTGGACAATCTTCAGCAGATGCTGGGTGTCACCACCATTTTTGTCACCCATGACCAGCGTGAAGCACTGAGCATGTCGGATAAAATTCTTGTCATGAAAGATGGCCGCAAGCAGCAGGAGGGAACCCCCGAATCTGTGTACAATGAACCTGCCAACCATTTTGTTGCCGATTTTCTGGGCCACTCCAATTTCATTCGGGGTGAAGTCGTGGATGTCGACAACCATCATGTAAATGTAAAAATTGAAACCGGCGATGTCCTCATTGCAGAAAACAAGGGTAGATTCGCCAAAGGTGACCATGTGGAGATGATCGTCCGCGCCCAGCGATTCGACGCTTTTTCCAAGAATGAATTCAAACCAATGGATGGCATGAACCACTTCCAGGGCCGCATCAAAGACCGCAGTTACATGGGTGGAGAGGTCAGTTACTTCATCGAACTGGGTGCCGACCGTGAAATCCATGTCATCAGTTTGATGAGAACACGAATTTACGACATCGGCGAGCTGGTCAGTGTTCAGGTATCGCCCCACCATTGCCATTTGCTTCCCATGGAAAAAACCAGCTGAAGGTGTTACTGTCAGTGGATCGATCTGAAACCTGAAAACATATACTACCGTTTTCAGGTTTTGTTTTTGATAGGGTTTATCGCTTCCTGAGGAAGCCCTGAGCAAAAGGAGTTTGTGTATGCTGAAACTGGATCGGATCGAAAACGGATTCCTCCACAGTTATCCAAATAGATTTATCACCATCGATTCTCATACCCAGGGAGAACCCACCCGGCTGCTGATTAGCGGTGTGGGCGCTCTGCCCGGCCGCACGATGAAAGACAAACGAGACCATTTTGAATCCCGTTACGATCATGTCCGCATGCTTCTGACACGCGAACCCAGGGGGCACCGGGGGATCATGGCGGCCGTGGTGACCGAACCGGTCAGCCCGAAAGGAAAATTCGGGCTGTTTTACATGGACGCCCGCCGTTACCCCTATCTGTGCGGTCACGCCACCATTGGCGCAGTGGCTTCCCTGATCGAAACAGGGCTTCTCAACACTGAAGACGATGACACGGTGATCACGGTCGATACCCCCTCGGGTCCGCTGGATGCCTACACCCGCATCCGAAAGGGTCATGTGGAATCCGTGGCCATCGATATGGTTCCCTCGTTTGTTTTTGATGTTGGTCGTGAACTTGAGATCGATGGATTCGGTAAAGTTTGCATTGATCTGGTCTGTGTGGGTGGTTTTTTCGCCATGGTATCGGCCCGTTCAATCGGCATCGACCTGGGCCCGGAAAACAACCACCGGCTGATCCCACTGGGGATGTCGGTGATAGAGGCCGCCAACCGAACACTTCGTGTTCACCATCCCGAACGGCAGGAGGTGAATACGGTAGATGTAACGCAATTCTATGATGAAGACCCACAGTTGGGGACCGGTAAGAGTGTCGTAATATACGGTGAGTCCAACATGGACCGTTCACCGTGTGGCACCGGCACCACAGCCAGAATGACCCTACTCCACCACCAGGGAAAATTGGATCTCGATCAGGTCTACAAAAATACCGGCCCTTTGAGTACGGTGTTCGAAGGCAGGATCGTTAAAACACTGCCCATCGGAAAATTTTCCGGTATTGTGGGCCAGATCAGGGGAAACGCACAGATTACCGGTTATCATCAGTTTGTTGTGGATGCCAACGACCCTTTCCCTAAAGGATTTTTAATATGATGTCTGCCCTGGTGCCCCGAATCATCCTTTACAATGGTATCATTGCCACCCAGAATGCTGCCCAACCCAGTGCCCAGGCCGTTGCCGTTGGCAATGGAAAAATCCTGGCTGTGGGTCGGGATGAGGATGTGATGAATCTGGCCGGTCCGGATACTGAAAAAATCGAACTAAATGGTCGCCTGGTAGTGCCGGGTTTTATCGATACCCATATCCACTTCTATGAATGGGCACTTAAGCGACAGGGGATAAAACTGGATGACCTTACGCATCTTGAAGCGCTTTTGTCCCGTGTCCGAAAGGCAGCCGAGAGCAGACCTCCTGACCAGTGGATTATGGGGCAGGGTTGGAACGAAACCGACTGGACGGAGCAACGCATGCCCACCCGGGAGACGCTGGACAAGGCGGCGCCAGACCATCCGGTCCTACTTTGGCGCTGCGATCTGCACCTGGCCGCAGCAAATTCTATTGCACTGCGCCTGGCAGGCATTTCCGCCAAAACCCCGGATCCTCCAGAAGGGCGGATCGAACGCGACATCGCAGGAGAACCCACTGGAATTTTACGGGAACTGGCCATCAATCTTGTGCGGCAGGCAGTTACACCACCAACGGCTGCTCAGGTGACCAAAGCATTTGAAGATGGCATCAAGGCCCTTCACCGCCGGGGAGTCACCGGCATTCACGATGTCCGATTGATGGCGGACAGGGACGGTGCCAGTGCTTTTCAAACCTTCCAGATGCTGGATCATGACGGCCATCTCGATCTTCGCTGCTGGATGACCTTTCCCGGGCACCACCTGGATAAACTTATCGACCTGGGTCTGTGCACAGGCTTCGGCAACGACAGACTGCGTATTGGTCATTTGAAATTTTTTTCCGATGGTGGAATGGGTGCCCGGACCGCCTGGTTGATCGACCCCTATCTGGATGCCGAACGTGGCATGCCATTGACAGATATGGACGTCCTGGCACAAACCATCGACAAGGCGGATAAGGCTGGTCTGTCAGTGATGGTGCACGCGGTTGGGGATCGCGCAAACCGGGAGTTGATCAACATTTTTGAAAGCCTTGAATCTCGCCGCTCCCTTTCCGCTCGACCGTCGCCCACCATTCCCCATCGTATCGAGCATGTACAGATGCTCAGACCGGAGGATGCCGCTCGTCTTGGAAGCATCAATGTTGCGCTGTGTGTAACACCCGCCAATATGGTGCTGGACATGAATCTCATCGATTTGGCACTGGGAAAGAATGGGAAGTTGACCTACCCTTTTCGCCTATTAATGGATACCGGTGCGCCGGTCATGTTCAGCTCCGACTGTCCGGTATGCGACCCTGACCCGCTGTTGGGGATACATGCGGCAGTAACACGACAGCGGACCGACAATACGCCGGAAAAAGGCTGGCACCCGGGATCCCGGGTAACAATAGCTGAAGCACTGAAGGCCTATACGTGGACCCCCGCAGTTGTTCATAATGCCGGTTATATAGGAACCATCGCACCAGGCAAGCGGGCTGACATGGTTGTACTGAGTCGAAATATTTTGGCTATCCCGCCATCAACGATCAAGGATGTTCATGTTGACATGACCCTGTTTGACGGTCGGATAGCCCATCGGCGTTATTAACGCAACTTTCGGGATTCTGGAAACGCAAAATGAATAATCCCCTGGCGCTTTGCGAACTCGCCGCAAGGGCTCCTAACATCAGCGCTGGCCATAGGGTTAAACAGGCCTATCTATTGAATGACCGTGTTTTCATATTGGATTGTTCATTGTCATGCGCTGATGTAAGGTGCCCTAATTGGCTCAAACAGCACAAATCGCCATTGGATCACCCATTTCGCTCAATCTGTGGTGAAACCCGAAAGTTGAGCTATTAAGAAGTCTGGGAAAGCTGAAATGGATATCATTCAAAACATAGAGGGCTCTGTTGTTCAACACGGACCACACAACAACCGAATCTATTTGATAAAGCTTAACCCAAGCGGCACCCACAGCCTGATTACAACACTTGATGATATGGCCTTAAAAAATGGCTACGGAAAAATATTCGCTAAAATACCCGAAACTTCATGGCGTGCGTTCAAATCGGCTGGTTATATCAAAGAGGCTGTGGTTCCGAGATTCTTCACAGGCAAAATCGACGGCTTTTTTGTTGCCAAATACTTCTGTCCCGAAAGACAAAAGGCACAGGAGAATGAAAATCAATTCAGGCTTGCCAGGCAGACTGGAGAAAAATCCACTCATTTTATAGATCGAATCGGCAGGGTGATTCAAGGTGTTGTATCCTGCAAACCGTCGGATGTCGCAGAGATGAGCGCCGTGTATCAAAAGATTTTTAAATCCTACCCTTTCCCGATTCAAAAACCAGCATATTTAAAACGTATGATGAGAGAAGGTGTTCTCTATTATTGTATTCGTATTGAAGGTAAGATGGCAGCAATCGCAGCTGCAGAAATCGATTTGACAAGCAAAAATGTTGAAATGACGGACTTTGCAACCAGCCCCAAATGGCGTGGTTTGGGTCTTGCAAAAATGCTGCTGAATTATTTGGATAGCAAGGCTCGCAAGCTTGGGATTAAAACGGCTTATACCATTGCAAAAGCTGAGTCTAAGGGAATGAATTCTGTTTTTCAAAACAATGGATATAATTATGCAGGATTATTAAAAAATAACACCCAGATCAGTGGTAGTATTCAAAGTATGACAGTATGGTACAAGCACTTATGACGTTGCCCCATTAGCAACACGTAATGAAACCAAACACATTCTTCAGATATCCCAGATCACCGCCGCAAAACCAACAATGTATGTTGGAAGGACCACAGGTTTTAACAGGATTGATATGCTGTGGTTCGCCGCATATATCCACCACCTTGGATGCTGTATCCTCGATAGACACAATTCTTCCCTTGCATCGTAGCCCATAAGCCGGGGCAGTCGCATAAAACACCAGAAAACCCAGGCAAAAGCAGTATATAATGGGTTTAATTCTCATTTTTTTATCCAACCATTGAAATGCCTGTATTTAGTCAAAGGGTAAGTTCGTAATCAGGGCCTGTCAATTACACGCTTTTACATATCCTGGCTATGGCCATTTCTTCAGCAATAACCGCTGATGGTTTACCTTCATCACGAGATCGTTCCAAGATCATGGTTACCGTGGTGAAAATCTTTTCGATGTTAGCCAGTGCTTTTGCTCGATCCGGCTTGGAGAAGATTATTGACAAATCATTTATTATAGCTAACTTTATTTAAATGTCACATTGTGGCATGTTTAATCTAGCCTTATTTCCACAAAGGATAATTATGGGCGAGAAAACCTCGAAAGCTGTCCCTACAATGGCAAAACAGACAGCGATGATTATCGCTGCGATTTCGTTACTTATAGGATTTTTCGCAGGAGTCGGTTTTGCGGTTTACAAAGCAAATCCTGATCCGGTGGTTTCTTCCAGTTCGAACACAGAAATCAATTACTCCCAGATGGCCAAGGATCTTGTGAATGAAGTATTAGATAATCCACAAAATACAAAAGCATGGATTCAACTAGGGCATATCTACTTTGATACGAACAAACATGATCAAGCCATTAACGCTTACGAAAAAGCACTTGAACTGGCTCCTAACAACGCTGATGTGCTGACTGATTTGGGTATCATGTACCGACGCAGCCGCCAACCTCGCAAGGCTCTTGAAAAATTCGACAAAGCCATTGCCGTTGATCCCAAACACGAAAACGCCCGAATAAACAAAGGGATCGTACTGATGAATGACCTTGGGGATCAAGACGGCGCTGTCCAAGCCTGGGAAGAACTCCTGGAAATCAATCCGGTTGCCATGTTTAACAACAATCAACGTTTAAATCAGATAGTAGCACATTACAAAGAAGGTCATGAATGAGGAATAACATGCCAAAATTGAGCGGGTTCACTATATTCTTACTTGTTGTTTTTATTTTAAATGCGACCCCCATTGAGTCTATTTCATCACAAAATTTGATTGAATGGAAATCATACACCATCGGAATGGACGCCGCTAAAAATAATAACAAAATGATATTTCTACATTTTTATGCAAAATGGTGCGGGTATTGTGAAAAAATGGAAAAAGAATCGTTTCAAGATGATTCAATCTCTGAATACCTGAATGACAATTTTATTTCAATCAGGGTAGATATAGATGAAGAACAGAATATCGCCGAAATATATAATGTGTTTGCTTTACCTACCACTTATTTTTTCACCTCAAGTGGTGAAAAGCTAGGACCGGTCCCAGGATATATTTCAAAAGATAGACTACTGACAATGCTGAAAAAGGTATAGGCAATGCAAATCTCATATTCTTACAGACTAGCGATTTTCGGATCACTCGCTTTCATTCTCATCGCTCTATTGTCTCTAACTGTAAACGCCTCTGAACTCACTAAAATCTCTATAAACCAGCTAAAGCTCATGCTGGACAATCCTGAGATTGCTGTTATTGATGTTCGTGGGAGTGAAGACTGGCAATCCAGTGGATTTAAAATTAAAGGTGCCATAAGAGGTTCCCCGAAAAATTTTGAATCCTGGGTCCATGACTTTTCAAAAGATAAAATACTTATTTTGTACTGCGCATGACCTAAAGAACAAACAAGTGCCAGTTTGGCACGAAAAATTTTATCAAGAGGATACAAGCGGGTATACGTTTTAAAAGGCGGATGGAATGCCTGGTTGGGATCTGATTTTCCTGTTGAAGAAAAATCGCCACTTTTAAAATAAGGTTCTTCTCCCAAGTAGTTGGGAGAAAGGGTTCAAGTGTTTGTTTTCCAGTGATTTGATCATCGCTTTTCGCATTCTCTCGACATCCCCGAGCTTCTCTCTTAATTCCTGAAGCGTTTCCTTCTTCATATAATTCTTAAGCATTTAGCTGATATCTCACTCGAATCCTGGACCCCTTGAATCCTTGAATCCTTGAATCCTTGAATCCTTGAATTCTTCCAAATTCTCATTGATATATTCTGAAATCAAATAACCGGATAATTTCTTATAATCGACTTGCAAATGGTGAATTTGAAGAATAATGTCATGTAAATACAAAAAAACCTTTTCCTCTATCCGAGATAAAAATGAACATTTCCTGGACCTTTCCCTATCCATCTCAGCGAATGCCGGTCTTTGCACAAAATATCGTGGCCACTTCTCAACCATTGGCTGCCCAGGCTGGTTTACGGATGCTGATGAAGGGGGGAAATGCTGTTGATGCAGCCCTTGCAGCTGCAATTGCCCTTACAGTCGTAGAGCCAACCAGCAACGGCATCGGAAGCGATGCCTTTGCACTAATTTGGAACAGCGGCAAATTATCCGGATTGAACGGTTCCGGGAAATCACCCCGAGCCTGGACGTATCAACATTTTTCCGGATTAAAAGAAATGCCATTCTTGGGCTGGGATTCCGTCACAGTACCCGGTGCGGTTCATGCCTGGGTTACCCTTTCAAAAAAATTCGGCAATCTGCCATTTGCTGATCTGTTTGTCCCCGGCATGGAATATGCGCAAAATGGTTTTCTTGTTTCACCCATAACGGCTTCCCGCTGGTCTGAAGCCCAGGTGACGTATCAGGAATATCCCGATTTCTGCAAAACATTTTTACCCATGGGAAGATCCCCCCTTGCAGGTGAATTGTTTTGTTGTCCGGACCAGGCCGCAACCCTGGCTGCAATTGCAGAAAGCCAAGGTGAATCTTTTTACAGGGGTGATCTTGCCAATAAAATCGTTGAATGTGCCAGGGCAGGCAATGGTACCATAACCCGGGAGGACCTGGCAAACCATGCATCTGAATGGGTCGATCCGATTTCAATTGATTATCAAAACAGTTGTCTGCATGAAATCCCCCCCAATGGTCAGGGTCTGGCAGCCTTGATAGCATTAGGTATTCTGCGTCATCACGATTTAAAAAATTACCCGGTGGATTCAGCGGAAAGTGTTCACCTGCAGATCGAAGCCATGAAAATTGCATTTGCCGAAGCCCATCGCCATATCGCAGATCCTGAATATATGTCGCTGTTGTCTTCTGATTTTTTACAGCCCGCTTTTCTGGCCTATCAGGCAAAAAAAATTAAAATGGATCGTGCATCTCATCACTTCTATAGGATCCCGACAGATCACGGGACTGTATACCTTTCGACCGCTGACAAGACCGGTATGATGGTGTCTTTCATCCAATCCAATTATCTGGGTTTCGGGTCCGGGATCGTCATTCCGAATACCGGAATCAGCATGCAAAATCGAGGTTTCGGGTTTGCCATTGAAAAGGGACATCCCAATTGTGTAGCCGGCGGGAAACGCCCCTATCATACGATCATTCCGGGTTTCGTGACGCACAAGGATCAGCCTGTGATGAGTTTTGGCGTTATGGGGGGGCATATGCAGCCCCAGGGACACGTTCAGATGATGGTCCGAATATTCGATTATGGTCAAAACCCACAGACAGCATGCGATGCACCGCGATGGATGGTGAATCAAGATTCGAGCGTCAGCCTTGAAACCGGTTTTTCTTCTGATGTGATCAAGGAACTCAGGGATAGAGGACATAAGGTATTACCAAGGTCTTATCACTCTCTGAGTGGGGACTTTGGAGGGGCTCAGCTTATTTTTTGTCTGGATGATGGTTACTGCGCAGCTTCCGATCCGAGAAAAGATGGACAAGCACTGGGATTTTAACCCGAATATTTCATGAAACTTGACGAGATATTTTATATTTTCACTAATATAACAGTTCAAACGTGTCGACCACTTTCTGACACAAATAGTCAGCGATGGGTATTGCCGATGTCGCTGCCGGTGAAGGCGCATTGCAGACATGCAATGAACGCGGGCTCTCTGCGAACAAGAAATCATGCACCAGGCTGCCGTCTTTTTTCACTGCCTGCGCACGAATGCCGGCTGGATATGGCAGAAGGTCTGACCTTGCGAGAAGGGGACAATATTTTCGCACCCGTTCAAGGTAACCGGTCTTATATAGAGAATCTTTGAACTCACCCATACCGGAAAGAAGATTTTTTCCCATGACCTTCCAGAACCCGGGAAAGGTCAGCATATCAAAACTGTCCTTCAAATCCAGATTCAAACAACCATAGCCTTCCCGTTTCCATCCCAACACTGCATTAGGACCGACAGTCACCGAACCGTCAATCATCCTGGTGAGGTGAACGCCTAAAAAAGGCATTTCAGGATCAGGAATTGGATAAATCAAATGTTTGAAAGTATTGTTGTATCTGGCAGGTAGCTGGTAATATTCGCCCCGAAATGGGATGATAAGAAAATCGATGTCAATTTGCATCATTCTGGCCAAGCGATCGGCCATCAACCCGCCACATGCGATGACATACCGGCTCTTAACGGTCTGGGACGCTAAAAGGATATGGACGCTATCACGATGCTCATGGATGGCCTTGACTTCTGCACCAAAACAAATTTTTCCACCACTTTCAACCAGCAGTGCGGCTAATTTCCCGGTAATTTTTTGATAATCGGTAATGCCGGTTGCGGGTACGAACAAAGCACCGACACCTGAAAGAGCAGGTTCACGCTTTCGAAGCTCCTCTCCCGATAATCTCCGGACCTCAATCCCGTTTTTAATGCATCTTGCCTCCAGAGCAGCCATGCGTTCATATTCTAAACGGTTAGTCGCTACCAGAAGCTTACCGCATTGCTGATACGGCAGACCATGCTCTTTACAAAAAGAGATTGTTTGGATTGCCCCGCGCTTGCAAAAATCAGCTTTCAAACTGCCGGGTTGATAATAGACCCCGGCATGGATGACACCGCTGTTGTGGCCTGTCTGATGCATGGCTGGACGGGGTTCTTTTTCCAGCACCATGATATGTTTATGGGGAAAACGCTTCTGCAGTTGCCTGGCGGTTGATATACCGACAATCCCTCCCCCTATTATGACAAAATCATATATCATTTCGTGCTCACTGGATCCTGAACCTTAAGTTATTCTTCGAAAAAATCAATTGATACCATCATTCATTCATACCTATCAAGTCTTAAATAAATTGCGACTCCTGACTGTATAGCGTGAAAAGCGGTAAGCAGTAAGCGGTAAGCCATAAGCAGCTTAAAGCTTACCGCTTATCGCTATAATTCATTGACAGTGTCAATCATTTCTGCAATACATACTGACCGGTCGGTTTATTTTATCGAAAAACGTTTTTATGGAGAACCTCATGTCCGAGAAGGGATATTTAACCAAACGCAAGATTATCGATAAATCACTCCAGCTTTTTTCGGTCAAAGGCTATTACAACACCGCCATCAGTGATATCCTGGCAGCTACCCATCTCACCAAGGGAGGACTCTATGGTCATTTTACCAGCAAAGCCGAAATCTGGCAGGCGGTCTATGACGAAGCCGTATCCATCTGGCGGGAAAAAGTTTTTTCAGGTGTCAGGGACCGAACCGACCCCCTGACCCGCATCGCCACATTTATCGAAAATGATCTCAGGAACTATCTGGGAGCCGATGTATTCGAGGGGGGCTGTTTTTTCCTTAACATGCTTGTGGAACTCTCCGGACAGTCAGATCCCATGAGCAAACAGATCCTGCGAGGATTTATCCGCATCTCGAAACTCATTCAGGCCTGGCTGGACCAGGCCGCAGATCAGGGTCTACTGAAGCCCGGCCTAAACCACAAGGAAATCGCCAATTTCATCGTCATCTCGTTAAATGGTGCAGCCGCCCTGTACACAGCCACCCGGGATGATGCCATTGTTGATGAAACCATTGGACAGTTGGGGTTCTATGTCCAACAACTCAAGGTGTGAGACTTTTGAAAAAGGCTCAACAGGAGTGAAGCTTTGTTTTGAGACTCCCTGCTGCGCGGCAGAACCCACAGATTAACGCTCGCTGCTGTATTTCAACATCGTATCCAATAGAAATGATAATTTATATCGAACTTAAACATACCGACCGGTCCTTATTTTATTAACACGAGCACCAGCAATGAACCCAACCAACATGTGTAAGGGAGACAAACCATGCTGAGCCAATCCTTGATTGCTGAACGTACTGCCCGAATGAGCGTCAACGCCATACGCGAGATACTGAAAGTGGTTACCCAACCAGGTATGATTTCCCTTGCCGGTGGAATCCCAGCGCCCGAAAGCTTCCCCATGGACATTATTCGGGAATTGACACGGCAGGTCATCGACACCTACGGGTCAAAAGCTTTTCAGTACGGTCCCACCGAGGGGTTTGGGCCACTGAGGCACCATCTGGCAGAACATCTGAAAAAAAAGAAAGACATTCAGGCCGCACCTGAAAATGTGTTCATATCGAGCGGTTCTCAGGGAGCTCTGGATGCCGCAGGAAAAGCCCTGATATCAAAAGGGGATAAAATCGGGGTGGCATCACCCACGTATCTGGGTGCCATCCAGGCATTCGATCCATATGAACCCGAGTATGTCCCCCTCGCCACCGATGAAAAGGGTTTGATTCCGGAATCACTAGAAACCGTGCTCAACAAAAACCGTTTAAAATTCGTCTATCTGGTGCCCACATTTCAGAATCCAACCGGGCGGACCTTGCCCATGGAAAGGCGGGAACGCATTGCAGCGATTCTGACCGAATATGATGTACTGCTTATTGAAGACGACCCCTACAGCGATCTGCGGTATGACGGCAGACCCTTAAAGCCCATTAAAACGCTGGCCCCGGACCAGGTGTTATACATTGGAACGCTGTCAAAGGTATTTTCACCGGGTTTGCGCGTCGGTTTCTATGTGCCTCCTGCTTTGCTGGAGGATTGGCTGGTCATCGTCAAACAGGGGGTCGATCTGCACACCAGTACATTCAACCAGGCCCTGGCTGCCGAATACCTTTCCGGCAACCACCTGGAACAACATTTGCCGCACATTATCGCACGTTACAAACCCAAAAAGAACGCCATGCTGGAAGCGCTTGCAAATCACTTTCCAAGCGATTTCACCTGGTCCAAGCCTGAAGGCGGCATGTTTGTCTGGGTGGAGGGGCCACCCGGTTACGACATGGAAGCGCTCTATCATAGAGGGATCAAGAAAAATGTCGCGTTCGTACCCGGAAAGTACTTTTTTGCCGATTCACAAAATGGAATGGAAACCATGCGACTCAACTTCACCATGGCAGATGAAGCCACCATCCATACTGCGATCCATGTCTTGTCAAAGCTATTGTGAAAGTAAAGAATCCTGGCCCAAAGGACCAGGTTTTGGGTTGCCTTTAGGAGGGGCTTTATCACAAAACATATGAGCCAGAGAATACAGGAGACAGAAGAACTTGGATGTCGCTTGGTTCCTACAATTTTATCTTCTTTTTGACTGAGCCGAAGGCGAATCCATTATTCTGAATTCTGAATTCTGACTCCTGGATTCCCTTCCGTACTGTTTCAGGCTAAACTTCCCAGTTTTTGGCAATCCTGCCGATGATAACGGCACTGAGCCCCCACGCCATGGGCAGAGAGATGGGCATCCCAATACCCTATCATCTCGGATGGTGTTCCAAGAAGGGCCGCAGCCAGCATTGTGACGACATCGGCTTTGTTCTGGTGTTTCACACCCAGAATCCGATTCCAACAGCAAGCAGCAATGTTGCGGCCACGGGATGCCCCCACAAAAAGACGACAATCCCCGTCAGATAAACACCGGCAACAAACTAAAAAACAATTTCAACAGCGATTTTTCTTTTCATTTCAAAAGCATACAACTTAAACAATAGGCCGGCCCTGCCCCACGCACAACCGGCGATCAATCACACAAGCCATATTATTGGAACTAATTTTTCATGTCAAAGACAAATAGTAGAAAACCAATAGATATTAAAAATTGGCCCTAAAATCAAAAAATTGAAAAATCAGCTTGATATTTTTAATTTTTATACTTATTTATAGCAGTATTAATAATACCCGTCAGGGTATAAGGCCGGTTTCGTACTGAAGGAAAGATCCATTTGCCAGCGTGGCAGTCTGAAGTTTGGAACCATGAGATTTTTTTTAAAGGAGGTTGTTACAATGGCTAATGGCATAGTAAAATGGTTTAACAGCAGCAAGGGTTATGGTTTTATCGAGCAAGAAGATGGTCCGGATGTCTTTATTCATCATTCCGGAATCAATGCCACCGGGTTTAAAACCCTTGATGAAGGCGACCGTGTTACGTTTGACATCGAGCAGGGCCCCAAGGGTCCTTCTGCAGTAAATGTAACCGTAGTATAGGTTTCTTTCGCAACAATTGAATTAAAAAGGGCATTCCCCTAAATATTGAGGTAATGC
Source organism: uncultured delta proteobacterium (assembly GCA_963842925.1). Classification (GTDB taxonomy): domain Bacteria; phylum Desulfobacterota; class Desulfobacteria; order Desulfobacterales; family B30-G6; genus B30-G6. The sequence goes on from CAWJIL010000003.1 coordinate 234,028, forward strand.
CCTTTTTTATTTCACTGCATTGTCCTGCGCCCGTATCAACACCCTATCCTCTTTGTTTTCAGCTATGCCGTTTTCCTGGTTTTTTCTCTTTTTCTGCAAATGTGGTTCGTATTTTTCTGTTGTCCAGTGTCACGCCCTTAAGCGCCTTGAGAACTTTTTTGGCAACTTTTTTTTCAACATCAAAAAATGAAAACTCTCTTTTAAGCTCGATCCGACCGATTTTCTTGGAGGATATACCCGAATTATCGCAAACCAGGCGGAGGATAGCACCTTCTTTGAGATTATCCAGACGGCCTACATTGATGAAAAATCGCTGGGTGTTGCCTGCAAGACGATGGTCCGCTTTATCTTTTTTCGTTGGACGCTTTTTGACTTTCACATTGATGTCTTCGGCCCCGCGGTAGTAATCGAGAAAGCGGTTGAACTCGGCCGAAACAAATCGACGGATCAATTCCTCTTTGCTGAGACCGGAAAGCGTTTCAAACACCGGAGGAAGATAATTGTCGATTTCTTTGTTGTTGACCTCCGCGGAAACCATCCGCGCCACCATTGCAAAAAGCTGCTTCTCGCAGACGGAACGACCGCTGGGGATTTTTTTATACTCGAATCGAATACCACTTTGAGATTCAAGCGCATTGATCCGTCGGACTTCCCGGGTGTTTACCAATACGATGGATACGCCTGATTTGCCCGCCCTGGCTGTTCGACCACACCGATGGGTGTAGCGGTCCGGTTCATCGGGGAGATTGTAATTAATGACATGGGTGATGTCATCTACATCCAGACCCCTTGCAGCCACATCGGTGGCCACCAGTAACTGAAGCGTTTTTTCTCTGAATTTTTTCATCACCTGATCCCGTTGCATCTGGGACAGGTCGCCGTGCAGCGCCTCGGCATTGTAACCCTCTTTCATGAGTCTGTCGGCTACCGTCTGGGTTTCCCTGCGCGTGCGACAGAAAACGAGCCCAAAAATGTCGGGGATATAGTCAATCATGCGTTTGAGCGCAGCGTAGCGGTCTTTCTCTTTGACCACATAGCAGGCATGAGAGATGTTTTCAGCGGCCTTGTTGCGCAATCCGGCAGTGATGGTTACAGGATGGGTCATATAGGTATCAGCGATTCTCGCTGCAGCATTCGGCATGGTGGCTGAAAAAAGCCAGGTTCGTTTGTCTGTGGGTGTCCGTTTCAGGATGTCGTCAATATCTTCCTGAAACCCCATGTTTAGCATTTCATCGGCTTCATCCAGAACCGCAAAGGCAACGGTTCCCAATTTGACTGCCCTTCGCTTGATTAGATCCAGTAGTCGGCCGGGCGTGGCTACAATGATCTGGGCCCCTTTTTTTATCTGGGATATCTGGTTTCGAATATCGGCACCCCCGTAGACAGCGGCAATGCGTGCATTCAGGGTGTGCCGGGCAAACTGTTTCAGGTCACTGGTGATTTGAAGACAGAGTTCCCTCGTGGGACAAAGGATCAGTCCCTGGGGGTTAGATGACCCAAAATCAATCAACTGGATCAGGGGCAGGCCAAAGGCCGCCGTTTTTCCAGTACCGGTCTGAGCCAGACCGATGACATCCGTATCACCCGTCAACATCAGAGGGATGGCTTTTTCCTGAATCCGGGTGGCGTGTTCAAATCCGATTTGGTCAATGGCCCTGATAATTTCGTGTTTCAAGTTAAAAGAAGAAAACTTCATCATTTTTTTCCTGATATTGGCCATGAGTAACCACGGCCGGTCATGTCGCTTAAACCATAGAAAAAGCCGCCTCGGCACGTTTGCCGGACGGCTTTGTAAAGATTGCAGTATATAATCCGGTGATATCGCCAAGCGACATTGCCATATCCGCCGGGTCATGTCACACCTCATACCGCCTGCTTTAAAATTAATCAATGCTTTTCATGGGTTCGGATTGTCCGGGTTTGTAATACTTTTGTAAAATCATCTTATCTGTTTTACTTTTTATTCGCACAACCCCATACTCTCCCTATTATTATCGCAGATATTCGAGTATAGAGGTGGCCCCATTGAATTACACAATCTTTGACACGCCCATCGTGCGAACCCTTATCCGGTGGATATCCATTTTTTTTCTAAAAATTTCCGGATGGCGGACAGAGGGGACAATTCCCGATATTCCCAAATTCGTGATGATCGCTGCCCCCCATACCTCCAACTGGGATTTTCCCCTCATGATGTCGGTCGCCTTTAAACTCAAAGGAAAACTCTACTGGATGGGCAAAGAGGTCCTTTTCAGAAAACCCTTCAATGGATTGTTCAAATGGCTGGGAGGCATACCCATAGACCGCAACCGCTCCAACAATGTCGTTAAACAGATGATCGATACGTTTATTGAAATGGATAAGCTCATCCTGACGATCCCGCCTTCAGGGACACGAAAAATGGTAAAAAAATGGAAATCCGGTTTTTACCACATTGCTGCAGGCGCCAATGTCCCTGTGGTACTTGGGTTTCTCGATTTCAAAAGAAAGACAGGCGGTGTCGGCCCGGTGGTAACCATCACCGGCGACATGGAACAGGACATGAGGGTTATCAGGTCGTTCTATGCGGACATCGAGGGAAAATATCCTGAAAAAACCCTTATCAATTACGTAAAACAAAAAATGGGTTCGAAATATCGGGTATAAAATCGTAAATCGGATTAGACCCGCCCGATAAAGTCGAACGCCAATTTGGCTTGGAATTTCTCGATGCGGTTGAAAATCTCTTTGAGCATTTTCAGCTCAATCCGGGTGAGCTTCTTGGGGTTGATACTATTGAAAGTAGCTTTTATTGCAGATACATAGAATTAAGAAGTGAAATTTTCGAGCGCTTTTCTTGCCTTGATGAGTTCTTCGTTGGTCAAGCGGAGACGTGCAGTAATATACTCGGCAAAAATTCTGTAGAGCAGAAGAAGAAAATCCACACGCTCGTCCGGATCGTCGGAAGAAGACAGCCGTTTCTTTGCGGATGTATCCACAGCAAGACAGACGGTCATTCCCTCGGCATACACCGATGCGGAACGTCTTTCATCGTCGACAACGCGCATTTCACCAAAAATTTCACCCTGCTGATTGATGTGGCCGATGGTAACGCCTTCCTTGGCAACCCGAATTTTTCCAGACAGCAGGAAATATAGCCAGGGATCGAAATCTCCCTCTTTAATAATCTGCTCCCCATCCTCATACTGGCGGATCTTGCTAAGACGCAGCAGTTTCCCAAGGCTTTTCGTCTCAAAATTGCTTAGAGCCGAAATTGTCATCAGTTTTTGAATATTTTCAATATTTTCTTTTAAATATTTGGACTCTATCATTAAAGATCCTCCATAAACCTTACATCCGTTTTCTGGGACCTCATTTTCAACCTGCCGATTGTAGCAGGGCCATTGATTGTATAAATACCGAATGCCCCATATCATGCACTCAAAACATTTTCCTCTTTTGGGAGCGGGAGGAACAACCAGTGGCTTCCGCGCACAGTCCTATTCATAAAGCAGCCTAAAGAAAGAACTGTATTATATCAAGAAAAATAAATTCGATCCACAAATTTATTGTCCTAGCGCTGGTATGAAAAAGACAGATCAGGGTTCGAGACAGTCCTTGCTCAGGCTATCCTCGAAAGTGACAGGATAACATCCATCAAAGCAGGCTTTGCAGAAGTGATTTTCCGGGTTTTCAAGGTTGGTTGCGTCCAAGAGACCCTCGAGGCTCAGGTAGTACAGGGAATCCAGGCCCAGGTGTTCTCTCAATTCCTCGACTGTTTTGTTTGCGGCAATCAATTCTCCCCGGGTTGAAAAATCGATACCATAGTGGCAGGGAAATCTATGAGGGGGCCCACTCACGCGCATATGAACACGATTGACACCAAGTTCCCGCAGCGCCTTTACACGCGTTTTCACCGTGGTACCCCTGATAATGGAATCTTCGATGATAATGATATCTTTGCCTTTTAGCAGGGATTTAATGGGGTTTAATTTTACCCGGACACCAAAATCACGCATACTCTGGGTGGGTTGGATAAAGGTCCTTCCTACGTAATGGTTTCGAATCATGCCCATTTCAAACGGTATGCCCGATGCTTCTGAGTAGCCCAGAGCCGCATATGTCCCAGAATCCGGAAACGGCATGACAAAATCGGCATTCACGCTCGATTCACGGGCCAGACACCTCCCGTGCGCCTTTCTGATCTGGTAGACATTGGTTCCATAAAAAGAACTGTCCGGTCTTGCAAAGTATATGAATTCGAAAATACAGAAAGCCCGTCTGTCAGGTATCGGCACGTGGATGCTCTTGATGTTGCCGTCGTTGATGATGACGATCTCTCCTGGATCCAGTTCCCTAATAAACTCTGCCTGGACCAGGTCCAGGGCACAGGTCTCGGATGCCAGCACATAATTGCCGTTCAGGCGACCCAGGCAAAGGGGCCTGAATCCGTATGGATCCTTGATACCCACAACTTCTCCTTTGCCGGTGAGCATGATAAAGGAGAAGGCGCCTTTCAATTTCTGGACAGCCGCCTCCAGTGCCTGTTCAAATCCCAATTCAAGATTTTTTACAAAGAGATGCAGAAAAATCTCGCTGTCCATGGTCGTCTGAAAGATGGACCCGGCCTCCTCCAGTTCACGCTTCAATTCATAGGCATTAACAATATTGCCGTTGTGGGCCACGGCGTATGATTTTTTCCTGTGCTGAACAACGAATGGCTGGGCATTCATTAGAATGGAACTGCCGGTTGTTGAGTAACGGACGTGCCCGATGGCATGGAGTCCGTAAAGATCTTCCATGTGGTCGGCGTCGAACACATCCGGCACCAGTCCCATTCCTTTGTGGGCATAAATCGCCTGATCTCTGGCAATGGCGATGCCTGCGCTTTCCTGGCCACGGTGCTGGAGGGCGTAAAGCCCGAAATAGGTCATCTTTGCGGCTTCGGAATGTCCGGAAATACCAAATATTCCACAGGCCTCCCGGGGTCTCCTGCAGTGGTTCGATTCACTGTTCGAAGTCATCGTCATATGATCGGGCACCATTTGTTGCTTGCTCCTTGTAAAAAAGTCCAGGGTCCGTTTTGAAAGCCATGCTGATAGCAACCCTCATGGAATTATCGGGCATGACAAGTGTATGCACCATTAACACAAACAACGTCCAAATCAACCCCAAATAAATTCCTTTCACGAATTACTATGACGCGACGTGGTTGCTATGGCAGCGTTGCAGACGCACACAAAGCATTGCAACCAACAAAGGCCGACAAGGTACCCCGACTAGGCTTGCCCGGATTATCCGTTGGTTGTTTTAATACCCTGGGTGTTAGACAATGGACAAATCATGTTTACATTTATATGCATCCCCACGGGCATGCCCGTGGTATTCTGCGAAGGCAGATAAATTGAAGAAAAAGGAGCTTACCAATGCTGACGATCCTTGCCAAGATATTAAAAACGCTCAACTCCGAGACTGAGCCATTACAGATCAGTCTGGCGCTCAGTTTTGCGATGATAGCCGGTTTGACACCCTTGTGGAGTCTTCACAATATCCTCGTCCTTTTGCTGGTACTCATCTTGCGTGTCAATCTGGCGACTTTTGTATTGGGATGGCTTGGTTTTTCCGGGATCGCCTATGTGCTGGATCCTCTCTTTCATGTCTTGGGTCTCCATACCCTGACCAATGGCACCCTGCATGGTTTATGGACAGCCCTCTATAATTCAACCCTGGGGCGTCTTTCAAATTTTAACAATTCCATTCTAATGGGGAGTCTGATCATTTCCCTGGTGTTGTTTATTCCGCTTATTCTCCTTTCAAATTTTATCATTATAAATTACCGGGAACACATCCTGACCTGGGTCATGAAATCACGCATCGCCCATGCACTCAAGGCATCAAAATTCTACAGTATTTATCAATCAATTTCCGATTGGGGGAGGTTGGCATGACAAAATGGTTTCGCTGGCATGGCTTGATTGTTTTCGGAATTATTTCCATCTTCCTGTTGCTTTTTTGGTTTTTTTTAGCAGACCTGCTCGTAAAACGTGCCATTGAAAAATCCGGTACCCGCGTTGTGGGTGCCAAGGTTGAATTGGCCGATGCAGATATCCGTCTGTTTCCATTGGGCATCACGTTGAATAGCCTAGAGATCACAAATCCTGACAGCCCCATGTCAAATGCCGTTGAGGCCGGGTGGATTGACTTCTCCCTTGACATCCTGGACCTGCTGAAACGCAAAATCATCATCAACACCATGGTCATGGAAGGGGTCCGTTTCAACACTCCCAGGAAAACTTCGGGTGCCGTGATCCCTCAGGTCAAGGACGAAGAAATCCCAGCAAATACCGAGGACACAGGATTTACAGTTCCCGGTTTTCCTTCTTTTCAGTTACCGGACATTCAGGAAATCCTTGCAAGAGAAAAACTCGAATCACTGGATCGGATCAAGGAACTGGATGAGGAAATCGATACCTTAAAAACTGACTGGGAAAAACGCTTGGCAAAGGCACCCGGCCAAAAAGAATTCGAGCAGTATCAAGCGCGCGCCAAGAAACTCCAAAAAGGCGCCAAAGATATTTCAGGTGCCTTGAGCACAGCCAATGATTTGAAAAATCTTCAAAAGGATGTCTCCAAAGACCTTAATCAACTCAAGGACATCCAAAAGGATTTTACCAGGGATACGGACACCCTAAAAAAGAAGTTGTATCAATTGAAGTCAGCGCCGCAACAAGACATCCAACGAATTCTGAACACCTACAATCTGTCCGCTGATGGACTGGGAAATGTCACACAACTCCTGTTCGGGGACAAAATCGGAAGCACAACGCGCAAAGCCATCTTCTGGTATGAAAAAATTAAACCCCTTCTGACAAAAGTCGGGACCGGGGATAAACAAGATGCCGCAGAAAAACCGGACAGGGGCAAGGGTCTCTATGTCCATTTCAAGGAAACAGAACCACTGCCCGATCTGGTGGTAAGGGAAACGAGGGTCTCCCTGATCATCCCCGCGGGGGAAATGAAGGGTAACATCAGACAGATAACAACAGACCAGTCCTTGCTTGGCATCCCCCTGGAATTTAATTTTTCAGGAGATAAACTCGAAGACATTCAGTCCATCAATATCACAGGGGCTCTTGATCATATCGACCCGAACAATTCCAAGGATCAGATGGTTGCGACGATTCAGCACTATCGTGTCAAAGATTTCAAATTGTCCGCCTCTGACCATCTGCCCATTTCACTGAAAAATGGTCTGGCCAACTTGAATCTTACGGCAGCACTTCACAAAGACAACCTGGAGGCTGATGTCCAGGTGATCATGGATTCGGCAGTACTCGAAACAGGTAAAAAGACCGGCGACAATCAACTCGCAACAGCCCTGCGTACCGCACTGGCTGATGTCTCCAAGTTCTCTGTAAACGCCAAGGTGACAGGACCGCTTGACAATTACAAACTTAAGATGACGTCGGATCTGGACAAGGTGCTGAAAGATGCCGTTGGCAGACAAATCAACAACCTGACAACTGAATTTCAGGACAAGCTGCGGGCAGGCATAATGAATAAGGTCAAGGGTCCCATGGAAGATACCGCCGGAAGCATGTCCGCACTGGACAGCATCAACCAGGAAATATCATCCCGTCTGGATCTCGGAAACGATGTGTCAAACAATCTTCTCAAGGGCTTGGGAGGGAAATTCTAAGCTGCCCTGATTTCTGGTCAAGTTTACGATAGGGTTATGGAATAACAGTAAAGAACCCTGGCCCAGAGGACCAGGCTTTGGGTTGCCCCAATAAGGGGATTTATCACAAAACACACGAGCCAGAGAATTCAGAAGACAGAAGTCAGGAGACAGAAGACATTAGATGTCGCTTCGTTCCTACAATTTTATCTTCTTTTTGACTGAGCCATTATTCTGAATTCTGTATTCTGACTCCTGGATTCCCTTTCGAATTGTTTCAGGCAGGGCCAGTCGTCTCTGACCTGGCCCAAAGGACCAGGTTTTTAATAATGGAATAAATACCTGGCTTAGATCTCTTCCGAAAGCAGTATGGCCTCGGAAACTTCACGCATGGATTTCCGCGTATCCATGCTGCGTTTCTGTATCCAGCGATAAGCCTCCTCGCCGGTTCGACCGCGTCGCTTGATGAGCACCTCTTTGGCACGCTCCACCAGCTTACGTGTCTCGAGTTCCTCCTGGATGACCTTGGTTTTCACCATGAGTTCGGTATTGATGATAGCGGCAGCTGCCTGGTTAGCAACTGTCTGGATGAGATTGATTTCCGTTTCGGAAAATTGATGGCGCTCAGCCGTAAAGCAATTAAAAACACCGATGACCTTTTCATCCTTGACTTCCAGCGGGACACTCAACATGGATACCAGACCGAGACGTTTTGCCATTTCTTTTTCTTTGAAAAGAGATTCGTCCAGAACATTTTCCACCATGAAGGGCTTTCGGGTTGTCGCGACATGCCCCACAACCCCTTCGTTCATCCCCAGAGATCGATCCTTCACATACTCACGGTCAATGGTTTGCGAAGCTTTCAATCCAATCATCGGCGGATCCATGGTGTCATCGATAAGCCACAGAGAACATATCTCCACCCCCGTCACTTTTGCCGTGACCATCAAAATCAGTTTGAGGATATCCTCCAGGTATTGATCGGATGTAATGGCACGACTGATATCCATCAGGGCTTTGATATATTTGTCTTGTTGATCGAGGTCAGTTTTTTTCATGATGGTATTTAAAAATCCTCACAGATAGGCTGTGGATTATTTAAACTTGTTTAGGTTTTTTTTCAATATCTAATAAAATTGTGATATAAATTTACATGATACCTTCTTACACGGACAGGACACGCATGATCCCTGAAAAACCAAACATTCCGCCGGAAATCGTAAACGATGCCAAAAGTCGCTGGAAAACGTATACGCTGAACGCCGAAGCGCATGCGGCAGCCATCGAAACAGATAACGTTTTTTTTGAGGAATTGTTACATGTCTGGGGATTCAGCGATTTTATTACCAAAATATGTCTTCGAGACCCCGGCTTGCTGATGGATCTTTTCAAAAGCAAACATTTGTTTGAAGCATACCCTCACGATTTTTACCGAAAAAGCCTGAAAAGTCTTTTGAATGATTTTGACCATGGGCCCACCACCCACCTGACCAATGCCCAGCTGGCAAAGCAGATCCCTATCTTGCAACGACTGCTGAGAAATTTTCGACAACGCGAAATGGTTCGTATCGCCTGGCGGGACCTGTCCGGGCGGGCAGATCTTGCAGAAACCATGGCCGATCTCTCAGCTTTTGCCGATGCATGTATCGATTGTTCCCTTTCGGTTCTCTATAGCCTGCAGTGTTGTGTGGACGGCATTCCCCGTGCGAAGAATGGCTCACGGCAAAGATTGACGGTGTTTGGACTCGGAAAACTGGGTGGTAGAGAGCTTAATTTTTCATCCGACGTGGACTTGATATTTGCCTACCCTGAAGTCGGTGAAACCGATCGTCCTGAAAAGACTTGCTCCAACGATGCATTTTTTGTCCGACTTGCCAGGAATCTCATTAAAATCCTTTCTGAAATCACACCTGATGGTCAGGTTTTCCGTGTCGATATGCGGCTGAGACCTGACGGCGAAAACGGGCCCCTGGTAATGAGTTTTGAAAATACGGAAGCGTATTATCAGGTCCACGGACGGGAATGGGAACGCTATGCATGGATCAAAGCCAGGGCCATAGCTGGAGACATGGCTGCAGCAGAAAGCCTTCTTAAACGGCTCAAACCCTTTATCTACAGACGTTACCTTGACTACGGCGCATTTGACTCCCTGCGCGACATGAAACAAAAAATTTCCATTGAGGTCAAGCGGAAGGGCTTGGCAAACAATATCAAACTGGGGCCCGGTGGTATTCGTGAAATTGAGTTCTTTGGTCAGGTATTTCAGCTGATCAGGGGAGGTATCATCCCAGGGCTGCAAGACCAACGTCTTCTGCACATTCTGGACATCCTGGTGGATGAAAATTTTATCGAATCAAAAACCCGGGATGAACTCCAATCATCCTACTGCTTTATGCGAAATACAGAGCACCGCCTTCAGGAGTTTTCGGACCGGCAGACCCACGATCTGCCAAACAAGCCTAAAACAAGACTTCAACTGGCTCTTGCCATGGGCTTTGACGACTGGGCAGCGTTCTCATCCCGCCTGAAGCATCATACAGAAATTGCTCACCGCCACTTCAGCAATCTTCTGGCATCCCAGCAGCCGGAAACCAATACACACTGCAAAAACGAAAATATCCAGGAGCTTGCATGCCTCTGGGCAGCCTCCAACACGGATGACCAAGCCGGCCAGGAATTGTCCAATGCCGGATTTGATGCGCCTGAAGATATTATAAGACGCCTGAATCAGTTAAAAAGCAGCCCGGGGACAAGATCCTTGAGCCGTGAGGGAAGGGCCAAGATCGACAGACTGATTCCCATAATCCTGAAAGCCACGTCAGGTTCGCCACAGCCGGATCTTGCCTTGAAACGCATCATCGATCTCGTTGAAACGATCCAGAGGCGGACCAATTATGTGTCGCTTTTACTGGAAAACCCGGGTGCTCTGGAACATTTGATACGCCTGGCCAATGCCAGCCCGTGGATCATCACCTTTCTTTCGCGCCACCCGGTACTTCTGGATGAACTTATCGATCCCCGGACACTCTATGCGCCGCCTGAAAAGCAGGTATTAAGGGAAAACCTGAGCCGGCGACTGAACAAAGTTGAACCGGGCGATCTAGAATATCAGATTGAAACACTCTGCATCTTTCGTCAGGTTAACGAGCTGCGTGTTGCCGCGGCCGATATAACGGATGTGCTGCCCTTGATGCGGGTCAGTGATCATCTATCCGATATTGCAGTAACCATTCTGGAGAAAGTTGTCAGCCTGTCATGGCAGCACCTGATCACCAAACACGGCCGTCCATCGGCAAGCCTAAACGGCAATCCTTGTGAAAAAGGTTTTGCGGTTATCGCCTACGGCAAGCTTGGCGGGCTTGAACTTGGGTATGGGTCTGATCTGGACATGGTGTTTATCCACGCAGGTGACAAAGGTCAAACCAGAGGCGCTCACCCCATCGAAAATTCACAGTTCTATGCCCGGCTAGGGCAGCGGGTGGTACACCTGTTAACCACGCATACAGCGGCGGGGCGGATCTATGAAGTCGATATGCGCCTGCGACCCAGTGGTAGCTCTGGGATGCTTGTCAGCCACTATACCTCTTTTCAGGCGTATCAGTCCCAAGATGCCTGGACCTGGGAACACCAGGCCCTGCTGAGAACACGCGCCATTATCGGTGACAAGCACCTGACAGACTGGTTCAGCCGGGTTCGAGAGGATATACTAACCCGTAAACGTGGCAAGAAGGTGCTCCAGGAAGAGGTTCTCACCATGCGTGAAAAAATGCGCAGCACCCTGGCCAAAAAAAGTTTGGGCGACTTCGATCTGAAACAGGATCGGGGTGGCATGGTTGATATCGAATTTCTTGTCCAGTTCCTGGTTCTCTTGAATGCACACAAATTCAATAAACTGGTGACCTACCCTGACAATGTCCGACAGATACAGGCCCTTTCCGAAACCGGCATCCTGGACGAAAAAGTCGCTCATCTCCTGAGACGAATCTACCTGGTTTATCGCGCCACTGTTCACCGCCTGAATCTGTCTGAAAAACCACATACGGTCCCCATGGATACTTTCCAGGATTTACGGCAACATATTGATAAAATATGGTCTTTTTATTTGAACCAATAGTTTGAGAGCATGTTACAATTTTGTATTTTTCTTCTCTTGTTTTTAACATATTTGTAATATCCGTCAACTATTCCTCATGCCTCCGCAAGCTATCACTTCGGTTTTATTGAGTAATTCGCTTTAGCGGGCTTTGGCACGTCCTTTGCAGATTAAACGCGCATGACCAAGCCCTTCAACCATAGTTCCGACACGCTCAAACAAAAAAGAGAGCAACTGTTAAGCACTTTTTCGTCAATGCAACCGGCTGCCTTTATGAAACAGCACGCGGGTATGCTTGACAATTATTTTCGGGAAAGCTTCGAACACAGTATGGTGGGTCCGGAATTGGCGCTTTATAAAAATCCCTATGCCATGGTTGCCCTGGGTGGCTACGGCCGGGAAGAGCAATGCGTCCACTCGGATGTGGATATCCTGTTCTTGTTTAAGAAAAAAGTGCCCGAAGCGGCGGCAGACCTGATTCAGGAAATCGTCTACCCCCTATGGGATTTGGGGCTTGAGGTGGGCTATGCAACCCGTACACTCAAAGAATGCATCAGCATGTCCAGGAAAGATTTCATCGTTCTGACACCGATCCTGGATGCCAGGTTTATCTGCGGGATGTCCATCCTGTTCTCAGACCTGCTGGATACCCTGCGACAGAAAATACTGACAAAGCAGTCCAAGAAAATCATCACCTGGCTGGTGGATCAAAGTCGGGAAAGGCATCTGCATTTCGGCGATTCAAGCTATCTACTGGAGCCAAATCTTAAAGAAGGCCAGGGAGGTCTCAGGGATTATCACACCATGCTCTGGATCGGTCGGATCAAATTGAACATACGGCAACCCAGGGACCTCGAATATTTCGGTCATTTGTCCCACGAAGAATACCTTTCCATTCGGAAAGCACTTTCATTTATATGGGATGTACGCAACCGTCTGCATTTAAAATCCGGGAAAAAGAGCGATCAGCTGTACTTTGAAAACCAGATTCAACTGGCGGAATCCTTGCACTTCAAAAAGCGATCCGGCCAGCAAGCCGTGGAAAGGTTTCTGGGTGAACTTCACGCCAATATGGATTTCATGAAACAGCAGTTCCTGATGTTTCTCAGCGAACACGGCTATGCCAACACCTACAGCAAAAAAAATCGATACCGTTTATCGGTTCACGTGGAAGGACTGGCCGTGAATCGTGACATGCTCGATTTTATATCGCCGGAATATGTATTGAGCAGACCGGAGCTGCTCGTCCAGATATTTGAAGAAAGTGCCCGCTTAAAGATCCCGCTGAGCGGTGAAGCCAAACGAATTGTCAGTGAATTCCGTCATCTTATCGACCATGAAATCAGAACCGACAAACAGGTGTTAAAAGGACTTGAAACCATTCTCAGAGAACCCGTGTTAACCACCGACGTTCTCGGAGAAATGCTGGATTCAGGATGTCTATTAAGCCTCATTCCAGAGTTAAAAAGCATCATCAACAGGATTCAGTATGACGAGTACCATGTCTACCCGGTGGATAAACATTCGTTGAGAACCGTGCAGACCGTCAGGGCTTTTGGGACCGATCAGGACACATCAGGGTGCCCGTTCTGCGGCAATGTCTGGAAGGGCTTGAAAAATCAAAAACGCCTCCTCTGGGCAGCACTTCTGCATGATATCGGCAAAGGCACACCGGAGAAAAATCACGCCAAAACAGGAGCCAAAATCGCTCGAAAAATAATGGCCGGTTTCGGTTATTCAGAATACGATGTCGAAACCGTGTCGTTTCTGGTGGAGCAGCACCTCCTGCTCATGAAAACAGCTACACGGCGAGACATTCATGATGAGGAAACAGCCATCATGTGCGCCAGAATCATAAAAAAAGTCAGCCGGCTGCAAATGCTGTTTCTCCTGACGGTTGCAGATGCCGTGTCAACCGGTCGGAACGCCTGGAGTGAATGGACCATGGCACTCCTGAGAGATCTTTTCCTGAAGGTAATGAACATCCTGAAAAAGGGCGAACTGGCAAGCAGGCATGCGATACAGACTATCGAGAAAAAACAGGATACCATTCTGGCGTCAGCCAAAACGCCTGATGAAAGAAGTCGCCTGGCAAATACATTTAACATCATGTCCCCCCGATATGTGCTGACCATGCCGGCAACAAATATCCTGGAGGATATCGCGCTGTATCAAAATATGAACAATCGAGAATTCGTCTGGCATATTTCCAAAGATGAGGCAGCCGACACACGCATTGTCCGTATCTGCGCCAAAGACAGACCCGGTCTTTTTTCAAAAATTGCCGGCATGTTTACCTTAAACAATCTCGATATTCTGGATGCACAGATCTTCACCTGGCGCAACGATATCGCCCTTGACATTTTTACCATCAAACCACCCCCGGACAAAATTTTCGAAAATGAGCGCTGGGTAAAGGCAGAAAAAAATCTAAACGCTGCACTTTCGGGTGAGATGGATCTTGCAAGTCAGCTTAAAAAAAAGATGAAGACAGCATCCGCAATCAAGCCCAGAGCATCCAAAAGACCCCATAAAGTGAATGTGGATAATGAAAGTTCCAGTTTTTTTACAATCATAGAGGTCTTTACCTATAATTTTTCGGGTCTATTATTCGCCATAACCGACGCGCTTTACCAGGCAGGCCTCGATATCTGGGTAGCCAAAATTTCAACCAATATCGATCAGGTTGTGGATGTTTTCTACGTTAGAGATGTCCACGGCCAGAAAGTCGACTCCGAAAGGCAGGCATCATTCATTAAAGAAATTATTTATCAGCGATTACCTAAAATCATTTGAAGCATTGAACCGAAATAGCGAGCGAATTCCCCGTAGCTTGCTGCGGGGTTAGCGAGCGAATCTAAATTAGGTAGAAATCAACACAGGAATAAAGGAGCAAGAAAGATGAAAAAAATTGAAGCCATTGTAAAACCGTTCAAACTGGATGATATCAAGGAAGCCCTCAATGAAATCGGTATTCAGGGAATGACCATTTCTGAAGTCAAGGGATACGGACGTCAGAAAGGCCACAAGGAAATTTACCGTGGGGCTGAATATGTTGTCGATTTTATCCCCAAAATCAAGATCGAACTCGTTGTCGACGCATCGATAGCAGATCAGGTGGTAGAAAAGATACGAAGTGCAGCCAACACCGGTAAAATCGGTGATGGCAAGATATTCGTCTATTCAATTGAAGAAGCCATTCGAGTTCGTACCGGAGAAACAGGCGCCGATGCCGTCTGATCCCAATAGTACATGACAATTTTGATTAAATTTATTTTTTGAAACAAGGAGGATACGAAAATGACACCCAAAGACGTATTGGACATGGCTAAAGAGAACGACGCAAAGGTTGTGGATCTGCGCTTCATTGATTTTCCAGGGTTATGGCAGCATATCACGGTTCCCATCAGCGAACTGGATGAATCGAGTTTTGAAGATGGTTTCGGCTTCGACGGATCGAGCATCCGTGGCTGGCAACCCATCAACGCCAGCGATATGCTGATTATTCCGGATCCCACCACGGCAAAAATCGATCCATTCTATAAGGAAACCAGCCTGGTTCTCCTCTGTAATATTTTCGACCCGTTGACACGCGAGCCCTATTCCAGGGATCCAAGGTATATCGTCCAAAAGGCAGAGGCCTACCTAAAAAGTACCGGCATCGGCGATGTCGCTTATATCGGGCCTGAAGCAGAATTTTTCATTTTTGACGATATTGCTTTCGAGTCCTCCAAACACCGGGCGTTTTACGAAATCGACTCCATTGAGGGTATCTGGAACTCCGGTCGGGACGAAGGTCCCAATCTCGGTTACAAACCTCGCCACAAGGAAGGCTATTTTCCGGTTCCTCCCATGGATAAATTCCAGGATCTTAGAACCGAAATGCTTCTGGTGCTGGAAGGTCTCGGCATCGAAATCGAAGCACAGCATCACGAGGTGGCCACGGCCGGGCAGTCGGAAATCGATATGCGTTTCAAACCTCTCCTGCAGATGTCGGATCAGCTCATGTGGTTCAAATATGTGCTGAAAAATGTAGCTTACAAAAACAACCACACGGTGACCTTCATGCCCAAACCGATCTTCGAGGACAACGGAACCGGTATGCACACCCATCTCAGCATCTGGAAAGACGGCAATCCCTTGTTTGCCGGAGACAAATATGCCGGTATATCACAGGAAGCACTTTGGGCTATCGGGGGTATTCTAAATCACGCCAGGGCAATCTGTGCCTTCTCCAATCCCACAACCAACTCTTATAAACGCCTGGTACCGGGGTTTGAAGCGCCGGTCAACCTGGCCTATTCCAGCAGAAACAGAAGTGCGGCTGTGCGGATTCCCATGTACTCGTCCTCACCCAAGGCCAAACGCCTGGAATTCCGAACGCCGGATCCGTCCTGTAACGGATACCTCGCTTTTTCCGCCCTGCTCATGGCGGCCCTCGACGGTATTGAAAACAAGATGGATCCGGGAGATCCGCTCGACAAGAATATCTACAATCTTCCACCGGAAGAACTGGCTGACATCCCCTCAGCACCCGGTTCCTTGGACGAGGCGCTTGACGCGCTGAAGCAGGATCAGGATTTTCTTAAAAAGGGTGATGTATTTACCCAGGATGCCATTGATATGTGGATTGACTACAAAATTGAAAACGAGGTCAATCCCGTCAAATTGCGTCCCCATCCCCACGAGTTCTTTCTGTATTATGATATTTAAATCTAAAAAGGTGGGGCCCTTCCGGTCCCACTCTTTTTAAGTATGGATCATCTCCAAAAAAGTTGATCCCTATTAAGGATTCAAGGATTCAAGGGGTCCAGGATTCGAGTGAGATGAGGTGGATCGCCGGCTAAATGTTTAAGAGATTTATATGAAGAAGGAAAAGCTTCAGGAATTAAGAGAGGAGCTCGGGGATGTAGAGAGAATGCTAAAAGCGATGATCAAATCCCTGGAGAACAAACACTTGAATCCTTGAACCGAAACAGCGAGTGCATTCCCCGTAGCTTGCTGCGGGGCTAGCGAGCGAATCAAACGTAGGCAAAATTCCTTACGGTCGAAGATTCCCTGCAGCTTGCTGCAGGGTACTCTTCAATCCTGGACTCTTTGTATGCTGGGATGCTAGGAGGCCTGGAAGCTGGGATGCTGCTGTCCGCTTGTAGCTGTCAGCCACCCTCGAACCCTTGTATCACCCTTGGACCCTTGAACCCTTTCTCCCAACGAATTGGGAGAAGAACCTTAATTATTAACAGGTCTGAAAAATGACATCTTTTACAAGCACAAGATCAGGACATTTTCCACCCAGCCAGGGTTTGTATAATCCGATAAACGAACATGACGCCTGCGGAGTCGGGTTTGTTGCAAACATCAATGGTGAAAAAAGCCATGAAATTGTGCAAAACGGAATTAAAATCCTTGAAAACCTGCTTCATCGGGGTGCCGTGGGAGGTGATCTAACAACAGGGGATGGCGCAGGTATCCTTGTTCAAATTCCGCATGTTTTTTTTAAGAATACATGTCAACCGCTGCATATCGAATTGCCGGGCCAGGGGGAATACGGTGTGGGTATGATCTTTATGCCCCGGGATAAAGAACCTTTTCGGGAATTGACCCAAATAGTGGAAAAGACGGTTTCAGCTGAAGGTCTTGCGTTCATTGGCTGGCGCGAAGTTCCCGTGGATATGGATGCAATCCATGGCCAGGCCAGAGAGCAGCGGCCAAGCGTCATGCAGTGTTTCATTAAGGGTAAAAATATCGCCGGGTCATCCCTTGAACGTAAGCTTTACATACTCAGAAGGGTTATTGAGAAAAAAACTGAAGCTATCCATATTGAAAAAGGGTGTTTTTATATTGCCAGCCTTTCCTGCAGAACGATCATTTACAAGGGGCTTTTTACCGCACCCCAGCTTTCAGGATTTTACAAGGACCTGTCAAACAGCGCATTTGGCAGCGCGGTGGCTGTTGTGCACCAACGATACAGCACGAACACCTTTCCCTCCTGGGAACTGGCACAACCATTTCGATATCTGGCCCATAACGGCGAGATAAATACCCTGCGTGGCAATCTCAACCACATCCGTTCACGGGAATCTTCTCTAAAGTCAAGCCTGCTGGGAAGCGATATTCAAAAAACCCTTCCTGTTATCAACGAAAAAGGCAGTGATAGTTCATGTCTGGACAATATTCTGGAACATTTGGTGAGTGCCGGGCGTTCGCTTCCCCATGCCATGCTCATGCTTGTGCCGGAAGCCTGGGGGGACAAATATCCCATGGGACCGGACCTGCGCGGGTTCTTTGAATACCATGCCGGCATGATGGAGCCCTGGGACGGACCGGCGGCCATTGCATTTTCAGACGGAACCCAGACCGGCGCACTACTGGACAGAAACGGCTTGCGTCCAGCCCGTTATACGGTCACCAAAAACGGCTTGATTGTTTTTGCTTCAGAAACCGGTGTACTGGAAATTCCCGAGAACGAAATTGTTGACAAAGGTGCTCTTCGGCCAGGTGAGATCATCCTGATTGATTTTAATGAGAAACGGCTTTTAAAAAATGGTGAAGTCAAAACCCTTTGTGCCAGAAAACAGCCTTACAGACGATGGGTGGATGAAAACAGGGTTTACCTCAGGGGGTTTTATTCGGATGTATCGGTTATCAAACCTGATTTGGAGAACCTTCTCTTTACCCAAAGACTTTTCGGATATACACGGGAAGATCTTCAAATGATACTCGACCCCATGGCGACAACCGGGCAGGAACCTGTGGGATCCATGGGAACCGACACGCCCCTAGCCGTTCTTTCCGAGAAAAATCAACTGCTTTATAACTATTTCAAGCAACTTTTTGCCCAGGTCACCAACCCGCCAATTGACCCTGTTCGAGAAGAGTTGGTCATGTCCCTGATGACCTTTATCGGCAATGCGGGAAATATCTTATCGGAAATACCGCAAAACAGCCGTTTAATTAAACTGCAGCACCCCATACTTGCCAACGAAGATCTGAACCGTATCCAGCAACTTAATATTAAAGACTTTCGAAGTGTCAGCATTCCCATTGGTTTTCCTGCCCAAGGAGATGGACAGGCCCTTGAAAATGCGATTTCCGCCATATGCGATAGCGCCGAAGAAGCCATCGCCAATGGGAGCACGTTGATTATCCTGTCCGATCGGAACTTGCCCGAAGGACAGGCCCCGATCCCGGTGCTTTTAGCTGTTTCCGCCGTGAACAGGAGATTGGTTTTGGCAGGCGTCCGCACCGGTGCGGGTATCATTGTCGAAACGGGCGAAGCACGGGAAGTCATGCATATCGCACTTCTTCTGGGCTATGGGGCCACGGCTGTAAATCCCTATTTTGCCTTTGAAACCATTGCTGCCATGGTGATAAAAAACCAGCTTTCTAAAAATCTCGGCATTGCGGAAGCAATCGAAAAATATATAAAGGCCCTCTGCAAAGGACTGCTTAAAACCATGTCCAAAATGGGAATATCCACATTGAGAAGTTATCGCAGTGCCCAGGTATTTCAAATCGTAGGTCTGAATAGAAGCGTCGCTGAGAAATATTTTACGGGGACAGCCTCTGATGTTGAAGGCATCGGTATGGATGAAATTGCAGCCGAAGCAAACCAGCGGTATCATTATGCAAAGAACCCGCCACCCACGTCGCCTGCCGTCCTTTCAAGTGGTGGGCACTACCGGCAACGATCAGATGGCGAACGCCATTTGTGGACTCCGGTGTCTGTGAGTACCTTACAGCAGGCAGCCAGGACGAATACCTACCGTCTTTTCAAAGAGTATACAGGCTTGATCAACGATCAGTCCCGGAAGCAGTCCACCCTTCGGGGTCTGTTTAGGTTTAAAAAAACAACTCCTGTAGCTCTCCATGAAGTGGAGCCCGTAGAAAATATCTTGAAACGATTTGTCACCGGGGCCATGTCTTTTGGATCAATCAGCAAAGAGGCCCACGAAACAATCGCTATTGCCATGAACCGTATTAAAGGAAAGAGCAATAGCGGTGAAGGGGGAGAAGATCCCATACGATACCAGCCGCTTGAAAATGGCGACAGCCGTTCAAGTGCCATCAAACAGGTGGCAAGCGGCCGGTTCGGGGTGACTGCAGAATATCTGGTAAATGCAAAAGAGCTCCAGATAAAAATTGCCCAGGGTGCCAAACCAGGAGAAGGAGGACAGCTCCCCGGACATAAGGTCAATAAAGAGATTGCCAGGGTCCGGCATTCAACCCCCGGTGTTACATTAATTTCACCGCCGCCTCACCACGATATCTATTCCATCGAGGACCTGGCGCAACTTATTTTTGATTTGAAGAATATTAATCCCGATGCCCGTGTGTCCGTAAAACTTGTGTCTGAAACAGGGGTGGGCACCGTGGCTGCCGGAGTGGCAAAAGCCCATGCGGATGTGGTTTTGATTAGTGGATATGATGGTGGAACCGGTGCATCGCCCCTGTCTTCCATCCGGCATGCAGGCGCGCCCTGGGAGATTGGGCTGGCTGAAACACAACAAACACTGCTACTGAACAAACTTCGCAGCAGAATAAGAATTCAAGTCGATGGACAGATAAAAACCGGTCGTGACGTGGTTATCGGAGCGTTGTTGGGGGCGGAAGAGTTTGGCTTTGCCACATCCATCCTGGTGACCATGGGATGTGTTTTAATGCGAAAGTGCCATAAAAATACCTGCCCGGTAGGTGTGGCGACACAAAATGCCCAACTTCGTAAACTATTTAAAGGAAAACCCGAGCACGTGGTTCATTTTCTGACAATGATTGCAAGGGATGTCCGAGAAATTATGGCCACCCTCGGTTTTTTAAAAATGGATGACATGATCGGACGGTCGGATCTGCTGGAAATGAATGATGCCATCGATTTCTGGAAGTCAAAAGGACTGGATTTCTCAAAGATTTTATTCAACCCGGATCCGGAACATGAGATCGTCCGCCGTCAAGTAGAAAAGCAGCCTTGTGATACGGAAAATATTCTTGATCGACGGTTGCTAAAGCTTGCGGAACCAGCCATAAAGTCAAAAGTGCCGGTGGAGATCGTTCTGCCGATAAAAAATGTAGACCGGACAGTGGGTGCTATGCTTTCCGGAGAGATTGCCAAAAAATACGGTAACAATGGCTTGCCGGGCAACACCATCACCTGCCGGTTCAAAGGTGCGGCCGGTCAAAGTTTTGGCGCCTTTGCCGCTAAGGGGCTGACGCTTTATTTAGAGGGTGAATCCAATGATTACCTTGGCAAAGGTCTTTCAGGGGCTAAAATCATCGTTACACCTTATGAAGGAGCTGATTTCAATCCTTCTGAAAACATCATTGCGGGAAATGTTCTTCTCTATGGTGCGACCAGTGGAGAGGTCTATTTACAGGGAAAAGTTGGAGAACGGTTTGCCATCAGAAACAGCGGTGCCTATGCTGTCGTAGAAGGTGTTGGCGATCATGGATGCGAATATATGACAGGGGGAAGGGTGGTCGTTCTGGGCAGCACGGGCATCAATTTTGGTGCCGGCATGAGTGGCGGTCTTGCCTATGTCTATGACCCGCACCAGGAATTTGATGGTCGCTGTAATCTTGACATGGTGGACCTGGAGCTTGTAACTGATCTTCAGGATATTCATGAACTCAAAGAAATGATTACAAAACACCACGCGTATACCGCAAGCGAAAAATCAAAGCATATTTTATCCGAGTGGGAAAAATGTCTGCCCTTTTTTGTCAAGGTGTTTCCCATGGAGTATCGAAAGATTCTCGGTAAAATGAGCAAAGAAGATGAGGCAATAGAAAGACAAGAGGTTTGGCATGGGTAAAGATACAGGGTTTTTGGAATATTGCCGGAAAGATCCGGGTTATCGTCCGAAAGAGGAGCGTCTCAAGGATTTTAAAGCAGTCGATCTTGTGCTGGATGAAAAAGCCATAATTGAACAGGCCGCAAGATGCATGGACTGCGGAATCCCTTTTTGTCACGCGTATGGATGCCCAATATCAAATATTATTCCGGAATTTAATGATCTTGTGTACAGAGGCCAATGGCAGGAAGCACTGGATATTTTGTGTTCAACCAATAATTTTCCAGAATTTACCGGGCGTCTTTGCCCGGCCACCTGTGAAGCCGCCTGTGTTGCAGGCATCAACACAGAACCGGTGACCATCAGACAGATTGAGCTTGCCGTTATTGAAAAAGGCTTTGAAAAAGGCTTGATACAGCCAAATCCTCCGGACACCTATTTTAATGAAAGCGTTGCGGTTGTCGGCTCCGGTCCGGCCGGTCTGGCAGCAGCAGACACCTTAAACAAATCCGGCTATCATGTGACTGTCTATGACGATGCCCTTCATCCCGGCGGTATACTCAGGTATGGAATACCGGACTTTAAGATGGAAAAAAAGATTGTGGAACGTCGAATCAATCTGATGAAAGATGAAGGTGTCGTATTTGAAACAGATGTATGCGTTGGTACGGATATCTCTTTTAGATATCTCAAAAAACATTTTGAGGCCGTCTGTCTTGCCTGTGGTTCCAGGCAACCCAGGGATCTGCCCATACCCGGACGGGATCTTTCAGGGATTGTGTTTGCCATGGATTATTTGATTCAGCAAAATAAAAGAATCATCAATGACAGTGATAAACAGGCACCTTCCATAACCGCTTCCGGTAAGTCGGTGGTGGTGATTGGCGGTGGTGATACGGGCTCGGATTGTCTTGGAACGGCACTGAGGCAGGGTGCAAAAAATGTTTTTCAACTTGAAATAATGCCCAGCCCCCCCCTTGAAAGACCGGATTCAACACCCTGGCCTGGGTGGCCCATGATCCTTCGGGAATCCCATGCCCACAAAGAAGGCGGTCAGAGAAAATGGGCTGTAACGACCAAAACCTTTATGGGAGAAAAGGGGGCCGTTAAAAAACTTCTTTGCGCCGAAATAGAGTGGATAACCGGAACAAACAATGCAATGACACCAAAAGAAAAACCAGGTACCGAATTTCAGATAGAAGCGGATCTCGTCATTCTTGCCATGGGATTTGTCGGGCCTGGAAACAGCACGCTGATTGAAAATTTTCAATTAACACTGGACAAGAGAGGGCATATCAACGCAAACCGGACGATGATGACCAATGTGGACGGTATTTTTGTTGCCGGCGACATGACAAACGGTCAGTCTCTTGTTGTTCATGCGATTGCGTCTGGAAGAAAGGCGGCACACAGCATCATTGCGTATTTGCAAAACAGGCGGGAATAATACCTGCGGTTTCAGGCTGAAATAGCTTGTGCCGGAACCGATCAGGTTCACAAAATGTTCAGACTAAATTAGCAGATATGCAAACGGGGAGAGGATAAAATGATAAACGTAATTGCATCGATATATATTCATGATTAAAATAATCTTATTTGATTTAGGTGGTGTACTGGTCGAGTTGACCGGCGTGCCCATCATGCTTAAATGGACAAAGCATCGGTATGATGAAGCATCGCTTTGGGAAGCATGGCTCAACTCCCCTGCTGTTCGTTCCTTTGAGAAAGGTTACTCAAGCCCCGAGCAATTTGCGGATGCATTAATCAGGGAAATGGATTTACCGGTAGGAAAAGATGAATTTATTCAAAGATTTAAGGAATGGCCAAGAGGATTGTTTCCCGGTGTATTGGGTCTCATGGAAAGCCTGAAAAACAGGTATACCCTTGCCTGTTTAAGCAATTCCAATGTCTTGCACTGGCCGATTCTCATGAAAAACATGGGACTCGAGGAAATGTTTCAATACCATTTCGCCTCTCACCTCATACATAAGGTTAAACCGGATCGAGAATCGTTTGAATATGTTTTTAAACATATCGGGTGCAAAGCTTCTTCAGTTCTCTTTCTGGATGATAATGACATCAATGTAAAAAGTGCCAGAGAAATCGGAATGACTGCATACAGAGTTGCGGGTGCCGGGGACATTGCGCACGCCTTTAAACAGTCCGGGATACGCTTGGGTTAATCCTCATAGGTGGTGATGACAACATCAGCCGCCTTTTCCCTGAGAGCGATCAGTGACTGATATTTTTCGGAATGATACCAATCCTTGAGCGTGGGATAGTCAATAAATTCGATTACGACGACACGATCGTGTTCATGTTTGCCCGCAAGAATCGAAACAAGCTGTCCTCTGAAAATAATCTTAGATTCATAGGAAGAAAGTGATTCTCGAACACCTGCCACATAGGCCTGCCAAAGCTCACCATTTTTTACTGAAATATGACCAATTAGATATGCAGACATTTGTTTCTCCTATAAATTGGCGCGCTTAGTTTCATTTTAGTAGATTGATATCTTGTGTAAATGATGTCATATCAAAAGCAGGATACCCTATACCCAAAGATTCACATATCATATCAACCGCAGGAGACAACATGTCAGAAGATATCATCGAAAAATTTCAGAAAGAACGGAAAACCCTGAACGATCTTGTCATGCAATACGCGGGTCTCGGTACCAAACGCTTTTACAGTCTGGACTCCCAGGCCTACCGTGAAGGGGCCCTGCCGGTTAAGACAAAGGAATTGCTGGGTCTTGTGGCATCCTTTGTCCTGCGCTGCGATGACTGCATCAAATACCATGTTATCCGCTGCCACGAGGAAGGCGTCACGGATGCAGAATTCGAAGAGGCTCTGTGCATCGGTCTGCTGGTGGGCGGCTCCATCACCATCCCCCACCAACGTCGAGCATTTCAGGCCTGGGAAGCAGTTTCGAAATAAAATCGCTGCACGATTTTATTTCGAAAGTCATTTACACTTCGTGTGTCAATTAGTCCTGCGGGCGATATTAAGCCTGCGGCTGTCATTTGCGCTTCGCGCGGCATTTATTGTTGCTAAGGGCATGGAGCTTACTTAAAACTTAACACCTCAACTTTCGGGTTTCACCAAAGATAGAGCGAAATGGGTGATCCAATGGCGATTTGCGCTGTTTGAGCCGTT
This sequence comes from uncultured delta proteobacterium, assembly GCA_963842925.1. GTDB lineage: Bacteria > Desulfobacterota > Desulfobacteria > Desulfobacterales > B30-G6 > B30-G6. The sequence goes on from CAWJIL010000003.1 coordinate 258,725, forward strand.
TAGGGCACCTTACATCAGCGCATGACAATGGACAATCCAATATGAAAACATGGTCATTTATCAGCCATTCCTGTTTAACATTATGGCCAGCGCTGATGTTAGGTGCCCTTGCGGCGAGTTCGCAAAGCGCCAGGGGATTATTCGTTTCGCGTTCGCTGAACCCCGAAAGTTGAATTAACACCTAAAACCATTTATGATTCCCTCGAACCCTGTATAGACATTTAGGTGTTTAGGCTGTAGACTATTAGGTGCCTTTCGCTCATGGCTGTCAGCTACCCTTGTATCACCCTTGAACCCTCGAACCCTCAAACCCTGCTCTTAATCCCCGTGCAAAACCTTCAACTTGGCATCGATGAGCTGTTTTTGAGACAGACGCAGGAGGTTTTTGAGCTTGTTCATCAGATAATGTTCATACTGATCCATCTTCCCGTCCACATAAACAACCCGCCACAAGGTTTCGACAATTTCGATCTTTTCCTCATTTGAATAGTTCTCGTTGATCAGCTTGGCAAACTGCCACAGATCAAGACTCTTATTCAACTCGGCTTCGGCTTCGGCAATCAGTGCATCGGCGTGTTCATTTGACAAATCGTATTTATCCTTGAGTATCGACAGAACGATTTCCAGTTCCTCTTTGGTAAATGTCTCATCGATACGTGCAATCTCCACCAGAAGCGCACATGTGGCCACCCGGATATCGTGTTCCCTGGGCACCGGCACCCCATGGGGGGTGTCTGCCGAGACTTTGTTGAAAAATCGTTTCAATGAATCCAGCATATCTATCCCTTTTTGATCATTACGCTAATAGGGTGAAATATTTTACCCGCTTTGAGGCTGATGATTCTCCGCGGGCTAAAAACCGTTTGGGTTATTGGTAATTGAAGGACACTATCTATAATCACGATAGTCTACGCCATACTGCTTGGCCTTGTAAGCAAATTTGCGTACCGTCGTCTGGAGGAGTCCCGCAGCCAGGGTGATATTGCCCCGCATGTTTTTCAGGGCATCGATGATCATTTCCCGCTCGAGCTTATTCACGGCATCTTCCAGGGACAGGGCCGGCATGGTATTGGTTTCCTTGCCGGTCTGCAGCGTCGGAGGCAAGTGATAACTGTGAATGACGCCCTCGTCACACAATAGGACCGCCCGTTCGATACAATTCTCGAGTTCCCTGACATTTCCGGGCCAATGGTATTCCACCATCATATCGATGGCCGGCGTTGAAAGCCGCTTGATCTCCTTGTTGTTCTCCAGTACATATTTTTCAAGAAAATAGTCCGCCAGGAGCAGCACATCGGTCTTGCGTTCCCGCAGCGGCGGCATATAAATGGGAAATACATTTAGACGGTAATACAAATCTCCCCTGAAGCTGCCGTCCTCAACCGATTCTTCCAAATTCTTATTTGTGGCAGCAATGACCCGGACGTCACATTTGATGGTTCGATGACCGCCGACACGTTCGAATTCTCTCTCCTGGAGAACCCTCAGGAGTCGAACCTGGACATCGAGACCGATGGCTCCAATTTCATCCAGAAAGATAGTGCCCTTGTGTGCCTGTTCAAACTTGCCGAGTTTTTGATTGATAGCACCGGTAAAAGCCCCTTTCTCATGACCAAACAACTCGCTTTCAATCAGGTTGGCCGGCAGTGCTGCACAGTTGACTTTGACAAAGGGGTTTTTGACTCTCAGGCTGTTGTAGTGAATCGAATTGGCCACCAGCTCTTTGCCGGTACCACTTTCTCCCCTGATCAGTACGGTGGCGTTGCTCTTGGAAACCTGAGATATCATCTGGAAGACGTCCCGCATCTTGTTGCTGTTGCCGATGATGTCGGTAACACGGTATTTCTTTTCAAGCTCACCCCGCAGGCGTTTGTTTTCTTCGCGAAGACGGTCTTTTTCCAGTCGAATGGTCTCCAGATTGATCACGTGTCTCGCCAACATGGTGGCAATAACGGTCATTAATTTTTCACCTTCCTTCAGATCGTAGGTTTCATCATATGGTTTGTCTACGCTGAAGGCACCGATGACCTGATTTCTCTTTTTTATGGGGGCACAGATAAAGGACATCTCCTGGTCCATTTTTTTCTTGCGGGATGCTGTGCGGTTGAGAAACAGGGGCTCTTGACTTATTTTTGGGATTGTCAAGACTTTGCCTGTCTGGAAAACCCGTCCGGTGATGCCTTCCCCGATCTTATACCTGACACTTTCGACATCTCTTTTTGACAGGCCGTGGGCCACCTCGATATTTATTTCATTTTTAAGTGGGTCCAGTATGGTAACGGTTCCGCGAACCATGTTCATAGAATTGGACAAAATATCCAGAACCCGGTATAAAGATTTTTTTAGATCCAGATGCGCATTCAAAGCGACACTGATTTCGTAAAGGAGGGTTACCTCTTCAATTTTTTTCATCTTACGTCCTTAACCCGGACAAGCTTGAAAAGAAATAGATCTTCTGCCAAATTAATTTAAAGAGCCAATTAATAACATTTTTGTAATATATTGCAACAACCAACTCACTTTTGTAACATAGGTATTTTTTCATGATCATTCACGTGGACATGGACGCCTTCTATGCATCGGTGGAACAGCTGGACAATCCAGACCTGAAAGGCCAATGCGTTATGGTTGGCGGCACCACAAACCGGGGTGTGGTATCGGCTGCCAGTTATGAGGCTCGAAAATTCGGTGTCCATTCCGCCATGCCCATTTTTCAGGCTAAAAAGAAATGCCCCCAGGGTGTATTTGTGCCGCCCCGAATGTCCCGCTACAAGGCTGTTTCACAACGCATCATGGCGATACTGAAAGGATATTCCCCCCTGGTTGAGATGGTGTCCATCGACGAGGCGTATATCGACATCGCCGGGTGCACCGGCATCCTGGGCTCCCCCCGGGAAATCGCCCTCACCATAAAGAAAAAAATCCAGAAAGAGACGTGTCTTACCTGCTCGGTGGGAATTGCCCCCGTGCGGTTTCTGGCCAAGATTGCCTCTGACCTGGACAAACCGGACGGGCTCACCATTATTCAGCCGGGACAGGTGTATGACTTCATCGATACCCTGGCGATTCAAAAAGTCCCCGGCATCGGCAAAAAAAGTTCCGAGCAACTGAACAGGATCGGCATCCGATTTCTTGGAGACATCAAACATTACCCCAGAGAAATGCTGAACAGACGACTGGGTAAACTCGGATATCGACTGATCGATCTTTCCAATGGAATTGACCCAACGCCGGTCTCCCCCGAATCGGAACATAAATCTGTCAGTTCGGAGCTTACCCTGGCAAAAAATACCCTGGACACACCCTATCTAAAACAGACGCTTTTGAAACAATCAGAACGGGTCAGCAGGGAACTCAGAAAAATGGGTGTCAAGGCCAAGGTCGTAACCCTGAAACTGAAACATGATGATTTTAAACAGATCACACGCCGCATTACCATCCAATCCCCGACACAGTCTACAGACACTATCTATAAAGAAGCGGCCAGGCTTCTGGATCAATACAGTCTGACCCGAAAAGTCCGCTTGGTGGGTGTAGGGGCTTCCGGTTTTGTCAGCGCCACTCAACCCGTTCAGATGGACATCTTTGGCAAAACCCCGGCCACAAACAAGAACTGGGAAAAAGTAGATAAAACCCTCGACCATATCGGCAAGAAGTTTGGAAAGGGCGTTGTTCAGCGGGCATCCTTGTCAGACCGTTCCGACAAAGAATCATCTTCTTGAACCGGCAATAGCAGGCTATCCCGGTTATTTAACAGACCTGATCGGTTCTGGCGCAAGGCATTTCAGCCTGAAGCCGTAGTAATCTACTGCGAAGGCTGAATAACACAGTGCCAGGGCCGATCAGAAAAGCCCGAAAGGTGAAACTTGACAAGTCAAGTTTTATTAAATGCTGGGTTAGTTGGCAGCTGTGCTCTGCAGCACCTGGGTCGCCTGCTCGAGAATCCCGTCCGGAAAACCAACGATGGGATAAATCACAAGAAACCCAACGATCCACAGCAACAGCATGGACAGGATAAAAAATCCAAAACCGTATTTTACAAAATCTATCGCTTCAAGGACCCGCTTGTTGGTATCCGGATAAACACCCAGGGCAAATGTCAACGCATTGGCGGGAGAGCCCACGATAAGAAAGTGGGCATACGAAGACGCCAAGGCTACGGCCATGCCGATGGCCCAGGGCTCGCCTGCAACCTGGGTCATGATCCCCATGGGAACCACAATGGGACCGATAAGGGCTACCGTTGCAGCATCAGACATAAAGTTGGTAACAAGCCCCGAAAAGCCGGACATCCCGACCCACAACCCGTAACCTTTATCCATACCAACCTGCGAAAGTCCGTTTAGAAAGGTTTTGGCAAGCCACAGGGCTCCGCCGCTTTCCTTGAGAAGTGCCCCCAGGGTCAAAGCGCCACAATACATGAACCAGGCGTTAAAGGATATGCGCCCTAATATATTTTCAAACTTAACACTCTTAAATATGACCGGAACAACCAGGGCCAGAAGCGCCGGTCCGCCCAAGCCCGTTGCTTCTCCGCCAAATATCCACAGGGCGACAATACAGAAAAGCGTTAGTGCAGTAACCCACTCTGCATAACTCATTTTACCCATTTTACGGGTTTCATCCTTGATATATTGCAGCCCGGGAGTAAGATCCCGGGTCTTTATATTTTTACTGAAGAAAGTCGCCATATAGAGCAGTAACATGGCACCGCCAAGCGGCACCAGGCCCCACCCGTATTTCATCCACCCCGAATATGTGATGGGGATACCATAATCAGTGAAAAAGCCCATCATAATCACGTTACGACCCCCGGCTGAAGGCGTTCCGGGTCCTCCCATATTCAAGGCAAAGCAAAGGGAAAAAAGCAGATATTTGGCAAGTGCCGGATCGTGAATCACTTTTTCCTCCGGGCTGGTGGCCTTCACCGATCCATAATAGACGGCCATCATCACTGGCACCATAAAAGAACACATGGCAGGAGCCGACATAAATGAACCCACGATTGACATACTGAAACACAGAACAATCATGGGCACCCAGAAACCCTTGGTCCACCCCAGCAACCAGACAGCCAGCCGTTTGTGGAAACCAACCTCCACCACCGTCCCCCCCAGGGCAAAGACACCCAGCATGAACAGCGGTGCATCACCGGCAAATGTTTTCCCGATCATGTTGAAAGGAAGAAGCCCAAAAAAATAGGCCAAAATGGGCATCAAAAGACCCGTTGCACCAATGGGAAGGGCCTCCACAGCAAAAAAGATGACCGCCATGGGGACGATCCCCAGTACGATCATCGTTTTTTTGGAAGCCTCCTCGATGTTATGGGCGATCTCCCAGTCTATCATCTTTTCGACATAACCGTATTCTTGCAAGACATCGGTAAGAGACTGGGGTGTTGGCAGTATAAATGCAATTACGATAAAAATACCTACACCAACACCGAGCCACAACCCTTTCTTTGCAAATATTCCAGTCTTTTCCCCATGAGTGTCCATATAAAAACGCCTCCATCAGTTTCTCAACAACATGTAATAACCTATCTCAAAGATTATCTAGGCTCAGGATTTACAATCGTTGATCTTGTCGCTAATTGTTGCGAATACATCCGACAGTCTCAATATTCCCACGACTTTTTTATTTCTGGTCACAAGCAGGGATTGATGAGGATGCACAACCAGTTGATGTATGGCCTCACCCAATGATGCATTTTCATCCACATGCTCACTATCCGCAGGAGGCTTGACAAAGTCTCTCACTTTCAGCTGAATTGCCCGTTCGCAAACAAACTGCAAAGGTTCCAGCCAAAGCGCATTTTCTTCGAGCATGGATTTGATTAATTCTGCACTGTGCCCTGAGCGAGACAGCACTTCCATGCCTTCCAATTTCCCGTAATTGGGCTCGAGTGCGACCAGGATATCTTTCATGGTTAATTTACCCAAAACGTTTTCACTCCTGTCAAGAACCAATATGGCACGGTGCCGATACTTCATCGGTTCAAGAGCTAATTGCGCTTTTTCCAAAGCACAAACAGCCTCTTGCAAGGTCGCCTCAAGGGAAACCGTTGCATACTCTTTGAGCGGTACCATCAACGCTTTTACGTTTATTTTTTTCATCTTATTTCTCCCCTGCTCTTTTTATATAGAAGCCATCTTAAAAACAGGATTTTTGTTCAAAGTCAAGGCGGATCCGAGTTTCAAGCCGCAGGCGCCCCGCAGGAATACTGCAGCATTTTGAGGATTGGAAACGAGAGCCCAACACAGGATTTGGACCAAAAGGCACATTAAGATGGCTTCTACACAAACCAGACGAATCATTGCCCTTAGCAGAACCAAAAGGGTTTCACAAGCGATAACTTCTTAACCCCTTTGAATTGTCTATTAACAAAGCTTCTTGTTGACGCAGGCCAGGCAATCATTTATTGAAGGCGGGGGAGAATAAGGGTTCGAGGGAAAACCAAACCGTTTTAAGTTTTAGGTGTTAAGTATAGCTGTTAGCAGAAGACTGATCACAGCGTCCCTGTATGGAAGGGTTCGAGGGTCCGAGGGTGATACAAGGGTTTGAGGGTAGCTGACTGCTAAATGCGGACAGCGGCATTACAGCGTCCAAGCATCCTAGCCTCCCAGCATGGAAGGGTTGGAGGGTCTGAGGGTGATACAAAGGTTGGAGGGTGGCTGACAGCAATTGAGCGGTAAGCCATAAGCGTTAAGCTATAAGTGGCTCATCGCTAGTGGCAACAATAAATGACGCGCGAAGCGCTAATGTCGTCCGCTAGGACAAATGACAGTCATAGACTAAATTTCGCCCACAGGGCAGAAGGCACCGAATAGTTTACAATCTAAACAGCAAACGAAGATAACCCAAGGGAACTCAACAAGCACAACAAACACAATGAACACCAGAAGCATGTTTATAGGGAGACGTTGAATATGGCCGGTGGATATATGGGCAAATATTGTATTATCGATCTTGGATCTCAAGCTGTGGAAACGGTTGAGCCAGGGGATGCATTCTATCGCAAATACCTGTCCGGGTATGGATTGGGTGCAGCCGTCATCCTGGAAAGGCAAAAACCGGGCCTTGATCCTTTGTCACCGGAAAGCTACCTCGGATTCTGTTCCGGTCTTTTAACCGGAACCAAGGCTTTTTTCTCCGGGCGCTTCATGGTTGTGGGCAAATCGCCCTTGACCGGCGGATGGGGGGATGCCAATGCCGGAGGGTTTTTATCCAGGGAATTGAAGCGGTCCGGATATGATGCCATCTTCTTTACCGGAAAATCGGTAAGCCCCATCTGGTTGGATATCACGGAGCAGGGCATCACTTTCCACGACGCTACAAATCTCTGGGGTAAGGATATCATCGAAACAGAACGACTCATCAAGGATAAGATCGAGGATAAATGGACCCAGATCGCTTCCATCGGCCAAGGCGGTGAAAGGCTTTCACGAATATCCGGTATTACCACCGACCGCGGCAGGATCGCGGCAAGATCTGGTCTGGGTGCCGTCATGGGTGCCAAAAACCTGAAAGCCGTGGCATTTCATGGGCAGGCAAAAATCCCCGTTGCACGGCCCGATGAACTCAAATCCATCAACCGTAAATTTCTGGAAGACTATAAAAAATCCAAATTGTCCGACAGACTCACGGTTCGTTATATGCATACGGTAAGTAAAATCATTGCCCGAACGGGCATTTCAGTTCCGTCACAGCCCTCTATGCTGCGGGAGCTGTACAAGCAATACGGAACACCGGGTCTGACAGTTTACTCTGCCTTGACAGGAGATATGCCAATCAAAAACTGGAGTGGTGTGGGAATCACTGACTATTCATACGAAAGTGCCGCCAGAAATTCGGACAGAAATGTCACCAGGTATCAGAAACGAAAATATGCCTGCCAGTCCTGTCCCCTGGGATGCGGAGGTATCATCGATATCGAGAAAGGCCGCTTTGAAGGTACCCAGGGGCATAAACCCGAATATGAAACCCTGGGCGCTTTCGGCGGTCTGCTTCTGAACGACGACCTGGATACCATTATCGAGCTGAACGAAATGTGCAATCGCGCCGGTATCGACACCATTTCCGTCGGAGGTGTCATGGCTTTTGCCATCGAATGCTTTGAAAATGGTCTCATCGACGCAACAGATACGGATGGTTTAATACTTGAATGGGGGCAAGCGGATGTCCTTGTTCAACTGCTTGAAAAAATCATCGACCGAAAGGGCATCGGCGACACCTTGGCCGACGGTGTCAAGATAGCCGCTGAAAAAATAGGAAAGGGTTCTGAAAAATATGCCATACATGCCGGCGGCCAAGAACTCCCCATGCATGATTCCAGGCTCGACCCCGGATATGCCATCGCTTATGAATGCGAGCCCACCCCGGGACGGCACACCATATCCTGCTATCTTTATGCCGGATTGTTCGGTGTCAAGCACAGCTTTCCGGCTGCCAAGCGCATGATGAAAAAAACAAAAGGCAAAAAGGCCAGAAATGTCCGTCTCTATGCAGCAGGTTCCTTTTATATGCAGTTGATAAACTGTGCCGGCATGTGCATGTTTGGCGCCATGACCAGCCGGCTGCCACTGGTGGAGTACTTCAATGCCGTGACCGGGTGGGATTTTTCTGCAGATGCGTACTTCAAGACCGGTGAACGCATTTTGAGCCTGCGCAAGGCATTCAACGCGCGGGAAGGCATCAGGCCCGAAGACCATGAATTGAACGGTCGGGCAATCGGAAAGACCCCTCTTTCCGGTGGGCCTTTAAAAGGTGTCACCATCGACATACAAAATCTCAGGGAAGAATTTTTTAAGGTGGTGGGGTGGGATATAGCCACTGGCGGGCCTACACCCGACAAGATGAAGGAACTTGGGATTTAACCAAGCTAATAAGCGGGAAAAAACAAGCCAAGGGCCCAGCGGCGATAATAAGCAAGGCCTAATTGCACATTGTTTCGATTGCAGGCGTCAATCATTCGCTATCCAACCACTGCTTGATGGTCTCATATACTTCAGAATTATTAAGTAAGTCCAGATGGTTCATATCACGGGCGATCCACTGATGAGTCACCGGAAATAAAAGATTCAAATCGGCATTTTTATGACGCCCCAAGGCGCTGTTTAATGTTACCAGTCCGTCTCCGATAAGCTGATCACCAAGTATGCTCGTTTCTTCACTGGTGGTTGCAGCTATTGTATAGCACTGCAAGCCGTTCGGTAAAGGTACAGCGCTTCGGTGATCTCGCGAATATTCGAAACGGTCGCGTCCTTTCCAATCTTCATCCAATATATTGCCATAACGCAGATCTGTAATCCCGGCACTCCGGATTTTCCCAAGGCGAGAAAAAGGCGCACTGTACGGGCTTATTTCAAGGATGATGTCGAGCCAGTTGCCGGCACGCTCCAAAGGCGCCCCATGATGTGGTGTGCCGAGAAAAATGATTTTTTGCAGATGATCTAACCAAGAATGACCGGCAACCTTTCCGTAATGGCAGCCGCTTCGGGAAACGAGTCCACCCATGCTGTGAGAAATGATTACAAGTTCTATTGGCTGTGGCAATTGATTAATGAACACTTCAATCAGATTGGCAAACTCACGGCCATTTTGGGATATGTGAAGACCTGTATTATAATGCAGATAAACCGGAAGGTATCCCAGATCGCGGGCAAGCGCTGCTCCATGGTCATGCCCTTGCCTGTTCCATAGCAAATCGTTCATACAGGATCCATGTACCATCAAAGCAATTTTCCCATCAGATTGACGAACGAATTGCTTAAAGGCTTGATCGTCCATGGCTAATGGCACCCCATTCAGGCGAAATTTCATTGGGATGGCAAGTGGATTGTTCCTCGCTGCAAGGTGGTCACCCAAGACGCCATTTAACGCAGCCAGAACCACTTCACGTTCTGGTGATGAACACTTTTCTCCGAGTAGTGATGAGAACTGTTTAAGCAATAAGTCAATGCTACCCCCCACCAATCCTGATACTGTGCGAATGTTACGGTAAACCAGTCCTGTGATGCCTGTCGCCCGATTTTGATTCGATTCGCTGAGTATTCCACCTAAACTGGCAATCGTATGATGCATGGCTTCTACCAAGTTGGTAATACCGGTAATAGCGTCAATCGTTAAATTTCCAGCGCCACGAATGTCAGACTCGTTTTTAATATTTGCCATTATTTCACGTCTTGACTATTTAAGATTATAATAGAAAGGAGATCTACCAAAACAATGTTTACAAAAAGCGATGGAACCTCTTGGATGTTTATCACTGAAACTATCCGGATGTCATTTCCATCTGCCGTTGATAAAGCTGGTTGTAGAGCCCGCCGCGCCGCATCAATTCCGCGTGATTGCCGACCTCGGCGATCCGTCCGCGATCGAGCACAATGATTTTATCCGCATTGCGAATCGTACTCAGGCGGTGAGCGATAACCAGAGCGGTGCGACCCTTGAGTACTCTTTCCAGGGCCTTCTGAATCTGGTACTCGGCCTCGGCATCCACGGATGAGGTGGCTTCATCCAGAATCAAGATTCGCGGATTGGCCAGAATCGCCCGGGCCAACGCGAGACGCTGTTTTTGCCCGCCGCTCAACTTGACTCCCCGTTCGCCTACTTCGGTGTCATATCCGTCCGGTAGTTGCATGATAAAATCATGTGCATTGGCGGCCCGGGCAGCTGCGATCAACTCATGCCTGGTGGCGTCCGGCTGGCCGTAGTTCAGGTTCTCGGCCACAGTATTATTGAAAAGAAATGAGTCCTGCAACACCACCGCCACCTGGCGTCGCAACGACGTTAACTTAATGCTGCGCAGATTGTAACCGTCGACAAGGACATGACCTTTGACGGGATCATAAAAGCGGCAGATCAGGTTGGCGATACTGGTTTTGCCGGCTCCACTGGGACCGACAAGAGCTACCACTTCGCCCGGTGCCATCGTAAAACTGACGGAATGCAGTACCGGATCGCCGCTGCCGTATTTGAAGTGGACTTGGTCAAAAACCATCTCGCCCTGGATAATGGGTAATCCAATCGCATCCGGAGCGTCTTTAACTTCCATCGTTTCATCCAGCAACTCGAAGATGCGTTCACCAGCGGCGATGGCTTCCTGAAATATATTATCCACTTCCGTCAGACGATTGATGGGATCATAAATTGAAGCGATATACGCAATAAAGGCCACAAGAGTACCCAGAGACATTTGGTCTTTTACCACCATGATAGATCCGACTCCCAGCACAATGACGGTTCCCATTGCCCCGAAAAACCGGATAGCAGGAAAAAAGATGGACCAATAGCGGATACCCTTCACCCGCGCCCGATAGTAGCGCTCACTTTCTTTTGAAAAACGCTTATACTCGATGTCTTCACGGGCAAAGGCCTGAATGACCCGAATACCGGAAAGATTATCCTGCAGTTTGGCATTGATGTTTCCCAGGCGTGCGCGCACCTGTCGATAAACCGGTCGTATTTTGGTGTTATAGTGGCGAAATGCCAGGGCCAGAATCGGCACTGGGATCATAACCAGGGCGGCTAATCGCCAATCCAGCACAAAGAGAATGGTTGCGCCGCCGATCAGGCGCATACAGTCAACAGCGGTCAATGCCGAGCCGTGGGTGACGAAGCTTTCCAAGGCGCTGAGATCATTGGTGACGCGGGACATCAGCTCTCCGGTTGACGTGCGTTCAAAAAATGATAGAGACATTTTCTGAAGGTAGGCATACAAGCGAACCCGCAAATCGAAAATGAATTTTTCTCCCAATGAATGTCGGATATAGTTATCACCAACTTGAACCAGTTGATTCAGCGCGTAGGCGCTTATTAAAGCAGTGATGACTATCCCCAGGTAGGACAGATTCCGCGCCGTGATGATTTCATCGATGATCTCTCTTTGAATCAGCGGCGGCACAAGTTCCAGGCAGGCACGTCCGACCAGCAATAGTGCACTGATGGCGATGGTCTTCCAATAGGGTGAAAGCAGCAAAATCAATCTCTTTAAAACTTCCACTTGAAACTCCCGTTTTCTAATATAGCTTTGCTATGGTAGTCTTTGCTGGAGGCAGATGCATCATGAAGCAAGATTCAACAAGGGATCGCCCTTTTTAAGCCTCTGAACATTTTCTGCTACGCCCTGCCCCAAGGCGTCAAAAGATTGCCGTGTGATGCCGGCCGTATGAGGTGTTACAATGACTTTTTCGTGGTTGACCAAGGGGTGATTCGAACCAGGCGGTTCTTGGTTGAGCACATCCAGACCGGCTCCAGCAATTTGGCCTTCATTGAGAGCCACTAGCAAATCTTTTTCATTTACGATAGGACCACGGCTGATATTGATCACGTATGCAGTCGGTTTCATACGTTCAAAAACGATGTGATTCAAAAGTCCTCGAGTGTTGGGGGTCAGGGTAACCGTTGAAATAACGAAGTCAGCCTCGTGAAGTAAATCGTTCATCTTAGATGGGTCGAACAAGCTTTCCAAACCTAGCTTTTCGGCTGTTTCAGACAATGCGACAACATCAGTAGCCACCACCCGCATCCCTAAGGCCACCAGGCGTTTTGCCAGGGCCTGACCCACAGCACCCAGACCGACAATCAGAGCCGAACGATCGATGAGCGCTATTCCGGAAGGACGTCCCCACTCGCCACGAGCTAAAGTCTGCTGGCAGGAATTATACTGACGAGCGCAAGCCATCATTAAAAAAACGCCCCCTTCGGCTGTACACTCAGCATGCACAGGCGCCTGGTCTCCAGGCACATTTGCTACAGGTATCCCCCTGGCAGAAGCGGCTTCCAGGTCGACCCCTTCAAGCCCCACTCCGAATTGTTGAATTAGTTTCAGCTCCGGGGCGGATTGGATAATCTCCGCAGTGATAGGCGTCATGGCGGGAATCAACACTTCGGCCCAGGGCGCCTGAGAAGGTACCTCTTTCTGCAGACACACACGCACCTCATCTTCAGGCAGTAGTCTGATGACGGTTTCTATCATGGCAGGAAACATGTTGGCACATAACAATATTTTCAAAATACCCCTCCATGGAATACACGTCTAAACCGATTTCAGGCGCTGGTCAGTATGGGAATTCTAAGGTTATTATTTTGGAGGAGTTTAAAATTTGTATTTAGAAGACGCAAGTATTTTATGAGTTAACATGTAAAGCTAATTGATAAGGGTTTCTTAGCTTTCAAGATAAAACAATTCTTTTGTGTTTTCATCTGCTGGAAAAAGGGACTCTAGACGGAGTTCCTGGGTGGTTAAGTCAAGCGGTGTACCCAGCGTGGTGATCGTAGTAAAGAAGCTGGCTTTTATGGCGTCCTTTTTAAAGGTCAAACTCATTATCGGCAGATTATCATCAGTTTGAAAATCCACTTGGTTCTCACTGGATCGCGGCCGTGAAACTTCCTTATATAATGAAAATAACTCGCTGTTTTGAGTCGACGCAGCCTCGTCCAACCGTCGATTAAGCATAAATTGTTCCATTCTCGGCCAATCTTTAATGTACGGCCGCAAGCCATCTTCGGCAAACGTCAGACGATACACGTTGTCGTACTTCTTTAGCGCATGTTCCCCCACGAGGGATTTGATCATTCGCTCATAGCCGGGATTGGTCATCAATATATTTTGAAGGGAGAACAATTATGAGTGCGTTTCGAGTTTTGTTGGCCATTTTCATTATTGGCATCATCGGCTTTACAAGTATTGTGATTTTTAATCATGGCTGGAACCTGCTACCCATCTTTTTTGGTGATATGGTGGCCATGACCTGGCCCGGCCAGTTCAATTTTGATTTTTTGTGCTTCCTTATACTTTCCGGACTATGGCTTGCTTGGCGTCACCATTTCTCCCCAGGTGGACTTGCCTTAGGTTTGCTGGGGCTTTTTGGTGGGATAATGTTTCTCGCCCCATACCTCATTATTGCGAGTTTCAAATCAAATGGAGACATGAAAATACTATTTTTAGGAAGGGTCAGGGCAAATAGCTAATGCCTGTTTTGTAATGATATGAAAAGGGACCTTTGTCGGGCCCCTCATTTCCAGGGACTAATAGCCGTATTGTTCACTTTTGAATACCGGAAAAAGCTGAAGAATATTTGCTGTGGTGCTTTCAGTCTCTTGGTCAATTGGACAGGTAGCGGCAAATCTAATAGATGATAGTGGAACAGTAGGTTCAAGTACCGATTCAAAGCTCGGGATGCAGAACATGATCGGGTATTGGCCTGACGCTTTTCCAAGCACTAGAGTCTTTTTCAGCATTCCATAGATCATAATTGTTCTGCAGATTGAGCCACAAATCCGGTGTTGTCCCAAAGGCGCGGGAAAGCCTCAGCGCCATTTCAGGTGAGATACCGCCATTCCCATTCAATATTTTCGATAAAGTTTTCCGGGATACTCCAAGCATTGCGGCCATGTCCGTTATAGTAATTTCCAATGGTACCAGATAATCTTCCCTCAAAATTGTGCCGGGGTGGGTGGGTTGTCTTTTCATTTTCTTCATATTATCTTACCTTTCAATGATAATCGCCATAATTGACGACATATGCGTTGCCATCTACGAATTCGAAGAATATGCGCCAGTTCCCGGACACACGAACTGAATATTGTCCATCTAAATTCCCAGATAGCTTATGGAGGTAAGCGCCTGGATAGTTCATATCAATAATGTCACTGGCAGCATTCAAACGATCAAGAATCCTTTCGATTTTTCCAGCGTGTTCCGGTCGAATTCCCTTTTTTGTCCCGTTGCAAAAAAAGGATTCGAGTCCTTTGTGTTTGAAGCTTTTTATCATAGGCTTGTATTGTAACCCATAAGGTTACAAATGTCAATGGATAGTTGTCAATAGGGAGCGAGTAAAACAGAGGCTGAATTGTGGAGCTGAATCATACTTGCCATAGTCAATTTCCCAAATGCTTTTTCAAAGATTTGAAACGGCAATATCAATGTTGATAGGACCGAGGCCGATAAAGATTACAGCAAATTCTGAGAATACTACCAAGTTTGGGCTCTATGATTGAACTTCAAAATCCGTTAATATCTGACGGGAATGATCAAGTCATTACTGTTTTAGGACCTGCATGGTAAAAAGACGCCTTTATTAAGTTTACATATCTGTAATAATCCTGGTCTGCAAAAATCTTTGGTAGCTCCAACAAAAACAAGAGAAATATTTGAGTTGGCCTATAATCAAATCGCTTCACCGGATCCATAGAGATGGGCGGCTACCGGTCAAAGTGAGCTTGGCATTACCTATTCTCCAACACTTCAGCATAATTTGCCCTATCGAAATAGCTATGATTTTTTTCAATATCAGAGTTTCAATTCTATCTATCTATTTAGTTTTAGTTTGACATCCAGCATTACAAAGTGTTATATATTAATTTTATTTATTTTTCTAATGGGATCCACATCGGCTCAACTTAGGCTTACCACACCTCTCCTCGCCATTTTTCAGGATCCTCAAAGCTCCAATCAACACCAGTTCCTGTCTATTTATGCGCTTTTTAAAATATCAGCACAGGTGCTTTTTCGTAAACAACAGTTTTAATACGCATTCGATTAGAATGCAGAATATTGGATGACCATCTGACAATGAAACTTAACACCCTGGAGGTGACACAATGAATGACAATCAATCGACAGAAGAACTTTGGCTAACTGCCCGGCTAAATACATTCCATAACCAGGTGAGAGATGGGGACACCAGTGAATTTGATGCACATAACATGCTTGAATGGCTTAGAGAAAACTATATGGATGATTTGATGGCATACCAAGAATCGACGGCCATTCAAGATGATAAGGTTCTGCACAACAGGGTTGCAAAAATGATGGACGAACTTGTCCTTCGGAAAAATGATTTCACCAAGAGTAAGGATAAGGCGAAAGATATGGATATTGGTGGCGTGACGTCACCCAAAACCATTTGGAGGAAATAAGATCAACGAAATCGAGTCGCTATGAGGAATGTTCTGTTGCAGCCAGAAAACACGGGGAATGCTCTCGCAGTTGCGGTTCAGGCATAGGCCAGGACACATAAAATTATATGGTCAGGGCATATTCCACGGCTGCTTCAGCATGGATAACGGTGGTGTCAAACAAGGGAATTGGGCTGTCCGACTGCTTAATCAGCAAGCCGATCTCCGTACATCCCAGAATCACGCCTTCTGCGCCGGCTGCCTCCAGACGTTTGATGACCGAAATGTATTTTTCCCTCGAAGAATCCTGGATCAAACCCAGACACAACTCCTCAAAGATGACATGGTGAATCATATCCATGTCCGTCTCGCCTGGCGTCAACACTTCCAGCCCATGGCCCTGAACCAGCTTTCCCTTATAGAAATCCTCCTGCATGGTAAACCGTGTTCCCAACAATGCAATATTCCGGATGCCCCGGGACAGGACGCTCTTGGCTGTGGGATCGGCAATGTGCAGCAGTGGAATACTGATCTGCTGCTGGACAACAGGCGCAACCTTATGCATGGTGTTTGTGCATATCAGCAGAAAATCAGCCCCGCCCTTCTGTAGTGCACTCGCGGCTTCGCCCAGGAGTCTGCCGGCCTCATCCCATAAACCCTGGTGTTGAAGGGTTTCGATTTCCTGAAAGTCCACTGAGTACAACAGGCATTTGGCGGAATGCAATCCGCCCAGACGTTCCTTAACCCGTTGATTGATGATGCGATAGTACTCCAGAGACGATTCCCAGCTCATGCCGCCCAGCAGACCAATGGTTTTCATGAGTATTGCTCCGTTTTAGCTGTAAGTTGTAAGCCCTAAGCTATAAGCAGCTTACCGCTTATAGCTTAGGGCTTATTGCTCATTCCTATCCCAAAACTTAAACCTAAAACAATGTCATCCTTTGAACCCAAAAATCACTTCTCGTAAATCATCGTTCTGCTGAAAAAAATGACTATGTTTTTGGTAAACAGATAAAGTACCACGAAAAAAGTTAAGGGAAAAATAATGCAGTCAAAAACGTACCCGGCAATGAGCTTCAAGGTCAGAACTGCCATGTGGTGGGTCCTTTCTTTGAAAAAACTGCCGATGTATTGAATGCGATCTCTTGTGTTCTCATATTTTGCCTTAAAATCAAAACCAGGAAACAACGACCCTTCCTTGACATCCTCCGGAAAAAATCCCTTGTTCATATATCCAGGTGAAAACTCTTTGTGGATATCTTCAAAGCCTGCCTGGGTCTCTTCAATCATCGGCTGGGTAATTTTTTTTGATAAATATGAAGCACCGGTAATGGAGATGGGAAGGATCACATACAAGATCACGGTCAGGACAACCAGAAAAAGGGTCGTTTCCCGAAAAATTCGTGTCGTCCGTAGACACCCTGCCAAAAACCAGTGAAAAATCAGATAAATGAGGACTCCCAGCAGCATCAATGCCAGACACCAGTGATCGATTAAAGCCACGGCCTCCAGACACAAACGGGTCATCAGCAGAACTGTGCCCCCGGCCAATGCTGTTTTCCAGGCCACGTCCACATAATCGTAAACCGCTTGCACGATATCACCGATTTCCAGATTGAACCCGATGCCCACCTCAGAGCCTTCAATGATGGCCAGTCCGCTCTTGATGCCGGACAAGATCAGGAAGCCGGATAGACTCCGGTCAAAGGCGTCATCCAAATAGGCCAGGTTGACCTCTGAAATTTTTCCCATACCGACACCGTCCATAAGAAGGTCTGTATGTCCGGCAGCCGCCAGAATACCAGCGCCCAAAATGACAACCAGCAGCAGAATTTTTTTGGCATATTGCTTTGTCATTTGCATATCAATTTTGCGGGTTCTTTACGATCATATATAATAGCGGTATCTCGGTCTCTTGTCAAAATCATATCGCAATAAAATCGTATCTTAATTTTTTGGCACTGGTGTTCTTTAAGAACGCTTATTTGCAAGTTAGAGCGGTTGTTTGACGTTATTTGCCGAAGCAGTTTCGGAACGTTATTCTGGCAAACGCTAAAGATCTCGCTGTCGCGGTTCAAATCCTCGACAGAGGACATCCCTTCTGGTATGATAGATGTTCCGTTTTATTCCTCGCAATATCAGAAAAACGCAACTTGCATCACCCTATTTCAGGAAATGCTTGCATTAGGGGTCAGCCATGTTTTCTGTTCACCCAGGTGCAACACATATCATTTTGAAGATAGTTCTCTGGTTTCTCGTGCTCTATGCAGGATACTGCCTGCTTCTTTTTCTGGCCCAAAGACACATGCTGTTTCCCCGAAGCATGATGCCACCCTTATCCGGGGAGGAACGTCAGAAAAACCCTTCCCTGGAAACCCTATGGATTCAAACCAGTTTTGGAAAAATAGAGGCGTGGTATATACCGCCTGCAAGACGATCTGAAAATCAGCCTGTTCCCCTGGTCATCTTTGCCCACGGGAATGCAGAAACCATCGATTTCTGTGCCCAGGAAATGTCTCAGTTTTCGCTTTGGGGTATTGGAACCCTGCTGGTGGAATTTCCAGGTTATGGTCGATCCGAAGGAAAGCCTTCCCAGGCAAGCATCACAGAGGCATTTATAAACGCTTATGATTTGATGGCCCTTCGGAAAGATATTGATGCGTCAAAAATCATTCTGTACGGACGTTCCATGGGTGGCGGTGCCATCTGCTCTTTGTCAAAACATCGTCCGGCTGCAGCATTAATCTTGATGTCCACTTTCACGAGTGTCCGTTCGTTTTCCTCAAGATATCTTGTTCCCGCTTTTCTTGTACGAGACCCCTTTGACAACATAGATGCCGTACGCACTTTTCCGGGCCCGGTGTTAATCATTCACGGAAAACATGACGAGATCATTCCCATTAACCACGGAAAGTCTCTTTACCAAGTGTCCCCGAACGCCCGGTTCCTCTCCTATGCATGTGGTCATAACGATTGCCCGCCGGATTGGCCCCGGTTCTGGGAAGATGTGAAAGGATTTATAGCGGATGCCGGTCTGATCAACGGATAGGCTTTTAGGCGTTTAGACTGAAGGCTGTTAGGTGACCATTGCCCTGTGGGCGAAATTTAGTCTTTGACTGTCATTTGTCCTAACGGACGACATTCGCGCTTCGCGCGTCATTTATTGTTGCTACTAGCGATGAGCCACTTATAGCTTAACGCTTATGGCTTACCGCTCAATTGCTGTCAGCTACCCTAAAACCTAACACCTAATACCTAAAACTTAAAACGGTTTGGTTTCCCCTCGAACCCTATTATTATTTCGCTATCATCGCCCGCATCATGTCACCTGCATTTTCAGCATGATCAGCAATGGCACCGATAATTTCGGCCAGTCTGACAATATAAAAAATGGTAGTGGGATCGACCTCCATATTGAATACTTTGGTCTTTATGGTGTGTTCTACACGGTCAGCTTCCCTTTCTTGAAGACGCAGCGTCCGGATGATGTCTTTGACAATAATGCGTTGTTTCTCTTTAAAACTATTAAAGTATTTCCTGGCTTCCGTCACCATGCTGCTCAATTCATCAATGGGGTCTACCACCGTGTCCACCAGGTGAAAAATGTCTTGCTGCAGATCCATGGGAATCTTTTCATCAGGTCTGAGGGCAAGCCAGTTCAGGGCATCTTCCACAGAATCCATTACACTGTCCTGTTCCCGTAAATATCGAAACAGCTGGAACTTATCCACGGGCATAAGTGTTCCTTTTGGAAGATGTCCCCGAATTCTCCGCTTGATGGTATCGGCCTCTCTTTCCATCTCGATAATGTCTCCCCGCAGGGAGTCAAAACGGGAACATTTATAAGAAATATGGCATTCCACTGCTTCCTGGAACGACCATGCACAGTCTTTCACAACCTCGGCATGCTCCTGCAAACCCTCAAACGGTGATGTCATGAACATGGACAAGAAAGGTAATCTCATGGCCCTTCTCCTTTAATAAAAGATCCGGATAATTTTATAAATAATCATACTGGTTATAGCTGCTGCCGGAACCGTCAGAACCCAGTAGATCATGATCTGAAAGATAATCCTGAAATTCACAGCCTCGAAACCCCGGGCAAGACCGACACCCATGACCCCGCCCACGGCCGCATGGGTCGTAGAAACGGGCAAGCCCATCTTTGAGGCAATCAGGACCGTCGTGGCGGCTGCAAAATCGACTGAAAACCCGCGGGTATTGGTGAGCGTGGTAATCTTGGTCCCGATGGTTGTCATCACACGCTTTCCTGCCATGGCGATACCCAAGGCAATACCGACACCACCGAACAGTAGCAGGAAGATCGGCACAGGAACCTTGGCACCGATGGTACCCGTCTTGACCAGAAAATAAATCACGGCCAGGGGGCCGATGGCATTTGCCACATCATTGGCACCTTGTGCCAGTGCCACATAGCAGGATGTACCGATTTGAATCCTTCGGAAAACCGTTTCGGCACCGTTGTTGTTATCCTGGTTTTCCACAAGATATTTCCGCAGTAAGACCTTGCCAATATACCCCAAAAAACCCGCCAAAACAAACGCAATGATCAGGGCCATGGGCATTGATATGGAAAATTTCTTGCCAAGGGGGGTCTTAAAAAGAAACGAAAGAACCACCACAAAAACGGCCATACCGATAAAAAAGGGAGACAGACGTATGGATCGGTCGAACACGGCATCTTTTGAGAGAATGACCCGGACAATCACCTTGAACATCACAAAGGCGATAACAAGACTGAAGACAGGTGAAATAACCCAGCTCAGCACCACCGCCCCCAATTTTCCCCAATTGATCACGGAGAACCCCCCTGCCATGATACCAAAACCGATCATGGCCCCGACGATGGAATGGGTCGTGGAAACCGGGAGAGAGCGCCAGGTGGCAAAACTGACCCATAATGCAGCAGCCAGCAGGGCTGCAAGTGCACCGGCCAGAGCAACAACAGGATCCGACATCACCTCGGTGGAAATGATGCCTTTACGAATGGTGTTGGTGACATGTGAGCCGATAAAGGTCGCGCCCACAATATTCAGGATACCGGCAATAAAAACAGCCTGGCGAATGGTAATTGCCTTGGCCCCGACAGCCGATGCCATTGAATTGGCAACATCATTGGCACCGATATTCCAGGCCATATAAAAACCGAACACAAAACCAATGATGAGAATCACGTATTCAGCCGACATTGTTCCATTTTATCCTTGTGTTTTGCATGGTCCATACCATTTGATAAAAGTTAAGGCAACGCAAAATAAGGTTTGCCATTCTGCAAAGAATAAAAATAGAAGAACCTCACAGCAAGCTGCGAGGAATGCGCTCGCTGTTTCGGTTCACGCAACCCATGTGGCCTGTTTCACCTGACGGATTTCCGACCTTGTGCCTATCAGACCGCCATGGCATTTTGCTCAATAGAAATTTTAAACTTGTTGTTTTTGGTTAACATTGGTTATTATAAAGATTATATTGTTAATTGAAAATAATATTATTGACCAAAAATAACTTTAAATATAAATGCTGCCTGTGTTGACCCTAAGTGCTCACCAGGCGCTGCAAACGAACCATGGCTGCACAAATCTGTTTTTATGGAAAGGATCCGCCACCGATGAAAGACCTGATGACCACCAAGCAAGTCTCTGCCTTCCTCAACATCAACGAGAAGATGGTGTATACCCTCATATCGGAAAAAGGTTTGCCGGCAACCAAAGTGACAGGCAAATGGCTGTTTCCGAGGCACCTCGTGGAACAGTGGATTGAAGCCAACACAAAAAATTATCCGGAAACAGGAAATCGGATGCCGCCATACCAGGGTTTGCTCATCATCGCCGGCAGCAATGATCTGCTCCTGGACAAAACCATATCCCTGTTCAACACCCGCTACCCGGATCACCTGGCTGTTTTCGGAAACCTGGGCAGCATGGGCGGGTTAAGGGCACTCAAAAGGGATATGTGCCACATCGCGTCGAGCCATCTTCTTCAAGACAATGAAAACGAATACAATTTTTCCTTTGCCTCTGAAGAACTCCGTAAAATGCCGGCTGTTGTCAATTTTTGCAAGCGCGAACAGGGAATCCTTCTGCAGAAAGATAACCCCAGGCGCATAACCAGCGTAGCCGACCTCGGGAAAATAGGTCTTCGGGTTGTCAATCGTGATCTTGGCACAGGTACCCGCCTCCTTTTTGACAAGGAGTTGAAAACTGCCGGCCTCACGGGTGATAAAATTGACGGTTACCATCATATCGTAAACCGGCACATGGATATCGGTCTTGAGATATTGTCAGGAAATGCCGATGCCGGCCCTGGAATCCGGCCGGTTGCGTCGCTTCTGGGTCTTGATTTCATGCCCCTGCGTTGGGAACGATACGATCTGCTCATATCCCGGGACCGCTTTTTTGAACCGGGGGTACAGTATTTCCAGGCACTCCTGCATGAAGACGCCTTCCTCAAGATTTCAAAAAATCTTGAAGGTTACGATATCAGCGAACGGGGGAAAATGCGATTCTCCCAATAAATTTGTTCACAAATTTACCTGAAACGACCTTGTCACTTTTTTCAAATTATATAGGCGCTTTTATTTAAAGACTAAGATCAATTGAGTTCAAACGAAAAGGAGAGTTTTATGAAAAAGGTAATTGTAGCTGGGTTCATCGCTTGTTTGTTGATGGGAATGTTCAGCGGTGTTTCATTGGGAGCGGAGAAAGTACTGATGATGGCCACCACCACGAGTACGGACAACACCGGCTTGCTCGACTATCTGGCGCCGGCCTTTACCAAGACCACGGGCATCGATTTGCGCTGGACCGCAGTGGGAACCGGCAAGGCTTTGAAGATGGGCGAAAACTGCGATGTGGATGTTCTGCTGGTTCACGCACCCGCGGCTGAAAAGAAATTTGTCGATGCCGGCTTCGGCACCAAGCGTCGAGAGCTCATGTACAACGATTTTGTTATCATCGGACCTGCGCCCGACCCTGCCGGAATCAAAGGGCTGCCCATCGGCAAAGCCATGACGGGCATCCAAAAGTCAAAAGCGTTATTTGTCAGCAGAGGGGACAATTCCGGCACCAACAAAAAAGAAATTCTTCTCTGGAAAAATGCCGGCATGGCGGTTCCGGATAAAGATCCCTGGTACATCCAGGCCGGCCAGGGAATGCTGGCGACCATTCAAATTGCCGAACAGCGCAACGGCTATACTATGACAGACAGAGGCACCTATATCAAATACAGCCACAACAGTGGCGGCAAGCCTGCACTGAAGGTCATTGTGGAGGGCGATGCTATCCTCCTCAACCAGTACAGCGCCATTGCCATCAACACCGGCAACTGTCCTGAAGCAAAGTTTGAACTGGCCATGACATTCAGCGACTGGATGGCTAGCTCCGAAGCGCAGCAGATGATCAAGGATTTCAGGCTTCTGGGACAACAGTTGTTTACGCCGAATGCAAAATAGAGGGTCCGAGGGTCCGAGGGGGATACAAGGGTTGGAGGGTGGCTGATGGCTAAACGCAAACAGCAGCGTCCCAGCTTCCAAACATCCTAGCTTCCCAGCATAAAAGGGTCCGAGGGTCCGAGGGGGATACAAGGGTTGGAGGGTGGCTGATGGCTAAACGCAAACAGCAGCGTCCCAGCTTCCAAGCATCCTAGCTTCCCAGCATAAAAGGGTCCGAGGGTCCGAGGGGGATACAAGGGTTGGAGGGTAGCTAACAGCTAAAAGCGGACAGCTACATCACAGCTTCTAAGCATCATAACCTCCCAGCTTATAAGGATCCGAAGGTTCAAGGTGGTGGGTTCATTGCGTTTGTTGAGTTTCTTGTGTTCATTGGGTTGATGAAACGAAAACGAACTAAAGGCTCTATACCGATGGCCACAAGCAACCCAATGAACCCAAAAAGCACAATGAACCCAATAACCCAAAAGCGGCGAAGCCGCATTTAATAAATTCGTGGAACGAATTTATATGGATTACATCTTCACAGGGTTTATTCAGGCATTTCAACTCCTGTTCAACGGGGATGAGCAGACCTATTCCGCCATTTTCGTGACGGTCCGGGTGACAAGCTATTCCATGGCAGTCAGTCTGTTGATGGGCATTCCCTTAGGATTTATGCTCGGCCACTTCGAATTTAAAGGCAAACGACCATTACGTCTTCTGGTGGACACTGCCCTGGCGCTGCCTACGGTCTTTATCGGACTCGTGGTCTATGCGTTCCTTTCCAACCGGGGGCCCCTGGGACACATGGGCCTCTTGTTTACACTGCCTGGCATCGCCATCGGCCAGACAATTCTGGCACTGCCCATTGTTATCGCCTTGACGGCAGCAGCCGTCGAAGATATGGACCGCCACCTGAGGATAACCCTCATATCACTGGGTGCCGACCGGAGGCAGCTTGTTCTCAGTAGCCTCTGGGAGGTTCGCTTCAGCATTACAGCAGCTGCATTAACCGCCTTCGGCAGGGTCATGACGGAAGTGGGCATATCCATGATGGTGGGTGGCAATATCAAATGGCACACCCGGACCATAACGACGGCCATTGCCCTGGAAACCAACAAGGGACTCTTTGGCATGGGGATTGCTCTTGGCCTGGTCCTCTTGATGATCGCCTTTGCGGTGAATTTGTCAGTTGCCTTGGTGAATAAACGATAAGCTGTAAGCTATATGCTTTAAGCAGTAAGCTGTGAGCCGCTTATTGCTTACGGCTTACTGCTTATCGCTAAAAAAATCTAAAATTGAGTTAAATAGTGCGACCTCTTTACCAAATACATAAGCTCCAGCATCATTACAATGGCCATCCGGCCCTGGACATCGACAGTTTTTCGATCCAACCGGGCACCATCACCGGTATCATCGGCCCCAATGGCAGTGGTAAAAGCACTTTGCTTAAAATGCTGGCTTTCATCGATAAGCCCGGGAAAGGTAAAATTCTCTTTAAAGGCAAATCTGCCGAGCCTTTTGCCGAGAATGTCAGATTCCAGGTCACGCTTCTGAGCCAGGAGCCCTATCTCATGAAACGGTCGGTCTTCAAAAACATATCATACGGGCTTGAACTGCGCAGGGATATCCATGACCTTCCAAACCGTGTGCATGATGCCTTGTCTCTGGTGGGCTTACCCGGAAATGATTTTTTGCATCGGAAATGGTATGAGCTTTCCGGCGGCGAAGCACAACGTGTAGCCCTGGCCGCACGCCTGATTCTAAAACCGGAAGTGCTTTTGCTGGACGAACCCACAGCCAGTATCGATGCCGCCAGCGCCCAGGTAATCAAAGATACCGTTCTTCTGGCCCAAAACAAGTGGGGAACAACACTGGTAATTGCCAGCCATGACTGGGAATGGCTGTATGATATCTGTGAACATGTGGCACATTTGTTCAGGGGTCGTTTTTTTGGTACCGGCCGCCAGAATTTTATTTTCGGCCCATGGTCAGAACCAGCGCCCGGCAAATGGGTTAAAAAACTCCAAGATGGTCAATCTCTTGAGGTGCCATGTCCCCCCTCAAAAGATGCCATCGCCATCATCAACCCGGAAAACATGCGACTATCCACAGACAAAAAAGCCTGTACGATCCAAGGAACAGTCACACGGCTGGTTCTGGAAAAACATACCCGGGAAATCATCATCATTGTTCAGGCTGCAAATCAAGCCATTACCGCCAGGTTGTCACCGGAAAACACGCACAGACACACCCCCTACCCCGGTCAAAAGATCCGGCTTTCCTATTTACCGGAAGATATTACCTGGTATTGATACAAATGGATCCAACCGTAGCAAACAGTTTAGAAGATTTATAATTGCAGACGGGTAATTCCCATTCTGAGTGATTCGTATTTTTTGCATTTTCATAAGAAAGTTGATATCTGCAACAAGGTGTGTTTGATTTCTATTGCAGATATGCTCAGAAAACACAGTTATCTGGGCAAGGTGATATTTGCAGGATCTCTCCATCTATCAGTATTCCAATATCGAACATAAATCTATAAATGTCAGGAATAAATATGACTGATAAAGAAAATCGCTCTCTCAGCATGGATCAATTGGTGCAGGTGTTAGATAAAACTCCTGCCGGTATAACTGTAATAGATAATGAAGGCCGTATTCTTTACTATAATGAATATTGTGCGAAATTTGTAGACAGAAAACCTGAATATATTGGGAAAAATATAAGTTTCTGTCATCAAAAACCTGAAAGCATGGTGAAAATAAGAAAAATCTTATCTGAGCTGAATGAAGACAAAAAGAAAGAATTTTATTATGAGGCGGAGCGAGGCGAGAACAAATTAGGAGTAACTGTTTCGCCGTTTATTGCTGGTGGAAAACAAATAGGATTCATCCAGTGTTTTTCAATAATCCGGTGATGCCTGGTACCTTTCCTATAGGTAGATGTTGGGGAGGCGAACGAGCCCGAAGGGTGTAGCTCGCGGAGCCTCCGCAACTCTATCGATAGGGGATTTCAAGTCAAAATTCTCCAACGTATCAACAGGTAGGGCGAACCTGTGATAACATTCTGGAGATGTAGATGGGCCATATTTTTTAGTGTTGTGTTTTCGTGTTATCAATCTATTGCCGACAGAATCAAAATTGGTAATCACCACAAATGATTATCAAAACAAACCTTCGCGTTTTGACCTCAGCCGAAAATTAAAGATTACATCAAGGTTGACGATCCACACAAACAAATGACTTTGTAACACATTATAATAGTAGCGTAAATTCATTAGGTTGACATAATCCGAGGGGGATCTATATGTCACTGATTGAGCGAATATACCGTGATTTGATTTGTAAATCCAAAGCCTCAAACACCCATAGACCTTCCCTTATCCCTGTGGCGTGAAAGAGGCTCCTGGTAAACATTATAAGAGAAATCTCCTGCTCGCTCATAGTGGAGAGCCTATTCAGGCATCGTTTCAAAAGAATCAATTCGTGCTCAAAAATCTAAAGGATAATACAATGAATTATGAAGTGGTTTTAACCTGTGCTGTGACCGGTGGAAGCGACATAATAGACAAACACCCGGGGCTGCCGTCAAGCCCGGCTGAAATTGCCGCGGCAGCAGTAGAAGCTGCAAAAACAGGTGCTGCAGTTGCTCATATCCATGTCAGAGAGCCGGAGACCGGCGCCCCGAGCAGGGATTTGGAACTGTACAAAGAAACGGCAAAATTAATCAGGGAAAGTGATGTTGATGTGATTCTAAATATCACCACCGGTATGGGCGGGGACCTGGTGCCAAGCGAGGAAAACCCGGCTGTGGGGGGCCCGGGAACCGACATGATTTCAGCGGCTGAACGCGTGGCCCACATTGAAAAGATAAAACCAGAAATCTGTTCTTTGGACTGTGGCTCATTCAATTATGCCGCCACCGCATACGTGGCAACCATGGAAATGCTTCGGGAAAGCGCCGTAAGAATCCGGCGCGCGGGTGTTAAGCCGGAGTTGGAGGTCTTCGAGCTGGGGCATATCTGGCAGGCAAAACAGTTGATGGCTGAAAATATTGTTGATAAAGATGCCGTCTTTCAACTGTGCATGGGAATTCCCTATGGTGCCGAAGGGACAACTGCCAATATGGTCGCCATGCATCAAGCGCTGCCGCCGGGCGTAGTCTGGGGAGCCTTCGGGATCGGCAAACAGGAGATGCCCATGGTAGCCCAATCGGTCATCATGGGGGGTAACGCCAGGGTCGGGTTAGAGGATAACATCTACCTTGATAAAGGTGTGCTTGCCGACAATGCTGATTTGGTTAACAGAGCCAGGGAAATCGTCGAACGGCTGGGTGCCCGGCTGTTAAACGTCGATCAGGCCCGTGAGAAGCTCAAGCTTACTTAGTGTCCATTCATAATTGAAAATTGAGGTAACATGAGAATTGCATTGCTTGGCGCGGGTTCCATAGGAACCATAATGGGTGCGCTATTATGCCAAAACGGACAAGATGTCGTGCTCGTGGACAATTTTACAGAGCATGTGACGGTACTGAATCAGTGCGGGGCGACAATCAAGGGCAAGATGGACTGCACGATACCGGTTCAGGCAATATCGCCGGAAGAAATGCAAGGCTGTTACGATTTGATCATATCGTTGGCCAAGCAGACAACCCTGCGCTTATCCCTGAAAAACGCCTTGCCGCATATGCATGCTGATACCATTGTCCTGACGCTTCAAAATGGGATACCCGAAGATATTTCCAGAGAGTTTGTCCGTGAAGACAGGATTATGGGCGGTGGGGTGGAGTTTGGTGCGACATGGCTCGAACCCGGCGTATCGGAATTAACCACAGATCCACAAACATTGGGAATCACCTTCGGTCCCTTGAACGGCCGCATCACAGAAGATACCAAAAGAGTTCAACGCGCCTTTTCAGGTATGCACCATGCCCATGTGGTGGATAACATTCTTGGTCTCAGGTATTCGAAGCTGACAGACAATTCAACCTTCAGCGCCATGTCCACGGCCCTGGGGTGCTGCTGGGGCGAAATATTGGACAGCTATGCGGCCATGACCTGCATCGCCCATCTGGGGCGGGAAGCTGCACTGATTATTGAAAAGACTGGCATTCGGCCTAAAAAAATATTCGGTTTTCAGCCGCTGCTTAAACATCTCGGATTTTCATCTCAAAATGAGATGGACAACGTCATTTACAACTACTGGGCTCCGCTCTATACTCCTTTTAGGAGATGCAAAGCCAGTATGCTGCAGGACATAGAAAAGGGAAGACTGTGCGAGGTTGATTATATCAACGGAAAGTTTGTGACTTTGGGGAAACAATATGGGGTGGCTACGCCCTTCATGAAATCTGCTGTTCGCATCATAACCATGCTCCAAAATAAGGAATTGTCACTCTCCAACGCCTGGGACAATCTAAACGCATTTCCAATGCCTGTTTGGGCATGAATACAACGTCCGCTTTTACAGTATTCATCTTGCCCCACTCATAGGGCAGTATGGGGGCCGGCTCGGACTATGTTCGAGTATTGGGTGAAAATGACGAAGTGGCAATTTCTCCATGTACAAGACGACTAGTTTGTCATGTGGAATCAATATTTTTCATTATTTGTCTGGCGAGATACACCCATGGCTTTAGCCATTGAAGAGGTGCTCAGATCAAAAGCCCTCAATGACAATCGGACATTTCAACTGGCAATAAGCGATAACTTTTGATAATAAAATCGAAAACGATTTTATTATTGGGAGGTAAAAATGCCCGTATCAGCCAAAAAAGTAAATGGATTCTATTTCATGCCGCCATCACTCAGCGCCTGGATCGGGCAAACCATACCCGACAAGGAATTCGATGGTCAAATCCCCTGGACACCTCTGAAAAAACCGGTTTCTGAAACCGTTTTTTCTTTGATGACCTCCGCCGGCATCAACATGAAAACTGATCCGGATTTTGACATGCAACGGGAAAAACAGAAACCCACGTGGGGAGATCCCTCGTACAGAAAAATACCGAAATCAGCTAAGGAAACCGACATCCATATCAATCATCTGCATGTCAACACGGATTATATACAACAGGATATGAATGTGACCCTGCCTTTGGAACGCTTTCGGGAATTCGAAAGCGATGGTGTTATCGGCGCGTTGGCCCCCACCACCTATTCCTACTATGGATATCAAACAGATCCAACCGTTCTGCTGGAAGAAACCATGCCCAAGGTTGTGGCGGCCATGAAATCTGAAGGGGTGGAAGCCGTTTTTCTCACCCCGGCCTGACCCTTGTGCTGCCGGTCCGTGGGACTGGTTGCACGGTTTCTTGAAGAAAATGGACTCTCCACCATCCTTCTCACCATGACACCCGAATTCAACAGGGAAATCGGGATACCCCGTATTGCGGCCATCGAATACCCTTATGGGCGGGTCGTGGGTGAAGTGAACGATGCAGAGGGTCAACGGCAAGTGCTCATGGAAGCACTGTCGGTTCTGGATGCCGCAGAAAAACCGGGTGAGGTGGTTCATCTGCCATACACCTGGCATGAAGACCCTAGGGATACAAAATGGCATCCGCCCGAGGCTTCCCCCATCATCAAAATGTATTTGGAAGCCATAAAGAAAGCCGGATCCGAAGCACGTAAGTAAAACGACGCCTAAATCGAATTTTTTTGTCCACGTCAGAACGTGGAGTCTATGAGAAATATTTAAAAAAAGGAGAAGGGATATGAAAAGATCAATCCGTTTTATGTTTGTGCTAATTGCAGGATTACTGCTCTTCTTTATCGCAGGTCCTGCAACGGGAAAAACTGTTGAGTTGAAATTGGCTCACTTTATGCCGGCCATGCATGTTCAGCATGTAAAAGCTTTTGAGCCTTTTGCAAAGCAGGTTGCAAAAGAATCTGGTGGGGAAGTTACTATAAAAATCTACCCTGGCGGAGCACTTGGCAACCCAAAAACCATGGTAGATGCGATTCGTATGGGTATTACAGATATTGGTTTTGTTCTCCCCAGCTATGTACCTGGACGGTTCGAGAGAAGCTCTGTGTTTGAACTGCCATTTATTTTTAACAATGCAGAACATGTAACAAGAGTAGTTTATGATATCTATGATGAGTACCTGGCTGAAGACTATAAAGAATTTAAGACGCTCTGGTTTCTTTCCGCCCCTCTGAGTCAGGTTCATACTACAAAAGCACCTCTTCTGACACTTGCCGATTTTAAAGGTGTGAAAATTAGAGGTGGTAATGCCCTTGAATCAAAAGCGATAAAACTTCTCGGTGGCAATCCGGTTGGCCTACCAATTTCAGAACTTTCAATCGCAATGCAAAAAGGTGTTGTTGATGGTTGTTTTACTCCCTATGCGGCGCTTAGAAGTTATAAACTGATTGATGTTTCTAAATATATTACTGAATTTAATTTTTCTGGTGCTTTAATGTGTGTATTAATGAACAAAGCCAAATGGAATAGCCTTTCAGATAATGGTAAAAATGCAATTAATGTTGTTGCGACAAAACAATTTGGCATGAGGGCGGCCATGGCTTTTGATGAAGAAGATTCGGAAAACAAGGCCATGGCTGCAGAAAAAGGGATGAAATCATATATGCTTTCAGATGTTGACAGAGCCGCTATAAAAGAAAAATTCAGTATATTCTATTCGGATTGGGTAAAAAAGAACTCATCAAAGTTTGATGCCCAAAAACTTCTTGACGCCGTTTTTGAGTCCGCTGCAAAATAATAGCAATGTCTCTATTCGCATTAGAAAAAAATCGCTCCGTTCAAGAGAATATAAAATAGTTTTCGTTTGGAGCTGCCTTGTATTCTCCTCTATTGTAAGGACAAATAAATGGTACAACAAAAGAATCCAATCTGGGTTGAAAAAGGACTTTATCCCTTGGTCAAAATCCTTGACTATTTATCATGGATAACACTTTTTTCAATGATGGCAATAACTATATTAGATGTTTTTCTAAGAAAATTATTTAATACATCTATTCTCGGGACAGTTGAGCTTACCGAATTTATGATGGTTATTGTAGTCTTTAGCTCCCTTGCTCAGTGTGAAGTTGACAATGGCCACATCAGAGTTGAACTGATCATAGACAAATTCGGACCCAAAGTTAGAACCTGTGCGAATATTTTCACTCAAACGTTATGTACTGCTCTTTTTGCTATGATGTCCACATCCATTTATCATCATGCAATAAACATGAAGTCCTCCGGTGAAGTGTCAATGGATCTTGGGCTTCCAATGTATCCATTTGTCTACATTGCATTTTTCGGATGCATTGTAATGACTGTAGTTCTGTTTTTTAAAACAATCCTAATAATTTCAAAGGCAGTATAATCATGAGCCCCTTAGTTATAGGCGTGTTAGGGATAGGAGCTCTGTTTATTCTTCTGGCTTTAAGAATGCAAATTGGCTTTGCAATGGCTATTATTGGATTTGCCGGGTTTGCAATCTTAAATAGTTTCAGCTCAAGCCTTGCCATCCTTGGCTTTGAGCCTTATCAAACAGCATCTTCATACACCCTAAGTGTCATTCCATTATTTATGCTTATGGGACAATTTGCCAACCATTCCAATTTGGGCACGGAAATATATGAAACTGTCAACAAATGGATTGGGTTTTTGCCAGGGGGGCTTGCCATGGCAACGGTCGGGGCATGTGCCATGTTTGCGGCGATCTCCGGTTCATCTCTTGCCACTGCTGCAATGTTCGGAACAATCGCACTTCCTGAAATGCAAAAACTGGACTATTCTGAAAAACTTGCAACAGGATGTATTGCTGCCGGTGGGACATTGGGTATTTTAATCCCCCCAAGTTCCGTACTGATTCTCTACGGTATTCTTACTGAACAAAGTATAGGAAGACTCTTTATTGCAGGCATAATACCTGGAATATTACTAAGCTTGATGTTTATAGGTACAATATATGTCCTGACCAAAATAAATCCCAGCATAGGAAAACCTGGTCCCGCATATGCATTTAAACAAAAAGTTGCTTCCTTAAAAAACACATGGGCAATAATTACTCTATTTGGTCTTGTTATTGGTGGACTGTATGCTGGTTGGTTTACACCAACAGCTGCTGCCGGAGTTGGCGCATTTGGTGCATTTTTAATAACCCTGCTCAAACGCAGGCTGACATGGAATACCTTAATAATCTCATTAAAAGAAGCAGCCTCGTCTACGGCAATGATTTTCGGAATTTTAATAGGAGCAATGATTTTTCAGTATTTTATGACATTGAGCCAGATACCGACAACTTTAGCATCACTGGTGGTTGACTCCGGGATGGGAAAGTATCTTGTTATTAGTTGCATAATAATAGGATTCATCATTTTGGGTTGTTTTATGGAAGGTCTTTCCATAATGGTCCTGGCAGTGCCAATTATTTTCCCTATTATCATAAATATGGGTTTTGATCCTATCTGGTTTGGAATTATCATTACGTTGACCATGGAAATGAGCCTTATCACACCACCTGTTGGCGTGAATGTTTTTGTTTTAAGCGGTGTTGCCAAGGATATACCCATGTCGACAATGTTTAAAGGAATTTTACCTTTCTGGATTGCCATGCTGATTTGTATTATTCTTCTTGCTTGCTTTCCTGAAATAGTAACATATTTACCGAATAGAATGATGGGATAGTCTTAAATGGATGTTGTAACTAAATTATTACTTATTGCTGATATTTTTTTATTTTCCGCTTTCTTATATTTTGCATTTGAGTCTTACCGTGAGCAAGAAGCACGCGCCACGAAAATCGGTCTCGTGGGTGCAGCAATCGCCATAATCATCGGAATTTTTATATTTATCCCAGACCTAAAAAATGCAGTCGTATACCTTTTCTCCACAGGATGCATACTTTCCCTAAGCCTGCTGATTCCAGCCAACCCGAATAAAAAGGCCCTGAAAGGAACAA
Organism: uncultured delta proteobacterium; assembly: GCA_963842925.1. Taxonomy (GTDB): domain Bacteria; phylum Desulfobacterota; class Desulfobacteria; order Desulfobacterales; family B30-G6; genus B30-G6. The sequence goes on from CAWJIL010000003.1 coordinate 291,996, forward strand.
AGGGTTATCTTGTGGGCCAGGCACAGCGATTTGACGAAAGGAATTCTGTTTTTGCAAGGTATAGGAGTTTGACCCCGGGAACCGAGCGCTATGATTATTTTTATAGGAAGATGCATCCTGAAAAAGAAGAACACGATGCAAAAAGACGAAAAACAGGTTTTATTGGTACCAATGGAAGTATCGACAATGGATATCAACCCAATGTTGCCATGATGCATGCTTCTTTTTCAATACCGCCCTATCTGGGCCATTATGCATTTAATGATCCTGAATCTGATGTTCCTGCTGCAAACTTAAGCCCTGAAAAAGCGACCCTGATTGTTAAAAACCTTGCCAGACATATTGGCGCTGATCTGGTAGGAATCACAAAGGTTGATACGGATCTTCTTTATTCACATAGAGGGGAAATCCATTATGACAACGAAAAAGACTGGGGCAAAGAAATAAAAGACCTACCGCCGTATGCTGTGGTTCTTATCACGCAAATGAGCCACGGTCATGTCATATCAGCTCCGCATACGCCAACGGTGGCCGAGAGTGCCCACCTTTATGCAAAAGGCGCCTATATGGCGACCTTGCTTGCCAGATGGTTTTCATACATGGGGTATAAAGGTATTGCTGAACACACACGTAACTATAATCTTGTGTTGCCACCTCTTGCAGTTGATGCAGGGCTCGGAGAAGTTGGTCGTCAAGGCTACCTGATTGCGCCCAAGTTTGGAGCAAGGGTCCGTATTTTTGCAGTATTAACCGATATGCCTCTTTTAACTGACAAGCCTATTTCCCTCGGTGTTGAGGAATTCTGTCAGGCTTGTAAAAAATGCGCTGATGCCTGCCCTTCAAAATCAATACCCCAGGGCGCTAAAACTGTCTACAACGGCTTTGAAAAATGGAAGCTTGATGAAGATTCCTGCTTTGCGTACTGGAGTAAAGTGGGTACTGATTGCTCAATCTGTATGGCTATCTGCCCTTTTAGCCGACCAGATACGTTTTTACATAAAATTGTAAAGCTGCTTGTTGCCAAATCAAGGATTGCACAAATAACATTCCCCTATATTGACAATTTCTTGTATGGTAAACATTGGCGGTCCAAAACGGTTCTACCATGGTTAAATTACAACGATAAATAACATAAAACCGGGACCGGGAGACGTAAATAATTTTTCATTTTAAATCGATTGTGCTATGTAGAATCGATCCATAATAGTGTATGTTTTTGCCACCCCAATCAAGATTGAGATAGGAGCCTGTATGAATAAGATTCAAGTGCAAAAAACAATGATCCCCATTTCGAATTACGTGACCGTTCAAAAAGAAAACAGCCTGGTGGAGGTTTTGCAGTTTTTGGAGCAGACCCGGAAATCCGATATCGGACACGCCCATAGAGATGCCATTGTGGTAGATGCAGAGGGTGTTTTTATTGGCAAGATAACCATGCTCGATGTTTTTCGGACCCTGGAGCCCAATTATAAAAAGGTCGAACAACAGCAGGAACTGGGCACCCTTACTGCCGATTTTGTCATGAAAGCCGTCAAAGATTTTAATTTATGGATTGAACCCACACAAACCATTTGCGATCGCGGCGGTCGCCTGACGGTTTCCGATGTAATGCATGTTCCTGAAAAAGCAGAATATATCAATGAAACAGACACCCTTGAAAAAGCAATGCATTTATTTGTCATGGGCGTCCATCAGCCACTAATAGTGAAAAATGCAGACGGTAAGGTTACAGGTGTTTTGCGGTTTGGTGATGTTTTTGAATCCGTCAGACAGCGTTTACTGGACGTAAGCTGTTCTCCCAACTAGTTGGGAAAAAGGGTTCAAGGGTCCAAGGGTGATACAAGGGTTCGAGGGTGGCGGACAGCAGCATCCCAGCTTTCAGGCCTCCTAGCATCCCAGCATACAAGGCGTCCAGGATTCAAGTGTTTGTTTTCCTCTGATTTGTAAGGTCAAACCGTATATTTCTTCTTTTGGGAAACGCTTCGTTACGGTATATATATCCAAACAAAGTTTATACGCTTTTTTCCAGACTTTTAACTCTTTATATTTTTTAGCATTTAGCTGATACCTCACTTCATCTCACTCGAATCCTGGACCCCTGGAATCCTTGAATCCTAAATTTGGATTAACTCTTTTGGAGATGATCCAGAAATATAGATATCCAGGTCAAAAACGTAAGGATAAACAGGTCAGACCGCCATCCATTTTGGCCACTTCGCTTACATCCAGCTCGATGATCGGCACCCCAATCCCGGACAGCTTTTCTTTTGTGACCGGGAAACCCCTGGGCATGATCAGAGAATCGTTAAGTCCCAGCGTGTTGGCAGCGTATGTCTCTTTTTCACCCAGGACAATTTTTTCAAAGCTGTCAAAAAGATTCAGATCCTGAAATGCTTGCGTTAGAATCAGGGTGTTTTTCCCCACAAAGTTGACGCTTGATTTCAGGTGCAGCCCCTCCCCTACGGAGATGGTGTCCCAGACATAGCCGTATGATTCAAGAATGGCACCCAGTTGATGGGCACCCTCGGTATTGGTCCGGTCGGAAATGCCGATAAAGAAACGATCTCCCGCCATGAGTACATCCCCGCCATCCACAGTTCCGGGCGACTGGATCTTCTCGATTTTTCGAAATCGTGACAAGACCGGTTCGATACTCGTTTGTTCACCCTGCCGGGAGATGGCACCGGGGATGGTGATCACAGCCACTTCCGGTGTCACCACGGCCGTATCCTCCACAAAATAAGCGTCCGGATAATCGGGCTGCGGATCCAGGAGTATCACCTCGAGACCGAGTTTCTCCAGTGTCTTCACATAGGCATCGTGCTGTTTTTTGATCAGTGTAAAGCTGGGTGTTCCGAGAAGTGAGGTTGTCAAACCCTGGCTGAAATCAGGACCGGGTTTTCTTGTGAGTGCATGAGTGAACATATTTTACCCTATCGTTGCATAAACAACTATCAGCTGTAAGCGATAAGCCTTAAGCAGCTTATCGCTTATAGCTTATCGCTTAATGCTCAAATTACCCCATCCCTGTTTTCCGGCACAGGAATATCTTCTGAATAGCTCACCACCTGATTCCGCCCGTTTTCCTTGGCTGCATACAAAGCCGCATCGGCCCGTTGCAGCAAGTCATCAATGTTCTTGCCATCATCAGGAAACGTTGCGATACCCAGACTGATGGTCACCGGCGGCAGGTTGCCGACTTTGATTTCGGAGACACCCTTGCGTATACGGTCAGCTAGAATAAAAGCGGCTTCTTTGACGGTTTCGGGAAGAAACATGATAAATTCTTCGCCGCCGTATCGGCCGACACTGTCCACGTCTCGAACGCTTTTCTGCAGAAAGACGCCAACGGCTTTCAACACTTTGTCACCGGCAGTATGCCCGTATGAGTCATTCACGGTCTTAAACTGATCCAGATCTCCCATGACCAAAGACAAACTTTTTTTATACCGTTGGGTACGGTGGATTTCATCCTGAAGCTTGGCCATGAAATAGCGCCTCACATGCAGACCGGTCAATGAGTCATTGATGGCCATTTCCCACAATTGCGCCTTACTGATTGAGATCGCTGCCTGGTCTGCCACCGCACCCAGCATCTCGATATCCTCATCCGTAAAACCATCTCCGATCTTCTTGTTGGTGACATTGATAACACCAATGATGTCATCGTACACTTTCATTGGAATGCAGGCAATGGAGTTAGCAAAAGATGCATTGCCCCCGATAAACCTTTTGTCTTCAACTGTTTTGTTGATAAAGGTCGGTTCCCCTGTTTGAAACACGGTTCCGGCTACACCTTCTCCCGGCTCGAAGGTTTTGCATTTGATTTCATTGTTGTTGACTTTCTGCTGATACTCTTTGTCTCGCAGGCCTGCCAGTACGCGAACGCTCAACTGGTTCGTATCCGGGTCGTGAAGCATGATGGAACCCTTTTCGGCAACAGTCACCTCTATAGCCTGGTTCAGTATGTACTTTAAAAGGCTCTTGAGGTCGCTGATATAGGTCATGGCCCGTCCGATATTATAAAGGAGAGAAAGGTTGTTAAGGGTCTTGTCCAGATCCTCCTTTTCCTTCTTATGTCGTTCATACAGGAGGCAACTGTTGATGGAGGCCGCCGCATGCATGCAGATACGTGTCAAAAAATCGAGACAAAATTCATTTTTTGAAATCTCGGTCAGAGATTTGTTCAAGGCCATCAGACCGATGACATTCTCCTTCATGTTCAACAAGGCCCACGTTACCGATTCCAGGCTTTTCGGTTTCTTCTCTCTGAAAAACGACTTCACTTCAGGCATGTCATAAAAAACTTCCATGGGTTGAAAGTCCTTTTGGCGCAACCTGGACAAAAAACCATTCCCACTCTTGAGTTCATTTTTCCAAATTTTGAATCCCTGATTGTAGACAAGGCTAAAGCTGTTGATCTCTTGATTGAAATTGAAAATAGCAATGGCGTCGGTACCCAGTTTTCTGCTGATAATATCAGCAAAAGTTCCATATAATTCATCTGAACACCGGGTGTCGCTCAACTGATGTACGGCATCCAGAAGTTCACTCAGCTCTTTAATATGGGAATGCATGCTGTCTTGAGACTTGCTGTTGGCTTTGTCTGTCATAATTAAAATCCCTCAAACGGTTCCCGTTTGACGAATCGTCCCCTGCCGATTTGGCCGACAAATGCAAGCTGCTCACCATTCCATTCTGCAACCCGTTTGCCTCTGGAATAGACAGCATAGGGCATACCGGTCATTTTCATGCCCTCATAAGGTGTGTAATCGACATTCATGTGAAGTTTATCCTGGGTAATTGTAAATTCCTGCTCCGGATCGAATACAACAATATCGGCATCCTTGCCCACGATGATTTCACCCTTGTCTTTCAATCCAAACATCCGGGCAGTTCCCGTAGAAAGAACATCCACCATTCGTTCGAGACTGATACGACCTTTGACAACACCTTCCGTATGCATCAGCATGAGAAGTGTCTCGATGCCTGGCGCACCGTTGGGAATTTTTTTGTAGTCATCTTTTCCAAACATGTCCTTTTTACCATGGAAGTCAAACGGACAATGATCCGTTGCGACCACCTGGACATCCCCACCCTTCAAGCCCCCCCACAAGGCTTCACTGCTCTCTTCTGTTCTCAGCGGTGGTGACATGACGTACTTGGCACCGTTAAAATCCGCCTCCTTATAGCGATCTTCATTTAGAAGTAAATACTGGGGACAGGTTTCTGCAAACACGTCAATACCGTGGTCTCGGGCTTCTTTTACCTTGAAAAGCCCTTCTTTGGAAGAAAGATGGACAATATAGATCCTTGAACCGGTCAACTCCACCATTTTGGCGGCCCTGGAAACAGCCTCTTCTTCGGCAATATTGGGCCGGCTGACAGCATGGTAATAGGGTGCCAGCTTTCCTTCCCTTTCTAGCACTTCGTTCATGTGCTGAATGATATAGACATTTTCCGCGTGGACCTGTACCAACCCTCCATATTTTTTTGTCTCCTCCAGGAGTTTGATCATGGTGGCATCATCCACTCTGAAATCATATACCATAAATATTTTAAAACTGGGGGTACCATAGTCCAGGATTGCCTTTTTGACCTCCTCGATGACCTCCGGTCTCGGATCCATGATAGCTGGATGCAACGAGAAGTCTACCGCCGCTTTTCCTTCTGCCCATGATTTTTTTCGCTCCAGAGCCTCCAACAGGGATTCACCTTTTTGCTGGAGATCAAAGTCAACCACCGTGGTGACACCACCGCACGCGGCTGAAATGGTGCCGGTTTCATAGTCGTCCTGGGCACTTGTTCCCATAAACGGCATGGAGATATGGGTGTGGGGATCGATGGCGCCGGGTAGCACATATTTCCCGGCTGCATCGATGGCTTCATCTGCCTCGACGTCAAGATTCTTTCCAATGGATTTGATCTTATCATCTTCCGCATACACGTCCGCGACATAACGCCCGGTCGAGGTAACAATCGTACCACCTTTAATAAGTACACTCATTGGGTCCCTCCTTGGTAAATGCTTCAAGCTTGATCTCATTTTTCAGGTTTTTATCCATTACCTGGGTTTCATCACGGCTCCATGTTGCGGGCATCTCCTTAAATGAGATCAACCCGGGCACGGGGCAAACAAAGCTGCAGAGCATGCAGCTCAAACACTTCTCTTCCATCAGTTTGGGTCTGCGCTCTACTGCTTCCCACTCGATGGCCTGGCCAGCGGCATCGGTACATACGGTGTAGCACTGACCACACCCCACACATTTATCCAGATCATACTGAGCAATACCCTGGCGGGCCAGATCAAAATGATCGGTGGTTTTCAGATTTGGCAGTGCCTTGCCCACCAGGTCGCCGACCTTTGTTACATTGCGTTGCGTCATAAAGTCCGACAACCCTTCGATCATGTCTTCAACGATTTTGTAGCCATAGTGCATGATGCCGGTGGTGATTTGTATCGTCGATGCACCCAGCAGGATGTATTCCAGGGCATCAACCCAGGTCTCGATGCCCCCGATGCCCGAGAGTGGCAGCGCGAGTCCTTCACACCTGGCCATGTCGGCAATGAAATGCAGCCCGATGGGTTTGATAGCCGGCCCGGATGTCCCGCTGACAGCGCCGATGCCGAAAATATTGGGTTTTGGAACCAGATCTTCCAGACCGATCTCTGATATGCCGCTCACCGTGTTAATGGCGGAGATGGCATCAGCACCGCCATTTTTAGCATATATAGCCGGTTCCGTCATATCCGTAATATTGGGAGTCATCTTGGCAATCACCGGGATAGAAACCGTATCCTTGACCGTGTTAGTGAATTTTTCAATCAGGTCAAAAGCCTGGCCCACATGATGTCCCGACCCCTCGATGCACATATGGGGGCAGGAAAAATTGAGTTCCAGCATGTCTGCACCATTGTCCTCGGACACCTTGGCCAGGTAGGCCCACTCTTCATTCGAAAACCCCATGATACTGGATATCAAAACGTGTGCCGGATAATGTTTTTTCAGATAGAGAAAATCGGCCAGGTTGTCCTTCAACGGCCGATCGGAAATCTGTTCCACGTTCTGAACCCCCACAACCCGTTTGGCACCATAGTGATAAGCGTTCATCCGTGGGGATGGATGAATGATTTCCAGCCGATCTGAGTTCAAAGTTTTGAACACCACGCCGGACCAACCAGCCTCAAAAGACCGGGCAACCATCTCGGCACTGTTGGATACCGGAGACGAAGAGAGCAGAAAAGGGTTCTGAAAGGTCTTCCCGCAGAATTCAATGGATAGATCGATGGCTTGACTGGACACGATATTACCTCCTGTTACTTTGTAAATAGACCTGGCAGACAGGTTGGAATGAAGCGAAATGACGGTTTGCTTGGAAAAAGGTCTATTATTTTATCACGAAAACACGAAAGAATAAAAACACGGACTAGAGCACAGAAATATTTCGCGCTTTCGTACTTTCGTGTTTTCGTGATGTTTTTTATATTAACCGCAATCACTTATACTTGAAACGCTACAACGAGCTCAAATACGTTTTGATCGACCGGGCTGCTATTTTCCCGTCCTGTACGGCGTTAACCACCAGCGCCGGTCCCCTGACGATATCACCGCCGGCAAAAATTCCCTCCACCGACGTTTTGCCTGTCTCGGAATCCGTCTGAATCAGATTTTTCGCGTTCAGCTTGATGTTTGGATACCACGCCGGTGACTGGTCATCAGCCTTGTTGCCGATGGCCTCTATGACCACGTCGGTGTTCAGAACCCATTCGGAGTTCTCGATGTTGACAGGCGACCGCCGACCGGAAGCATCCACGCCAGCCAGAGACGTACGGACAAGTTTAAGACCTTTTATACACCTGTTGTCATCGATGACAAAATCCATGGGCTGGTTCAATAGCAGAAAGTGGATGCCCTTTTGCAGTGCCTCGATTCTTTCATCCTCTTCAGCCGGCATCTGGGTGTAAGAGCGTCGGTAGACAAGGTAAACATCTTTGGCCCCCAGCCTGGCAGCCGATTCCACACAATCCATCGCCACAGAACCACCACCGATGACGGCCACCGTCCTGTTTTCAATTTCCTCTGCCAAGGATTCCAACTGCCCGTCACGCAATCCCTCCAGATACTTCACAGAACTGTAAAGTCCCTTAATGGGTGGCCCCGCATCTTTCAGACTAACGGCATCCCACAATCCAGGCGCCAGAAACACGGCCTGATAGCCTTTCTTGAGAAGATCCTCTGCACCTTCCCGGCTGTCTATGGGAGAGGAACATTTGAATTCAACCCCCAGATCTTTGATGTCCGCCATCTCCGCCGCCAGGAAATCCAGGTCAAAACGGAACGAAACAACGCCATAGCGCAGCACACCCCCGGGCTCTTTGCGTGCTTCGAAGATCGTGACCCGATAACCGTCCTTGGCCAGCTCCGCGGCACAGCTCAATCCCGCCGGCCCGGATCCCACCACAGCAATTCTCTCCGGCCGTGAATCTGCTTTCTTTAACACCCTGAAGTCCATTTCCCGGGCATGCTCAACAAGAAATCGCTGGATCTTGCCGATAGCGATAGGTTGACCGATACCCGTTGCACTACACTCTTTTTCACACAGCTCGGCTGTGGGACAGAGCACGCCGCAGGCGCCACCTAGAATGTTGTTTTCCTTTATGGTTCGAATGGCCCCGGTGATATTTCGAAACCGGAATTTTCGGATGAATCCAGCCGGGTCTGTTTCTGCAGGGCATGCCTTGGAACAGGGTGCATCATGGCATAGAAGACAGCGGTCAACCTCTGCCATGGCCTGTCCAAAATCGAATCCTTTGTTCATCTGCTTGAAAAGATCTGCACAATTCACTCAATGGCCTCCTTTTTGAAAAGACTCAGGGCACATCACAATGCCCGACAATAAAAACATATAGAAAATATGCCACATTTTTACAATACAAATCACACCAAAAACACTTGACGCCGAATCCCTACATAAGATACATGTTGAACCGAAAATAGCTACAATTTAGATACGACCTGAACTGAGCGATTTTTCCCGAAGAAATGTGCCAAGATCTTGATGGAGGAGGTTTCGCAAAAACCGCAGGCATACCCGTGGATCTGTCGAGGCTTTTTGCGAACCCTTGATCCGCAAGAGATTGGTGCAGATCGAGATAAAAAATCATTCAGTTCAGATAATAGAAAAGGGGATCGACATGTCAAGACTTATTAAGTGTGCCCACATTCAAGCCTCGAATCCAAAACACGACGGAACACCTTCTGAAATCAAGCAGGCCATGATCGAAAAACACATTCCCCTCATTCAAGAGGCCGGGGAAAAAGGTGTGAACATCCTCTGTCTACAGGAAATATTTTATGGGCCCTATTTCTGTTGTGAGCAGGATACCAAGTGGTATGCCACGGCCGAGACCGTACCCGGCCCCACCACCGATCTTCTGGCCGAGTACGCCAAAAAATATAATATGGTGATGATAATACCGGTTTACGAAGAAGCCATCGATGGTGTTTACTACAACACGGCTGCCGTTGTGGACGCGGATGGCAAATACCTGGGTAAGTTCAGAAAAATACAGATCCCGCACACCTGGCCCGGTTTCTGGGAAAAATTCTATTTCAAACCGGGCAATCTCGGCTTTCCGGTATTTCAAACCGCCTATGCAAAGATCGGCATCTATATCTGCTATGACAGACACTTCCCCGAGTGTGCAAGGGTGCTGGCCCTAAACGGCGCCGAAATCCTTTTCAATCCTTCCGCAACCACGGCCGGAAAATCCCAGTATCTCTGGGAGCTGGAGCAGCCCGCCCAGGCCGTGGCCAACGGTGTCTTTATCGGTGCAAACAACAGAATCGGTGTTGAAAAACCCTGGGAGTTCGGACGGTTTTACGGTTCCAGCTACTTTGTCGACCCACGCGGCGAAATGCTGGTAAAGGGCAGCGAAGACAAGGATGAAGTGGTTATCGCAGACCTGGATCTCGATTTGATTCGGGAAGTCAGGGATGGTTGGCAGTTTTTTCGAGACAGAAGACCCGAAATGTACACGGAAATCTGTCAGCAATTGCCGTAATACAGAAGGATTCAAGAATTCCAGGGTCCGAGGGTCCGAGGGTAGTTGATAGTGATCAGCTAAAAGCAGTCTAAAAGACTGTCTTTTTGTTCTTAATTATTAACCCGACCCAATTGAATGGGCAAACAGGAAGGAGGGGCAAGTACCATGAGTGAAGAAAAAAGTGAACACAAACATTGGATTGTTTACCCCATCGGGAGCAAGCCTAAATGGGGCCTTGCCGTACTGCTGGGTATCCAGCAGTATTTGACCATGTTCGGGGCAACCGTGCTCATCCCGTTCATCGTTGGCGGCGCCATGGGTCTTCCCCCCGAGGAGCTAGCGTTATTAATCTCAACCATCTTTTTTACTTCGGGATTGTGTACGCTGATTCAGCAGTCCCCCCTTGGGAATAAACTGCCTGTTATTCAAGGCGGGACATTCTCTTTTCTAGGGCCTACATTTGCAATTCTCGGTCTGGTCACCGCAGAAAAATTTTCGGGCGCTGGCATTCCCCTCTGGCAGGTCAAGATCCAAATGGTTTCCGGTGCCATCATGGTGGCATCTGTTGTGGAAATTGTGCTGGGTTACACCGGCATCATGGGCCAGGTGCGCAAAATCATCAGCCCCATCGTCATCGGCCCCACCATCGCCATGATTGGGCTTGCCCTTTTCAATATCGGGGCACCCTGGATGGCAGGCAACTGGATTATTTCGCTTATCACCCTGCTGGCCCTGATTCTCTATTCCCAGGTATTTTCCCACAAATCCAAGGTCTTCATGCTGTTCCCGGTCCTATTGGCCATCGCAACGGGGTGGGTGTTCTCCCTTTTGGGCACCATCACAGGTATGATCCCCGCGGGTAATGCCGCCAACCTGGCAGGCAAAATGGATCTGATCGGCTCAGCCGCATGGTTCAGCTTCAAGCCCATGATGCCTTTCAAATGGGGATTTCCGGATTTTGGCAGTTCAGTACTGTGGGCCGGTGCTTTCGGCATGCTGGCCGGTTATCTGGCCTCTATGATAGAATCCATCGGTGACTACTATGCCTGCGCGCGTATCTCAGAAGCACCTGTACCCACGGGCAAGATGATATCTCGGGGACTCGGCGCCGAAGGGTTGGGCTGTTTTATCGCCGGCATACTGCAGACCGCCAACGGTACGACCACCTATTCCGAGAACATCGGCTCCATCGGTCTGACTAAGGTGGCCAGCCGGCGTGTGGTGCGCTGCGGAGCGGCCGTCATGCTGTTCATTCCCATTATCGGCAAGTTTGGCGCTGTGTTGGCCACCCTGCCGCAACCAGTGGTGGGGGCTATGTTCGTGGGCCTGTTCGGTATGATCGCCTCCGTGGGTCTCTCCAACCTGCAGATCGTCAACCTGAACAACTCCCGGAACCTTTTTATCATCGGCATCAGCTTCTTTGCCGGTTTGAGTGTGCCCTACCACTTCAACCCGATGCTATCCGCAAATGCCGTACCTATAGATTGGAGTGGGGCCGGGCAATTCATTGCAGTTCTGGGCAACATCTGCCAGGCAATTCTGACCACCGGTATGGCCGTTACTGCCATCCTGGGCATCATCCTGGACAACTTTCTACCCGGGGCCTCCCGTGCTGAAAGGGGCCTGGAAGTCTGGGAGAGCGAAGCTTCTGACGAAGCCTGGGAAGAAGCAGAAGGTAAATGGGCAGCCATGGAAGAAGGCGAAATGAGACCCATATAAATTCGCTAAGCGAATTTGTTTTCAACGGCCATGCCGTTATTTTTTAAACCATTATACATTAGCTGAGGGCAGGTTTGATAAACCTGCCCTCAGTTCTTTTGACATCCGTTTCAAACATGTTCAGGATTTAGCTTGACCATGACTGCAGCCCGAATGTATTGAAGGTAAAATGATACATTTTGCTTTGCTCTATTATTTTCACTTGAGCCCTTGTATCATCCTCGAACCCTTGGATTCTTTTATTTATTACATTAAGATGGAGTTTCTTCTTGCCCAAACCGTTTATGAGCATTGTCTATGCACTGCTGATTGCCGTGGGTTTATTGGCCATGTATACGCTTCTCAATGCAGGCAGTCCAAACAGCCTCCTCAGATCTGTTTTCCCAGACCCATCCTTGGACATTTATATCGCCGTGACATCATCCTTGGTTGTTTTTGTGCTTGGATTTGTGGTATTTTTCAACCGTGACAGTCAGGGATTCCGCAATCTCATCGCTTTGAATGGTGACCGGGTCAAACAACTCAGAAACGACGGCCGCACAGATGAAGAAATTGCCGATTCAATCCTTGCAGCCATGGGAAGTATCAGCGGCTATAAACACAACATGGCCAAAAAGAAACTGGTGATATATTTAGCTGAATTTAAATAAACGGGAATAACGAGCAAATCAACTACATAATATCATAACCGATTTCGCCCTATCCATGGTGAAACCTGAAAGTTGAGCCAAAAGCTATAAGCGCTTAGCTGCTTACCGCTTATAGCTTAAGGCTGATTTATGACAAATATTTACGCCAACCAGCAATGGCTTTTCATCGCCATAATATTTTTTGGTATCATTGCCTACATCGCCTTTATTCGATGGCGGGACCGGAAATGGATCGAAAAGCGTTTCAGGGAGCAGAAAATTATAGCCATGAGCTTTGGGGTTAACTATTTTGGCAGAACCAGCGAACCGGGAAAGCCAAGCCGGAGCAGCGGGTTTCTCCTGCTTCTGCCGGACCGGGTTTTTTACCGCAGCCGCACCACCGGGCTGGAGTTGAGCATTTTAGGAAAAAACATCGCCCATGTGTACCCTGACAACAGCATAAAAGGTGTTGATCTGCACCAATCGGTAGTAAAAATCGATTTCATCAATGAACACAGCGAGCAGGACAGCGCTGCCTTCAAGGTTCCCTACCCGCCCCAGTGGATCAGTGCCATAGAGATTAATCTTTTATCCCAACGAAAACATACAAAATAGATATTGCGATCTTAAACTTTCCTGATATATGTAAGGTTTGAGGAAAAAAAGGAATATAATATTTAACAATGTATTAAAGGAGGAATCATGACCGTACCAATCATAAAGAATTACATCAACGGTGAGTGGGTTGAGTCGAATTCTACAACATTCGGTGATGTGTATAACCCAGCAACCGGTGAAAAGATTGCCAAAGTTGCTTACGGAACAAAAGAGGATGTAGATGCAGCGGCAAAGGCTGCCAAAGAGGCCTATTGGGAGTGGCGAACAACACCCCCCCTTTCCAGGGCCCGATATCTGTTCCGCCTCAAAGATGCTTTTGAAGAAAACTTTGAAGAAATCGCGGAAGTGCTTACCACCGAGCAGGGCAAGGCCATCGATGAATCCCGGGGTGAAGTCCGCCGTATGATTGAAAATGTAGAGCACGCCACCGGTGTCACCACACTGATGTGCGGCTACACACTGGAAGATATCGCCAAAGATATCGACTGCTACGGACACCGCCAGCCCATGGGTGTGTTTGCAGCCATTGTTCCTTACAATTTTCCAGCCATGGTCGCCTGGTGGTTCCTGCCCTATGCGCTGGTCTCCGGGAATACCTACATTGTGAAACCCTCTGAACAGGTGCCCATGACCCAAACCAAAATCTTTGAGATCATGGAGGAAATCGGACTCCCCGAAGGCGTCGTGAATATGGTTCACGGTGCTCACGATGTGGTCAATGGCCTGCTGGATCATCCCGATATCGAAGGTATTTCATTTGTGGGCGCATCCCCCACGGCAAAATATATTTACCAGCAATGCGGTGCCACCGGCAAACGGGTTCAGTCCCTCGGTGGGGCAAAGAATATCGTGGCCATCATGCCGGATGCCGATCTGGAGCAGGGCATGCCTTCCCTGACCACATCGTTTTTCGGATGTGCCGGTCAAAGGTGCCTCTCAGGTTCTGTACTGGTACCCGTCGGTGATATTGCAGACGAATTGGTGGAAAAATTTGTGGCCGCTGCAAAGGACATAAAAGTGGGTAACGGTCTGGACGAACAGACCTTCATGGGACCGGTCATCAGTGCTGCACACAAGCAACGGGTCCTGGACTATATTGAAAAAGGTATCCAGGAAGGTGCAAAACTCGTTCTCGATGGTCGTGATTTCCAGGTTGAGGGATACCCCAACGGCTTTTTTGTCGGTCCCACCATCTTTGACAAGGTAACACCGGACATGACCATTGCCAGTGAAGAGATTTTCGGCCCGGTGGTGAGCATCGTCCGTGCCAAAAATCTTGATGAGGTCATCTCCCTGGTCAACACCCGGAACTATGCCAATGCGTCCTGTATTTACACCTCGAGTGGCGCAACGGCGCGCGAATTCAAATACCGCGTCAAGCCCAGCATGGTGGGTATCAATATCGGTATTGCCGCGCCCATGAGTTTTTTCCCCTTCGGTGGCGCCGGTAACTCCATGTTTGGTGATACCAAGGGACACGGTCAGGAAATATTCAATTTCTTCACCGACACCAAAGTTGTCATTGAACGATGGTTCTAGAAGCCATTCCAGAAACGTTGAGATAACTTCTAAAGAAATGAGATAATACAGGCCACCCAGACAAACCTGGGTGGCCTCAAAAAGGAGACATTCATGCCACTGATCAGCTTTGGAAGTATTTTAAGTTTTGCAGAAGAGTTGGAAAAGCAGGATGAGGCGTTCTATGCTGCCGCAGCCGCCAATCCCGCATTTGCAGAACTCAAAGACCTTTTTGATCAATTTTTACAAGACACTCGCAAGAACATTAAGAATGTGCAACGTACACGCCGTGAAAATGTAACGGAAATGATCTTGGAGCCTGTCAAGGATTTTACCCGAGCACCCTTTTGTGAAGAAATTGACCCTGCAGAAGCCAAAACCACCGTAGAAATTCTGGATGCAGCAAGATGTCTTGAAAAAAAGACCGAGAGATATTACACTGAGGCTTCTGTAAAAATCAAGGCGCTGTCTGAAGTTTCCCGGGCGCTAAAAATGATCGGAAAAAAACATACCGCACATCTGAAAAAACTGGATACCCTATAATAAGGAGGATCAGACCGATGAGTGAGATAGAATCCAGGGTTAAAGACATGGCCGCCCATACATTTGGAACATGGAATTGGCAAAAAAACTGGCAACAGCCAATGCTGATCAAAGACGCCGAAGGCGTCTATTTCTACGACAGCAACGGCAAACGTTACCTGGATTTTTCTTCACAACTCATGTGCTCAAATCTTGGTCATAAAAACAAGGCCATTATCAAGGCCATCCAGAAACAGGCTGAAAAACTACCCTATATTGCCCCCGGATTCACAACGGAAGTGGCTCTTGAGGCGGTAGAGACCTTGCGTTCCATCATGCCGGAGGGATTGAGCCAGTTTTTCTTTTCCACCAGCGGCACGGAGGCCAATGATGGTGCCCTGGCAATGGTACGACAGTCCAAGGCACCGGCCTTTAAGGTCATTTCACGCTACCACTCATATCACGGCGCAACATCAGCTGGTTTGGCATTTACGGGTGACCCACGCAGATGGCCCATGGAAAGAGTTCGCTACACCGTAGATGGTGTATGCTTTGCACCTGACTGCTACTGCTACAGATGCCCCTTTGGCCAGACCTATCCGGATTGCAAGGTCCAGTGCGCTCGCTATCTCGACTACATGATCAAGGAAGAAGGCAATGTGGCGGCAGTCATCGTTGAACCCGTTGTGGGTACCAACGGCCGACTCGTTCCACCACCCGAGTACTTCCCCATGTTACGTAAAATCTGTGATGAAAACAATGTCCTCCTCGTCGCGGATGAAGTCATGACAGGCTGGTACAGAACCGGGACACCGTTTGCCATGCAGAACTGGGATGTCCTTCCGGACATTATGACCACTGCCAAAGGGTGCACCTCCGCCTATACACCTCTGGGTATTACCGCTACCAACAAAAAGGTGGCCGACTTTTTTGAAGATGAATTCTTCTGTCACGGTCACACCTATGCCTATCACGCCCTCTCATTGTCTGCAGTCAAACCGGCTGTGGAAGAATACCGCAAGCTGATTGATTCCGGCTTGCCCCAAAAAGTGTCCACATACATGAAGGAAAGACTCATCGACCTGGCCGAAAAGCACCCCTGCGTGGGTGATGTCCGTGGGCTGGGTCATTTCTGGGGTCTGGAAATCGTCAAAAACAGAGAGACCAAAGAGGCCTTTGACGTCAAAGCCGACAAGCTGAGCGGCAAGGCACTCATGACGGCAAAAATCTCTGGAAATGCAATGACAAACGGCCTATATGTGGTCGCCTGGTATGATACACTGACCATTGCACCACCCCTCATCATAACGGAAGAAGAGGTAGACGAGGCCTTAACCATACTGGACCAGGCCCTAGAAATCGGAGACCAGGAAGCTGATAAGACGGATGTCGCCGTATCCATGAGTTCTGAATTCTGATTCTAATATTCGGATAACCCGAATATTAAATAATCATTTTAATTCTATGAGTTCGCGTCTGTAAGAGGTGTTTCATAGAAGGACACAGTCAGGTGTTATGGCATGACCCTTGCCATAGATAGTCTATTAAACGATTACGATCCTCGCTTTAAGATTTTCCATGAGCTCATGGCCAGGAAAATCCGGGAAGTGCTCCTCGTTTCGACCCCCTATGATGCCTGGATCATGGAAGAGGATGTTCGTCTCTCGGAAAGACTTATCCATGAATATCGTGGCCTCAATCTGAGTAACCCCCCCAGACTCACTTGGGTATCCAGTGTCGAAGAAGCGCTGAAAGCACTCGAGGATAAAAAATTTGACATGGTTATCACCATGCCCAGTGTCGTAGATCTGGATTGTCTCTCTCTTGGTGAACGGGTCAAACAAATGGACCCGGATTTACCGGTCATTCTCTTTGCCCATAGTACCGTCGCCTCGATTGCGTCCTATCCCAGTCATGCGAAACCCCCAGGAATAGATCGTACCTTTGTATGGTCCGGCAATACAGACATTCTTGTTGCACTCATAAAAAGCGCTGAAGATCGAATGAATGTGGACTATGACACGGCTTCGGCAGGCATTCGGGTGCTCCTGTTTGTGGAAGACTCTCCCCAATATCTTTCCTCACTATTGCCCATTTTCTACCGGGAATTGGTCAGCCAGACCCAGAATGTCATGGAAGAAGGTCTCAATGAGGAACACCGGCTCCTGACCATGCGCGCCAGACCCAAAATCCTCATCGCCGACAGTTATGAAAATGCGGTCAGTATATATGAAAAATATAAACCCTATATCTTGGGTGTTATTTCCGATGTTCGCTTTCCCAAAGAAGGAAAATTATACTCTGATTCCGGGATTGAACTCCTGACAAAAATCAAAGCCGATCGATGGGATATCCCCTTGTTGCTCATGAGTTCGGAACCCTCCAACGCCGATAAAGCCGTATCGATCCCTTCTTTTTTTGTCGACAAAAACTCCCCAACACTGCACGCTGATGTTCATGCTTTTTTCATGGATCACCTGGGATTTGGTGATTTTGTTTTCAGAATGCCGGACGGCAGGGAGATTTCCCGTGCCACCAATCTGAGGACCCTGGAAAATGAGATGAATAAAATCCCCATCGAATCCTTGATGTTCCACGCCAACCGGAACGATTTTTCACGATGGCTGTTTGCCCGCACCGAGACCATTCTGGCAGCGAAACTGCGCCCTGCAAGCGCAGAAGATTTTTCATACAACGCATACGAAATGCGGAAATTCCTGGTTTCCAACATTCATGTGCGTCGACGCCGCAGGCAAAAAGGGGTTATCGTTAATTTTGATGCGCACGATTTTGATCCTGATACAGAATTTTTTAAAATTGGCAAAGGCTCAGTGGGGGGTAAGGCAAGGGGACTGGCCTTTGCATCCGATCTGCTTCGTCACCATTCGGAGATGGCGCAGACCTTCAAAAATGTCGACATCTGTATACCCAAGTCACTCGTCATAACAACGGATGGTTTTGAAACCTTCATCCATGATAATCATCTGTTAAAAATTGCCGACATTGACATGCCGGATGAAGAAATAGCCAAAAAATTCCTTGAAGCTCAATTTCCAAAATGGATCAGGGATGATCTGGAGGCTTACCTGAAGGATATTCAATACCCCATTGCTGTGCGTTCTTCGAGTCTTTTGGAGGATGCACAATTTCGTGCTTATGCCGGTCTCTATCGTACCTATATGCTCCCCAATGACTGCCCAAATTCTATCCAAAGAACCGAACATGTTATCAATGCCATAAAACTCGTTTATGCATCCACCTACTTTAAAGGACCCAAATCGTTTTCACGGCGGGTGGGACACCGGACCGAGGAAGATAAAATGGCCGTCATTATCCAGAGCATGGTGGGAAATACCTATGGCGAACATTTTTACCCTGCCATTTCAGGCGTTGCCCAATCCCACAATTATTACCCCTTTTCACATATGAAACCGGAAGAAGGCATTGCCACAATTGCTCTGGGGTTGGGGAAAATGGTGGTTGAGGGTGAAAAGACACTTCGTTTTTCACCCAAATATCCCCAACTGTTACCACAGCGCTCAACCGTTGAAGACATCCTTGAGAATTCCCAGCGTTATTTCTATGCCCTGAAGCTGGAAAAAACATGCGCAATGCTCAGCATCAACGATACATCTCATTTGGATAAACGTGAGGTTTCCGATGCTGAAACTGAATACCCGGTTTCATTCCTTTCCAGCACCTACATCCCGAACGAACACCGAATCAGAGACACCTCTCATGGTCCGGGACATCGCATTCTCACATTTTCTCAAATTCTGAAATATAATTCTTTCCCCCTGGCGGATATTCTCAATACTTTTTTAGCCATCGGCCAAAATGGCATGGGATGTCCGGTGGAACTCGAATTTTCTATCAATCTCAGTCAAAGGCAGGACATCCGGCCCACATTTGCCCTGCTGCAGCTCAGACCCATGACCGCCAGAGCAGAATTGGAAGTGGTCAATATCAGTGATGAAGAGATCGAAAAAGCCTTTTGTTATTCATCCAATGCCCTCGGCAATGCACAGAAGAACGACATCACAGATATCGTTTATGTCAAACCGGATGTGTTTGATCCGGCCAAAACCATTGAAATCGCCCGTGAGATAGGTGAAATGAACAATATTTTCTCCAATGCAGACCGAAAATACCTTTTAATAGGACCTGGGAGGTGGGGTTCTGCTGACCGCTGGCTGGGAATCCCCGTTGAGTGGACCGACATCTGCAATGTGGATGTCATTGCAGAGACAGCATCAGAACATTTGAATGCAGAGCCTTCTCAAGGATCTCATTTTTTTCATAACATCACCACCATGGGAATCAACTACATTACCGTTTCTGAAAAAAATGGTGGTTTTTATAAAGGGGACTGGCTGGCCTCATTACCTGCAAAAAAAGAATCAGCGCATGTGCGTTACGTCGCCTTGGACAAACCCGTCACCATCAAGGTCGACGGCCGAACATCACGATGTGTGATGATGAGATAGGTAATAGCAATAAGCTGATAGCCGATAGCCGAGCTAAATGCTAAGAGCTAACAGCTACCAGCTGATTTTATTAAGGTTTCAAACGGAACAAAGAAGTCAATGTCACCGGCAATTATTTTCTCAACCACATGAACGTTATAGAAATAATAAAATCCTAGGAGGCATAATGTCTGACATCATCGAGATTGTAAAGTTGAGAGATCCCAATGAAAATGAATTTCACCAGGCCGTGACCGAGGTCATGGAATCGATCAAACCGGTCCTCGACAGAAACCCCGAGTACCGGGAAGCCAGGATTCTGGAAAGACTCGTGGAACCGGAACGGGTCATCATTTTCCGGGTGCCCTGGATGGACGACAGGGGCGGTATCCATGTTAACAGGGGCTTTCGGATTGAGATGAACAGCGCCATCGGACCCTACAAAGGGGGCTTGCGGTTCCATCCATCGGTCAATCTCGGTATATTGAAATTTCTGGCCTTCGAACAGGTGTTCAAAAACGCCCTAACCACCCTCCCCATGGGAGGGGGTAAAGGCGGCTCGGATTTTGATCCCAAAGGCAAGTCTGACAATGAGATCATGCGCTTTTGCCAGAGCTTCATGTGCGAACTCTCCCGCTACATCGGTCCCAATACCGACGTGCCCGCAGGGGATATCGGCGTGGGTGCAAGAGAAATCGGGTATCTGTTCGGCATGTATAAAAAGCTCTGCAATGAATTTACAGGGGTATTGACCGGAAAGGGCCTCAATTGGGGAGGAAGCCTTATTCGGCCGGAAGCCACCGGCTATGGTTCGGTTTACTTTGCTTCTGAAATGCTTGCAACCAGGCAGGACACAATGGAAGGAAAAGTTTGCCTGGTTTCAGGTTCCGGTAATGTTGCCCAGTACACCATCGAGAAAATCATCGATCTGGGTGGCAAGGCCATAACCTGCTCTGATTCCTCCGGCTATATCTATGATGCAGAGGGTTTCGACAGGCAAAAGCTGGCCTTTTTGGCAATGCTGAAAAATGTCAGACGCGGGCGTGTCAAAGAGTATGTTGAGAAATATCCATCAGCAGAATACACCCCGGTGGATCCATCCCTCGGCTACAACCCCCTCTGGAATCATAAAGCCGCCTGTGCCTTCCCCAGTGCGACCCAGAATGAAATCAACGAAAAAGATGCCCAGAATCTTATCAATAACGGGGTCTTCCTGGTCAGCGAGGGTGCCAACATGCCCACTGTTCCCGAGGGAATTGAAATATTTCTCGAGAACAACCTTCTCTACGGCCCGGGAAAAGCGGCCAATGCCGGTGGGGTATCGGTGTCAGGGCTCGAAATGTCACAAAACAGCATGCGGCTTTCCTGGAGCCGTGAAGAAGTGGACAACCGCCTTAAAACAATTATGACGGATATACATAAAACCTGTCAGGAAACTGCAGAGCAATACGGCACACCCGGAAATTATGTAAACGGGGCCAACATTGCCGGTTTTGTCAAGGTTGTGGATGCCATGCTGGATCAGGGACTGGTATAGCTCGAACATATCATGAAATTTGAATCAGTACCGTTTATGAAAACTGATGTTAGCCTGAACTGAGCAATTTTTCCCGAAGAGATGTGCCGAGATCTTGATGGTAGAGACTTCTTGATCCCTTTCTCACAACCTGTCTTTCCTGTCCCCGGCAGCCAGTTTTTGATATGCGGCTTGAATCTCTTTGAAACGCTCTTCGGCCAGGGACTGAAACTCTTCTCCCAGATGAAGCACCTTGTCAGGATGGTATTTCCCGGCAAGGTGCTTGTAGGCTGTCTTTATCTCCTCCTGCGATGCCCCTCGGGGGATTTGAAGCACATCATAGGGATCGTTTAGCGTGTTGCCGTTGGTATCCGGTGACCCGGTCCTGTGAGTATTTTGATCGGATCGCCCCGCCCCTTGTGGTTGACGATAAAACTGTCCTTTGCTTCTGTAGAAAAAACGCCACAGAAAATATAAAATAACAAGATCGTCTATCCACCCCCATCCGAGGACTACATCTGGAAAGAAATCATAGGGCAATAAAAAATAGACAAGAGCCAAAAGTGACAGCACGAGTTTCATGAAATCTAAGCATTATACCAGCTTGTAAACGCCTCTGGCGACCCTTTCAATTTTTCCTTCTTTGCTCGCCCTGTGAAGAATGTTGCTGATCTGCTTATCGCTAAGACCAGACCCTTCTTTTAATTTGGAAATTGAGACGCCCTTTTTATAGCGCTTCATGAAGGCGAGAACTTTATTGGTGGGTGTGGCTGACACGGCTGGTTTTCCAGCAGGTTTTTTGGCTGCTTTTTTAACTGCTTTTTTTACTGTTTTCTTGACTGTTTTCTTGGTCTTTTCTTTTTTGGGAGCCGAGGCTTTTTTTGCAACTTTCTTCCTAATCGTTTTCTTTGCTGGAGCGGCCTTTTTCTTTGCTGGAGCGACCTTTGCTTTTTTTGCTGTTTCCTTTCCGGCTGCTGCCTTGGGTTTTGTTTTTTTTGCAGCTGCTGTTTTCATGAGCTTTTCTGCTTTTTTGGACAATTGATCAAGTTTCTTGGATAGAGCATTGATCTCTTTGTTAACAGCTTTTAGAACTTCAGCGAGTTTCTTCATGCCTGTTTACCTCCTGGTTAAGGGTGATAGAAGCATTAACTTTTGTGAAAACCGGTTTCGCCTTGACTACGTTGGAAATTAAAGAACTGTTCGACAATATAAAAAATAATGTTTGAGAGTTGAGCGACACAAAATGTCTAACCACCAAGCGAGCAATCGTCTGTGTTACGGTACGGAAGGAGATGTTTATCCGAGAAGTCGGCCTCGGAAATGCATGAACGACTACCTAAGAACATTCTTACTACTGTTAACGTATAAGATAGTTCGATGCAAGAAAAAAAGTTGCAGGGGTACAAGCGTCTCCTCATTCCCATCGATTGCCGCCCTTGTGCTTTAGATCGATGTATTCCACGGTTCCTTGCTTACCAATAAAAGAATTGAGCAACCAGCTGATAATGCTGATGAGAAATGCGCCCCACACCGATGCCCAAAAACCGTAAACATCAAAACCTGGTATGATGGCGGAAGCGAGCTTGAGCATAATGGCATTAATGACAAATGTAAATAATCCCAGACTTAAGATATTGACAGGCAAGGTCAGTATTAGAGCGATAGGACGAAAGAAGGCATTGAAAATACCCAAAGCAGCGGCTGCAAAAACAGCCGAGAAAACACCCGACACCCTGATACCGTCGATCATGTAGGATGCGACGATTATTGCCGCTGTCAATGTGAGCCATCTTATTGTCAATCCATTCATGGTAAATGTCCCCTTTAAATAGTTTCCGGCAAATCAAAGCTTTTCCCGTGTTCAAACAGGCGGTTCAAGATTCTATCTCTTTCAGTTTTTTATTAAAATAGGATTCGGCCTGTTCCTTATCCTCATAGAGTTTTTCCATTTCAGCGAAAAGAGACTCAATATTTGCCTGACCTTTATGAATCTTCCGAGATATCTCAGATATTTTTCCGCCGTCATTTGACTGTGAGGCATTTATCATGGCCTCATTGAGAATATGAACATTTTTTTCAAGGAGGTCGATGTCTTCCTCGACTTTCTTGATTCGTTTGTCAAGTGGTTTAACTTTTTGACTTTTCTCAACTACAATCTCAGACCGCATCCGACGGATAGCTTTCTTGCTTAATTTGGCCGAAACCGGCATTTCTTCCGGTATTCCTGTTATGCTCCCCTTTTCATCGACCTCATCGCTCCACCCCTCTTTATCGAGAAATTGTTGATAACTCCCTTCAAAGAGGTGTACCTCTTCGTTTTGAAATACCACAAGTCTATCTGCAAGGGCATGCAGGAACATTTCGTTGTGGGTTACAATAATCACCGTACCATCAAAGCTGTCCAGTGCTGCCAGCAGTGCATCGCATGAATCCATATCCAAATGGTTGGTGGGCTCATCCAAAAGTAGCAGATTAACAGGAACGGCCAGAATCTTTCCCAGAAGAACCCGGCTTTTTTCTCCGCCGGACAGGACACCGATTTTCTTGAGTGCGGCATCACCTTCGAACATCATGGCGCCGCAAATATCTCTGGCTCTCTGGCGATCGACATCTTCATGGGCATAAGCAATCTCCTCTTCAACAGTTCGTGTTGCAATGAGAGATTGCACATTGGTTTGTTCAAAGAGCCCGATATCGATATTCGGATTGTAGACGATGCTCCCTGTGTCAGGCGTCAGAATCCCGGCCAGGATTTTCAGCAAGGTTGTTTTACCCTTGCCGTTTTTTCCGACAATACAGATGCGGTCGCCTGTATTTACGGAAAAACTCAAATCCTTTATCAAAGAGATTTTTGAGTCATATGAAAAAGACTGTTGTTCCGCGCGCAGTACATGCTTTCCCCGGAAAAGTTTACTGCGAAAAGAGAATTCCAGGGTTTTCAACTGATCGAGCTTATCCTTTTTCTCCATTTTATCGATGGTTTTTATTCTCGATTGAACCATATTTGCAAGCCGCGCCTTCGCTCTGAAACGCGATATGAATTGATTGATCTCCTTTTTACGACGCTCATCATTTTGACGTGTTTTCTCATAGACCTCTTCATCCTGTGCTATCTGGGTATAATACTTTTCTGTATTTCCGGAAATTTTTCGAATCTTTTTCCGATGAATTCCCAGAACATGGGTCACCACTTTGTCCATAAATCCCCGGTCATGGGTTATGAGCATTATTTCGTGGGGCCATTTAACAAGGTATTTCTCAATCCAGCGTATAGAAGTGATATCCAGGTAGTTTGTCGGTTCATCGAGCAACAGGAGATCAGGCTCGGAAACAATGGCCTTGGCCAGATTGAGGCGCACCTGGAATCCACCGGAAAATTCCTCCGGGGGACGCTGCATGTCACGTTGAGAATATCCCAACCCAGCCAGAATCTTCTCCACTTCCCAATGGTTATGCTTTCTGTCGTCGGGCAGTCCTTTCATCCCCTCTTCCAGAACCGTTCGCTCCGTAAAGCCCAACAACTGTCGCACAATTCCGATTCGATAATTTCTTGGAATTGTTATGACACCTTCATCGCAAGATTCTTCCCCCATGATCATCCGGAAAAGAGTGGTTTTTCCATGACCGTTTCTACCCACCAGGCCAACCCGTTCTCTGGAGCCTATTTTAAAATTGACACCATCAAAAAGTTTTTGCCCTGAAAAACTTTTTTGCAGATTTTCTATTCGAATCATAAAATCACTTCGCGCTTTTATCTGACGCGGCAAAGCCGCTTTAAGCTGAGCCTCCACCCGCGGAGCGGGTGTGCTCAACTAGCCCCCTCGAAGGGGGCTGGAATATCCAATGTCGAATATCGATACCATGAATTTCGAAGTGATGCTTCCCAGCTTAAAGAACATAGGAAGATAGAGCGCAGCGATACAACACTTCAATATTCTACATTCCTTGTTCGACATTCGATATTTTCCTTTATAATTTTCACCGGATCGGTTGAACTTTTCCGGGTCCTACACCAGCGGTGGAGGTTTTAGCTCAGAATAATTATCGATTGAAAATTAGTACATGCATCCACTCAGGTCAATCAGGAATATAAAAACAGGTATGAAAGTGGAATTCCCGGCTTAAAAAGGACAGAGTAGCTTTCGATTTTACAAAAGTTTAACATTTGCGTATGATGGGAAATGTTTGGGCAAACAATTTTCAGGGGTATTGAACATGAACCGTACAAAATGGCTGATCCATCCTGTTTTCATACTGGTCATCTCGATTTTGGCACTTGTCACATCGCTTTTTCTCTATATCTACTGGTATATTGAAATCAGCAGTGGTCTCAAGTCGATTGTCAAGCGTTTCAACCTCGAGACGGGACAATTTTTCACATCCCAGACATGGTTTGTTATCATGGTTCTCACGGTACTCGTCGGTGTCATCATCATGGGAATTTTTATTATATTTGTTTATAATCTGAAAACGCTGCGGCTGTACCGGCTGCAACACAACTTTATCAACAACTTTACCCATGAGCTGAAAACACCGGTTACATCCCTTAAGTTGTATCTTGAGACATTTCAAAAACATGAACTCTCACGGATAAATCAGCTAAAATATATCCAATATATGCTCAGTGATGTAGGGCGTCTTTCCGAAGATATCACCCGCATCCTGAACCTGGCTCAGATCGAGAGCAAACGCCACGCAGGTGAATATGTTTTCAAAAACCTGCCGGAAACCATCGAGGATTTCTATCGGAAAAACTCACATCTATTCAGGGATTGTGATATTCAAGTCCATCTTCCCAAAGGTGAACCCTATTTCTATCTGATTATCCCCCCGATGTTTGAAATGCTTTTAATGAATCTGGTTACCAACGCCATCAAGTACAACAATGCCGCTGTTCCGCGAATCGATATTACGTTTGAAAAACAGAAAAAGAAATTCATCATTCGATTCAAGGATAACGGTATCGGTATCGACAAGTCGGAATTAAAGAAAATATTCAAAAAGTTCTATCAAGTAGGGAGCGCAGATGATATGTCGGCAAAGGGGAGTGGTCTGGGTCTCTACCTCGCAGATCACATAGCAAAAATCCATAAAGGGAAAATTACTGCGGAAAGTGCCGGCTCTGACAAAGGTTCCATTTTTAACTTGATTCTGCCCTTGAGGAATTGACCAACATGAAACCGATTGAAAAAAAACGTGTTCTCGTTATTGAAGATGATCACCACATTGCCGAAGGCCTTAATCTGAACCTGTCATTGCAAGGTTACGACGTCGGTATCGCCCCGAATGGCGTGACCGGTCTTCAAATGTGGCAGGAGTGGCGACCGGATCTGATCGTCCTTGACATCATGCTCCCCGGAATTGACGGCCTCTCCATTCTGCGAAATATCCGACTGGAAGACGAAAAAATCCCAATTTTGATTTTATCGGCAAAGGTAGAGACCGATTACAAGGTCAAGGGTCTCGCCTACGGTGTTGACGACTACCTCACCAAGCCCTTCAGTCTGGAAGAGTTTCTACTGCGTGTGGATCGTCTCCTTAAAAGAGCTTCCTGGAGCAATCCAAGCAAGGCTATTGCAAACGCTCTTTCTGAAAACGAAACCCGTGTTTTTTCTTTTGGCGGCAATCAGATCGATTTTGAAACCATGACGGCATCCTGCAAAACCGGAAAGGTTCATTTAACGGAGCAGGAAGCCAAACTATTAAAATTGTTTCTGATGAACCCGGGGAAACCCCTCTCACGCGACAAGCTGCTCCAGATCGGATGGGGGTATACCAAGGGAACGACCACGCGAACCGTGGACAATTTTATTGTCCGATTCCGAAAATATTTTGAAGACAACCCTAAAAAGCCGTCTTACTTTATCAGTATCAGATCGGTTGGCTATGTTTTCTACAATGATCATAAATCCAATAAAGGAAAGTAAAGAATCCTAGCCCAAAGAACCAGGTTTTTAATAATGGAATAAATACCCGGTCCAAAAGACCCGATTTTAATAACAAGAGGCCCAACCATGCTTGAATCTAACTCCCATAAAACCATGATGTTCGAAAACAATACTTTCCGGACAAAAGACCAGGAGTTGATCCTTGAAGAACCCCTGTCATTGCGCATCGATGGCAATCCATACGCAGTTGTCATGCGAACACCTGGTGATGAGATTTTTCATGCGGCAGGGTTTTTTCTGTCCGAAGGGTTGGTCAATCATAAAGATAATTTCACCACGATTGGATACTGCACCGAAGAAGGCGTCAATGTGGTAACCGCCACACTCCAGCCAGAGCGAAAAAAAATCGTAAAAGATCTTCTGGAAAGACGCGGTTTTGTCAGTCAGACCAGCTGTGGCATCTGCGGCAAGGAGTTGATAAAGGACATTTATCAGATTGTAAAGCCAGTAGCCACAAACCTGGGTATGTCCATAAAGGACGCTGGATCGTGCTTTGGAAAACTTGTGGATACGCAGTCCTTGTACAAGACAACCCGGGGGGCCCATGCGGCAATGGTCCTGGATAACCGTTTGAAGCCCATGGCATTTGCAGAGGACGTGGGACGGCACAACGCACTCGACAAAGCCATCGGCAAGGTTTTTATGGAGACACGGCTACACGAATCCAGTCTGGTGGTGATGTCCTCACGCATCAGCTACGAACTTGTTCAAAAAGCGGCCAGAGCAGGACTCGAGATGATCATCGCCCTCTCCCGCCCCACGGCACTTGCCGTTGACCTGGCGTCACGGCTGAACATGACGCTGGCATGTATCGACAAAAGCGATGCCGTGATGGTTTTCTGCGGCAGTGAACGTTTTGAACGGCGATAAAGAGCGCTGACTCCCTAGGTTCTGCCTTGCGGCAGCGCTTCGCATGCTAC
Source organism: uncultured delta proteobacterium (assembly GCA_963842925.1). GTDB lineage: Bacteria > Desulfobacterota > Desulfobacteria > Desulfobacterales > B30-G6 > B30-G6. Next base: position 319,900 of record CAWJIL010000003.1, read on the forward strand.
GGGTCAGTGAGCAAATCAAATAGATAATACCCTTGACACAGGCTACCACTTTGTTACATACTTACATAAATTATTTTACGATGTTATTTGACCGTGTTCCTCAACAGGCACAAGTCTGAACAGTCTTATTCATAAAAATGGTGATAACGCTATGGACAGTGTTGAATTCTCTTTGTTTCGGAAAAAGCTGCAAAAAACGCAAAAAGAACTTGCCCAGTTGCTGGGAACATCCCTTAAAGCCATTCACAGCTACGAGCAGGCCTGGAGAACAATCCCTCCCCATGTTGAAAGACAGCTGTTTTATCTGATATTAAAAAAAAGAGGTCTGCTGGACCGTCAAAAGAACTGCTGGACCGTCAAAAAATGCCCCCCTGAAAGACGCAAAGCCTGCCCTGCCTGGGAGTTTCAATCAGGCGACATGTGTTGGTTCACCTGTGGTACCCTTTGTGCCAACACGGTCCAGGAAAACTGGGCTAATAAAATGCTTCTTTGCCGGTCCTGTGAAGTTCTTGCACCCATTCTTGATGCCGTAAAAACCTGAGTTGAAAACAATCCCGACATGAAAATCGTATCCATCGCCATCAGCAAGAAAAAAGGAACCCGCAAAACACCGGTTTCCTCCGTCCGATTGGTAGAAGAGCACGGCATCGAAGGGGATGCGCACGCCGGCCCCTGGCACCGCCAAGTAAGCCTTCTGGCCACAGAAGATATTCAGGGTATGCAGGCAAAAGGGCTGGATGTGAACTTCGGAGATTTTGCCGAAAACATCGCCACCAGTGGCATTGATTTGCCTGGTTTGCCCATCGGAAGTCGTCTTCGGATAGGGGCTAGCGTATTGCTTGAAATCACACAGATCGGCAAGGAATGCCACAACAAGTGTGCCATTTACTACCAGGCAGGTGACTGCATCATGCCCAAAAGAGGTATTTTCGCCAGGGTGATCACGGGTGGGGAAATATCCTGCAACGATGATATTCAGATTATGGATCATTCCTAATCGCGTTGATCCAAATATAGGAATTCTGTCAAATATAGATTTACTCGCTAAGCCCGCAGCATGTGAAGCACTGCCGCACGGCAGAACCTACGGGGAGTGCGCTCGCTGTTTCGGTTCAGAGTTTGGAAAAATAGATGCTGATAGATAATTTTTTGAGCCATGGGCAAAAATTTCTAGGCTGTCAATATCCCATCATGTGCGGCGCCATGACCTGGATCAGCGATTTCAGGCTTGTGGGAGATATTGGGAATGCTGGTGGTTTTGGATTTTTAGCCGGTGGCAATACGCCCGTGGACAGCCTTGAAAAAGAGATTGTGGCTGTCCGGGAGTATTCGGACAAAGCGTTTGGGATCAACCTCATAACAGTTTCACCGATTTACAAAGACCAGTTAAAAATGGTCTGCGACATGAAATGCGACATCATCATGTTTGCAGGCTCGATACCAAGGGAGACAGAAATCCGGCAGGCCCAGGACTCCGGTGCTAAAATAATCTGCTTTGCCCCCACGGCACCTCTGGCCATGCGGCTCATAAAAATGGGTACGGATTCATTGATGCTGGAGGGATCTGAAGCCGGTGGCCACATCGGTCCTGTGGCGCTCTCCGTATTGTTGCAGGAGGTTCTCTTTAAAATCGATACCGTCCCGATTTTTGTTGCCGGGGGTATTGCAACGGGCCGCATGATGGCCCACCTGCTCATGATGGGAGCTGCCGGCATCCAAATGGGTACCCGCTTTGTCATGTCTGAGGAGTGTAAGGCGCACCCGGATTTCAAGGAAACATTCAGAAAAGCCAAAGCCAAAGATGCCGTGGCAACCCCTCAGTTTGACAGTCGCCTGCCTGTCATCCCCGTGAGAGCTTTGAAAAACAAAGGGACCACCCAATTCGGAAAACTTCAGCTCGAGGTCATGCAGCAACTGAACAGCGGTGCCATCGACCCGCAGCAGGCTCAGTTCGAAGTTGAAAACTTCTGGGCCGGTGCGCTCCGGGAGGCGGCGATAGAAGGAAAGGTTCGTTCAGGATCGTTAATGGCCGGCCAATCGGTGGGTCTGGCGGACAAGATCATGCCCATCAGGGACATTATTGCCGAACTTGTCCAGGATGCGGAAACCGAGCTCCAAAGGTTGCATGAGATGTTCAACACTTCATGCAGATGACGCAACCGTAACTTATCCCTCCCCCATCCAGTCCATGCTCTTCCTCTCCGACAATATCTTGCACAAGCCCTTTGTATGGCCCTGCCATGGTTGTTCGAGCTCTCGGCTATCTTGGCTTGGGCTGCGTGGGGCTGAAACTGAAATGCTGATAGCGTTTGACAAGGTTGTTCAATTTTCCCTGGCTCGCGTATATTCCTCATAGGTCATGCTATTCACTCTGTCTATACACGCCAGTCTCTCATCCGGGTCCTCCATTTTATAACAGTCTTGGCGCTGTCCCTCTTTGAAGCCTTCATACCATGCCTTGCATGAATTGATTACTTTTTTAGTGAAAATGGCATGAGTCGTTCGAGCCGCCGGCATACATCCTGGATGGTACGGTCATTTTTTGCAAAACAGAATCTGACCTGGTCATGCCCCATGGCCGGGGAATGATAAAAGGCAGTACCCGGAACGGTCGCAATGCCCGTGATGTCCAGTAGTTTCAAGCTGAAACTGTCAACACCTGCTTCTTTGTGTCCATCCATCAAAGCACCTGTTTGAGCCATGATATAATAAGCCCCTTTGGGTGCTTCAATATGGAAACCGACGGCTTTCAATACCGTGCAAACCCGGTTTCGTGCTTTTTCGTATCGCTTCTGCAGTGTCGTGTAGTATTCTCCGGGCATATTGAGTGCACAGACACCCGCTTTTTGGAACGGTGTGGGTGCTCCGACGGTCAGAAAGTCATGCACCTTGCGAATACGGCTGGTGATATCAGCGTTGGCAATCGCCCACCCCACGCGCCATCCTGTAACGGAATAGGTCTTGGACAGGGAGTTGATGGTCACGGTCCTCTGGGCCATACCCTCCAGAGCCGCCATGGAGATATGCGTCTCCTGGTCATACAAGATGTGTTCGTAAATCTCATCCGTGATGGCCATGACATCCCACTGGATACAGAGATGGCCAATCTCCTTCAGCTCCTTACGGGAAAAGACCTTCCCCGTGGGGTTATTGGGGGTGTTGATAATAATGGCTTTGGTGTTTCTGTTGAAGGCGGCCGCCAGCTCTTTTGAATCATAAGACCAGTCCGGGGCTCTCAGTGTTACATAGCGTGGTTTGGCACCCGAGAGAATAGCGTCCGGTCCATAATTCTCATAAAAGGGTTCAAATATAATGATTTCATCCCCCGGGTTCACCAGGGCCTTGAGCGTGGCGATCATGGCCTCGGTGGCACCACAGGTAACGGTCACCTCGGTGTGGGGATCACATTCGATCCGGTTATACTGGAGGGCTTTTTGGGCGATCGCCTCTCTCAGATCTGCCTCGCCAAAAGTAACGGCATACTGATTCCAACCCTGCTGGATAGCATCAATGGCCGCTTGCCGGATGATCTGCGGTGGGTCAAAATCCGGAAACCCCTGGGCAAGGTTGATCCCCCCTCTGGCACTGCTGATACGTGTCATCTCTCTGATGACAGACTCGGTAAATTTGGTGGTAATTTCGGATAGCTGCTTCATGGTATTCTGATATGTCACTTTCTTTTCTGGGAAATTATTAGATTTGTTTATATCAATTGCATACAATTCCTGGTAAAAAACAACCCTTATTTATTATTGACTTAAAGTTACAGCATGACGTAATGCTCAGTGCTCAATGCTATGGGGAAACACCGATGATCAACACTGCCAAGATTGATTAGAAATTTAAACAAAGGAGACCCGCCATGACCATGATGACCGCAGAGCAATATGAAGATAGTCTTAGAAAATTGAATCTTGTGGTCTATAGCTTTGGTAAACAGCTGAAGAATGTGGTGGACAATCCCATGATCCGGCCATCCATGCAGGCGGTTGCCAAAACCTACGAGATGGCCCACCGCCCAGAGCACGCAGATATCATGACCGCCACCTCCCACATTACCGGCAAAAAAATAAACCGCTTCACCCACATCCACCAGAGTGTCGATGATCTGGTCAAAAAGAGCAAAATGGGCAGATTGCTGGGGCGTGAAACCGGGTGTTGCTTCCAGCGCTGCGTGGGAATGGATGCCCTGAACGCCCTTTCCATCGTAACATACAATATGGATCAGAAAAACGGGAGCAATTATCACCAGCGTTTCTTGACCTACCTGGAATATGTTCAGGAAAAGGATCTCACCTGCGACGGTGCCATGACCGACCCTAAAGGCGACCGGAGTCTGCCACCGCACAAACAGACTGATCCGGACCTTTATCTGCACGTGGTAGAAGAAAGCGATGATGGCATCGTGGTCAGGGGGGCCAAAGCCCACCAGACAGGGGCTGTTAATTCCCACGAAATCATTGTCATGCCCACCATGGCCATGCGTAAGGAAGACCAGGACTATGCCGTCTCTTTTGCACTGCCGGCCGACGCCCAAGGCATCCTGTACATCATGGGACGTCAGTCCTGTGACACCCGCAAGCTGGAACAAGGCAAGCTGGATCAAGGCAATATTCTATTTGGCGGGCATGAAGCCCTGGTGGTTTTCGACGATGTTTTCGTTCCCTGGGACCGGGTGTTCATGTTTAAGGACTATGAATTTGCCGGAGAACTGGTTGAAAAGTTCGCTGCCTACCATCGGCAGAGCTATGCCTGCAAGGTCGGTGTGGGAGATGTCCTGATCGGTGCTTCCCAGACCGCTGCAGAATACAACAATATCGCCAAAGCGTCTCACATCAAAGACAAGATCATTGAAATGAACCACCTGAACGAAACCCTTTATTGTGGATGCATTGCCTGTGCCTCTGAAGGCAGCCAGGAACCCAGCGGTACCTATTCCGTCAACACGCTGCTGGCTAATATCCACAAACAGAATGTAACACGCTTTCCCTATGAAATCTCACGCATGGCCCAGGACGTTGCCGGCGGACTGATGGTGACCATGCCGTCCGAGATGGATTTAACGGCACCGGAAACCGGCAAGTGGATCGGAAAATATTTTGCGGCCAATTGTGATGTCCCGACCCTGAACCGCATGCGTATATTGCGATTGATCGAAAATTTGACCCTTGGAACGGCCGCCGTGGGTTACCTGACCGAATCCATGCATGGTGCCGGATCCCCCCAGGCCCAAAGAATCATGATATCACGTCTCGTCGATATGATGGAAAAGACAAAAGCGGCCAGGAAATTATGTGGTATCGAGGACTAATCTGATTTAGAAGCCATCTCAAAAAAAGGGTTTTGGTTCAAGTTCAAGGCGGGCCCGAGCTTCAACCCGCAGGTATACTGAAGTATTCCGAGGAGTTGAATCAAGGGACCAACACAGAAATTGGGCCAAAAAACTTTTTTGAGATAGCTATTAGGGTTTTCTACGCAAGATACCAAGGGTCTTGATCATGGGTTCTTCATGGAACCGGCCTGAGGAAAGCGCGGCCCGATATATATCATAAGGTGCCTGGCCGCCTTCTTCCGGGTTGGGAAAGATGTCATGAAACACCAGGTAACCGCCCGGCATGATGTGATGCACCCATGAGTCGTAGTCGAGACGAACGGTTTCCGCTGCATGACCGCCGTCGATAAAAACCATGGCAAGTCGGGTTTCCCAGTGTCTGGCCGCCACATGGGATCGGCAGACCAGGGGCACCACCGTGTCCAAGAGGTCAGCCTGCCGCAGGGTCTCTCTGAATGTCGTGAAAGTGTCTACCTGGAAGGTTTTAAAATCAAACAGGTCCGGATCGAAGTATTCTTCGCCGGGCTGCTGCTCTTCCGAACCCGTGTGGTGGTCGATGGTGAACAGGGTGCTGTTGGTTTCCCTGCAGGCAGCGCCGATGCAGAGGGTGGATTTGCCACAGTAGCTACCGATTTCCAGACAGGGGCCGAGTTTGCCGGCTTTCCCGGCAATGACATATAACGCCTCCCCTTCGACGGTATCCAGGAAGCCCTTGACCTGTCTCATTAATTCGCGCTGTGCCTCAATCAAGGTCCTCGTACCCTCTCACCAGCACCTCGCGTGCCTTGGCTCCGTCCGAAGGACCCACCAGGCCCTCCTGTTCCATGGTTTCGATAATCCGGGCAGCCCGGTTGTAGCCGATCCTGAGATGCCGCTGGACCATGGAGATCGATGCCTGACGCGTTCTGGTAATCAGTGCAACGGCTTCGTCGTATTTTTCATCGTATTCCACGTCACCGTTTTCAACAGCATCCTCCACCGGAGCCTGGATCACATCTTCCAGGTACTCGGGGGGTCGCTGTGACTTCAGAAACTCTGTAATCCTGGTGACTTCAGTTTCGGAAATGTAGGCACCGTGGATTCGTTGGAGTTTGGCAGCACCCGGTGGTAGAAACAGCATGTCCCCGTTACCCAGAAGACTCTCGGCGCCATTCATGTCGATAATCGTTCGCGAATCCGTCTTGGAAGAAACCTGGAACGTGAGCCGTGTGGGAAAATTGGCCTTGATAATGCCGGTCAGAACATCCACGGATGGTCGCTGTGTCGCGATGATCAGGTGAATACCGGCCGCCCGGGCCATCTGAGCAAGACGGGTCAGGGCAACCTCCACGTCCCGGGATGCCACCATCATGAGATCCGCCAACTCGTCGATGATAATGACGATGTAGGGTAGTCTTTCTGGTACCTTGCCATCCTTGTCCGGTCCCTGTTTGGCCATTTTCTGGTTGTACTGATCCACATTCCGGGTTTTGTGCTCGGACAAAACTTCGTAGCGTCGCTCCATTTCCTTAACTGCCCAGAAAAGGGCATTGGTGGCTTTCTTGGCACTGGTCACCACCGGTGTAATCAGGTGCGGAATACCGTCGTACATGGAGAGCTCGATGCGTTTGGGGTCTACCATTATCAATTTAAGGTCATCCGGTGACGACTTGTAGAGAAAACCGCTGATCATGGTGTTCAGCGCAACACTCTTACCCGCTCCGGTGGCTCCGGCTATCAGCAGATGGGGCATCTGGTTCATCTTGGTTACAACGGGATTGCCCACAATGTCTTTGCCCAGACACAGCGTCAGGGGTGATTTGGATTTTTCAAACACATCGGCGACAACGATCTCCTTGAAGCGAACCGTCTCCCGCTCCGCGTTGGGAATCTCGATCCCGATAACAGCTTTTCCGGGGATCGGAGCAACAATCCGGATGCTTGTCGCCCGCAGCGTCAATGCCAGGTCGTCTGACAAGTTGACGATCTTGTTTATTTTAACACCCGGGGCGGGCGCGTATTCGAAGGTCGTGATGACCGGGCCCGGGGTAACCGTTACCACGCTCCCATGCACACCGAAATCTTCCAGTTTCTTGGTGAGCAGTTTGGACTGCATTCTGAGATTTTCATTGTCCGCCGAAATCGGTTCCGTGTCCGGATCATCCAAGAAATTGATGGAAGGCAGCTGAAAGCTCTTGTCTCCCCGCATGAATTCAAATACTTCCTGTTTTGGCGCCGCCACCTTCTTGATGGGCTTGGGCATGGGTGCCTTGATGGTGACTTCAGGTATTTTTTGTTTTTTCTTCTCCTTGACAACCCGTGTCCGTTTTTTTGCCTTTTCTCTGCGTTCCTTCCACTTGATCAGCAGGGTTTTCATTCTTTCGGAAACCCCTTCCCATTTCCGGTAAACAAACTGGGCAAAGCGAATGAGCGAGAAGCCGGTTGTCAGAATAAACCCGATCAACCACAATAGGAACAGAATGATGATGCCGCCGGTGGGGTTGGTGTATTTGACCAGAAACGATTTCAGAGGAATTCCGATAACCCCGCCGCTGGAAAAGCGACCCCCGAAAATTGCCACAGAATCATTGTGCAAAGCCAGCAGGCTTCCGGTGGTGATGATGAGAAGCAATCCACCCAGTGTCTTGTAGACAGCAGTTCTGTCAGGCTGCTTGCCGAAAAAATGGATACTCATGAGCAGCAGCAGCACCGGAAGCCAGAATGAGCCGATACCAAACAGACCGATAAGAATCCCTGCGGTATGGGCCCCGAATACCCCGAACAGGTTCTGGATATCACCAGCGGCCCGGGCATTGTTGATGGAGGGGTCGTTCGGGCTATAGCTCAAGAGACTGATCAGCGTAAAAATAACCAGAAAAAACAACACAATACCAATGATTTCTTTGCGCATAGTTCTCAACCCAAAATAAAATCGTTGCACGATTCTATCAGACGCGACTTTGTCGCTCCAGCGGATATAAGGTTCATCCGCCCAAAACAAAATTCCACCATCAAAGAGCCATTATCCGTTCGTATTGAGTCGCTATCAGCCGGTTGATGGCTGACAGCCATTAAACTTCCGTAAAAAAGGGCAATATGACGGGACGACGCCCGATAGTATAAAAAAAATACTGACGCAATGACCTTCGAACTTCATGCCGGATCTTATCGATCCTGTTTGTCAGTTCCGGCCCATGCTCTTCTACGATTTCCAGGACCACACATTCAGCATCGCGCAGGAGATGCCCTGTCTCTGTTTCAAAAACAAACCCGCGTGATACAATTTCTGGTCCATACACAATAATGCCCGTTTCCTCGTCAAAAGCCATGTTCACCACTACCAGCCCTTCCTTGGAAAGGGAATGCCTTTCCTTGAGAACACTGCGGCCCACATCCCCGATCCCCTTGCCATCCACAAGCACTTTTCCCGTGGGAATGCTCTCACTGACGGTAACACCATACTTTGCAAACTCGATAACATTGCCGTTCTGTGCCACCAGCACACGTTTCTTGGGTATACCGACCTGTTGCGCCAGGCGGCTGTGCAAGGTCAGGTGTCTAAATTCACCGTGAATGGGAATAAAGTATCGGGGTTTGACCAGGTTGATCATGAGCTTCAGCTCTTCCTGAAATGCATGACCCGATACGTGAATGGCGGATATTTTTTCATAGATGACATCCGCGCCCCGGCGATAGAGATTGTTGATAATATTGGTAATGGCTTTTTCGTTGCCTGGAATGAATTTCGATGACAGCAGAATCGTATCTTCCGGCTCGATTCTGATCTGTTTATGCGTACCGGCAGCCATTCTGGCCAGTGCCGACATGGGTTCACCCTGGCTTCCAGTCATGATCATAACGATTTCGTTGTCCGGAAGCTCACCAATGGCACCGACCTCGATCTCCATGTCGGTGGGAACGTTCAAAAATCCCAATTCCTTGGCGATGCGAACACTCAACTCGATGCTCCTGCCATTAAAAACCACTTTACGGCCCAGCGCAACCGCAATATTCACCACCTTCTGAATACGCGTAATATTCGATGCGAACAACGCCACAATGATGCGTCCGGAACAATTGTCTGCCAGACGTGAAAGAGACTCCCCGATCTGTTTTGCCGAGATCGTATACCCGTCTTTTTCCACGTTGGTAGAATCCGAGAGCAACGCCAGAACACCGGTTTCACCCCACTGGGCAAAGCGGCCCACATCCGTTTTCATGTCATCCAAGGCCGTGTGGTCGATCTTGAAATCACCGGTATGGATTATGATTCCCACGGGTGTTTTGACGGCCAAACCCACACCATCCACAACGCTGTGGCAAACCCTGATGAACTCAAGTTCAAAAGGACCGATCCTAAGCGTGTCCCGGGGCGAAATCTCGTAGAGATCCGTTGTGGCAAGAATGTCATGCTCCTCCAGCTTGTTACGGACGATCCCGAGGGTAAATGCGGTGGCATAGACAGGGACCTGGATCTCCTTGAGCAGGAACGGGAGTGCCCCAATGTGATCTTCATGGGCATGGGTCAAGACGATGGCATGCACTTTGGTCTTGTTGGTACGGATATAATCCATGTCCGGAATCACATAATCCACACCCAGCATGTAGTCTTCCGGAAACATCAAACCACTATCGACGATGAAAATGACATCGTCATATTCGTATACCATCATGTTCAGGCCGATTTCGCCCAAACCTCCCAGGGGTATGATTTTCAATGACATGTGCTATTCGTGAACGTTCTCTTCAAATGCGTTGCAGATAGTGTTCCTCACGGCATTTATGAGGTCATCCTTTGTTTCGCGCGTGTAACCGGACGTGGGTATGGGTGCCAGGATATCCATACGGACCGATTGCGTCCGAATACGCAGCCTGTCTTTGGGCATGATAGACCACGTATTGAAAATAACGATGGGTACGATGGGAACCCCCGCATCTACAGACAAAACAAAACCACCCTTTTTAAACGGCAGAATCCTTCCATCCCAACTCCGTGTTCCCTCAGGGAAAATCAGCACCGATACCCCATTCCGGATTTTAGCCGCGGCTTCAGCCAGGCTCTGGAACGCTGATTTGCGGTTAGACCTGTCGATGCTGATATAACCGCAGCCACGCATGCCACGACCAAATATCGGTATTTTGAACAACTCGGCCTTGGCCAGCCACCTGAACTGGATGGGAAGGCAACCCAAAAGGACCGGTATATCAAAATTGCTCTGATGATTGGGCATCAAAATACAGGAACCGTCAACGTCCAGGTTTTCAAGACCGTTGATATGAACATGAATGCCACTCACAAACAGAATGGACCGTGCCCATGCCCTGGCTACCAAATGGGGTGCATTACCATTCCTGCTGAAAAGAGCGACAATGATAACGACGGTGGCCATAACAATCGTCGCCAAAACAACATAGACAAGAATAAAGATTGTTTGAAAGAATTGACGTGTCATATATTTATATGATGATCTCCAGTTCTTTAAACATCCCGTCGACGCACCTGATAATCCAGTTACGCTGTTCTTCATCAGCATAGCCCATGCAGTCGCAGCGCACATGTTGTTTGGTCCGGATCAGCAGTTCACAGCATAACCTGCCGGGTTCAAGATCCAGGGCAATATAGAATGGTTGGCAGGATTGGTGGGATGCCTGGAGCGATGTCAATTGCGCCTCATCCACAGGAATCCAGTAAATTCCTCCCAATTCTGATTTTCCATACGCTTTCTCGAGAAAGGCCTTGATTTGTTTATAATCTTCAGCTCTTATCTCATCGATAACATACTGTTTCATGATGGTGAAAGCTACCACAGTTTTGCCTTGATCGCAATATATATGTTTAAAACGAACAGTCATAACAACCGGTGGGGGTTGGACCGGGAAAATACTGTTGAAGTTTTTACCATTTTGTCATAGAATGACGCCGATGAAAAACAGAAGCAGAAAACGATTCCTGGATCACATGGCCCTAATCGGTTTCGGTGTGGCTATTTTCTACTGGTTTATCGAAGCCTTTGTATTTGCCATGCTTCCCAATGATATCAGCTTTTCCCAGCGTCTCATCGGGCCCCATTTCAATGATCTGCTCACCCGATTCCTGGTCCTGGCCTTTTTCGCTATTTTTGGATCCCACGCGCAGTTCACCATCAACCAGCGAAAAACTGCCGAAGCCGCCATGCGTGAAAGCGAAGAAAAATACAGAACCATTATCGAAAGCATCGAGGATGGCTACTACGAATTTGATACGGAAGGGATTTTGACATTCTGCAACAGTTCCCTGACCAAGATCCTCGAACAATCACAGCACGTCATGATCGGCAAGGATATCCATTCCATCCTGACACAAGACAATGGCCAGATGCTGATGCAGACCTTCGAGGCTATTTCACACGGCGAGACTGCCCAGTCAAATGAACTGAACTGGTCTTTCAAAAAAATGGACGGTTCCAAAGGTTATTTTGAAACCACCCTCTCCCTGATCAAGGACCCCGATGGCAAGACAAAGGGATTCCGGGGCTTTCTGCGAGATATCACCCGACGAAAACTGGCCGAAGCCATGTACCAGGAAAAGCTGGCCGCCGAGGCTGCCAACAGATCCAAGAGCGAGTTTTTGGCAAACATGAGCCACGAGATCCGGACCCCCTTGAATTCGATTATCGGGCTCATCGAACTTTCCCTGGACTCGGACCTGACACCCGAACAGCGAGATGACCTGAATGTTGTCATCTCTGCCGCCTATGCTCTTTTGTCACTCATCAATGATATTCTCGATTTTTCAAAAATTGAAGCAGGCAAACTCGAACTCGAGGACATTCCTTTCAAGCTCAAGGAATTTTTAGGAGAATCCCTCAGGATTGTCGCAGCCAAGGCCCATGAAAAAAATCTGGAACTGGCCTACCGTGTCGATCCGGATGTGCCGGAAACGATCGTCGGAGATCCGTCGAGAGTCCGTCAGATTGTTCTCAACCTCATAGGCAATGCTGTCAAATTTACGGACAAAGGCGAAATTGTCCTAGTGGTTGGCCCCGAAACCAGCGGGCAGGACCCATATCATCTGATTTTTTCCGTGAGGGATACCGGTATCGGAATACCCCCAAAAAAACAGGAATCGATTTTCGGTGCTTTTGCCCAGGCAGATGGAAGCACCACCCGCAAGTATGGCGGCACAGGACTGGGACTGGCGGTATCCAAACAACTGGTGACATTGATGGACGGTCGCATCTGGATTGAAAGCCCCGTGTCGTCTGAACAGATCACCTCCGGGGGGGATGCCGTGGGGCCTGGAAGCGCTTTTCATTTCACAGCCCACTTCAAACAGCCTGTGATGGGCAGCGACGTCGCGAGCCACAAACCGAATATCGATACCAGCGATATAAAGGGGCTTGTTGTCGATGACAACCTGAGCAATCTCGAGATCATCATGGAAATGATGGAGAGCTGGCACATGTCTCCCACCGGCACCACAAGCCCTGGAGAAGCCAAGGAGATTCTCTCTGAAGCCCAGGCATCTGGAAACCCCTTTGGGCTGGTATTGATCGACTCCGACATGCCGGAAGCGGATGGTTTTTCTTTTGCTGAATGGATCAGGGACCAAAAAAGCCTGGATTGTAAAACAATCCTGATGACCACCTCCCAGCGGGACCGGCGGCAGGTGGACATGCAAGCGTTGAACATCTCTTCGTCCATCACCAAACCGGTGCGGCCCTCGGACTTGCTGGATGCCATCATCCGTGTCGTGACGCAGCAGGAAACCAGTCAGGAAAAAGAAGCCCTCACATTAAAATCGGCCCAAGACCAGCAGATGCAACCGCTCAAGATTCTCGTGGCAGAGGATACACCCTTTAACCAGAAGTTCATTGCGCGTTTACTTGGCAGATGGGGCCACACGGCCATAATTGTGGGAGATGGCCGCAAGGCCGTTACAGCCATTTCCGAGGATCGCTATGACCTCATTCTCATGGATGTTCAAATGCCGGAAATGGATGGGTTTGAAGCAACCGCTCGAATACGGGAACTCGAAAAACAAAAAGGGGTGCATACCCCTATCATCGCCATGACAGCGCATGCCATGAAAGGCGATCGTGAACGGTGCCTCGAAGCGGGAATGGATGACTACGTTCCCAAGCCCATTTCTTCCGAAGCTCTCTTGAATGCCATCAGAATGCTCGTACCAGAACAGCCAGGACCCAAAAAGGAGAAAACACCCGTGATAGAGAATGTTGAGCCGGTATTCGATAAAGATGCTCTTTTGAAAGCGTTTGACAATGACTGGGATTTTCTGAAAGAGGTCATCGACATGTTTATCGCGGATTATCCACAAATGCTAATAAATATTGAGGATGCCATCCAGACCAAGGATGCCCCTGCCCTCCAGCGTACGGCACATGCCCTGAAGGGCATGCTGGGCAACTTTCAGGTTGAAACAGCAACTAAAAAAGCATACGCTCTTGAAAAGATGGGTGCCGAGGAAAATCTTGAACAGGCCGCAGACATCTACACACAACTTTCCATTGAACTTGACAATCTTGAAAGAATATTTTTGGATTTGTCCAGGGAGACGATGAATTGAAGATACTGATCGCTGAAGACGATGGGGTTACCCGGCGCAGGTTGCAGCATTTCCTCGAAAAGTGGAACCACCAAGTCATCACCTCGGAAAACGGACTGGATGCCCTGGAGCATTTTCTTTCCAAAGATATCGACATCGTAATCACAGACTGGATGATGCCGGAAATGGATGGCCTGGAACTGGTGGGCCATATCCGCAGCCGGGGAAGGGAAAAGCCTTATGTCTACACCATCCTCCTGACGTCAAGAGGAGACAAAGAGGATGTGGTCAAAGGATTATCCGAAGTCGGTGTGGATGATTATGTCATTAAGCCGTTTGAACCCGATGAACTGCGCGCCCGTCTCACTGTCGGGGAAAGAACCGTCGGGCTGGAGAGAACGCTCAGGGAGTACGGAGAAGGACTTGAAAAAATCGTCCAGAAACAGACCCGCCTGATCCGCCAGACACAGGAAGAAACCATTATCCGGCTCTTGACCGCTCTTGAATCGAGGGATGAAGAAACCGGCGGGCATGTCAGAAGAATCGGTCTCTACAGTGCCCACCTGGCCGAGGCTGCCGGTTGGACCAAGCAACAGGTGGATGATATCCGTCTGGCCTCACCCATGCATGACATTGGTAAAATCGGCGTTCCAGACGCCATTCTGCAAAAAGAGGGGCCTCTCACCACAGAAGAGTTTGAGGTGATCAAGTCACACACGACCATCGGTGGCCAGATATTGGGAGACTCTGAATTTCCCATGCTGCAATTGGCCCATGATATCGCGCTCTTTCACCATGAGAAATGGGAAGGAAAGGGTTACCCTGAAAACCGGTCAGCTGAAGAAATTCCCGAGGCAGCACGGATCGTTGCCCTGGTAGATGTTTACGATGCCCTCAGCCAGGACAGGGTTTATCGCAAGGCCGAAGCAGAAGACGAGGTCCTCAGGAAAATGGATGAAGCCCGGGGAAGTCACTTCGATCCTTATTTCTATGATCTTTTTATAAAATCCCTGCCGGCCTTCCGACAAATCGCCCGCGAAAACCCATAAAAGTAGGCAGTCAGTTTATCACCAACGATAAGAGTGAGGAAATCCGAATATCGAATGCTCAAATAACAAAAACAGTCCACGGGATTTTACCTTGTACTATTTGTTTCGATCATTTGCACTTGTGTCATTGGGTATTATTTAGAATTTCGAATTTCGTGCTTCGGATTTAAATGATTTTATCATGCCTGAAAAAAGAACATATTTCATCGTTGATGACGATCGGGTCTTTATTAAGTTTCTCACCAGGTATCTGGCTTCGGACTTATTGACCATCGCATCCAGCACCTCCAGTTCCGGTGCCCTCCAGGAAATCAAACGCCTGAAACCGGATTGCCTTATCCTCGACATCATGATGCCTGATATCGACGGTCTTGAACTGTGCATGCAGGTGAGAGCCGAACCCGCCCTGGACAACACCAAAATTGTCGTTGTCTCTGGCAAAACGTATGAAATTGATCGAAAAAGGGCCTTTGACATGGGCGCCGATGGTTATATTGTCAAACCGGTGGCTCCCGATAAAATTGCGGGACAGATCCAGCGCATCGTGGAAGATCGCGTGGAAATGACCTTCTGGGGTGTCAGAGGTACCTTGCCAGTTCCCGGACGGGATACCATTCGATACGGTGGCAATACGAGCTGTATAAGTCTTGAGTTTCCAAAAGGAAGCCTCTTTGTCTTCGATGCCGGGACAGGCATCAAATCCCTGTCGGATCACCTCGAAACCCAGAACCGTTCTCAGATCCATGCCAAGATATTTATCTCTCATCCCCATTGGGACCACATCAATGCCCTGCCCTTTTTCACCCCTTTGTACAAGCAGGGCAATGAATTCGAGATTATGGGACCGGCCCATGGAGATATCTCCATCCGGGAACTGATTTCCGGACAGATGGATGGTGTTTATTTCCCTATTGAAATCAAGGAATTCGGAGCTACCGTATCCTTTCAGAACCTGAAGGAAGGACTTGTTTCCATCGACGGCATCAAGGTCCAGACAATTCTGCTCAATCACCCGGGACATTGCCTGGGGTACCGGGTCGACTACAAGGACCGCTCCATCTGCTACATCACCGACAATGAATTGTTTCCCAAATCCAGCCGCTTTTACAACAGCGCCTACATCAAAAAATTGACGGCCTTCATCCGCAATACAGATGCATTGATCGCCGATTGCACCTATAGCGAGGATGAGTACGCTCAAAAAATCCGCTGGGGGCATTCATCCGTCACGGAAGTGGTCCATCTGGCACATCGTGCCAGGGTGGGTACCCTCTACATGTTCCACCATGACCCTGGGCAGACAGATGCCGCCATCGACACAAAAAGCGACCAGGCCCAGGCTCTGCTGAACGAATTGAATTCCTCCACCGTCTGTATCACCCCCATGGAAAAACAGCAATTTATGGTATAAGCGTTTTAGGTATTTGGATTGGATTAAGGTATAGCGATAGGGGCAGCTGTGCTCAACTGCGGACCTGGGGTCCGGAGGGATCGCCGATAGCAAATAGGATAGATGATATTCGATTTCCCCTGGCCCGTGGTAAGCCTCGGCCAGGGGAAAATCAGAATATGAAATATTTAGCCCGAAAAATTCACAAACCTGATCGGTTCTGGCGCAAGGCATTTCAGCCTGAAGCCATAGTTATCTGTTGCAAAGGCTGAATAACACAGTGCCAGGGCCGATCAGGGAAGCCCGAAGGTTGAAACTTGACGAGTCAAGTTTAATGAAATTTTCGGATTAGGTTTCTTCAACGGTAATTGCGTCTTCTTCACACACTTCCACGCAACTCTCACAACCCAAACATTCTTCTGCATTCACGGGTGATGATTTTTCATCGACCATTTCAAAAACTTCGGTAGGACAGACATCGACACATTCTTCACAGCCCACACATTTACCTTCATCAACAGTAGGTACAAAAGCCATTTTTCATAACTCCTTTCATAATGTTCGGTCATGGTGCCGGGCACCATTTTTTAATCACGGAAATGCCATTATACCAATTCATTTTTCGAGTCAAGACTTCTTCTGCCAATTCACGGAAATATCTTCACACCCGATAAATTAAGGTTCAATACAGGCGATCAGGGTATTCACCTCCCCAGGGGCGTCCCTGTTACCAGGGGCATTTCCCTCAACAAACCGTGCCAATAGAGATTGCGGGGCAATATCCGGCAGCAGGTAGAGTTTCATGGAAAGGGGGTCCGTGGTTTCTGCAGGATAGATATCCAGCAACCCGGAATCGCGGAGAAGAGACACGGGCATATGCACCAGTTTTTTGCAATAATCCATCAGGTCCTGTGGTTTATCTTTCTCCGTTGTCGTATCCATTTGGACAGCCGGGACCGTCGCCACCAAGGTCAACGTTTCAATATCCGCTACATGCTCCTGTATCAAGGTCAGCACCGAAGCAGCGGTTGTCACCAGGGGTCCTTGTACGCGGCCATGGGAAAGCATGACCCGGGACCAGGCCTTCAGACGATCTAAAATCATATACTGAAACGGATCCTCATGCTCCCCTGATTGAAGAGGTATGGTGGTCCTGTCCAAAGAACGTTCATCACCCCTGAGTTCCCGGTACAGGTTTCTTTCCATGACGTCCTGCTGCTGCATTTGATGGAAGAGCCACTGGTTATGAGCATCAAATTCCTGGGCCATCTGAAGAAAGATGCGCGCCCGGAGAAGGCTTTCCTGCGGCGTCGCATCAGGGGAAACCGGCCGTCCGGCTGCCCGGATGTCCTGAGTTATCTGCGAAACCGATGACGACTCAAAAAACGGAACCCTGTCCTGGTAAGCCTTTAAAAAGGCGGCTGCGCCATTGCCATGGCTCCGGGCCCAACTTTCAGTTTCGGCCAGAATCTTATCCAAAGTTCGGGAAGTATCCAGGTCCGGCATCTGTACATCCAAAAAACCCTGGGCAGCCCATTGTGCCATGGGTTCCGGAATGTGTTTCACAGAGGACTGCAGAACAGTGAGGCCGCTGAAAAAACAGCGGATTGCATTGATGGTCGGTTCCATCACATAGGTATATGGAAAAAACAAAGGTTTCATGAGATCTTTTCCCGGTCCCTGACCACAACACCCCGCAAGACAAGTTCTTTCCGTATTTGATCGGCAAGATCCCAGTTTCGCTGTTGTCTGGCCTGGTCACGTTTTTCTATAAGACGCCGGACGTCGGCATCCAAGATCTGTGTTTCAAATTCGAACAGGTTAAGAACCGTATCGATCTTTTTGAAGACGTCGATGATCTTGCCGGCATCCGACAGGTTAAGGGCCTCTTCCGCTATCAGCCGGTTGATCTTTTTGATCATCCTGAAAATGGATGCCAGTGCGGCTGAAATATTGAGATCGTCATCCATGGCATCTACAAAGCCGTGCCGAATGTCGTACAAAAGTTGATCCAGGTCCGGATAGAAAGGTCCATCGCGCAATTCATGAAGTCTGGCAATACAGGAGTCCATTCTCTGGAGCGAATTTCCAGCGTTGACAAGTTTGGTCCGGGCAAATTGAACCGGTCTACGGTAATGACTCGAAATCAGCCAGTACCGAATTTCCCTGCCCTTGAATCCCATGTCCATGAGATGCTGGATGGTCAATCCCTCTCCCTTTTCATCCATTTTCTTTCCATCCACGAGTACCCGGTCACAATGAATCCAGAAACGTGCCAGGGGTTTTCCTGTCAAGGCTCCGGCGATAGCAATTTCATTTTCGTGGTGAGGAAAGGTCAATTCACGACTGGCGGTATGAATGTCATAGCTGTCCCCCAGGTACTTCATAGACATGGTCGCACATTGGAGATGCCAGGAAGGACGCACGTTTCCCCAGTCGGTTTTAACGTAGATCCCCCTTTTGAGTTCGGATAATTTGGATCGTTTCAGAAGCGTAAAATCCCGGGGATTATCCTTTTCGTATTCATCAAGATCCACCGTGGCCCCTATCCGAATCTTGTCGATATCGACCCCGGACAAACGACCGTACTCCTTGAAACGCGAAATATCGAAATAGATCGAGCGCAGTTTTTCATAGGCCACACCCTTTCTGACCAGTTTCTCGGAAATCGATACCATGTCACCGGTGTGGTCGCTGGCCCTGGGGTATTTTTCGGCAGGTTTGATACCCAGCTGTTTCAAGTCATTTTTAAATTCATGAATATGCCGGCGGGTAAAATCGGATAGCTCCATACCGGCTTTTTCCGACCCCTCGATGGTTTTGTCATCCAAGTCGGTGATATTCATAATGTGCGTCACATCATAACCGCGATAGTCGAGGTACCGTCTGAGCAGATCGGAAAAAACAAACCGGCGGCACTCGGCAAGATGAATTCTGGCATGCGCCGTCAATCCGCAGGAATACATGGTAACCTTGCCCGGCACCAGTGGTTCGAAAAGTTCCTTTTTGCGGGTCATGGTGTTAAACAGCTTCAGTTCCACCTTGTCCCTGATGGTGAAAAGCGGTGTGCTCAGATAACGTTCACCACCGTCCGGCAATATGACCACCAGGGTTCCTTCGGTCATGTTGCCGGCTTCCTCCAGAGCGACGGCCATGGCTGCACCACTGCTCATACCCACAAAAAGACCTTCTTCCAGTGCAAGGCGTCTTGCCATCTCAAAAGCAACTTCGTCTTCGATATTGATTTTTCTGTCCAGACGGTTTTTATCGAATATTTCGGGTCGATAGGCCTCTTTCATATTTTTCAGGCCTTGAATTTTATGACCCAGATAGGGTTCGACGCCAATAATCTCGATGCCGGGGTCATATGCTTTCATCCTGCGTGAGATACCCATAGCCGTGCCACTGGTTCCCAGTGTAACGATCACCTTGTCCACGTGCCCGTCTGTTTGATCCCATATTTCAGGTGCAGTGCCATCGTAGTGGGCCTGCCAGTTGGCATCATTATTGAACTGGTCCGTCATAAAATAGACCTGTGGATTTTCACGCACCAGACGATACGCTTCCTCGATGGCGCCATCGGTCCCCAAATGACCGGGTGTCAGCAAAATTTCCGCACCCCTTGCCTTGAGAATCTTCCGCCGCTCCCCGCTGACGGATTCCGACATGGCCAAAAGGAGCCGGTAGCCCTTGACCGAACAAACCAGTGCAAGGCCAATACCTGTATTCCCGCTGGTGGCTTCGATGACGGTCTTCTCCCGTGTGAGTTCTCCGGAGGCTTCCCCGTTTTCAATCATTCTCAATGCGGGTCGATCCTTGATGGACCCGCCGGGATTGAAATATTCCAGCTTGGCCAGGATCTTGACCCTGGGATTGGAATTTAGGGACCGGATTTCCACCATGGGGGTGTTACCGATACTGTCTAAAATCGATCTCTTCATTATTTCTCTATGGGGTTGCGAATAATGCTGTCCAATACGGCCATGATCTCCTGCTTCACACCTTCCTGCGGTCCGGAAGCATCGATGATTTTGAAGCGCTTTGGTTCCAGCCTGGCCAGTGCGAGATAGCCCTCACGAACCCGCCCATGAAAGCTCAGGGCTTCCTCTTCAAAACGCGTTTCCGTTCCGGTTCTCTGCCCGTTTTCGATCTGCCGCCAGGCGCGTTCCAGCCCTGTTTCCGGAGGAAGGTCCAGCAGAAACGTCAGCTCGGGTTTATAGCCGGCAAAGGCGAGCCCGTGGAGTTGTGTTATCAGGTCGATATCCAAACCCCTGGCATACCCCTGATAGGCAATGGTTGCGTCATAATAGCGGTCGCAGAGAACAACCTTCCCAGAGGATAGACTCGGTTTGACTATTTCGTCCAGGTGCTGCGCCCGATCGGCCATGTAGAGAAGAAGTTCCGACAGGGGATTCAAGCCTTTATTTTTGGAATCCAGGAGGATGGACCGTATCTGTCTGCCGATATTCGAACCGCCGGGTTCTCTCGTCACGACGACGCCATGACCTTTTTGGCGAAGATGGTCACAAACGCGTTGAATCTGGGTTGTCTTGCCGGAACCTTCGATGCCTTCAAATGAAATAAACATTATGATGCTGGTTTCCCTCGGTAAAAATGTCTTCCCAGGAGCCGGTGAAAGGATGTCCATGTCTCTCCGGGGTCTTCTTTTCCCATAAATTCCCGGATGGCCTGTACCCGGGAGTCCATTTCGTCAATGCAGTTCAGCATCACCGCCTCTATGGTCTTGGGTGGCTCCGGTGACCCCAGTTCTCTGCTGCCATGGTGGCTGATCACCATGTGCTTCAACAACAGGGCCGGTTCTTCAGGAAAGGAGGCGATGGTGCGTATTTTTTCCTCGATCATCTGTAGGCCGATAACAATATGATTCACCAGCCTGCCCTCATCGGAGTAGTCGATACCCATATCGTAGTTGAATTCACGGGTTTTGCCGATGTCGTGAAGTAGCGCGCCCGACACGAGAAGATCCCGGTCGATGCCATTGTAATGTCCGGCGATTTTGTCAGCCAGCACCGCCATGGAAAGGGTGTGTTCCAGAAGCCCCCCGATATAGGCATGGTGCATTTTCTTGGCTGCGGGCGCCTTTTTGAATTGGGCTGTGAATGAACCATCCTCCCAGAAAGCCCTGAAAAGCGCCTTTAAATACCAGGCATCCAGGGATTCCGACAGGGCCACAATCCGTTCAAACATCTTATGGACATCCCGTTCAGTTGAAAGCATAAAATCGGAAGGATCTGATTCCTCCAAGGGAACCATTGTCATCTCCTTGATCACGACCTGGAGATTGTTCCGGTACTGGCCCACATGACCCCTGACCTTTACCACCGCTCCCGTCTCCGCTTGAGAAGCAATCTTTTCAACATTGTCCCAGACCACCCCCTTGATGCTCCCGGTTCGGTCGGACAGAACCAGATTAAGGTAATTGTTGCCATCTTTTTTCTGGGCCATGGTTTTTTCAGTCAGGACATAACAATCTGACAGAACATCGCCGGCATTTATCTGGTTGATGAATTGCTTTTTCATCGGATGCCAATATTCCACAACTTAAGCATTTGAATTGATTGATAATCAGTCATATCACACATGATGGGGGTGATGGATATATAATCTTTCGCGATGACCGCCACATCAGAGCCCGAATCCCCGCCGGACACCTGTGCCGCAACGCCATGCCAATAATAGGCTTGTTCTCTGGGGTCAAAACGCTTTTCCATTTTTTCACAAGGCAACGCAAGGTTTTGATTGCTGATCCGGACACCCCGGATACGTTCCATGGAAAGATCGGGAATATTGACATTCAAGAACGTACCCTCAGGCAGTCCATGTGCCATTACCTTTTTTGCCAGATTCTCGACGAATTGTGCGGCCTGGTCATAATAGCCCGGGGTTTTCCCCATGATGGAAACCGCTATGGCCGGGATACCGTAAAAGACAGCTTCCCGGGCTGCCGCCAATGTTCCGGAATAATTGATATGGACCCCGGTATTTGCACCCGGGTTGATGCCCGAGATCATCAAATCCGGCGGCTCCTCAAGAAGTTCTACGATGGCCAGCTTGATACAGTCCGCTGGTGTTCCACTCACCGCGTATGCCTTGTCGCCATTGTTCAGAGATATTTGGCGAGACCGGATAGGCCTTTCAAGGGTGATGGCGTGACTGATGGCGCTGCACTCCTGGTCAGGTGCCACCACAACGGTAGAGCAGGTACCTGAAAGTCGCCGGTGGAGCGCCCCGAGACCCTCGGCATAGATCCCGTCATCATTCGACAATAAAAGTTTCATCCGTCCCTGTTTGTCCGGAGAGTCGTCCAAAGTCCTGCATCATTGCTCCTGGATATTTTAGGGCAACACCCCCCGGGAATGAACCTTCATACATCAATTGCATTGATTTGAAAAGGGCTTGGTATCGATCTTATTCTTGATTTTTTCAATACGTTGGCTTTATATTGACTAATTTTGACAGATGCAACAGGTTTGTTTCCCAGAAAAGAACGCTCATGCAAAAGTCCATGCACCATCTCAAATATCGAACAAGTCAACACAGATGGCGCAACGCATCTGCGCCCATCCCTTCTATTCTCGGTGTTATGAGCTGCAGTGCTTTCATACTCTTCTTCTTGTTGTTGTTTTATGGTACCGGCTGGGGGCAAAACTCCGGCAGCATTCCAGAAGAGGCACCTTTTCCCTGGCATATAACCGCCGACGAACTCAGCTTCGATGAAACCCATCAGATTTATATTGCCACCGGAAATGTCGTCATCTCAAAGATGGACAAACAAATCACCGCTGACAGGGTCCATTTCGACCACAAAAAAATGGAAGCGCTGGCAACAGGGCATGTGGTCATGTCCGTAGATCGGGATCTGATAAGGGCAGACAGTCTCCAAATCAATCTCGAAACGGAAAAAGGCGCCCTCCATAACGGATCTGTTTTCCTGCGTCAGGAAAACTTCCACATAAGCGGCAACAAGATCGTCAAAACAGGCAAAGACTCCTATCATGCGGACAAGGCCGGCCTGACCACCTGTGATGGAGAAAATCCGGCCTGGAAAATAACCGGCAGAAACCTTAATGTCACCATCGAAGGCTACGGATATGCCAACCACGCTGTATTCTGGGTCAAGAATATCCCGGTATTCTACACGCCATTTATTGCGTTTCCGGTAAAATCAAAACGACAGACCGGTCTCTTGCCACCACAAATCGGCAGTTCATCCCGAAAGGGCTTTGAATACCATCAACCTCTTTTCTGGGCCATCAATGACAGTATGGATGCGACTTTATACGACCACTACATGAACCGGCGCGGCAACAAACTGGGTGCTGAATTTCGCTATATCGCCAGTCCCCTCACCAAAGGGTCACTGATGATGGATTACCTGAATGACGACAAGGTGGATAACGATGCGGATGGGAATCATGACTGGGGCTATGACGACAAGCCGGATGAGAATGTTCTGCGCACCAACAGGAATCGTTACTGGTTTCGCATGAAGCATGACCAGGCGCTGCCAAGGGGTTTTTCGGCTATGACCGATCTGGACATTGTCAGCGACCAGGATTACCTCAAGGAATTTAAAAGTGGCTACACAGGTTACAATGACACAGAAGATTACTACAATGATGAATTCAACAGGGACATTGATGACTATAACGACCCCATCCGGCTCAACCGTTTGAACATCAACCGGAATTGGTCCGCTTTCAATCTCAATGCCGAATTCAGATGGTATGACGATGTCATCAGCAGGCAACAGGGAGACCCCGACACCACGGTACAGCGCCTGCCGTTCATCCAGCTCAACGCATCCAAACAACAGCTGGGGTCATCCCTGTTCTACGGCTCTATGACAAATGAATATACGTATTTTTACCGTGAAAACACCGATACCCGGAATCGTGTCACCCGGGATCATCGCATTGATGTGCATCCCAGGATCTACCTGCCCTTGAGTTGGCAGAACTATTTTATGCTGGAGCCCTCCATGGGATTTCGGGGAACCTATTGGTGGGTAATGGATCATGAGGGTCCGGATGACGATACGGACAACGACAAAACCAAGCACAGGGAACTCATGGACTATCAGCTCGATTTGTCCACGGAGATCTATAATATCCTGCACACAGACGGTGATGGGATCGACCGTTATAAACACGCCATCATCCCCAGAATTGTCTACACCTATATTCCGGAAGAAGACCAGTCGACCTATCCGGATTTTGATGCTAAAGACAGAATCGGGAAGCAGAACCGGGTGACCTATTCATTGACGAATTTGCTCACTTACCGGTCCAGGCTCAAGAAAAAAAAATCAGTGGCAGAAGAGATTAGCGACCCGGAATATCATTATCAGCGATTCCTGAGGCTCTATCTCGAACAGAGCTACAATTTGAGCACGGTTGATGAAGATGACCTTTCAGAGTGGGAATACTTAGAAACCCGCAAGTCTTTTTCGCCGCTGTTCGGACGCGTGGAGCTGACACCGGGGAAATATATCACCTTAGAGGCGGATGCCCAGTGGTCGACATATGAGAACGCGTTTGTATCTCGTAATTTTTCGACGACCTTGCGGGACCGCCGAGGCGATCGGCTGTCTGTTGAACACCGGTACCGGCAGAAGATGGCCGACATCGATGAGGTGGGTCTGAAATCGGCCTATGCAAAGCTGTTGATCAGCATGACAGAGACCTTATCCCTTAACGCCGAGTATGAAAAAGATCTCAACAAAGACAATCATCTCCTCACAAGCATCGGCGCCCTCTACAAGGCCCAGTGCTGGTCTTTCCAGCTGACATACACCCGAGAAGAGGGAGACGACAGATATGACTTCATGATCGGCTTCCGCGGTCTTGGGAATATTGAAAGTGAGTTATATAATTGAAGGGTTCAAGGGTTCGAGAATTCGGGGGTCGATTGAAACAACTGACGCTCCCTTCGCATGGTTCAGTCGTCGGAAACCCAACACTTGAACCCTGGAATCCTCGACCCCTTGGATCCTTTCTCCCAACTTATTGCTTGAAGAACCATGGGTTTTAGGTATTATGGTTTCCAAAAAGAGAAGGTTATCAGTATGAATCGCGACATATTAAAGCAAGAATGGTACGTTATCCACACCCGCAGCCGGTTCGAAAACGTGGTCAGTGACGGGCTGCTCAAAAAGTCGTACGACGTGTTCCTGCCCAAAGCACAGGTTCCCAGCAAACGTCGGGACAGAAAGTTGATGATTTGGGTTCCAGTGTTTCCAGGATACCTCTTTGTCAAAACAGATATGAGCGCCCACGAACATCTGGACATTCTCAAAACAGTCGGAACTGTCCGTCTCGTGGGAACCAAAAGTGGGCCGGTATCGGTTCCAGATGATACCATTGATTCACTCAAAATCATCGTCAACAGCGACAATCCCATCATGACGGGCAACCGCCTGACCAGGGGGGACAGGGTTATGGTGGTCAGAGGTCCTTTCACCGGCGTCATCGGAACCTTTTCAAACTATCGGGGAAAAGGCCGGGTTACGATCAATGTGGAGGCCCTGGGACAGACCGCCGGCGTGGATGTCCAAGAAGACGACATCGAACCGCTGTCTAAAATATTGGCATAACTACTTGACTTTTTATCAATTCATCATTAATACTCTCTACAATATATCGTGATGATATGGGAATGTGGGAAGGAGGGTGGTATGAACAAGCTAGAACTGATCTCCGCTTTGAAGAAAGAGGCAAATATATCCAAAGCTGAAGCTGCCAAAGTTGTTCAGCTGTTTTTTGATCATATGGCGGAAGCCCTGGCCCGTGGAGAACGGGTAGAGATTCGAGGCTTGTGCAGTTTTTACGTAAAAAACTACGCAAGCTATATGGGCAGAAATCCCAAGACC
The DNA here is from genome assembly GCA_963842925.1 of uncultured delta proteobacterium. GTDB lineage: Bacteria > Desulfobacterota > Desulfobacteria > Desulfobacterales > B30-G6 > B30-G6. Next base: position 346,087 of record CAWJIL010000003.1, read on the forward strand.
GGCGAAAAGGTGTTAATCAACCCCAAGAAGCTCCCTTTTTTCAAATCCGGTAAAGAGCTCAAAGAGCGGGTAGATTATTAGATTTGTGCCGGGATTCGAATCCATAGTCGATCAGGAAAAACCCGTCAGGCTTCTATCGAATATTCTTCAGAAAGGGAAAATCCCCCACGCGCTGCTCTTTACAGGCATTGAGGGCGTCGGGAAAAAAGAAGCTGCGAACATCTTTGCCATGGCCTGTAACTGCGTGGCAGCGACCATCCCGAACCAGCCGTTTTCAGACCAGAGCAATGATCATGCAGGAAAAGACAGACCACCGTCACCATGTGGCGTATGCAAATCGTGCCGGAAAATCATCTCCGGAAACCACCCTGACCTTATCTCAATACAGCCGGAAAAGGCACATATCCGTATAGGGCAAATTCGTGACCTCTGCCATATGCTGGTCATGAAACCTTATGAGGCAAAGTATCGGGTGGTGATCATATCCGATGCACACACCCTGAATCCGGAGGCCGGTAACGCCATGCTCAAAGTACTCGAGGAGCCACCGGACAAAACGGTCTTGGTTCTTACTGCTCATCATCTGCATGATCTTCTTCCCACGATCGCTTCGCGGTGTCAGCACATTCGATTCAACCCGATTTCACATGCCGCCCTCACGGAGGTTCTTGTGACCAAAGAAGGGTTATCTGCCCGGGAAGCAGACCTGCTGGCAACACTGGCAAAAGGCAGCCTCATGGGAGCGCTCTCGCTTGTGGCATCCGGATGGATTGAGCAGCGGGATTGGATCTTGCAGCTGATTGGAAAGGAGTCGTTCGGGCAATCACCAATGGATCGCGTGACAACCCTCCTGGCCTTCTCTGAAAAACTGGCTCAGGAAAAAGATCGCCTTGAAAATGCGTTGGAAATTCTTAAAATATGGTTCAGGGATTTGATGATCTATCCTCTGTCACCCGATAGGGTCGTCAACAAGGATTTATCCCACACCTTGAAACGGCTATCGGAAAAGACCACAACAGATAATCTTCTCTCGGCCTATGACGCCATTCAATTGGCCCAGAAAAAGATCAACGGCAATGCAAATCCAAGATTGACACTCGATGTCATGATGATGAAACTCACGGAGTTCGATCATGAAAAAAGTCGTAGGCATCCGATTTAAATCGGCTGGTAAAATATATCATTTTGACTGTGGCGCCTTTGTCTTGAACGAAGGCGACGAAGTGATCGTAGAAACTGAAAAAGGGCTTGGCTTTGGTTTTGTCGCCATACCGCCGGTGCCGCAAAAATCGCCGGGGGCCAAGCGACCGCTGAAAAAGGTCTATCGGATAGCCAATGAAAAAGATCACCGACAGAGGAACACCAATCTGGGTCTGGAGCAACGTGCCTATGCTTTCTGCATGAATTGCATCAGACAAGACAGACTCAAAATGAACCTCTTCTCCGTTGAAAGCACCTTCGATGCAAGCCGTCTCACGTTTTTTTTTACGGCGGACGGTCGCGTAGATTTTCGCAAACTGGTAAAACGCCTGGTCAAGGAGTTCCGGACCAGAATTGAGATGCGCCAGGTTGGTATCAGAAATCAAGCAAAGATGTGCGGTGGCATCGGACGCTGTGGTCGTGAGATATGCTGTTCCGCATTTATCGAAAAATTTGAGCCTGTTTCCATCAAAATGGCCAAACAACAGGGTCTGTCATTGAATCCCACCAAGATTTCCGGCCAATGCGGTCGACTGATGTGCTGTCTGACCTACGAAAACAAGACCTATCAACAGTTGAAATCCAGTTTACCCAAGGTGGGCAAAATTATCCAGACCAGGGACAAAACCGGCAAAGTGATCCGACATAATGTCATCGGCAGACGCATCGCCATCCGTCTGGAGGATGGATCGGAGATGGAAATAAGCGTCGACGATATAGAGAACTAAAAGGAGAAACCCAGGTCCAAAGGGCCGGCACTGATTCAATTCTATAAGAGATTAATATTATGCACATTCAGCGTGTGATAAATTCTAAATCCGAATATCGAAATACGAAACAAATCCAAATATCAAATGCTCAAATGATTGAAGAACCTCGCAGCAAGCTGCGGTGAATGCGCTCGCTATTTCGGTTCAAAAATAGGGCTTGAACTAGTCTCTCCAAGGTCTTGTTTTGATCATTCGAATTTGGATCATTCGGTTTTGTTTAGGATTTCGAATTTCGTGCTTCGGATTTGAGTAAATATCGCCATCGGCAGAGCTTCAATTCTCTGACCTGGCCCATAGCGCCAGAATTTTATTATTTGAAAAGTAAGCAGGAGTATCCATGACCACCCCTTTTTATATCACAACACCCATCTATTACGTCAATGCAAGGCCGCATCTGGGGCATGCCTATACCACGATCATTGCCGATGTTGCCACACGCTTTAATACAATGCGGCAGGCTGAAACCTTTTTTCTGACCGGAACCGATGAGCACGGAGACAAAATCCTTCAGGCCGCCGAAAAAGAAGGTCTCAACCCGAAACAATATGTCGACAAGATCAGCGCCCTGTTCAGGAATCTCTGGCCTGAACTCAATATCTGCAATAACCACTTTATTCGTACTACGGATCCTTCCCACATGGCCATTGTACAACAGGTTCTCAGCCAGATACATGCTTCCGGGGACATCTATTTTTCAGAATATAAAGGTCTCTATTGCTTCGGGTGCGAACGCTTTTACACGGAGCGCGAACTTGTTGACGGCAAGTGCCCGGATCATGAGGTGGAACCGAAGGTCATCAAGGAATCGAATTATTTTTTCAAAATGAGCCGCTATCAGGACTGGCTGATCGAGCACATCCAGCAGCATCCCGATTTTATCCGCCCGGAACGCTACCGCAACGAGGTCCTTGCTTTTCTCAAGGAACCCCTGGAAGATCTCTGTATCTCCAGACCAAAATCCAGAATTTCCTGGGGTATCACCCTCCCCTTTGACAAGGACTATGTCACCTATGTCTGGTTCGATGCCCTGCTCAATTACATATCCGGTCTCGGGTATCCGGACGGAAAGCTGTTCAAGACCTTCTGGCCCGCTGCCCAGCATATCGTCGCCAAAGACATCCTCAAGCCACACGGGATCTACTGGCCCATTATGCTGAAAGCGGCCGGCATTCCTATATATAAACACCTGAATGTCCATGGCTATTGGAACATCGATCAGAGCAAAATGTCTAAAAGCCTCGGCAATGTGGTGGAACCACTACAACTGAAAAATGTTTACGGTCTGGACGCTTTCAGGTTTTTCCTCATGCGGGACATGGTCTTCGGGCTCGACTCGAGCTTTAACGAGGAAGCCCTTGTGCAACGCATCAATTCAGATCTTGCAAACGATCTGGGAAACCTCTTCAGCCGCGTACTCTCCATGGTGCGAAAATATTTCAAGGGTGTCGTTCCTGAACCCGATGCCGGTCTGGTCGACACCGGCTGGATGGAACTTAAATCCGCTGCCATGGCTGCTGTCACTGAATTTGACGAACAAATGCAGGCTTTTGCATTTCATAAAGGCCTGCTGGCCATATGGGATCTCATCAGCCGGATGAACAAGACCATCGACACCGCTGCCCCATGGAATCTGGCCAAGAACAGCAAGCAGCAGGCTGAGTTGAAGACCGTTATCTACAATCTTCTGGAAGGACTCAGAATTGTTTCCGGATTGATCTACCCGATCATGCCAGATACCGCTCAGAAAATGCAGCGGCAGCTGGGGCTGAATCCTGAATCACGGTTCTACGAAATAGAGAAACTCAAACACTGGGGTGAAACCCTTCCGGGAGCAGGCCTTCCGGTATTTAAACCCCTGTTTCCACGCATAGAAAAGATGCCGGAAGCCACAGCCCCTTCCGGGAATACGGCCGCCCCGTCATCGCAACCCGACATCAAACCCCTGATTACATTTGACGATTTCAACAAACTGGATCTACGGGTTGCCACCATCGTCCATGCCGAGACCATCCCCAAATCAAAAAAACTCCTCAAAATCGAAATCGATATGGGAGAAAGCAGGACAATTGTTTCCGGCATCTTGGAAAGCTATCGTCCAGAAGACATCGTCGGGATGCAGGTTGTTGTGGTGGCCAATCTTAAACCTGCTAAACTCATGGGCATCACCTCCCAGGGCATGCTGCTGGCAGCCGATGCTGAATCAGGGGACAGCCTGATTATCCTGGACCGAAACGCCCTTCCCGGGTCCTGTGTAAGCTAACATGGAAATACCAAGGAACCGCAGCCAAAACCCCTCCCTGCCCGGATGGCATTCTCACCAGAGTTTGTTTCAAAAGAACCGGGACCGTAAAACCCGGATCCGTAAAAGAATCCGACTGGCTATCATAACGCTGGTCATCCTTTTTGGCATATACAGCCTGGTCCAGTGTTTTACCCGTCTAGCCGATAGCAGGGAAAACACTTCCGAATCAGCAGGCACGGCCCCGCTGGATAAAGAGATCCGGAAAAATGACAAACAGGTGGCCCAAAGACTTCTGCAGGGAATACCTTTGATCAATCTTAAGGATGCCACCTTCCAGGTAAGCCATCAGGACACAAGCCTGCGTTTTGACACCGGCATCGATCCTTCCCTGCAGGACTACATGCTGGGAAAACTGGATCGTAAGAATTCACGTCACATTGCGTTGGTTGCACTGGATCCTGCCGACGGTAAAATACTCATGATGGCCGGTTATGACAAAAGCGACCCTGACAGCAATACCTGTCTTGACAACACCTACCCTGCCGCCAGTATCTTTAAAATTATCACGGCTGCCGCTGCCGTCGAAAAAATTAATCTCGATTCAAACTCGAAACTCAAGTTCAACGGAAGCTCGCACACGCTCTATAAAACGCAGCTCAAAGAACGTAAAAACCGCTACACCAATTACACGACTTTCCAGGAAGCGTTTGCCAAATCCATCAATCCTATTTTTGGTAAAATAGGCGCCTTGAATCTCGAAAAAGACCAACTGTCAGCATATGCTGAGGCCTTTGGCTTCAATTCGGAAATTGCTTTCGAGCTGCCCCTCCAGGCGAGTCATTTCAGTGTCACCGACACCCCCTATCACCGGGCTGAAATAGCCAGTGGATTCAACAGGCAGACCACACTTTCGGCTGTTCATGCTGCATTGCTGCCAGCCGTCATTGTCAATCAAGGCCAACAAGTGGAACCGACAATCGTCCAAAGGATCACTGATGGCTCCGGTCAACTTCTATACGAAAACCAGCCAGGTCCCATGAGACAGGTCATAACACCCAGGGCTTCGCGGGTGGTCTACGACCTCATGGAGGCCACCGTCCGATACGGCACGGCTAAAAAAGCTTTCAAGGGTTTCCAAAAAGATCCGGTTCTCTCAAAGTGCAATCTGGGCGGGAAAACCGGGTCTATCTATAACAAAAAACATGATTTGCGATTCGACTGGTTCGTGGGCTTCGCCGATCTGAAAAACGGTGACAAGAAAATGGCCATTGCCGTGGTGGTGGCCCATGAAGAATTTATCGGCATCCGGGCATCCGCTTACGCCCGCATGGCAATCAATAAATACTACACAGAATTTTTTAAAGCAGATTGATCCACTGCCATGGAAGGCGTGACACCCGATACATCAGGTGGTGCACGGAAGTTCCCCACCAGGTCAGTTCCTGGAAAAGAGCTTGCAGATTCCTTGGTTGAAGATATAATATATCTTCCGGGTAGAAAAGCTGTCAAAGGTATCTTAAAAATTTGGCAATACACTCAAAGGATGGCAGGCATGAAACATGATGTTCGCTCCCGAATGAAAAACAGACTGCGCCAATGGCAGCATGACCTCGGCGCCGTCCTGGGTCGACAAATTTATTTTGGCCGTGATCTCAGCGGGGTCCCTCGGGGCTCCCTCGTTATCTTTCCGTATCTCCCCAACAGACTGTCCTGCGGGCTGACGGGGATCGTTTCCGTTAAATCGAAACAGAATTTGGGCATCCAGATCGATATCCCTGGTCTGAAAGATCACGTCCGGTCACTCGGGCAGAAAACCATCGAGCAGTCTAGCTGGGAAGAACTCAGCGGGCAAGACCACTACCTGGGTGGAAAAGTATTTCTGACATCGCTCTATGGCCAGGTTCAGCAGTTCAAACAGACGGAAGCATTCCTGCATATCTTTACCCACAGGGATGTCCTGGAAGAACTCCTGGAACTCGCAGAAAAGATCCAGGCCGTCATCGATTCAGAATCGGCTGTACTGTCTGAACAGGTGGGCCATCTTGCACCGGTTGAAGTGGAAACCATCACGGATTCTCTCGAGATTCTGAAAGATATCCACTGGTCTCTCAAAATCGAAATTGCCGGAAACGTTCAAAAAGTCGAAAGTCTTGCTTCCTACCCTGGGGGTATGACATCCCCATTTTTTATCAGGATATTTCGGGAAATCAATGCTGTCCTCAACAGTATCGACCGCCTGGAGGTTCGTGGAAGAGATTCGGCCGGCATCTCCGTTATGCTTCTGCTGGATGCAAAAGACTGGCGAGACCTGCGCAAAATGATCGATAACGACGGGCTGCTGGATGCCTTTTCCAGCAGATCCTCACGCAAGGTCCTGTCCAACGGCAGCATACAAATAGACCCGGCCCGGGAATCTGACCAGAAAGATCTCGTCACCGTTGTCTTCACCTACAAGATTGCCGCTGAAATAGGCGGTCTTGGAGACAACGTTTCCTATTTGCGCCATCAGATTAAAACAGACCCCATCTTCCAACGGGCGGTAACGTTTACACCTGTCAACTACACCATATCATCCCATACACGCTGGGCTTCCGTGGGCGCTATTACCGAATCGAACTGTCATCCCGTGGACAATATACCAGAAGGAAACAACCTTGCTGCCAGGGGAATTATCCATGCCTGCCTCAATGGTGACATCGACAATTATCTGGAAATCAAAAAAGATCTCTTAAAATCGGGTACCGTCATTCAGGATGACATCTCAACCGACACCAAGGTCATCCCCCTCCAGATCCAGAAATATCTCCAGGAAGGGGCCCCGGTGGCTGAAGCGTTTCGCCGGGCTTTGAATGACTTTAAGGGCTCGCATGCCATTTCCATGCATACCAACCTGGCCCCGGGCAAACTTTTTCTGGGCCAGCGGGGCAGTGGCCAGGCTATTTTTGTCGGCCTTTCGGAAGACCGCTATATACCGGCATCGGAAGTCTACGGCTTTGTAGAAGAGACCCCTGATTACCTGAAACTGGACGGGGAAAAAATAGTTAAGGGCGAGCACGGGGATGTGCAGGGGCAGATTTTCATCCTGGACCAGAATTCATCCGGAGGCGTCGATGGTATCGATGCCATGGCCTATGACGGCTCACCGATTGAACTCGGGGACGCTCATGTCAAACGAACGGCCATCACGCCCAGAGATATCGATCGGCAGCACTTCCCCCACTACTTCTTGAAGGAAATTTCGGAATCCCCCGTCTCCGTTGAAAAAACACTTCAGAACCGCTGGAAGGTAACCGGAAACGAACAATACACCACTGTACTGGACAGCACCGTGTTGAATGCGTCCATCATCGAAGCCCTGCGTAGTGACCGGATACGAAGAATCTATTTTGTCGGCCAGGGCACGGCGGGTATCGCCGCCCAAGCCTGCGCCGACATCCTCAGTTACTACCTGAATGATTCGAAGCTTTTTATTGACGCCCTGAAAGCATCGGAACTGAGCGGTTTTAAGATGAGCGAACACGACAGACCGGACAGTATGTCGGACACGCTGGTAATCGCCATCAGCCAGTCGGGGACAACCACCGATACCAATCGTACAGTCGATATGGTCCGTGGGCGCGGTGCCAGAACACTGGCCATCGTCAACCGCCGGGATTCCGATATTACCTTCAAAGTCGAGGGGGTCATGTACACCAGCAGTGGCCGGGATATCGAAATGTCGGTAGCCTCTACAAAAGCTTTTTACTCACAAATCGTGGCCGGTGCGGTTCTGGGTCTCCACATGGCTGCCGCAACAGGTCGCCGGGATATCACTTTCGTAACCGAAGAAATCAAGAAGCTGCTCGAGCTGCCGGCCCATATGAAAAAGGTCCTGGGCCAGGCAAAGCTCATCGAAGGCTCCGCCCGCAGACTTGCAGCCACAAAAACCTACTGGGCTGCCGTTGGAAGCGGACCCAACAAGGCTTCTGCCGACGAAATCAGGATCAAGCTGAGCGAACTCTGCTACAAGACCATCTCCTCGGACTATGTAGAGGACAAAAAACATATCGACCTCTCGTCAGAGCCCTTGATAATTGTGTGTGCGGCCGGTGCCAAAAGTTCGGTCATCGGTGACATCATCAAAGACACCGCCATTTTCAAGGCTCACAAGGCAACACCTGTGGTCATCGCCGATGAAGGGGAGACCCGATTCGATCCCTATGCGGAAGATATATTCCACGTCCCGGTTACCAGCGAACACCTGGCGCCTATTTTGAACACCCTCGTGGGTCATCTCTGGGGCTATTATGCCGCCCTGGCTATCAACGAAGGATCCAGATTTCTGCACACGTTTCGTGAAGAGATCAGGGAAACCATCGAGCAGAAAGCAGCCCGGGGAATGGATGTCTACGAGGTCGTCCTGGAAAAATCATTCCGAGAGGCAATCGTAAAATTTTATAAGGAATTTCGCGATAAAAAACAAAAACATCGCTTCCCTGTGTCCATAGCAATGGCCTCTGACCTGACACTCCTGTTGAAATACCTTTCCGGCAAACTTCCCATGCCTGATTTCGAACTCGACTTCGGAATTAAGGGTACGGCATTGAATATGATCAATACCTTTTTCACTATTATCAGCGATTCCATCAACACCATGTCCCGGCCCATCGATGCCATCAAGCACCAGGCAAAAACAGTAACCGTAGGAACCAGTCGCATCAGTGAAAAAATCAAGGGACTCCTGTTCGACTCTATGACCGAGCACGGCATCCTCATCTCCCAGATCACCCCCAACAACGTAGTCGTTCTGAGAAATCTTCAGGAGGTTATTGCGGGTATTGGCGGTTCAATTCTTTACCGTATCAACAAGCTCGACCTGTTGAACGAACTCACCGACGAAACCACCATAGAAGTGCTGGAGAAAAAAGGCGTGTTAAAACAGATCCCCTCCCGTGTTGAAACCGATACGACCCTCAAGGGCACCAAGCGTATTATTGTTCAAAGAAGAAACGTCTACATCGGGAAAGGGCGCAAAGATGGTCGGAGCATTCTTGTCATTCCCGCGATTTCGACATCTTCCGACAGACCCAACATCATTGAAAATCTCCTGCTCCTGAATATCTCCTTTCGTGAAAATGTGCCCCTGGCAATTATCATTAAGGCACTTGGCGGAAAATATGAACACATAAAAAACATTGTCATGGAAAACAGTGTTCCCTGGTCGGACAGTTATCTGCAAGACTTGCAAATGGACGAGTTGTTCGGTAGATCCGCCGAAAAGAGCGGTGAAGCAATCCTGGCCACACTGGCGGACATAAAATCCTGAGTACAAAGGGGCAACAGGCAGAACATCAATGGCAGCCGGATCTACCTTCAACGTGTAGGCCGGCTGCCTATTTATATAGAGATATCAATTGTTTCTACAGTCTTTTCCCCTCACTTACCACCTGGATTGATTCTTCACCCCCAGGACAGATGGACTCAAGAAGCCCCCTTGAAGGGGGCTGGAATATCCAATATCGAACATCGATACCATGAATTTCGAAGTGATGGTTCCCAGCTTATAGAATATTTGATTGAAAAACCTCGCAACATGCAAAGCACTGCCACAAGCAACAAGCAGAAGTTAGGAGGAATACGCTCGCTGTTTCGGTGCATCATATTTCAGCCTTGAGACGTGCCTAGTCAGCCCCGACACTGGGTATGAATTTATATTCATCTAAATTTCGCCCCCACAATATCAACAGAATTGATATTGTAAATATTCGTCAAGACAACTTATTACACCATAACATGTTGTATTTTATATCTTAATATAGATTTCCTTTTATTTCTAATATCGACGAATACCCCTTGACAGGGCCCTTGAATCTCTGCTAAGTAAAATGAATAATCATTCATTTTACTCCGATGGATACGGGAATTTCGGCAGAACCAATCTGTTTGCATGCCTTTGGACCCGATGCCCGCCATCGGAAGCCAGTACAGACCACCAAAACCAGGAGGAGATCATGCAAAGAAAAATCAGAAAAGCCGTTGTTATCGGCTCAGGCGTCATGGGAGGGGGCATTGCTGCGCTGCTGGCAGGTGCCGGCATCAAAACCCTGTTGCTGGATATTGTTCCACCCGACCTGACTGACGATGAAAAAGAGAACCGGGAAGCCCGCAACAGAATTGCCAAGACAGGCCTCGACAACATTGCCACAGCCAGACCAGCCCTTCTGATGCAGACCAAAGATCTGGACCTTATCACCATCGGCAATCTTGAAGATGATTTTGACCGCATCGCCACATGTGACTGGATTATCGAAGTCGTCGTCGAAAATCTGGCCGTCAAACACCAGCTCTTCGAACGCATCGAAGGGATCCGGAAACCAGGAACCATCGTTTCCTCCAACACGTCCGGTATCCCTTTGAAATCCATGTCCGAAGGACGTTCCCAGGAATTCCAACAGCACTTTCTGGGAACCCATTTCTTCAACCCGGTACGCTATATGAAACTGCTCGAGATTATTCCAGGTGAGCAAACCCACCCGGACGTCCTTGACTTTATGGCTGACTTTGGTGAACGAATCCTCGGCAAAGGGATTGTATGGGCCAAAGACACACCCAATTTTGTTGGCAACCGGATCGGTATTCACGGCATGGTCAAGGCCATGAAATTGATGATGGAGGAAGGACTGAGCATTCCGGAAGTTGATGCGCTCTTCGGTCCGGTAATGGGGCGCCCCAAAACCGCTATGTTCAAAACCGCCGATCTGGTGGGTCTTGACATCCTGAGTCACGTGGCTGGGAATACCTATGAACTGGTAAAGGATGACGAGGACAGAGACAGTTTTCAGATTCCTGATTTTGCAACCCGCATGCTCGAGAAGAACCTGCTGGGGAAAAAAACACAGAGTGGTTTTTATAAGACTGACTTGACGCCGGAATGGAAGAAGATCCGCAAGGTCATCGACCCGTCAACACTGGAATATGCTACTTATGAAACCCCTGATTTCCAATGTCTGGCAGAAGCCCGCAAAGCCAAGACCCTTTCCGGCAAAATCAATGCCGTCATGTACGGCGATGATAAAGGGGCCCGCTTTGCCTGGAAGGCTGTTGCCGGCAATCTGATATACTCAGCCAACAGAATCCCTGAAATTTCCGACACCATTGTTGAAATTGACAATGCCATGAAATGGGGTTTCAATTTCGAAATGGGCCCCTTTGAGACCTGGGATGCCATCGATCTTGTCAAATCAGTGGATAAAATGAAAAAGGATGGATTTCTCATCCCTGAAAATATCAGCAAGATGCTGGCAGCCGGCCACACCTCTTTTTATAAAACAGAGCAAGGCCAGCGCCTTTTCTACGATTTTACTTCCGCCGCATACAAACCCGTTCAGGTGAGTGCCAATATCATTTCCCTGGCAGGATTAAAGGCAGATGGCAAGGCAGTACAATCCAATGATTATGCATCCCTCGTGGATCTGGACGATGGTGTCTTCTGTCTCGAATTTCACTCCAAGATGAATTCCTTGAATCAGGATATTATCCAGGCGCTCCATGCAGCCATCGACTTTGTCGACACCCACGGGGTCGGGCTTGTGATCGGTAACCAGGCCGGCGGCATGCCTGGGGCGTTTTCAGCCGGTGCCGATCTAGCCGCTGTAAGACAGGCGGTAACGGAAAACCGTTTCGAAGAAATCGAACAGATGATCAAAGACCTCCAATACGGTCTCATGAAGGCCCGCTATGCGCCCTTTCCCGTTGTTGCAGCGCCCTATGGTATGGCCCTGGGTGGCGGATGCGAGGTCTGCCTGGCTTCGGACCGGGTCGTGGCCCATACAGAACTTTACATGGGTCAGGTCGAATTCGGTGTCGGCCTCCTGCCCGCCGGGGGAGGATGTCTGGCCCTGTGGCGAAACTTTGTGGATTCAATTCCGGAAGCAGCCGCAGGAGATGTGGACCTGACACGCTTCTTTATACCGGCTTTTATGGCCATTGCCATGGCCAAAGTATCCATGTCCGCTGCCGAAGCAAGAGCCAATGGCTTTTTGAATCCCACAGACCGGATTATTTTCAACCGTGATTACCTGGTGGGAGAATCGAAAAAAGAGGTGTTGAGAATGCTGGATGCTGGATATGCACCCCCGGTCAAACGAAAAATAAAAGTCCTGGGGGAGGCCGCCCAGGGAATGGCCAGTACGCAAATAGCCGATATGCAGCGAGCCAAATACATCAGTGAATACGATGCCTTTGTTCTCAGACGGATCGCCTATGTCATGAGCGGCGGCAGTGTCCGTGCCAACAGCACCATCGAGGAAGACGTCATTCTGACACTGGAAAGAGAGGCTTTCATCGATCTGCTGAAAGAAGAAAAGACTCTGGCCAGGATCGATCACATGCTCAAAACAGGTAAACCCCTCAGAAACTGAAGCCCTTTAAGGGTAATACCGGCGGTAAAACCGCCTCACATAAAATCCTATGAACGATTTTATTCAAGGAGGATAAAAAATGAAAGATTCCTATATAGTGACATCCGTGAGAACACCCGGGTGCAGACGGAACAAAGGCGCCTTCAAGGACACCAGACCCGATGACCTTCTCTCCTTTATCCTGGATGCCGCTGTCGACAAGACGGATAAGCTCGAAAAAAAGGATGTTGACGACATCATGATCGGGTGTTCTTTTCCGGAAGCGGAGCAGGGACTTAATATCGGACGCATTGCATCCCAGATGGCGGGTTTTCCCATTGAAGTGACCGGCGCCACAGTAAACCGCTTCTGTTCATCCGGGCTGGAAGCCATTGCCTTGGCCGCGCTGAAAGTACAGGCGGGATGGGCGGATGTGACCATTGGCGGGGGCGTCGAATCCATGACCTATGTTCCCATGGGCGGATCCATACCCCGGCCACATCCAACCTATGCCCAAACACAGTCAGAACTCTATATATCCATGGGATTGACGGCCGAGAATGTGGCCAACCGCTACAATGTCACCCGGGAACAGCAGGACGAATTTGCCGCCCTGTCCCAGCAAAAGGCCGCCACAGCGCGGGCAAACAAGTGGTTTACGGAAATCGTGCCTACCCCGGCTGCCCGCTTTGTCCAGGAAGAAAACGGCACCTTCCGCAAGGAAACCTTTATCCAGGATCATGATGACGGCATTCGGGATTCCACAACGGCCGAGGGTCTTGCAAAATTGAGGCCGGCTTTTTCCGCTGACGGTTCTGTAACAGCCGGCAACTCATCCCAGATGACCGACGGGGCTGCTGCCACCATCCTGGTAAGTGAAGAAAAAATCCAGGAACTGGGCCTGAAACCGTTGGCAAAATTCCTCTGCTACGCGACCGCAGGCTGCCACCCGGACGAAATGGGCGTCGGCCCCCTGGTGGCCATTCCCAAGTTGCTCAAACTGGCCGGAATGGAGATAAGCGATATCGGGATTTTTGAAATCAACGAGGCCTTCGCCTCCCAGGCCATCTACTGCACCCGGGAGCTTGGTCTCGACATGGACAAGGTGAATATTCATGGGGGGGCCATCGCCCTGGGTCACCCGCTGGGATGTACCGGTGCCAAGCTATGTGCGACCCTCTTGACCAACATGCGGAAAAAGGGTGTCCGTTACGGTGTGGAATCCATGTGTATCGGCGGGGGCATGGGTGCGGCTGCACTGTTCGAGTTATGCGAATAAAATTTGACGGTCTCGTAAAAAGTCCAACTTCTGCGTTGTGCTGCATTTCGTAATCATTCAACGTACGATAAGTACGCCTCATGATTGCAAAACTTGCACGCCTTGAATTTGAACTTTATACAAAACCGTCTAACTTGGACTTTTTATGAGACGCGGCCTTGCCGCTTTTTTACAAAAAAGGTTGCCTTATCGGCAACCTTTTTTCTTACTACATATATCATCGTTGTCATACGTTCATTTTGTTTCGCTCTTGACTGACGCTTCGGCGGGTGACGGCAAACAGCCGGTCGCCTGTTTGAAGCAAATTAGCGATCGTTTGGAAGACCAGAGGGTTGGATTGGATTTATGGCAATCAAGCGCTGTAACCAGCCAAACGTATCTTAATAGTTTGGCACTGGTATTCCTTACGAACGCTTATTTGCAAGTTCGAGCGGGTGTTTGACGTTATTTGCCGAAGCAGTTTCGGAACGCTGTTCTGGCAACCTTTTTTGTTATAATTCGGCTTGAAACTTATTTGGAGGGCAATTCATTAACAATCTTTATGTATACCGGCTCGTCAGGCCACTCGATTTCCAAAATGCCGGCCGGAACGATTTCCTGACCATTTAAGAAGACGGATTGGATCACGTCAGCCAGACTGCCGGCCCGCCCGGCAAAAAAGGCCTGAATCGTTTCTCCCTTTAACCAGATGCCCGCTTCCAGAAAAAAGGGTCCCAATTCCTTCAAGATCAGGTTGAAAAGCTTCACCGTTATCCAGCCGGTCTTTCCGGCGCTCATATCACTGTCGTCGGGGTGGGAAATACTGCCGCGCATCCACCGATACTTGCCCCCTTTTCTGAAAGTTGCCCCCACAAGACCCGGCATGGCAGCCGATAACGCCAGGATGGCCTTGTTTTTGATCACTGCCGTTGCAGGATCATCCACGGGCTTGCTGTTCAGAAAAAGTGTTTGAATCCGCTCGTCAAAATAAGATTTATCCAGACCGATCCGATCACAAAGGAGCGTCTGCACCGATTCCCCGACCCGAATGTTGAGCATAAAGCCTGCATTCAACAAGCCCACGAAATTGTGAACATCAGTGGCCGTTACAGTCAAAACCAGACCGTGTTGTGATGTTTCTTTGGTTCCGTTTTCATGGTTTATGTGCATGGGAATGCCTTTTCTGGTGGTTGTCGTTAATATATTTTGTTTTGATTTTGGCTAACCCTTCAGCGTATGACAATCAACGTTAAAAGGGGAGACAATCTGCGTCTCCCCTTTTTGTATTTTCACACACGCTCCATCAGCGGGTATTAGAAGTTGAACACACTGTCCAGTTCTTCATCCGTTACACCGAAAGTCACATTATGCGGTGCTAAGGGTTCCGTTTTAAAGAAAGCGGGCAGCCGGTCATCCTTGGATGTAAACCCGGCGGCAGCGTTGAATTCACGCTCTTGTGTCAGGATCGATTTGCCCAGATCCGAGACATCGTCCGCCGTACACGGCTGTCCAGTGAAGCCGCTGAGCAAATCCAGGAGCGCCTGAAACGTTTCCGCCTGGTCCAGAATGGCAAAAGCAATAAACAGGCACATGCCCGTTGCATCGATGGCGGCCGTGGCGATCTGAAGATTCCGGGAAAGTTCCACCTGGCCCTCAGGCTTGGTGCCATCCACATTTCCACCCACACCCAGAACATTGGCCGTAACGGAATAACCGGCTGTGTGGTCGGCACCCATGGTGGTTGTGGCATAGGTGACGCCGATACCCTGAACAGCTCTGGGGTCATAAGCGGGCATGGCCTGCCGCTTGACCACCGGAACCCGCTCCACGCCGAAAACCTGACCGGTTACGGATGCCCCGTTACCCAGTATCCGCCCCAGAGGCGTGCCCTGACCGACTTCTTTGAGGAGATTGATGGCAGCTTCGGCATCACCAAATTTGGCAACGCCCCCTTCCATGGCAACACCGATGGTGGCACCCATTTCGATGGTGTCCAGCCCGAAGTCATCATCCATGCGGTCCAGTTCGGCAATGGCGTCCAGATCATCGATACCGCAATTGCCACCATGGGCCCAGACGGTTTCATACTCGGGCTGCTTGGTCAGGAAGTTACCGTTTTTACCGTAAAACGTTCCTGAACAACGTATGACACAGCCCCTGTGACATCCATGTGTGGCAGATCCTTCGCCACCTCTGGCGTTTTCCAGTTCCGCCTGTGCCTCACCACTGATCTTGGATGCGCCTGCAAACTGGCCTGTGGAAAAATTGTTGGTGGGATATCCACCGGCTTCGTTGACGACATTGGTCAGAACGTTGGTGCCATAAGCCGGCAAGCCTTCCCCCGTAACCGGGTGTTTTTTCAAACCGGCAACAAAAGCCTTGTTGGCTTCCTTGAATTTGTCCGGGTCTGCGGGTTCACGTCTGACCGTGCCTTCATCATCCACAATAATCACCTTGAGACCCTTGGACCCCATGACCGCGCCCACACCGCCCCGACCGGCATGCCGGGTGGGACGCTGTTCCATGTCCGTAAAGGCGATGGAGGCAGCCGACATCTTCATCTCCCCGGCAGGTCCGATACTGATACAGGCCACCTTGTCACCATATGCAGCCTTCATTTTTTCTACCAGATCATAATTGCCAAGCATTTTCAGGCTATTATCAGCCTCTATTTTTGCGCCATCCTTGTTGACAACCATTTTATACAGCGTATCGTCAGCGGGTCGTCCCTCTATGATAATGGCGGCACACCCGAGCCTTGCCAGCATTTGTGAAGGCTGACCACCCGAGTTGGCTTCCTTGATACCGCCTGTCAGCGGGCTTTTACATCCCACGGAAATTCGACCGGACATGGCTGCTGCAGAGCCACTGAGCATCCCGGGTGCAATCACGAGTTTGTTATCAACTCCCAGGGGATGGCACAATGGTGGCACTTCCTTTGCCACAACCGCCGACGTCATGGCCCTACCACCCAGCCCGGCGTAGTCGCCCAGTGGTTCAACGACGATCTGGGGACCTCCGTCCGCTCCCATTTTCACTCTCAAGATTTTGTCCATCGGTTCCCTCCTTTTTGGTTATTTTCAAATAATAGCCGATTTACGAACAATGGAAAAAAACATCTGTTTATTATCCTTTGTAATTATGAGTATTGCTTGGTAATGTCAAGGAAAACCAGGAATAACATCGCCATGCGATGCTATCTGGCGCGGCTTCGCCGCTAAATATCTAAGAAGCTCGCAGCATGCGAAGCACTGCCGCACAACAGAATCTAGGGGGAATGCGCTCGCTGTTTCGATTCATCCTCAAGTATCCCATGTGGGCCTTTGTGTGATAGGACACAAAGATACTTTAAAGCTGGATACTGCTTTCCGCCGATAGCTGATAGCCACCCTCGAACCCTTGTATCACCCTCAGACCCATATACTCTCTATTTGGATACCCGCTCGGTCAGGTTTTTAAGATCCTTCTGAGCTATCTTCACAAGGCTTTTCAGATCGACTGTCACATCTTCATCATAGGGGGTCACGGCAACCACAAAATTGATATCGAACGGAATTTCGTTTATGACCATCTCGTGGGACTTCAATAAATTTGAAATTCTCTCCAGGGCGATCCTGGCATTGTCGCCTGTGGTCATGGGTTGAATCACCACCACCATTTTGGCACCCAGCATTCCCACGAGATCGGTTTCCCTGACAATACTCGTCAGGGCACTCACAAAGACTGCAATGATGTCCTCCGGTGCGACGCTGCCCGGCTTTGCAACTTTTTTTGGGACCGCCTTCACCACTAAAAAAGAAAGAATCGAAAAGGGGGTATTGTAACGCTTGGATCGTAAAACCTCCTTTTCCAGCACAAAGAGCGTGCTCCCCCGGTTCAGACTGCCCGGTGGGGCGGCTTTTGATTTTTCTTTCTCACTTGGAACCGGTTTGGTCATAATCTCGTCATAGATTTCCTGAAACATGCTCTCATGGACACCTCGCTCCGCCAGTGTCTCCTTGACCTGCAGAACAATGGCCGCTAATTCATCGTCGTCCTTTGCATGGGTTTTAAGCAGCTTCAACATGTCCGCTTTGGTCGGCGGACGGCCATCTCCCGTACGCATTTTATTGAAAACCATGCTGGACTTGAGGTGGCGGATGCTCTCCTCCATCCGTTCGGTCAAGCGCTCCTCCATTTTTTTCAGAACATCGAGGTCGATATCCTTGTGCTTGAGTTTGTCCACGAGTTCCGTACGAATCCGTGAAAAAATACTGTCAGCACTGCCCCCTGCACCATCACCGGTCTCTTTCATGGCTTCCAATGTCAACTCGGTGCCGGCTCGTTCGACATAGTCCACCAACAGATCGGATAGAATACGATCGTCCTGACCACTTTTACGTATTTCGGCTGCAAGATAGATGAGTTCCGCAGTCCCCTGGGGATTCCTGACAATTTCCTGAATCAAGTCCTCCCCTTCCAGACCAATGGCTTCGGCGCTTTGTTCGAGAACACGTGTAAGCTCGTCGCTCTGAAGTTCCTCTTTCAATTCCTGAACGAATTGAAGATAATCCCTCATGGGCATCCCTGCATCCAGAAGGGCCCGTTTGAGTTTCGGTATGATCCGCTGCAGCTCCGCCGTATCCGTGGTTATCCGCAGAACAATCTGTGCCAGACGCTTGATGGATACCGCCCCCTGATTGTACTCCCCGGTAATCAGTTGGATCAAAACACTGTCCGCGACTTCGTCAATCTCACGATCGATAACCTGCTGGTCCAGATAAACCACGCCCTGGGCCTTTTGCGCCTCGATACCCTCAATCAGCCGACGTTTCAGTTTAAAAATATCTTCTGCAAGCTCGGTGATGTCGACATCTGTCTTATTTTCTATCACCCCTTTGACATCTTCCTGAAAACGGTTCAGGCTTTGCACCAGAGCGGTTCCCGGCCGAACACTCCCGTCCTCAGCGTTCCTGGCCGCTGCCAGATCTTCTTCGATGAGCATCTGTGAAAACTCGGCCGGTCCCTGCATCAGATTTTGAACTGAAATATTTTTCTGAGCCTCTTCGGAAAGGATATCAACAGCCATGATCGCCAAAAGGTCTTCCGTGGCCAGAGCGCCCGACCCCTCCTCATCAAACTGGCCACTTTTCACCACCTGTTCATCGTTCTTAATCTTCTGGAAGACAAAATAGTTGATCAGAATTTTATCCAGATCCTTTTCCTGCATGGCCTTTTTTATGGCGTCGGCATTGGGATATCGATTGAGATCGGTCAGGATTTCCAGGAACTGGGTCAAATCCGCCAGAGTCATGCCCGAATCGAAAGCCAGTGACTGAATGTCGGTTTTTTTGAAATGGGCTGTCAGGCGTTTGGTATTGATGCGGGAATCAAGGGTCCCGTCTTCGACAAACAACTGGTCCTGGTGAAGCGACAAGGCAATGGTAGGTAAAATTTTAAAGCCGTCCTGAAACGATTCGTATGCCCGTTCCAGCGCTCCGATAACCGACTTGTGATAGACATTGTACATGGAAATCTGGTTGAACACCAAATTGAAATTTCTGCCGATGGTATCCAAAAGCGCTTTTGGGAGAATTGCTTTGTCCATCTTTCGATTCCTTCGCAGTAGATTACTAGGCTTCAGGCTGAAATGCCTTGTGCCATCGTTGATCAGACGCGTGAGATTTTCAGGCTAAGTCTTTCAGCCGGGCTGATACTGCTTAACCCTTCAGGTGGTTTTTACGGTACCACTTCATGGCCTGGATAAGTTCGGAACAGGTGGAAAAACGCTTCTCCGGATCATATGCCATGGCCTTGCCGATAATCCGGTCCAGACTTTCGTGCAGATGGGTATTGAGTTGGGACGGCTTTTTCTGAAAAATACCCTTGGGATCTTTCTGTTTGTGATCCAGGAGCGCCATCATCGTGGGATAGCGCGCGAACGGTAGTTTCTCCACGACCATTTGAAACAGCATCACTCCCACGGCATAAATATCCGCCCGCCCATCCACGTCTGCTGTGGCGATCTGTTCGGGTGCCATGTAGAGCGGGGTACCCAGAATAAGCTCCTTTCCCAGTTCATCCCCCTTCAGAAACCTGGCTGTTCCAAAATCTGAAATCAGTGGTCGCCGTGTATGTGCCTCTACCAGAATGTTGGGTGGTTTGATGTCGCGGTGGACAATCCCCTGTCCGTGTGCATAGCCAAGCGCCTCCAGAACATGGATAACCACATTGAAGGTCGGTAGCAGCGGCAAAACCCTCCTGGATGGTATTACATTTTTCTTGGCCTTGGTGATATAAGCCAGCAGGTCTTTTCCCTGAACCAGTTGCATGCTCATGAAGAGAAACTCGTCGGTTTCCCCCACTTCATAGATTGGGATAATATTGGGGTGGGAAAGTATGGCCGCAGCTTCGGCTTCCTGTTGAAACATCTCGGCAGCAGACTGGGTCATGAGTACCTTGGGTAAAATTTTTATGGCAATCTTGCGCTTCAGAGTACGCTGATATCCCTCAAACACCACAGCCATACTTCCACGGCCAAGCTCTTTCAAAACCGTGGCAGTTCCGATGTCCATCCCGTAATACTTCTTCGCGTCAATCGATTTTATCGTCATCATGTTGAAAAAACTGATAGGCTGTTCGAAATTTGAGCGTTGAATAAGCGTTGAATGGTATTGTTTAACACAAAACTGTAAGCTATTTCAATTGCTTTTCCTTTAAGAGTCCGGCATGCTCTTAAAAAAAGTGTGGCGGCAAGTTTGTGCAACTGATAAAAAAACTGTTGAATCGGTGGGTAATCGAAGAGCCTCTCAGCAAGACTTCGGTGAGGACTGTCCATCCGCGGGGGAGGAATATTCTACCCTGCGGCAGTGCTTCGCACCGACCGTAGGTATTTTGTCTAATTCTGATTGGCTGGATAACTCCGACGAAAGCCACGGAAAACGTGCCCGCTGTTGCGGTTCACCGAAAGAGTAGCGTACTTATTGCGCTATCTGGATTCCGGATTGTCGGCGCTGCTGCGACGTTCCTCGCCCGTTCTCCGTTCCGGTATATGGAATGCATAGGAGAACTGTCGTCTATCAACTTTGGAGCGTCTATCACTATTATCCATGAGAGATGATTGCATCATGACCCAAGTCATTACTGATAAACATTGCCCCTTGTCAACACCAAAATAGGATTCCCGTGCTTTCGTCGACATCAATCCGGAAGCATTATCTCATTTCCGCCCCGTACTTTCCTTGCAACACCTGTCGATATTGAAAAGCCCGTCAGCCGTGACAATCCAGGCTTCTTGCTTTTCTCCGGCAAGATTAGGGGAACACGCTTGCTGTTGCGGTTCAATGATAAAACTGCTATACGAACGCTTATCTGCACGTTTGAGCGCTTGTTTGACGTTATTTTTCGAAGCAGTTTCGAAAAGTTATTCTGACAACCACCATAATTGAAGAGTACCCTGCAGCATGCGAATAACTGCCGCACAGCAAAACCTACAGGGAATGCGCTCCCTATTTCTGTTCAGAACTATTTTCAGAATCAAAGGAGACCACCATGAACGACAATGCTAGCACCCAGAAGGGCATCCCGTTCAACCTGGCAAAGCATGCCGATTACGCTGATGGATCTGTCGTCAGCAAGACCCTCATCAGGAAAGACACCGGAACCATCACTCTATTTGCTTTTGATGCCGGGCAGGGTCTTAGTGAGCACAAGGCGCCCTTTGACGCCGTGGTCACCATCCTGGATGGGCAGGCACAAATTACCATCGGTGGCAACACCACCCGTGTCAAGACCGGTGAAATGCTCATCATGCCGGCCAACATTACGCACGCCCTGCATGCCGAAGAGCGATTTAAGATGCTCCTGGTCATGATTCGCGGTGAATAATATGAATAAAGAATAGAGGTCCGAGATCCATGGCGTTCCTGCACATTCTGCTTCATTTTGTCGTTCCCGCCATTGTTGCCGGGCTGGCATTCAGGGACAAGTGGTTGACAAGCTGGCTCATCCTGATGTCGGCCATGGTCATCGATGTCGATCACCTGCTGGCCAATCCCATTTTCGACCCCAACCGGTGTAGCATCGGGTTTCATCCCCTCCATTCAACCACGGCAATTATCATCTACCCCCTGTTGTTGTTGATACCCCGCCTGCGCATCCTGAGTATTGGCCTGCTGATCCATATCAGCTTGGATGCCTTAGATTGTCTGCGGATGGGGGCCACGTGAAACTCACCTGGTTTGGCACTGCCGGATTCAGAATTGAAAGCAATGAGCACACCCTGCTGATCGACCCCTATTTCAAGCGCAACCACAAGGCGCTTCCAAAACAACCACTGCAACCATCTGACATCCAGGCCGCCGATCTGATTTTAATCACCCATGGACATTTTGATCACATTTTCGATGTACCGGAAATTGCTTCGAAAACAAATGCGATGGTCTACTGTGGCAGGGGTGTGGATCAGACATTGATCCGGAACGGGTTGAACGCTAGCCGTATCCATCGTGTGAAAAAGGATGGCGAAGCATTTCACTTCAACGATTTGAAAATCCAGGCTTTTTTCAGTCATCACATCCAATTCGACAAGTGGCTGATGGTCAAAACCCTCTGCCGGATGCATCTCAACCTGCCCCGGTATCTACCGTTGCTGCGCAACTACCCTGAAGGTCAGGTCCTCAGTTGGCGTCTCCATCTCGAGGGAAAAACCCTTCATCACTTTGGCAGCGGCGGTTCCCCGATATCTGAACTGGAAAGACTCGAACAACCGCGGCTTGACATCCTACTGGTACCCATGCAGGGGCACACCCATATCACCCGTATTGCCCATCGCTATGTTTCGTCTCTCACCCCAAAGATGGTCATACCCCACCATCAGGACAACTTTTTCCCGCCGATTTCTACCCTGGTGGATACAAAACCTTTTGTAAAACGGCTCCAGACATCCCATCCTGATATTTCCGTCCAGGTGCTGGAAATTAATGAGACCTTTGAGATATAAATTTTCCGAAATGATTATTTAGGTTGATTCTCCAGATATGCCCATATAAGCTCATGCGTCGAATTACCGAAGCACCCGGTATTGGTTATTGTACATGCTGTTTCGTACCAATGCCGGAAAGGATTTCGCGTGAACCCCGAAGAAAAAAAAATCATGGGACTCGTAACCACATCCCACGGGCTGGTTCACCTGTATGAAGGTGTTCTGCCACCACTCCTGCCCCTGGTCATGGCCGAATTTGGTGCGGATTACTTTACCATGGGAATCATTGTTACGATATTCTCTTATGCTTTTGGACTCGGATCTCTGCCGGCCGGGATCCTGGCCGATAAAATCGGACCTCGGCGACTTATCAGCCTCTACCTGTTTGGTGCCGGCACAGCCGGTGTCCTTGTCCTGCCGGCTGGCTCCCTGGTGTTCTACGCCATCGTCATGGGCCTGTTGGGAGCCTTCTGCAGCACCTTTCATCCTGCAGCTAACACCTTGATCTCTCTGGGTGTCCGGGAGAAGGGCACAGCCTTTGGCATCAATGGTATCGCCGGCAGTGTCGGGGTGGCTGTGGTGCCGGTTTTATCGGCCTTGATCGGCACAAAACTGGGGTGGAGAACACCGCATGTTGTTTTCGGTCTTATGGGTGTCGGCCTGGCCTTCTTTTCCCTGACCCTGCCCAGACATCCGACCCGTCAGAAGAAGAGCGCACCTCAAGCATCTCTTCAGGCCGCTCCTGAAAGGCGGAATACCATTCTATCCCTCTGGTTTTTTTTCCTGTCGGCCACGGCCCTGGGCTTGTCCTACAAGGGTATCATGACTTTTTTGCCCACCTACATGGGACAAAATATCCACTTGGGGTTTCTAAAAATGAACGTGGTGGCTATGGGCGGTGCGTTTGCAACTCTGGCCCTGGTATCCGGCGCTTTGGGGCAATATGTGGCCGGTCGCCTTACCGATATTTATCCGGCAGAAAAAATATACCTTGTCACTGTCTGCATGGGCACCATTTTTGTCTTTTTCATGTCTTTTTCCAGAGGAGTGCTCCTGCTTCTGGCATCTATCGGCTATGCTTTTTTTTCATTTGCGACTCAGCCCGCTCAAAATTTTATTGTTTCAAAATACATGCCCCAGCATCGGCAGGGTCTTGGCTATGGAATGCTCTTTATCCTCTCCTTCGGGGTCGGATCAACCGCTGCTGCAGTTTCCGGCTATCTCGCTGATCTGTACGGCCTGCGGATTGTCTTTGGCGCCATGGGTTTCTGCTTTCTGGTTTCCGCGGCTTTTGTCCTGGGGCTGGTATTATTAAGCTCTAAGCGATAAGCAATAAGCTTTAAGCCGCTTACAGCTTAAGGCTTACGGCTTAAGGCTTATCGCTGATGATTCTGCCAGTTCAAGGTTTTGAAATTCAAATCTTCCTGTCCTGCGCTCTCTGAAATAATGCAGCAGGGTCTTTTGAATAACGGGGAAAGCGATATCGTCCCAGGGAATGTCATTCTCATGCACCAGCTCTACCTCGGAACTTTCACGGGTCGGTCCGTATTCAGGCACCAGGATCCGGGCCCGAAAAATGAGATACACCTGGTTCACAAACACCAGGTCAAAGAGTCGGTAGGGTGCGATGATTTCAACCTGTACCCGTGCCTCTTCGAATGTTTCCCGCATGGCGCCTTCCCGGACAGATTCACCGTTTTCTAGAAATCCGGCCGGCAAAGTCCATTTACCCCTGCGAGGTTCAATGTCACGCCGGCAGAGAAGGATGCGGTCTTCATATTCGGGTATACATCCCACCACCATTTTAGGGTTCTGATAATGAATGCTTCCGCAGACAGTGCAAACCTGTCTGGCCCGTTCGTCATTTGAAGGCGTCCGGGTCGAAACCATAGACCCACATTGTGTGCAGTAATGAATGTTCATATCAATACAATTTATACAGGATTTTCCCGATGTCAATTCGAAGCATCCGGTTGTTTTATTGATTCCACCATCCTTTTGTGATACCGAATCGGAGCCTTGATTTGATTTGAACGTTTTTCAAGTTCGCCCTGGAAGGATTTTAGATTTTGGATATTTTAATCGACATCTTAACCCCAGCGTTGCAAAAGCCGGAGAGATTCAGAGCCAAGGCGTCTGAGGGTGAAGTCGTAGTTTTTTACTTCGAACCCTCAGCAACGCAGGATCTGAAATTCTCCGGCTTTCCCGTAGGGTACAACAACATGGCAAAATAGACACCATTCTTAAAATTCACCTGGGAGAAAATCCAGGACATGGCGCTATCGCTACGATATTGCATATAATAACAACTCATTATATATACTTTGCCATGTTGTTTATGCAACAATGGGGTTAATATGCCCGGAGAAGGTTTAACCAAGGAGGACCGATGTCCGGTTTTCATGAAATATTGCTGGTTGCCGCCATTCTTCTGGGCATTTTATTCCTACCACGCATGCTGCAAAAAAAGGGCGCACAGACATCGACCCGCCCGGCAATCGTCATCTCACGCAATCTGCGGATAGCCATTGCCGCTTCGGTGATTTACCCGATCGTGGCTGCGGCATTTTTACAGCCATGGCGTAAAGATATGATTCTTTTTCTATATGCCGGTGTGGGACCGGTGATACTGGGTTGGCTGTTTTACTGGGTGTTTACCGGACGCAAGAAATAAAGCGCGTATGCTGGGAAGCCAGGACGCTCGGAAGCTGGGATGCTGCTCTCTGCTTTAAGCCGTCAACCCCCCTCAAACCCTACAAACGTAGTTGCTTTGTTCATTGTGCTCTTTGGGTTTATTGTGTTGCCTAAGGTCGTCGGTATAGAGCCATCAACTTGTTTCCGTTTCATCAACCCAATGAACCCAAGAAGCACAACAAACTCAATGAACCCTATTCCCCTTGAACCCTATTCTACTGCCCCACTAGTTCCGATAATATTTGTTTCCCTTTAGCACTCAATCCCAGTGTTTCCAGTTCCCGTGACAATTGATCGCGGGTCCCATTCCCGCCTGTATATCCATTCAAACGCGCCACAGCCGTGGATGATACGAAATCCCGGTGCTGCGGATAGATGCGCGAAAGCTCGTTTTTGAGTTGGGTATGTTGTTTCAGAATATATTTCTGATGATAATCCTCGGCCATGGTAAAGGAACGAAGCGGTAGTACTTGTGACCGAATGGTTTCGTCATCTTTCTGCTCTACAACAGTTTTGGAATCCATGGCCAGCTGACGCTGTTCATCGTTATGGTAAAAAATTGCATTCATGTATTGCCGGGACCAGTTCCGGCTGGTCGGTTGGTGGTTGTTCCAAAAAATCTCCAGCAATTGGGCATATGTAATGCGCCCTGGGTCAAAATCCACCTGTACTGTTTCCGTGTGATCACCCATTTTTCCGTAGCTGGGCCCTTCCATTTCGCCGCCGGCATATCCCACACGCGTGCGGATAACACCCTCGATAATCCCGAACCGGGATTCGATGCCCCAGAATCACCCCATCCCGAAAGATGCGGTTTCAAAGTTGGGTGGCACGGCCTTATCCATTGGCGGCACACCTTTTTTAACGTTCATGGAAGATTCCTTTATTTTTGTTTCCTGACTGATTGCCGGTTCCATGGGTTGCGAGCAGGTCCATAAAAAAAATATCGAACCCAGCAGAATACAAAACCATCCATTGCCTAAGCGGTCTTTTTTCTTCATTGCATTCATCCTTTCCTTTCAAAGTCGGAATATACTTGTTACAATGTTATAGACTCACAATAAGCACTCTTTTGGATGGTTGTGTAAAGATTTGATAAAGATTACTGCAGCACTTCCAGCACCTTTGCAGGATGATCCGCTGCCTTGACAACTTTTGCCCAGTGTTTGCGGACCTTGCCGTCGGGACCAATCCAGACGGTCGAACGGATCACTCCCATAACCACCTTGCCATACATCTTTTTTTCCCCGAAAGCTCCGTATTTTTCCATCACCTTCTTATCCGGGTCACACAGCAGGGGAAAAGGAATGCCATGGTCGGCAATAAACTTTTGGTGAGATGCTTGGGTATCGGGCGAAACGCCCAGGATGACCGTACCCCGTTTTTGAAATTGACCATACAGGTCACGGAAGCCTGCGGCTTCCTTGGTTCACCCGGAGGTGTTGTCCTTGGGGTAAAAATAGAGTATCACATGCTTGCCTTTAAAATCCCTGAGTGAAACCTTTTTACCGTCTGCATCCGGCAACGTGAATGCCGGTGCTGCTTTGCCTTCTCGAATTGCCATTGAATCCTCCTGTGTTTGTCAAATGTGAAAAAGAGACTTTTTTACTCATACGCCTATATGTCTATTTCGTCAAGAAAGTCCCCTGTAGAGGGGCATTATACAATAAAGTCATTGATCACCTGATGGAAAGATTTGTAAAAACATGTTATATAGAAAGTACTCCACATACTATAATGCATGATCGATTGTTGAACAATTTAGAGTTGAATAAATAAGCCTTGATAATCGAGACGCTGAAAAGGAATAACAGATCAATAAACTACTGTGGTAATAGGATACAAAATGGTTGATCTTCGTAGTAAGAAAAAAATAGTCAAAAAAGAAAAAAGAAAAGACCCCAGGCTTGAATTGCATTGTAATGCAAGTGTTCTTGGCATTGACGGCATTCAGAAAATTACAGATATTAGTTTGGGCGGTATTTTTATAGAAACGCTTGTATTGAATAGTATAAAAGTCGGGCAAGTTATAACGATCAATATCAAGCTTCCGACTGAAAAAAACACCATAAGATTCAAAACCAAAGTGGTTTGCAAGACAAATCGAGGCATAGGGTGTCAATTCATGTCTTTAGATGATCAGAAAAAGGAAGCGATATGTCTATGCTTTGAAATGTTTAGAGACACACTCCCAGCAGGATGCAGGTAATATTGAATGAATGCAAATTTGGTGTTGGTTTATACGCTCGAGCGGGCATTGATATCTTTCTGTCGGAACAATTTGGGCTTAATATGGGAGTCCGGATTAACAAAACAACCATGCGCTTTGAGGATGAGGGGGGAGAAGTTGACATCGAAGGCTTGCAGTACTATTTCGGTCTCGCATTTCGTTTTTAATGTGCCTTCCGGGTCGCAAAGACCACCGACGACAGGAACAGGAAATTGAAAAGATGCAATTTATTCGAAGTTTTGTACTTATTCTGTTGATTCTCTTGGCCTGGCATGGAGCGAGCTATGCCGGTTCTGAATTGTATGACTTAATAGATAACCAAACTTCATTTGAAGATGATGCCACCTACTTCCAGCATGGAACACCCCTATCCAATTTACAGTCATCATCATTCTCAGAGAGTAACAGCTCATTGGATATGGGCTTTCTTCACAAGTATTTAGGGTATGGTACGCTTCTTTTGGCTGGTGTGGCAGCGGCGACGGGATCCGACAGTTCAACGCACCATTATTCGGCTGTGGGATCAGCGACGCTTGGTGTAATGACCTTGGCAACCGGTTACTATGAGTATGGGGATATGTTCGAGATTGACGAAGGTTTTTCAAAATCAAACCTTCATATCGCACTAAGCACACTTGGTGCCATTGGATTTGCCACGGAAGCCATTATCGCCAGCACCGATTCGGATCATGGTGGACTTGGCATAGGATCAGCCGCTGTAATGGGCGCCGCTTTCATTGTCATTCTTTGGTAATAATGTCTCAACACCCTGCAGCATGCGAAACACTGCCGCACGGCAGAACCTGCAGGGAATGCACGCGCTATTTCCGTTCAATGCGGGCGTGGTTTTGGCAGGACACGTCGGCACCGAGGAGGCACCCAACGCGGTAATCCACCATTGCCTCTTCTAATTTCCCCATGTGCTCGAGGGCAGAACCCCGGTTGTTGTAAGCTAAGCCGAAAGATGGGTTCAGGCGGATAGCCTCGTTGCTGTCGGTCAGGGCCTCTTCGAATCTTGAGGTCTGAATGAAGGCGGCGGCTCGGATGGTAAAGGCCCGGTAACTAACAGGCTCTTTCTTTATGGCAAGAGATGTCAGGCGTACCACTGTATTCCAATCCTTGCTCCGGTATTTGTCCCCACTCTGGCGGAGGAGTAGATCGACCCCGGGTTCTTTCTTTTGGGAAGCGTTCTTTACTGCTAAATAATTCCTGCATCCGATTTCAAAACCAAGTTCGCAGGCTTTCAGGTAATCTTTTTCAGCTCGGTTTAGGTCTCCTTTTTTCTCGTAAACCAAGCCCCGGTTGTTAAACGCCATGGCATTCCCGGGGCTTAACCTCAGAGCTTCATTGCAGTCTTCCAAGGCGTTTTCGAATGCGCTGATTTCTGCATAAGCCCAGGAGCGATTGATGTATGGATTCACGGCTTCAGGGTCATAATAAATAGCCAGGGTTGCAGCCTGAATCGCCTGTTTCCACTCGCCGTTGACAACCTTTTCATAACACACTTGCAACCACTTGCCTGCGCTTGCCGAATCCAAGGAAAAACATACGCGTTCGGCGGTTGCTGCCCGGAGATCGTCGCAAGCCCCAAATTCACATGCTTTTTTCAGGTCTTCGCAGGCTTTGTCGGGCAGACCGGCCGCCATCCATGCCTGGCCTCTTTTTGCGTATGCTTCCCCGTCTTCAGGGTTCAGAGCCATGATCTTACCAAAATCTGCGGCAGCTTCAGTATATTTTCCAGAGGCATGCCGGGTGGCGCCACGTTCCAGATACCCGGCTGGGTTGTTCGGATCTATGCTGATGACCCGGGTGAAGTCTCTGGCAGCCCAATTGTACTGATTCATTTCCCGGTATGCCCTGCCCCGCTTAAGGAGTGCTTGCTCGTACTGCTGATCGAGGGCAATCGCTTTATTATAGGATTTAATCGCATCTTCTATTTCTCCGGCGTCATATAGGACGTCGCCTTTAAATTCGTAGGAAAAAATAAGATACGGATTCAGGACAGCAGCCCTGTCGAAATCTGCGGACGCCGATATCCGATCCTTCAGGTGGCTGAACTCCCTTCCCCGGTGCAGATAGAGCCACTCATAGTGATCATCCATGGCAATGGCCCGATTCAGTCTCTTGATGCTCTCACCCGGATCCAGAACTTTTTCTTTCAACGCTGCAGCGATGATCGTGTCGCTCAAGGAAATGGCCGACAGTTTGTTAACCAAGCGCCAGCGCTTACCTGCCAGCAGCTCTCTTTCAGGAATCAGGTTTTTTTGCTTTTTCCCTTGCTGAACAACCCGATACTTCTCTTGTAAATCATCCAGACCGTCCAGTACTGCTCTCACGCGTTTGCGGTTTGACAGGGCATTGTCAAAGAGAAACGGATTCTCGATGAAGTCGCTCAGGTCCTTTTCGAGTGTGTCCATATTGATTCTGCCTATGAGCTTGAGGGAAACAATATGTCCTTTGGCTGTCTTTTTCATGGTCAAAAAGTTGGTTTCAAAGGTCATCACGCCAGAAGCCAAAGCATTTGAGAGATTCTCGACGGGTAGTGAGTTTTTAAAGATCTTGGATTTCTGGATAGTCGGTCCGGCAGCATTGAAGATTGCCTGCCGGGTTCTGGTCTGGGCAATGACGCGGGCCTGATCTTCGGTTTCCAGCTGTGTGAAGATATAATTATAACTAGCGGTAAAAGCGAAGGTTTCGGCCATAGCGGACTGGACCAGGAGGCATACAAAGCACGAGGCAGTAAGCATGCCTGATACCAAAGCGAAGATTTTAATATGATAGCCGATATATTTCCCCATATTAAATTCTCCAAATCATATTCTTAATAAAATCGTAGCACGATTTTATGATACGCGACGCTGTCGCTCCGGTGCGAAAGGCTAAAATCCGCATCCCTGCTGCAAGCGACAGGGTATTTCGGGATTTTTTCCGAAATACTTTGAATTGCGGCACCGCACTTTCGCAAAAAAAGGATCATTATCTTCAATGGCCTCTTCAATTTTCTATTTGATTCTTTTGCCTTTTCCAACTATAAAATCGACCGATTGAATAAGGGGGCATTATGCAAATTTCTTCAGGGGCCGGATGATGCAGGATATTCTTTTTCTCCTTTTACTGATAGTTGTTGGAGTAATTTCCGGGTTTCTGAACGTTATGGCCGGCGGCGGATCGGCCATTTCCTTGCCTCTTTTGATTTTTCTCGGTCTGGACAGCCCCCTGGCAAACGGCACCAACCGTCTGGCCATTTTCATCCAGACCATTGCCAGCATCCTATCCTTCAAACAAGAAAAACTGTTTGAATTTAAAACCAGCCTGAAGTTTGCCGCTTTCGCGCTTCCCGGCGCCATAGCAGGCGCTATTCTCGCGGTAAAACTTGACAGCATTCTTTTCCAGCGGGTCTTGGCGTTCTTTATTTTGGGTATTTTATTAACCGTCATTATCCCAAGATCAAAAAAAACGACCACCACTCAAATTGCCAAGCCGGCTCATCGTTGGTTGATTTACCCAAGCATGATGGCTATCGGGTTCATCGGAGGATTTCACCAGGTCGGCATCGGTTTTCTAATGATTGGTGCCTTGAGCCATATACTGAAAATGGATTTGGTGCACATCAACATGCACAAGGCCTCCGTTTTTTTCATCTATACGATCCCTGCTATAATAATATTTGCTTGGACCGATAATATCAACTGGAAATACGGCATCGCACTTGCCGTTGGAAATGCCATTGGCGGCTGGTGGTCTGCCAAGGTTGCTGTCCGAAAGGGGGAAAAGACAATTCGGATCTTCCTAGCAGTTGCCATGCTGGTCATGGCCGTCAAGCTACTGAACAGCTTTTAGGATGAGAAACCAGAAGGTATTTATGGATATCCGTATTGGAATAATATATCGTACTTCCAAATAGTTATTAATGCTTTAATGCTCCGGAAGCTTTAGACGTGGCGCTTTATGTTGCTGACTATGGATAATTTGCAAAAGAGGTTTTATGAAAATTTATAAACGTATAGTTATGTTTTGCACATTGCTGGTCGTTTTCACGGGCATATTTGTACCGCCAGGAGCGGAGGGGATAAGCATCGAAAAAGAAAAAGAATTATCCCGCGAGTTTTTATCCGTTGTCTTCAGACATTACAAGGTGATTGATACAGCCATCGTTGTGAATTACATAAATGATCTCGGCCAAAAAATTCTTTCAGTCTTTCCCTCGCAGCCGTTTAAATACCATTTTTATGTAATAGAAGATGAGAGCTTAAATGCGTTTGCCGGTCCGGCGGGTCATATTTTTGTCAACACTGGATTGATACGGGCTATGGAAAGCGAGGAAGAGCTGGCAGGGGTAATTTCCCATGAAATTGCACATGCATCTCTTCGACACATATCCAAAAGAATCGAACAGTCAAAAAAAACAAATCTGGCAACCCTTGCCGGCATGGCTGCCGGCGTGTTGCTCGGAATAGGTGGGGCTGGTGATGCTGCCGGTGCCGTCATCGTGGGTTCAGCTGCAGCCGGTCAGACCGTTTCGCTTGCCTACAGCCGCGAGGATGAAACTGAAGCAGATCAGGTCGGACTCAAGTATTTGAACCTCGCAGGCTATAATGCAAAAGGACTGCTTGTGGTGATGGAAAAAATGCGAGGCAAGGAGTGGTTCGATTCAAGCATAATTCCGACGTATATGCGAACACATCCGGCTCCGGAAGAGCGGATGGTAAATATTGACAATTGGATGGCATCGCATGAAAAGGTTCAAACCAATTTCGATCCTTACCCTTTTCAAAGAACGCGTACCTGGCTGGTTGCTTCCTACGGGGATCTACAAGCAGACTTGACACAGTTTCAAACCGATATTGCCAAAAACGGGAAAAATTCCTTGGCACACTTTGGTTATAGTCTCATCTTAGCCAGGACTGACAACTATGATGATGCCATCGCACAGATGAAGAAGGCACTTGAAATCAATGCCTTGGAGCCGTATTTTATCATAGAACTCGGGCGTATCTATTTTATAGCCGGGCGATACCCAAAAGCATTGGATATTCTGGTTTCGTTAGAAATTATGGCCCCAAACCATCCGCGTAGACTTTTTTATCTTGGTCGCACACAGATGGAAATGAAAAGATATCATGATGCTACCGATACATTTGAAAAGACCATTGGCTTGTACCCTAAATATACTTTGGTATATCAACAGCTTGGTTTGAGCTATGGAAAACTGAACAAGTTGAGTTACGCCCATTATTACCTCGGTATCTATAACAAAAGAATTGCAAAATTAAAAACCGCCGAACTTCATCTACAAAAGGCGTTAGCAACGATGGATGATCCGGGAAAAAGGGATGAAATCAAAAAAATGCTGGATGAAATAGGTATTAAAAAAGTTCAATCACGTCATTAAATAAGGCAAGTTTTGAAACCGGCCACCATATATATCAAAGACAGACAGAAAATAGGTTAAACAATGGGATCATAAAACGCTGGTCGTCTGTCCAAAAATAAATCGTTGTTTTCAGTTATAAGTTTGTTCCGAGCATTGGATAGGTCAATATCATAAATAACCACGGCCTCCTCGTGGGAGTCAGAACTTGCAACAATCTCTCCCATAGGTCCCACAATTTGGCTTTGGCCAGTAAATAAAAGCTCTCCCCGTGGACGAGTCTCCTTCCCGGTTCTGTTTGCTGTTATTGAATATACTGAATTTTCAAGAGAGCGAGTAAGCATGGTCTTCTGGCAATACGTCAGTACCAAGTTCGAGGGATGGCAAAGTAGGTCAGCTCCTTGCAGTGCAAGAGATCGAGCAACTTCAGGAAATACCCAGTCAAAACAAATCATGACGCCTACCTTTGCCCCTCTAATCTCTATTGTGTTAAGCGGTGTATCACCAGGGTCAAAATACTCTTTTTCAGTATTAAATAAATGGAGTTTGCGATAACGATGCAACAACCCCGATGGACCAATTACAAGCGCAGTGTTATAAAGTTGCTCTTTGTATTGTTCCGCGAATCCAGCTACCAAATAAAATGCGTTGTCTTTACATAGTCTCGATAGGCTATGTAAAGTAGGAGATTCTGAGACAACTTCCGCTAATTTTTTCAACTCCTCACGATCTTCGAAAAAGTATCCGGTAAATGCAAGCTCAGGCAGAACAATAATATCTGCATCAACGCCAGCAAGAGAATCTTCAACTTTTTCCAAATTTCGTTTGGGAGCACCAAATTCGGGATGGTATTGAAAATAGCCAGCTTTCATTTATTTTTCCTCTTTCTTGTGAAAATGCAAAAAAGGGCAAATCCACCGTAATAGAATTGCCCTTACAGGTATCAAGTTGCCTTTGCTCACCGCGACTTAGCCCTCACCCGGCAGCATCCGTTTCATGACGGTGATCTGTTGATTCAGATTAAAGACCTGACTTCTCAGTCGCATGTTCTCCTTCTCCAGCTCGTCTATACGCTCAGCCACGACCGCTGCCGACTTCACTGCCCGCAGTGCTAGCTATCACTGCATGATCATGGCCGCATCCACAACCGCCATGGACGTTACCGGCAGTACCCAGGTTGCCGTGGTCATGGTCGCAGCAGCTAGCCTTCCCGCTCCGTTTGCGGTACCAACGCGTCGCCAGACTCTTGACTATCAAAACGATCAGCACTACGGCTGTGACATATCCCAACTCATGGGGGATGATTTCACCAGCTTCACCTGCTACCGAGGATGCCGTGATCTGAAACCAGGCATATACCTTGTCCAGCAACAAGCCCATGACAATAGCACTGATGGCGATGCTTCCCAGGTAGATCACCGTGGCACGCCGTCCGAACAGACCGTAAACCACCGAAATGGTGGCCGCATTGGTAGCCGGCCCTGCCAGGAGAAACACCAGCGCCGCACCGGGGGAAGCCCCTTTAAGAATAAGGGCGGCGGCGATGGGGGTTGAAGAGGTCGCACAGATATAAAAAGGAATCCCCACCACAAGCATGATCAGCATAGAATGAATGCCGCCATCCAAATAGGTTTTCATAAAACTGTCGGGTACCAGAACACTAATCGCCCCGGCAATGGCCACACCCAGAATCAGCCATTTGGCGATATCATCCAATATTTCACCGAAACCATAGGCAAAACAGGTCTTGATTTTCACGGCCATGCTGTGATGGCGACGATGGACCTCGGGCGGACAGTTCACGCCATCACAACAGTTGTCGATCCGACAGGACATATCGGGTTCGATATCGGCTTTGGAGTCGGTATAAGACTTACCGAAAAAATTCTGGATCAAACCGGCTGAGATAGCCGTAAAAAATGCCGCAACCGGTCGAAATATCGTCATGATGGGATCCAGCAGAGCATACGTTACAGCCATGGAATCGACGCCGGTTTCGGGGGTAGCGATCATAAAGGCCATGGATGCACCGTCGTTGGCACCTTGTCTTTTCAACCCGGCCGTGGTGGGTAGCACGCCACAGGAGCATAGCGGCAGCGGAATACCCAGCAAAGTTGCCCAAAACACCGATTTAACCCGCCCCTTGCCCAGATAGCGCAAAATCAATTTGGGGTTAATAAACACATGCAACACCCCGGCCATGATGAAGCCCAGACACATGTAGGGGGCCATCTCCACCATCATTTCCCAGCAAGCCAAAAAAAATGGCGTTATATAACTTAGTAGTTGTGAAATAGTTATGTTCATAAAACGTTCTCCTGAACCTGAACCAAAACAGCGAGCGCATTCCCCGTAGATTCTGCCGTGTGGCCGAGTTAATGCAACTTCATCTTTCCGATAGATGTGCCATTCCTTGGGTGATTAACTGTGTCACGTGCTCATCGCATAGAGAGTAAAACATGAACTTGCCCTCTTTACGATATTTCACCAGTCGAGCCTGCTTCAGGATACGCAACTGGTGAGAAACCGCGGACTGGCTCATGCTGAGCAGCTCCGCCAGGCATTGTACGCAGATCTCCGCAGAAAACAGTGCATACAAGATCTTAATGCGGGTGGAATCACCTAACACCTTAAAAAAATCGGCCAGGTCGTATAGTTCCTCGTCTTTTGGCAAATACTCTCGAACCGGCGGAACATCTTTTATGTTGGCGATAATGGCAATTCCGGCGTTGCAGCTGTCATGTCTTGTAAGCATAATTGTCCCCTACAAATGTTCATGCCTATATATGAATACATGTTCATATATAGGCATTGTGTGGTCCTGTCAAGATAAATCTGGCAAGGAATCGCAGATCCTTCTCAAGCCAGTTGTAACACAGCACGCTTCTTTATAAATATCCAAGACAGCTAGGGCCGCTTCACAGGCCAGCGGGTTGGCACCATACCCATCATGCGTCACAGGAATGGGTGTGAGACGGCAAGTTAAAACAGATCCAATGGCATTCCGTCTTCCTTATGCATCACAGCCTTTAAGAGCCCCACACACCCGGTCATCATGTTATCTCCCCAGGGAGCACCCCAGATGATGGGCAGCTTGGAATGGGTCAACAACCTGCGTTTGGGACCGGTTGCCACAATGGCTTCGACGCGATCAAAACCGGGTGCGTTGCGCAAGTAGGCACCGTGGCCACCTTCGGCCAGAATCTGCTTGTGGCTGAGCTTTCCTTCCGGCAGATCCTGAATTAAATCTTCAAGCCGTTCCAGCGTGATGTCGTGGGTGTGGTATTCGAAACTGCCCATCAGTTCGCCGTTTCCCAATACGGCGCCCACGGTGTGGGAGGTGGCGATGTCCAGCACCATGACGACCGCTTTGTTTTGCAGGGAAGCATCCATGGCGGCTCCGGCAATGGCCGCCATGCCACTGTCCATGACATAGACCTTTCGCGTCGGTAGACCGGAAGCATTATGGGCAATGGATTTGAGCCGGTTGAATTCATCCGGCAGGTTGTCCGGCCTATAGAGAAGGGTGTGAGGGTATGGCTGTTTATCCAGTTCCGTCTTGAACAGATGGTGACGAAAGTCCAGGTGAGAGACACCGGCCGGTGCAATTCCGTGATCCTGGGCACATATGGCAATGGCTTCGAATTCAAACGGCAAGCCAAAGCCCTCTACAATCTGTCGGATTCGCACCGGGTCAATGTCCTGCAGGGTAATGGGTGTATATTTGGCGTTACGTTTAAAATCAACGACTTCCTGAGCGGTCGCAATTTGAATGCCCATGGCTTTGACCCGGTCTGGGTCATGATGAATGGTGGCGGCGGCCGAAGCTGACATGACCACATTGGCCAGACGGGCGCGGGTTTTGAGGGCTTCTGTTACCGGCCCTCCGCCCATCTCGACCCCGGTGACCAGCAAATCGCCATGCGTTGCAGCGATGGCGGCACTAACGGTTCGCACTGGCGACTGGACCACCGCTTTATAGTGCATGTTTTCTTCGGGTACTTGACACATGATGTCCATGGTGCCAGCACCGATATCGATCATTAAATAGTTGCTCACTGGTTTCCTCCATATAGTGTCCATCCAGAAATGCCATTCATGGATGGACACTATACTATGTTCAACACCCTTGGGCAAATCGGTAAAGGTTTTGTCTATTTGATTCGTTCGCTAATCCCTGCAGCATGTTCAGACAGGTCGATTATATACTGCGAAAAAATGGGGAACTGGCGGTTCCTGGTCGTCATCGTAGGCCACAAAATGTGTCTCGAACAAACCTGTCCGCATGAAACCCTCCATTTCATCACGGTCCAAAGCGAGTGGGAATGTGTCCGACTGTACGCCAACTTCTCGACTGCGGCACGAAACCAATACCTCGCCTCCTGGTGCTACCAGATCCGAGATGGCTTGGACGGCTTGGATCCGGCTCGAGCCTTTGAGAATCTGGATGGTGTTACATTCATAAACCAAATCGAATCCCTGTCGCCATTTAACAGGAATATTAAATAAATCAGCAACCAGGTACTCTACAGAGCTATCAGGGTAACGCTGTTTGCACATGGCAATGGCTGACGGAGAAATATCAAAGGCAGTTACCTGATATCCATGTTGTGCCAATGCTTCTGCATCATCGCCCAATCCACAGCCGATAGTTATGGCCCGTTTGTCTGATAAATTTGTATGTTCCGATATCCAATCGAGCAGCAATGGACTGGGTTTCAGATCTGCCCAGTATACCTTATGGATATCGCCTTCGGCCTTTGCATAAAACTCTTCAAACCAACCATTCGGATCACCCCGGCCAGCATAAGCTTTTGCCAGGCGTTGTGTTGCTTGTTTCGAATTCTCCATGATTGCGTCCCTTTCGTACGATTGCATTATGGCAAATTAACGCAATGATCCGGTAAAAAATCCCTTGACTTTTATTATACGACCGGTCTTCTATCTTCACGCTAACAGAAAATTAAATCAATAACCCATCACAGCAACCATCGGAGGTGAATACAATGTCACAAATCCTTGAAATCCTGGGCTGCAATTACCCCATCATCCAAGGACCCATCGGCGCACTAAATGATCCTAAAATGGTGGCCGCCGTGTCCGAAGCCGGAGCCTTCGGCTTATTGGCCCTGGGATACGCCACCGACATGGAAGAGGTGAAAACCACCGTGGCCCAAACCAAGGACCTGACAGACAAACCCTTTGGAGCCAACCTCATGATTGCCATGAACCCCAACAACGAGGCCATCCTGGAAATTCTGGCTGAAGCCGGAGTCAAGACCGTGACCACGTCGGCCGGCTCCCCCAAGCGCATCTACCCCAAGATCAAGGAATTGGGTATGAAGGGCCTGCACGTCACCCTGGCCGCGCCTTTCGCCGTCAAGGCCACGGAAGCGGGCGTGGACGCCGTTGTCGTCTCCGGCACCGAGTCCGGGGGGCTGCGTGCCGCCGGCCCGGAGTCCACGAACATGATCCTGATCCCCATGGTCTGTGACATGGTCGACGTGCCCGTGGTGGCCGCCGGCGGGATTTCCGAACACAGGGGATACCGGGCCGCCTTGGCCCTGGGGGCCCAGGGCGTGCAGATCGGGACTGCGTTTCTCGCCTCAGAGGAAAGCCCGGCCTCCCAAGCCTGGAAGGAAGCCATCCTGGGATGCGGCGATGCCGGGACCACCCGCCTGCCTGTGGGAGGTATGGCCATGCGCACCATCATCAACCCCAAACTGGACAAACTCATGGCCGCGGGTACAGACCTGAACCAGGAATACAACCTGATGAACGCGCCCCAGGCCTGGACGAACGGGGACTTTGACCTGTTTCCAGCAGGCGCGGGCCAGGTCAGCGCCTTGATCAAGGAAATCAAACCCATCAAGGACATTATCGCGGAGATGGTGGCCTGAAAAATCCTGATCAATATTTTTTCCATTTTTCATGTTTTGCTTATATTTAAACAAACGTTCTATATTACTGACTGGCAACAAAAGATTCCCAAGTCACTTCTTCGTAAATCGAACGTCTCCATTTATAGGGCAGATCCACTAAAATGCCAGGTTCCTTTGCCGTTTTCAGCAACAACAGTAGTTCACGTAAAATTGTCATTTGTTGAAGGCGATTGTGGGGTTCCCCAAAAGAAGCCCCGTGAGGAAACTTAACAAAAGCAGCTCGTGGTGCTAAAAGTTTCTCTGATATTTGACGGTTTATAGAAAGCGAAACCGTTGGAATACCGTTGGCTTCAAGAACACGTGTGATCAGACCACCGGCCCGATTGCAGAGTGGTCAGGCAGGAATCATAAGCACACAATCGACTTCATCTGCCTTAAGTTTTTGGACAAGTTGATGAGCACTCCCATCAGGCTCACCAATGAATGCTTGAACCAAATCTCCCCCAAATCCAAAGCTGTAAAAGTTTGTTGCCAGTTTACCAATAACGTTGGCCTCAACAAGTTCCAGAATGCGATCGATGGGAAAAAGCACATTGACATCTTCTTTCACACCGGCATGGGGATAGTGGGTATGGGCAATCTTTAGCTTTTCTTTGGAGAAGTTTGAAGGAATTATGCGAAAGCTGGCATCTCCCCTTGCGCTGTCAATATCAAAGGGTTCATCGTCTTCAAGATAAAATCCTGCAGTGCTGACCATAGCCAAACAGCTTTCTGCCAGGAGTTTTTTTAACGGTGTCCAGGGGATATCATCATTTTTCGCAGATACGGCCTGGCTTGCCATCCAGTTAACAGCTTGGCCCATTGTATGACTGATTGAAGAACCCATTTTGGTATTAAGAATATGACCAATTCCTCGCCAAAATTTAATTTTTGTAAACAAATCCATACATTCCCCTTCAAGATTACCCATTGACTGTTATTGCACAATATAATTTCAGGTCATTATACCTGATAAGCTATAAGCATAACATCACGTTAGATCGTTTCACTTCACCAGAGACGCAAGCTCATTCACAATTTCCGACGGCTCTGGACGGTGGGTATAGTCTGGGTTGGCCTCGGCACTGACTACCTTCCCCTTTTGGTCCAAAATAAACCGGCCCGGCATGGGCAGAGACCATAGGTCGTTGCCATTAAATCTGACCAGGTCTATTCCGAATTGGCTGTACAGTCCGGCCAGATCGTCCGGCAGCGTATAGGTCAGACCGAATTGTGAGGCCAGCTGGTTGTCTTCATCTCTTAAAAGCGGGAAGGTCAAACTGTGTTTTTTTACCATCACTTTTGAATATTTTTCAAGTTGCGGCGAAATGACCACCAGTGAAGCGCCTTTAACCTTGATGTCTGCCGCTATTTCTTGCAGAGCTTCCAGCTCCATATTGCAGTAAGGTCACCATTGGCCCCGGTAAAAACTGATAACCACCGGCCCCTGGGCCAGTAAGCCTTTTAGCTCCACCAGGTTCCCGTTTTCATCGGACAGGGAAAATTCCGGCGCTGACTCCCCGGCTTTTAAGACCTTGTCAAGAATCCCTGAATTTTTAAGATCTTCCGTGGCCCTTTGCATGACTGCCACCGCTTCCGGAGGGGCTTTTTCCAAAAAGCTTTTTTTGTATTCATCCAATTTATCCTGTAATCTCATTGTTGGGCCTCCTTTTTAAGTTTTTAAAGCGTTTGCTATTTTCTTAATTTTTCGACAAAGGGGATCGCCAACCTTTTTACATTGGACAGTACCTGTTCTTGCAAGAGTATTTTATCTTCTTCTCTTTTTTCTAACAGCACGTTCAGGGC
Organism: uncultured delta proteobacterium; assembly: GCA_963842925.1. Lineage (GTDB taxonomy): Bacteria > Desulfobacterota > Desulfobacteria > Desulfobacterales > B30-G6 > B30-G6. The sequence goes on from CAWJIL010000003.1 coordinate 386,919, forward strand.
GACATTTATCTCTTCAAGCTTACCCCTCGGCGATATTAGATGGTATGGAAACAGCGGATCTTCTGATTTGTGAGGTCAAACCGTATATTTCTTCTTTTGGAAAACGCTTCGTTACAGTATATATATCCAAACAAAGTTTATACGCTTTTTCCTATTCTTTTAACTCTTTATAATTCTTAAGCATTTAGCTGATGCCTCACTTCATCTCACTTGAACCCTGGACCCCTTGAATCCTTGAATCCTTAATTTGGATCAACTCTTTTGGAGATGATCCTCAAATATTATGAATTGTAGATACTTGCATTGTTGTTAGGTTACACCTAACTCAAGTATGGTTGAAGCTATTGTGAAACGTGTGAACGAAAGACTGAACCGGGTGTATTGTGGTGCGGTGTGTTAGAAGATTAGGTCTAATTCTCGTCTGATTCAGATTAAAGCACATAATATCAAGAAGTTATGAAATCCACAATTGTGTTTAGTATATTGCAACATTGAAGCAAACAGTTAAAAGTTTAATATAAGCTAATGGTGTTGATGGTTCGGTCAATTTACATACCGTTTACCCTAAGCTTCTAGTATTTCATCAAATACTTTGTCTATGCCGAATCCTTTTTCTTTTACCGCGGTATACAGCAGTCTAAACGTTTGCTGTGCTTCATCTGTGCCAATCTCATTTGAATTATATTCAATTGCTTTTCCATTTTTTACCAATGATCTAACATTTTGACGGCTCAATATTTCAAATTCTCTTGATTCATTAACGTAGAATTTTCCTTCTACTGTTAAAAAGTATAATATATACTTATTTTTGCCTTCGTGGTCCCAGCCTTGTATACACCAAGCATATTTTTCATCGTATAAAAAAAACCAATAACTATCGTAATTAATGACGGTTGAAATTTTATTAGAACTTGAAAGCATGGCTTTGACTACCGCTACTATCTTACTCATAAATTCCTCCAGCAAAATTTGTTTAATAACAATTGTGTTTTAATATTATCTGCCGTCTCTTATTTTCATGTTGGTTGGATAGGGATTTATAGGGTTGAAACGACACTATAGTCGGAGAAATCATAAATAACAATATATGCTATTAAAAAAGATAGATACTGCCACCCAAATATCTTATGTTTCCTCCAAAATTAGAAAGTGTGAAATATAGTGTTATATTTTCGGCTCCCATGCTAATCGATAATAATATTTTTTAATACCAATCGCAGAGCTTCCCGGTTTGTTATGATCCTCTTCTCTTCTTTTTCCCATACAAGAATTACTTTAGAAGGCTTACTGCGGAGTGAAGTTAGGGCCTCCATAAAAGATGTTCTGCCGGACTTAAATGTTAGTGGTTTATGACAAAGATCAAACGAATCAAAGGACTTTCCTTTTGAATATTCTGATCGGTAATGGTTTGAATTCAGTACATACTGAGGCTCATCCTGTTCATCAACCAGGACAATCCACCATGGATAGTATGACAACATAGATGAAATAAATTTCCTTAAAGTAGCTTCGCCTTCGAAAACTTTCACATCGGTGTAGTCAGCTTTTTCGATATATTTTTCTAACTCGCTAAATTTGAGTATATATTCCATTTTGTAAACATATGACATTCAATAGATGTCTTGTTGGTATCCCATGTGGGATTTAAGACAATCTTGCCGATACTATCTGGTTATACTCACGGTACCACGAAGAGGTCTATGAACACAATGTTTGGCTTGTTGCGATTACTTTCTCACACCGGTAAAAATTAGGGGGTTGATATCCACCGTTTTGTTGGAGAGATACCAACAGTGCGGATTACCGTAAGAATACAACAGGGGGAATTATTAACTATTATCATTTGTTTTATCAGCTGCACTTCCCCAAAAACTGGATTCGGCAGAGCTGTAATGCCAGTAAATTGGTGCAAAAGCTATGGCTGTACCGGTAGATGCGGCAAGCACCAACAATTCGATATCAAACGAGAATGTTCTTACTTTGGTTTTCAAAAGTATTTGTCTTAAAAGATTTGCATTAAAAGCCTTGAGACCACATTGAGTATCTGTGATTTTCCCTGTTTGCGGAAACAGTTTTGAAAACACAAGCCCCCGCAAGCCGATCATTCGACGATCGAACTCAGTTAAGCCTTGAACTTCTCCGTTCTTCCCACATGGGCCACGATAAATACTCCCCGCGTCATAACGTGACGCAATTGTTAGCATGGTTTTATCGTCTTGTTTTCCCAATAAAAGTCCAATTTCATTAACAGGTGCCGACATATCAGCATCAGTAAAGACAACTATATGCGGCTTATCACTTTTGGAATAACTTTCCACTGCTTGCCACATACCAAATTGAATGGATCCTCCTTTTTGGCTGTCGCTTGTGGATTTTAATCCCTTAATAACCACTGACTGTCTTTTGATGCCATCGTCAAGATAAAGTACCTTAACATTTTTGTATCCTTCTTTTTCAATAATTTCCTGTGCTTTTTTCCCACTCTGTTTTGGACAGCCATCATCAACAAGAATCATGTTGAAATTAAGAAGCGAATCTTTCAATAGCCACTCCATTTGTTTCATCTTACGTCGAACAAAATCTTCACCATTAGGGTTGTCATTGCTCTTTGGACGAATCCGATTGTGCTCATTATACATGGCGAGTACCAGTGATACATGGAGAGGATATTCTATTTGCTTCACATACCTTTTGGAAAGAGCCTGCTTTGAAACCAGAAGAATTGCATTTTTATACTTCTCTGGGCTGGAAGTTATCCATCTGTCAAAATTTTGAAGAGCGGAAGTCTCTGGGTATTTGTTCAATAAGTCATTGGCTGCTTCAAACAATAGATTATCCTGACTGCTGTTGGTCAGGTCTATTTTATCTGGGAGGTTTTTAGATAGCATAGCTATAGTAGACACCCATGAAGGGTCAATATCTGCTTCTGGATAGGATGTTATCTTATTTGGCAGAATGAACCCATCTAATATGAATGGTAGGTTATTCGCTATCTTTTGAAACGCTTCAAACTTTAAATCTAGAATAAAACCTGCAAGTTCCAAAATAGATAAACCATCATATTCTTCCGGTATCAAGTCCCGATATACATTAGCCAACATCGCGAATTGCTGAATCATTTCATAGTAATTTCTTATGCTTTCTATACTTCCGTCTTGTGTGTTTGGTTGTGGAAAGTTTATTGATTCTTTAAACAAGTTAACAAGTTGTTTTGCAGATATATCCATCAAAATTTTCCTTTTAAATTATGACATCAAGCATATTGAACGCTAATGAACTACCCCGCAGCAAGCTACGTGGAATACGCTCGCTGTTTCGGTTCAACCTGAACGCCTATACCCTGATAACGCCTAATCGCCTCAACGGTTATCATTTTATATTGGATAGCTGACTCAAACCATTAGCTTAGAACTTTTAGCTACGTGCTCTTAGCGAACGCTACAAGCCCAATTTGCTTTTCAAGCGCGGCTGGTCTTCCGGGGAGCCCTGGCTGTAATCATTAAACGGACCGTCAATTGGGTCCCTTGCAGGTATGAAGGCTTCATTGGGTAGTCTGTTTTGTGTTCAACTCATGAACTATCGATCAATTCCCCTAAAATACGCTGTTTACAATACAAAAGGTATTCATAAAATCTTTTCAAGGCACTGAACTCATGCATACGGATAATAATACATGAGCTGCACGTTTGAACTAAGAAGCGGGCGCACGGCCTATCTTCGTAACGCGCGAGTTGTTTCCCGTCTGCTCAAGTGAATGATTATGCTGCTTTTTGAATTTCTCTTGATTCGTATTCAGGAAACATAATAATTGCAGGGTGGACATCAAATGCTGTTGCGAGTTGTAGGGCTCTCTTTTTCCCGATTTCTAACTTATCATTTTCAAGCATACTGATGTTTTTTGCATTGATTGAGCAGTATTTAGCTAATTCCTCCTGAGTCCATCCCTTCAGCTCGCGTAACATTTTAATCACTTCTCCAGTGGTTAAAACAGTATGCTGTTTTGCCGGTTTATAATCAGATTTTTTTAAATTCATTGTTCTAATCCCTTAATATTTATGTGCCGTAATATCTATGACGTAAATCGAAATGGTCTTTTTCTCGACAGCGTAAATAACACGATATTGAATATTCAGCCGTGATGAACGTTTTCCCGCATGTTCTCCTTTTAATTTTTCATCATGAAAACCTGGAAACTCCCTAAGCTTATCTGGTCCATGCCGAAAAACGATACTTTTCCAGAGTTCGTATTTTTTCACGACCTGCAACGGCAATTTCTCAACAACCTTGTTTAATTTATGATGTTCTCGTATACGCCACATTATCAATATTAATAACTTATCATATTTGATAAGTCAAGGTATATGAAATGCATAACATTGATATTATAATGACATCTTATATTTGTTCCAAATGGGTATTTTATGTTGACGTCTCGATAACATCCTAAATAGGGACAAATAATAGCAGCTGCCGGGTTCAATATTACTTGCATAATACTTAAATCCAACAGAAATTTAGGATTAAAACTGTATCAGAAACTTTATTGCTATGGCTCTCATACTCTTTTTCGATAGTGTAGGGAAAATATAAATTGAAACAGCTAAAAACTGAAATGCTTATTCAGTTACTTTAGCAAGGATGACAACGTGTTGGTCAATCAAAGACTTGGAATGGCTATTAAAAGGTTCAAAAGGCTCCAGGAGGTCAAGATTACTTCAAATTTGGGGATTTTATAAACACAGAGGCTCTATGATTATATCATTAAATACAGTCAGTTCTTTGAATGAGTTCTAATCAACGCCTCAAAGCCACCCTTCCAAAGTTGTGATTTCATCATATGCCCGATCCATCAAACGACATCTATAGATATTTTTTGGTAAACAACGAAGTTGCAACTCGGCAATTCACTGAGTGCCAGATGCGATTTCGAAAAATAGGCCTGCGCGAGTGTTTGTTCCATTTTTTTCATTTCGAAAAAGTGATTTGAATTTAGCCAATTATTAAAAATAACGACAGGAACATAGTTTGTGAATTACGATCCAAAAATCGGAAAATCTGATTTTATTATTCAATCTGACCAAAGCACAATAATTCAATTCCCTTTCCCATCGCCACTATGCCTATCACAAAAAATTCTATCCATCTGAAAATCTAACCTGCCCTTCTTTATAGAACAAAATCCCAAATTAAATGTAGTTTCAAACCAGGGAGGATTATCAAAATGCGAAAAATTAATTATACCCGGCATATCGGACTTCTAATCACTGAAGAAATGTTTCAGCAGATATCAAAAGTCACAGATAAAATGGAAATTCCCATTTCGAAATTCATCCGAAAAGTATTGGCTGATAGACTTAATCAAATTGAAGGGGGATCAATAGGATGAATAACAAATCACAGGAAACCACAATTAACGCCAGCATTGTCGAAACTGCCTTTAACGAGGAACGGATTCTGAACCTGCTGGAGATGTTGAATATTGCATACTATGCAACAATGACCCTACCCCTATTTGGCATGCTATGTTGGGTTTTCCGAGGACTACTGCGAAGAATTACCCGGACCCAAAAGTGTCGGGTTTAAACAGTTTAATTATTCCTAATTTAACGAGAAATTATAATTATTTTTTCCAAGAAAGATGAAGTTGTCGGGTTTCTGATCGTAGTTATTTATTTCCTTTTGGAAAACTTCCAAAGCGAATGGATAGATCATTTTAAGGTTATTGACGTCAATAAAGATCTGATCAAACCCTGCCTTATGCTTTTTTAGCATTTCGAGCAATTGAAAGGCGGATGTTCCATCAAAATCACCCGATAACCTTAAATGCAGCGTATCTCTCATTTTATAAGAAAAGACATGGAAATTTGATGCCACCCCCAACCTCCTTATTGTATGTATTTTTTACGTTCGAGTGAAATCAAGAACGCTGTTTTTAGTTCCAAAGCAATTCAGACAAGTTAGACAATTCCGGGGATCTTCTTTCCATTGACCGTCAATTAAGAATTTATATTCGTGCATTCCTGGAGGAATTATCACGGTCTTTTCCCAGACCCCGTTATTTTTCTTATGCATGGGGTGTTTTTTGGGACTCCAGTTGTTGAAAGATCCCATCAGGTATACCTCTTTGGCATCTGTTGAATGTAACGAAAATGTAGCCTTACGCTTTTTGATCTCTGGTCTTGTTTTGGGTTTTCGCATAACACACCTCCCTATTTAGAATTGAAGCTATCTATTTTGTATAAAGCAAAAATGATACCAATCTAAAAGCATTTAATAATGTGCTATAATGTATGAATATAGTAATAATTGTAGATGTGAGTATGTCGTTTAATAAAAAGAAAAAAGGGATGAATGTATGGATTTTTCTAAAAAGTTGCAAAAATTCTAATGTTTGGATAAGGAAGTGAACCTGGAAATTTCACAAAATCCATCTATTCTTTCGATTTCAGGCCCAATGACTTTTCAAAAATTCAGTTTGAATTATCTCTCAATTATTCTTCGCAAAAATTCTAATTTGACCTCCCCGTAAGCTGCGTAACATCCCAATCAATTTCTAACAGCTCGATTTTATATGCTTTTTTATACAAAGCCTTCCCTGGCATACTTTATGCTAATTATTGGATTAGAAATTCAATATTCTCATAAAGCTTTTGAGATGCAGGGAGGTGACATTATGTATAAAACAATTCTGGTCCCCCTGGACGGTTCCAAACGCGCTGAAAGTATACTGAAGCATGTTGAGCAGTTGGCCTTCCACTACAAAGCTAAAGTCATTTTTCTCCAGGTGCTCGATCCACCCACAAGGGTCGACTATGGCATTCTGGACCTTAAACTCTATGAGAGGCAACTCGATGACCAACTAAAAGCGGTAACGAAATATCTGGACGGCCATAAAGGTCAATTTATGGAAAAAAATATTGAATCAAAATCACGAACTGAAATCGGACCCGTGGTTAAAGCGATCCTTGGTGTGGCCGAACAGGAAAAAGCTGATCTTATCACTATTTGCAGCCATGGCCGCGGGGGTCTTGCACGATTATTTTATGGTAGTGTGGCAGCAGGCGTACTCAACCGGACAGACCGTCCACTGCTTGTCATTCGTGCCCGAAATCATAACGAGTAAGGATAAGGATATTGATTACGTTCCCTTAGCAATAAGCCTGCATAATAAATCACATGAAAGGAGAATGAGAATGAAAATTGCTGTTTCATCCACAGGGTCTACACTTGAAGACTCGGTTGACCCCCGTTTTGGAAGATGCCCGTATTTTTTAATTGTCAATCCGGCCACCATGGAATTTGAAGCACTGCCCAACACCAACGCAGAACTGAGAGGTGGTGCGGGAATTCAGTCCGCCACGTTAGTCATAGAAAAAGGGGCTACGGTTGTATTGACCGGAAGCTGCGGCCCCAATGCAGTCCAGGTACTGGAACAAGGAAGTGTCCATATCGTAACCGGTGTCAGCGGAATGGTAACGCAGGTAGTTCAGGAATTTGCAGCCGGTTCTCTAAAACCTTCTAACACGGCACAGACAACAGGTCGTTTCTCAGGTGTTGGCGGGCGCGGTATGGGTGGCGGGGGTGGTCGTGGTATAGGGGGTGGCGGTCGTGGCATGGGCGGAGGCAGGCGTTCCAGATGATCTGGGTGCCATATCGGTTACCGAATTACTCAGAGGTTTTACAAACAAAGATTCTAATGCATGCGGCCCGTGCCAGAAGATACTTTATCGCAGGTGAGTGCGCAGCCGGAATGAACAAATGGGTCATGCCAATCATTCAAAATGATGAAATAGACGGATTGGTCAATATCTGCGGCCGGCCCTTCTGCAATGTGGACCGACTCTATACCGAATACATCAGCAAAACAATCGCTGTGGATGCGGCAGCCATTGAAAGCCTGCTGCCCTGCCTCAAGCCCATTGATCCGCGTACATTAAAGGGGATGAAACGCTACATAAAAGAGTACCTGCATTAGGAAAAAATATATCCGTTACCGGCTTTTCTTTTCAACACAAATTTCTCCCGGTACTCAGGGATCTCTTTCATGGGCGGTCGCTCGTGCTGTTCGAGGGTGTGGATGTCCGATTTGATCTGATTTTGAAGAAGACTGTATTGAATCATTTCATCAAACAGGTTCTGGCGAATAGCGATTCGCTGCTGTCTTGTCATGCGATTCAAAAATGTCTTGATGATCACGAAGGCCATCCGCCCCAGGGCCTTGGTATCCTGATTCTTGTGAACCCGCCGGTCCAGGTCGACCTGAGCCATGACATCGAGCCCCCATTTTTTATGAATATCCATGAGCATGCCGGTTTCCACGCCGTAACCGATCTGAAAAGGAATGCTTTCAAACACACTGCGATACCCGGCATATTCTCCCGAAAGCGGTTGTAGAATCTGGGTAAGGTCCGGCATAAAGATTGAAAAAAGAGGACGGGTCACCAGTTCCGTCACCCGTCCGCCCCCGGTGGGACGCCATTTGTTATCCCCCACCGAGATGGGTCGGTCGTAAAACGCCTTGGTAAACCGGATCCCATCTGTAAGCAACAGGGGCCCCAGCAATCCGTAGGCAAAACGATGGTGAATGTTCTTGATGTCCGCATCAATGTAAACAAGGATATCACCAGAGGTCACATACAGCGCCTTCCAGAGATTTTCCCCTTTGCCCTTGAACGTCTCGAGATGGGGCAGGATCGTGTCGGCCTCATGCACGTTTACGTCGTAAGAACGGGCTATGTCACGGGTTTTATCCGTCGATCCGGAATCGATCACCACGATCTCATCCAGCAGGGGATAGCGGATCATGAGTTCCGATTTCATGATAATGATCTCTTTGGCAATCGTCCTTTCCTCGTTCAAAGTAGGAAAACACAGGGATATGGTGACCTTCTTGCGTTGTTTTTCCGCCACCAGACGGCCGATATCTTTGAAGACTGAATGATGGAACGTGTTTGATTTGATCCAGTTTTTATTCATCGCACACCCCGTTGTCCATGGCCATGAGCAGGGCCGGTATCTGGGCAACCCCTTTGTACATGGGCTCGATTTCGATCATGGCGTCGTCCTGGTGAAAATTGTCTCCCCGGGTAAGACCCAGGGTGATGGCGGGAATCTGCCGATGCAGAAAAATAGACAGGGTGGATTCGCTCGGTACGCTGAAAATTTCAACACCCAGACGATTGAGAATTCGGGAAGCGCACTTGACCAATGGGTGGTTGTGCTTCAGGCGGGTGGCATTCAGATTGCTGATGCGACGGAGCTTTACTTCCACATCATATGTTTTGTTTATGTCTTCGACGATATCCCGAATGTCGGCATAAAGCGCTTTTACCATGTCATCCGAGTCGCTTCGAATCTCAAATCCTATGTTTGCGTCATAGGCGATCGCGCCATGGTTAAACCCACCGGAAATCCTGCCGATCACGATCTGCGTCCTGGGTTTCTGGGGCAGACGCAATCCCAGAATAGCATTGATCACATCGTTGATGACCAGAATGGCGTTGGGCTTGTGACAAAGTCTTTCATGGTTATCCACGGCAATGCTGCACGATATTTCACTGCGAATCATGCCATAGGAATAATAATTGAGCCTCCCGAGATCGATGCTTTCCAGGCAGATAGCCCCCAGGATAGGTGTGGGCCAATGACCAAGGAGCCGCCGGATCCCCTTGAGGTTGCCCCGTCCCAGGGAAAGAATCGGTGCCACCAGTACGATATCCGAAGCAAACTGCAGTTCCAGGCGTTTGAAAATCTCCGGCAGGGACACCAGCACACCCACGGCGGCCGAGTTGTCCGAAACCCCGATGCCGCTGATGATCTTGTCCGTCACCTCGTAATGCAGATTATTCTTCACCTCGGAAAATGTATCCAAATGCGCAACGACAAATATGGGTGGTTTTGTGAGGGAAGTTCCGCGAATCACCGCCATGGGGTTCCCAAAATCATCGATTGCACACGCATCCACCTGAAACTCGGCCATACGCTCCACCAGATGCGCTGCACGCTGTCTTTCATGAAAGGTGGGTGCAGGGACCTGACCCATGAGTACGATGTTGCTGATGATAATCTCCCGGATCTCCCGGATCTTTTCCACAAACACCGGAAGACAATCAAGGTATTTATCCATGACATCTCCTATCCCCATGTTAAAAATTGCCGCTATCGACAATCAATTGTCGCAAATCGGTGACAATCATGTCCGGCACAAGATGCCTGCAGCGGGCATCATCGGCTCTTGTTCGCAACGAACGCCGGTCACCTGCAAACAAGGCGGTTTGGAATCCAACCGTTTTGGCCGGCAGAATGTCGTTACGCATATCGTTTCCCACATACAAAACAGAGACCGGAGAAATCGCCCGATTGGAAAAAATATCCGCCGCCATATCGAACATGAGACACGATGGTTTGGCAGATCCCAAGCGATAAGAAAAAAAAGTCAATTGCGGGTCAAATCCACACAAGTCCAGGGATGTGCCCAACAGATATTCCAGCAGACGCGGTGTATAAAATTGCGCATTGGAGATAATTCCCATCAGCAAGCCCTGTTTCCGGCATGCCGACAGCAGTTCTGCGAGCCCCGGCATGGGGTAAACCGGATTGACCACCATTTCGTATTCCAGTGCAAACGCCTTCACCCGGTCTATGTTACCCGTACCGAGCAGGCTATGCCAGATCCGGACGATGTCGATTTCTGGATAGTCAATCCCCTCTTGGCGCAGCCTTTCATGAATATTTTCTGTGGATCGATGCAGGGCATTCATAAGATTTTCCGGCTTTCTGTCGATGCCATGGCGCTGCAGCACGCCTGTGAGCACCCGCTTCCGCTCATTGCTCATGGCATGGAAATCCAGACCACCCGACCCGCTGATCACAAGCGTACCATACACATCGAAAAGAATGGCCTTCACCCGTCTTATCTTTGAAAGCCCGGTGGGGATCTCCCCTGTTGAAATCGGTGCCAGGGGACGGATGTATCGCTCGAACACGGCATCTTCAGTTCTCATATTCCCCCCATTTGAGTAAGGAGAATCGGTCCAGATCAAAAAATGCGTCCAGAAGAACCTGTTTGTCCACATGCTGATGAACCGGCTGATGAACAACCCGTTCGTATATCGAAAAAAGTTTCTCTCGGTATGTTTCAACACCGTAGTGTGCCGCCACAGCCCTGCGGTTGTTTTCCAGTATTTTTGACACCTCGTCTTCTTGCGGGGAAAATGAAAGTCGGGGGTTCAGATACTTCAGGTGACGCTTTGCTTCCGGGTTTAACAACATGTGGGAGAGAACCTGTCGCTGATATCTTTCGTTCAAAAGACCGAAATCAACCACGCCCCGGCGTGCCAGAAGGGCCGGATATTGATGCATGCGTTCCAAATCGACGAAGTGACGATACCTGTCTGCTGCATGTATGACAGTTCTTTGCCAGGTCTGATAGAATTGCTCCGCATCAAACCATGCCAGGGGAACATCGAGCCTGTCATAAAGAAAATCAAGACAAAGACCATTTTCCTCGAAATCCTTACAGATATCCCCGAGTCTTCTTCCCCGCAGCATTTTACCGGCGGTCCAGGGTTCGAGAAAAGAAAAACCAAAGCCTTCGGTTATGCTGGTGGTAAGCATGGATGACGCAGCCCCCACCAAAGTGGCAAAGTCATGTCGCCGTCCGATTTCAAAGTGAACATTCAGATGTTTTTTTTTCACATACGCCCGCCAGTCCTGGTAGCTCGCCATATCCTGCTGGCTGTTGGGTGGTAGCGTAACACCCAGGTATTGACCTGGTAACAGATACAGGGACAGCAGTATGGCCTCGCCGATATTTTTCCGCCGAATGGCACGCACCGGGAAAAGGACAAACTTGTCGGGAAAACGCCCTGTCGTTACCGGCAGGCTATGGATGGCGTTGGGGATGAGATGAACCCCGGATGGTTTGAGTCCTGCATGAACAAGAATCTGTTTGTCCCGGGTATTGATCACACCATAATGACAATCATCCGGGTAGGATTCATGGGAATAAGCACCGGGACGTCCGTCTTCGGCAAAATCGTGAATCTGCATAAAAAGATTAATCCCCGACGTTTGCAGTTGTTTTATACACCCAATAAAGTTTTGGTTCTTGGCCAGTGTCGGGTTGTGGATATGCAGAACATCACATCCCCCCGGCCACATATCGGAAAGGGTTTTCACTATTCGTTCGGCAGTGGATTTCGGTGCCGAAGAGGGAATGTCCGGGTGATCATACCCGAGTTCCGGAATCTCCACGACACGACAGGGCAGCACTGTGTCCGCACGATCCCCCGTCAAGACAAGAACCTCGCATCTGTCCTTTAGGGCTGAGACCTGCCGCTTCAAAACAGTGCTGACACCACCTGTTTTGAGGTGATAGTGCAGAAAAGCAATCTTCATGACACATCCCTAAATGAATTCGTTTCACGAATTTATAATGTGACGTTGTTCCTCTGAAGGCTTGGATAGTTTGGAACATCACGTAAAAACCGCAGACACTCAAAACAATTGCTATTTCCATGCCAAATGACAAATGGCTCCGTGTTTTGAAGTAAAACAGTAGCGGGTTATTCATATTTTTGAATTAAATATCTTTTAGTTATAGTAAATAAGATAAAAACATATAAAGTTTATGACCCGCTGAGGAGGTTCTTGATGGAAACAACGCTAAAGAACCTTGAGTTCGGGGGCAATAGAGAAATAAAGCATTATTTCTTATGGTTACTTTGAAAAAATGATTTCGAAAATTTGCGAAGTAGAGGTCTATATTTTTAGAAATTGCCCTGAACCGTTTGTCAAAGGTATTTTAGAAATCATTCTGACCATCACACCAACCCGCCCATTTCATGAAAGTGACAACCCAGAGATAGGTTCCAGCCACAGCACCTCATAAGGGGATATGCTTACGGCTTCGGCCATAAACCTTCCACCACTCAGAAGATCGGTGAGAACAAGGTCTTTTTCTACAATAGGAAGGGCTATGGTCAGGCTCTCGGCAGACAGATTGGTCAGCGCATATAGGATCTGATCATGGCAAAAACGCTCAATAGCCAGCACCCGGTCATCACAATGATGAACCCGGATGCCGGCGCTGGGATGAAAAGCTGGCTGTCTTACTCGAATATGGATCATCTTCCGGAAGGATTGAAATACCCTTGCCCGAATGGTTTGCGGGTTTGCCAGTTCCGAAGCGATGGTGTCGACCGACAGCTTCTCCCGATTAATAGCCCGTGCCTGTCCTGTCGCTTCGACACCCGCAGCCCAGTTGCGCGACCCAAGAAGACTGTGGATATATACAGCCGGAACGCCCGGCAAAACCAGGGCCACTGCCTGGGAAGCCAAAAAACGTGTCACATGAAACGGATCGTTGTCAACATCAGGGTCTTTGAGTGCATCGAAATACGTGATGTTGAACTCGTAAGGTCTTTTGGAACCATCCGTGCATCGGCGTGATGAGACATGCCCGCCGTTACGGCACACCCGGTCTGCCAGTCCGTCGATTTCAGACGGTGGCAGAATCCCCTCGAGAGGGCGTACACCAATACCGTCGTGAGAGGCCGTAAAGTTGAGAAATGTCGTTTCCGGGGACAAATTCGACAAGGTCATGACCCATTCGGAAAGCACCCGGGCGTCCCCTCTATCCAGGGCGTGCAGCAACAGGGGCGGAAGGGTGAAATTGTACACCATCTGGGCCTCGTCGTGACCGTTGCCGAAATAACGGATATTTTCATCATGGGGAACGTTGGTTTCGGTAATCAAGGCCACCTGGGGGGCTACCATGTCCAGAATGCTGCGAAACAACCTGACCATGTCATGCGTTTGGGGCAGATGAACACAGGCTGTTCCAATTTCTTTCCATAAATAGGCGATGGCATCCAAACGGATTATTTTGGCCCCCTGGGACACGTAAAAAAGCAAGACCTGCACCATTTTTTCCAGGACATCAAGATTCCGGTAGTTAAAATCCACCTGGTCCGCGCTGAAGGTGGTCCACAGGTGCACCCGACGATCGGAATCTTTTTTAAATGCCGTCAGCAGGGGAAGAGACCGGGGACGTGTCACAGAAGAAAGATCCACTGCGGGGTCAACCTCGATGGCCAGGTCTTGGAACCCTTTCTCATGAGCCAGATATTTTCTGAACCAGTAACTCTCAGCGGAAACATGGTTAGCCACGAGATCGATCATAAGACGGAAATGCTCACCAAGAGAGCGAATATCCCCCCAGGATCCCAAATCAGATCTCACAGCAAAAAAATCCGTAATTGAAAAGCCGTCATCCGATGAATAGGGAAAAAACGGCAGCAGATGAAGACCGGAAAATACCTCTTTAAGGTGTTTATCCAAAAACCGGTGAAGGGTCTTTAACGGCAGTTCCCCTTCTCTCAAGAGCGTGTCTGCGTAAGTAATGAGGATAACATCCGACTGTGAAAAGGCAGCCGCCTTTCCCATGGTGCTTTTTTTAAAAAACACCTCCAGAATAGCCGTGAGTCTGGAAAAGGCAAGGTCCCCTATCGGCTTGCCGTAGATATTTTGCAAAATCGATCGCATGGCAAGGTCCCACCGAAACATTCGGCCGCACAATGTCGTTGACTTTTTTTGTGTTTGATGTTTTTTTTGTTTTGTCGAAAAAACTCAAAGGAACCGATTTTCTGAACGTGCGGACGCACAATGTATATTCCCTTCGACAAAGTTAACAACATCGGATTCATTTCGACTCGGTTTTCCGGGACTGACGGTGTATCACTGGAAACGGGAAAATGGGCTCGTGTTTTCGAACAAGAAGGCTTCCGCTGTTTCTATTTTGCCGGTGAACTGGACAGGCCCCCGTCACAGTCTCATCTGGTACCGGCCGCCCATTTCATGGACCCGGGAATCCGGTCTATTTTCAATGCCGCATTCAGCAGTCATGCCAACGGGGTGCGCACACGGCAGCTGACCACGGAAATTTACAACTTCAAGGAACTCCTTAAGGATGCGTTATACGATTTTATTGCCAAATTCAAGATCGATCTACTGATCCCCGAAAATGCTGTGACCATCCCCCTCAACATCCCTCTGGGTCTGGCCGTCACCGAAGTTATCTCAGAAACCGGTCTGCCCACCATCGCCCACCACCACGATTTTTTCTGGGAGCGTCCACAGTTTAAGACCAATTCTGTGTGGGACTATCTCAACATGGCTTTCCCTCCCCATCTTCCGACCATCCGGCACGTGGTGATCAATTCATCGGCCGCCAATCAGCTCGGTCTCCGGACAGGTATTTCCTCCATGACCATTCCCAATGTCATGGATTTCGCGCATAGGCCTCCGCCACCGGATGCCTATGCCGGCGATGTCCGGGAGGCCCTGGAACTCGACCCGGATGAACGGCTCATCCTTCAGCCGACACGGGTGGTCAAACGCAAGGGGATCGAGCATGCCATCGAACTGGTGAGCCGTCTGAAGATAAAAGCACTGTTGGTCATTTCTCACGCCTCCGGGGATGAGGGCCACGACTACGAACAGCGGATCATCAACTATTCACGACGTATGGAAGTCAACACCCGCTTTGTGTCTCAGATCATCAACCACCGCCGGGGAACCACCCCGGACGGGCGTAAGATCTACACCCTCCAGGACATCTACCACCACGCCGATTTTGTGACCTATCCCTCGACACGAGAAGGATTCGGCAATGCCTTTCTGGAAGCGGTCTACTTCAGGAAACCGATACTGGTCAACCATTATTCCATCTATACCTTTGACATCAAACCCAAGGGATTTAGAGCCGTGGAAATTGACGGATATGTCACTGACGAAGCCGTTGAAAAGACACGCGCCCTGATCGAAGACACCCGGCTCCGGGAAAATATGGTGGAAACCAACTACGCCCTCGGAAAAAAGTTCTATTCCTACGAGGTGCTTCGTAACAAATTGATGAACCTGATGGTATAGAGCGTTTCTTTCCAGACTTCAGGTTAGAAACTCTTTCAATTATTCTTCGCAAAAAATCTAATTTGATCTCCCCGTAACTTTCACCACGTGCCGACCATTTTTTGTACTAAACCGGGCAGACCGCCCACTGCTTATCATTCGCGCCCCGAATCATAACAAGTAAAGATATTAACTACATGCCTTTCGCAATAAATCTGCTTTATTCAATAAATATTTTGTGCCGGATCGTGTTTTTGCCTTCCTGCTTTGCGATATACATTTGAGCATCGGCGGCATCTATCATTTCATTGGTTCTTTCAGGGGGTTTTAGATACGTGGCGATACCGATACTAAATGTAACCGGCCATCCATTGATCCGCACGAGTTCTAAAAGCCTTTGCTTTAGCTTTTCAACAATCTGGCATGCTGAATCTGCATCGGTTTTAGATAATAAAACACCAAATTCATCACCGCCAAACCGCACAATGATATCAATTGCGCGAATATTCGTCTTGATCGATTTAGCGACCGAGCACAAAAGCGTATCACCTGTATGATGCCCAAAATGATCATTGATTTTCTTAAAATCATCTATATCAAGATAGACAAAAGAAGTAGGTGTTTTATATCGGCGCGCGTTATTCAACTCCAAATCTGCTAACGGATAAAAAGCACGTCTATTGAGCACCGAGGTCAGCGGATCGGTCCTGGCAAGCCCTTGCTGGTTCTCAAGGGCAATTTTTAATTTGAAAATAATGAAGGCAATGACTAAAAAGACAACTAGCCTGAATATCTCATTTATATATGGGGTCTTGGGATTTGAAAAAAAATCAAGGGCCATCAAATCCGCCTTAAGCCACGATATGGCGCTCACAAACGAGAGTAAAATACCAGTTCCAATGCCCACATTCCAGGTGACCAGAATAATAGGGAATATATAAAAAGCTGACATTGCCCATTCTGGTCCTGTTAGATACTTGATATAACTGATCATCAAAGTGAAGGTGAAGCTTAAGATTATCAGAAAAACTTTCGGAGGCCTTCTTGATAATTGATTTTCCTTCACGTTAATGCCTTCCTGTTCTCAAACTTCGATACCGCTCTCACAACCGACACACGCCTCGGCATTGTCCGCAGTAATTTCATACATAATTGGTTCACTTTCTTTAATCATAAAAAAATACGAATTCAGACACACATCTTCCCATTTTGCACAACGTATGCCACAAATTATTATTATTTTTTATAATATATTTCATTCTGTTACGATCTGTATAGGTCGTCCATATTTGAATTATGAGAGATAAAGTCGAAGAAATTAAACATTCCACTCCTCCCAGCCCTCGGAAAGAAATTCTTTCCCTGCGAGGCATTTCACAACAAATTGATGAACCTGATAGTGTAATTTATGTTTTCCAAACTCCAGTTTGAAATATCTCTCAATTATTCTTCGCAAAACTTCTAATTTGTCCTCCCTGTAAACGGCGCTACATGCCAACCATCTTATAACCAATTGATTTTATATAATTATTAATGCTTAGCTATCCCTGGCATACTTTATGCTGTAATTTGGGATAGGTGCTCGATAATCTCATTCAGGTCATAGAGATGACTGGAGGTGACACAATGTATAAAACAATTCTGGTCCCCCTGGACGGTTCCAAACGTGCTGAAAATATACTGAAGCATGTTGAGCAATTGGCTTTCTGCTACGGCGCCAAGGTCATTTTTCTTCAGGTACTCAAGCCGCCCACAAGGACCGACTATGCCATTCCCCACCCTGAAATTTTCGAGAGGCAACTCGATGACGAATTAAGAGAAATACAACGTTATCTGGACGGCCATAAAGGACAATTTATGGAAAAAAATATTGAATCAAAATCACGGGCGGTATTCGGATCGGTGGTTAAAGAAATCCTGCGTGTGGCCGAACAGGAAAAGGCCGATCTCATCGCCATCTGCAGCCATGGCCGCGGCGGTCTTTCACGATTGTTCTACGGGAGTGTGGCAGCCGGTGTACTCCACCGGGCAGATCGTCCCTTGCTTGTCATACGTGCCCGGAGCGTTATCGAATAGGGGTTTCTGTCACATACCTTTGGCAATAAACCGTTATAAACAACAAAAAAAAGGAGACAATTATGGAGGCTCTAATTATCATGGTTCTGGCCTTTGCCGGATACATCATCATGTATCAGCTCTACGGCAAATACATCGGCAGTAAAATATTTGCCCTGTCTAAGGCTGCCAAGACACCTTCTGTCGAACTTGAAGACGGCATGGATTACGTTCCCACCAAAAAGGAGGTTATTTTCGGTCACCACTTTACCTCCATCGCCGGTACCGGTCCCATTGTCGGACCGGCCATTGCCATCATCTGGGGTTGGGTACCGGCGCTGCTGTGGGTCTTTTTGGGCAGCATTATTATGGGCGCGGTGCATGATTTCGGATCCCTGATCATTTCCATGCGGAATCAGGGCAAATCGATTTCGGAATACACCGCCAAATACGTGAACGATCGTACCAAGTTTCTATTCTTCCTGATCGTTTTTCTTGAGTTGTGGATTGTGATCGCCATCTTCGGACTGGTCATCGCGGTGATTTTCGCCATGTATCCCCAGTCTGTCCTGGCCGTCTGGGTGGAAGTGCCCATTGCCATATACCTGGGCTATCTCATTTATAAGAAGGGGGCCAACATCATGACATGGTCCATTTATGCCGTTCTTGCCATGTATGCTTGTGTTTTTCTGGGTCCGTATCTGCCCTTTAAAATGCCGGCCATAGCCGGGATCCCCCCCACGGGTGTGTGGACCATCATCCTGTTGACATATGCGTTTATCGCTTCCATCCTACCGGTAACCACCCTGCTGCAGCCGCGTGATTTCATCAATTCCCATCAGTTGGTGATCGCCATGGCGCTTTTGATGCTGGGTGTGCTGGTGGCAAGTTTCGGCGGCAACCTGCATATGGTAGCGCCTGCCGTGCAAATGACCCCGGCTGAAGCCCCTCCCATGTGGCCGTTTCTGTTTATCACCATTGCCTGCGGTGCCATTTCGGGCTTCCACTCCCTGGTTTCTTCCGGTACCAGCGCCAAACAGGTCCGCAATGAAAACGATGCGCTGTTTGTGGGCTACGGCTCCATGCTGATGGAAGGCGCCCTGGCAACCCTGGTCATCATTGCCGTAGCTGCCGGAATCGGTATGGGGTATACCACCAAGGCAGGCGAAACCCTCACCGGTGTAGCGGCCTGGAGCACGCACTATGCATCCTGGGCAGCAGCCGCCGGTCTCGGGTCCAAAATTGCCGCCTTCGTAGACGGTTCTGCCAATATGATCATGACCCTGGGTATTTCCAAACAGTTCACCCTGGCCATCATGGCTGTTTTCGTGGCATCATTTGCCGGCACAACCTTAGACACGGCCACCCGTATTCAACGCTATGTCATCGGTGAACTGGGCCAAAGCCTTAAATTGAATTTCTTAAGCGACCGTTATGTGGCCACCGCCGTGGCTGTGGGCAGTGCGCTGATCCTGGCCTTTGCCACCGGCGCCAGCGGCAACGGCGCGCTGAAACTGTGGCCCCTGTTTGGTGCCGTCAATCAGACCCTGGCAGCACTGGCCTTGATCATTATCACCCTTTACCTGAAATCCAAGGACGGCATGAAATGGCTCGTTGCAGGTGTGCCGGCTGTATTCATGTCGTTCATGACCATTTGGGCCTTGATAATGAATCAGTTTAAATGGGGTACGGCACACAATGGTCTTTTGCAGACTGTCAACTTCATCATACTGGTGATTGCGGTCTGGATTGTCATCGAAGGCCTGATCAAATTCTTCTCACCGACGCACATAGCAGAAGATCCAGCGCCGGTGGCCATGTAATACCATGGAAAGTTAACCCTTATAACCGGGGTATGGCAACGTACGATACCCCGGTTAACCTTGTTCAGGAGTCAACATCACATGCATCACCGATTAAAAAGAATCTATATGGCCCTCATGGCACCGGCATTTGCCTGTTTTGCTGCCGTATGTGTGTTACGACAAATTTACCCCCCCATAGATTTATCGACGCAAATTCATACGTTTATGGCACCCATAATTTTTATTCTAACCGCAATTTCCGCACTTGCCGGTCCAATTCTATACCGCTCATATTTCGCCCATTCACATCGGGATCTTCATGAAGTCCCGTATGCAGAACTGTTCAAATTTGAACGCAAACTAACCGCGATGGCGCTCATAACGCCATACCTGGCGCTGGTGGCTTATTCTCTGCAATTCCCCCGCTTTTATCTTGCGGCAACACTATTAATGGCATTCTACGCAGTTTATTATTACTTCCCCTCCCAAAAACGAATTTCTTTTGATGAAAAAATATTTCGGACAAGTCATGTGAGGTCGGATTTTCCGACGCACACACAGTTCCAAAAGGGTAAAAGAGACAATGGTTTCGATACTTAAAAATTTTAAAAACAAAATGATAACGGTCTTTAAAACCACCGATGCTGTTATGCGTGGCAAAGCCGTTGAAACCCTGGAATATGAACTCGATGAGCTGGACAACATCTTCGGGGTACTTGTGCTGGGCGCACTGATCGGAATACCCTCGCCCCCCATCCATATCACCATGGAACTGCTACCCCTGATGAACCGGGAATTGAATCTTATGCTAGATAAAATCTCCACCGCTCAGGATCCATTGAGCGATCTTTTTTCAGTATTGCAAATCGATTGAAAGGATAAAATGGCGCCTGCTATTCATTTTTTTATTGGCAAGGGTGGTGTCGGCAAATCCACAACATCCGCGTTAACAGCCTTGAAATTGGCCCATACCGGTCACGACGTGCTTCTGGTATCCATGGACCCGGCCCATAATCAGAGAGATATCTTTCAGGAGCCCTTCTCCGAAAAGCCAAAACAGGTAACACCTCTTTTGTCTATCAAAGAGATCGACACGGATTACTGGATCAAAACCTACCTGAAAGAGACAGAGTCGCAACTGAAAAAAATGTACAGTTATCAAGGCGCATTCAATATCCAGAACTATTACCATGTGCTGAAATATTCCCCCGGGTTGGAAGAATACGCCATGCTGCTGGCCTTTGAAAACACCCTCCAAACAGCTGCAGACATTAACACCATTGTTTTCGACATGCCGCCTACGGCGTTGACCCTGCGGTTTTTTTCCCTGCCCTTTATTACCCTTGTCTGGTTGCAGGAGTTGTTGCAGCTGAGAAAGACTATTTATGAGAAAAAAGAAATCATTTCCAAGATTAAACTGGGTCATAAAAGCATCGAACAGGACAAGGTGAAAGCCAGATTGAAAACATTGATCGAAAGTCATGCGCGCCTGAGAGATCTGTTTTTCGCCGAAACCACCCACATCAACCTGGTACTTAACAATGATCCCTTGTCCTTAGCGGAATCCGTACGAATTCAACAAAAGCTGAGAGACGTCGGCATCAAGATCAGCGCCATAATTCTAAACAAAGTGGAAGAAAATAAATTGACCCGTGATATCGACAGCACCTTTAATGGACTCCCCATAAAGCGCTTCCCCAAAAGTTCCCGGGATCTTTACGGGATGGACTCACTTAAAGCATATATAGTAGAGAACAGTGCATTATGAAATCCAGGATTCGTTTGCAATCAAATGGTATGTTTATACCAGAAACATAAAGGAGAATAGAAATGAAAATTGCCGTTTCATCCACAGGTCCGACACTCGAGGACCAGGTCGACCCCCGTTTTGGAAGATGCCCGTATTTTTTAATTGTCAATCCGGCCAGCATGGAATTTGAATCAGTGCCCAACACTAACGCAGAACTGAGCGGTGGTGCGGGGATTCAGTCTGCCACGCTGGTCATAGAAAAGGGGGCCACGGTTGTATTGACCGGTAGTTGCGGTCCCAACGCTGTTAAGGTCTTAAAACAAGAAAGTGTCCATGTCGTAACCGGTGTCAGTGGAATGGTAACTCAGGTGGTTCAGCAATTTGCAGCCGGTTCTTTAAAAACTTCTAACGCCGCACCAGCAGCCGGTCGTTTCTCAGGTGGTGGCG
Organism: uncultured delta proteobacterium; assembly: GCA_963842925.1. GTDB lineage: Bacteria > Desulfobacterota > Desulfobacteria > Desulfobacterales > B30-G6 > B30-G6. The sequence goes on from CAWJIL010000003.1 coordinate 408,888, forward strand.
GACGCGGTATGGGTGGGGGGCGGCGTTCCAGATAATGATTTAGAAATAGAAATCAGGAGGCAGAATTAAGAATATCGATTCGCCGACGGCTCAGCTATTGGATCGATCAGAACTAACGCAAGCGGTCCAATAGGGATCTGGCTTCTGGCTTCTGTGGCCGAGATATAGGCTTATCAACATCGTATCAACGACGAAAGGTGTAAGGGTTGCGGTCTGTGCGTCGCTGTATGCCCGAAAAAGGTACTGGAAATATCAACTGAAATTAACAATAAGGGCTACTTCCCCGCCTACCAGGCCCGGCCGGAGGACTGTGTTTTCTGTGCAATGTGCTGTCTGATGTGTCCGGATGTGGCCATCAGCATCAAAGAAGTCGCCGAGGACACAGCCGACAAATCAATACCGGAGGAAACCCATGGATAAAGTATTAATGAAAGGAAATGAGGCTATCGGCGAAGCAGCCGTACGTGCTGGATGCACCAATTATTTTGCCTATCCGATTACGCCACAATCTGAAGTGGCCGAATATCTTTCCCGTCGCCTGCCCGAAGTCGGTGGTGTTTTTCTACAAGGGGAAAGTGAAATTGCGGTCTCTTACATGATCTTCGGTGCTGCCGCCGGCGGGGCTCGGGTTTTTACCACGTCATCCAGTCCGGGAATCAGTCTTATGAGCGAGGGGATCAGTTATATTGCCGCTGCCCAGTGCCCAGCCGTCTTCGTGAACATCATGCGTGGGGGACCGGGTCTGGGTGGTATTCTCCCCTCCCAGGCGGATTATTTACAGGCAACCAAAGGTATCGGTCACGGCGATATGCGTCTGCTGGTTCTAGCTCCGGCGAGTGTTCAGGAAGCCGTGGAAATGGTCATGAAGGCATTTCCTCTGGCGGAGAAATATCGTAACCCGGTGATGATCCTCGGTGACGGTCTAATCGGTCAGATGATGGAACCTGTAACATTCCCGGACAACTTGAAAACCGAACCCTCTGACAAAAATTCCTGGGCCACCAGCGGTATGTCTACTCGTGGGAGCGATCAGCGCAATCTCGTAAAATCGTTGTACCTGGACCCGAAAAAATTGAACGACAATAACCTGGAATTAAAAGCCAAATACGATCAGATGAAAAGGGAGGAAATCAGATTTGAAGCGTTTCATACCACACAGGACTACAAGGTGTTGATTGTTAGCTACGGTACCATGAGTCGTGTGTGTCGAACCGCAATTGAGATCCTGAACGAATATGGCTTTTCCGTAGGTATGATCAGACCCAAAACACTTTTTCCTTTTCCGGAAGAGGCCGTTGCGCTTGCTGCATCCAAGACCGGTTGTGAACACGTTGCCTGTATCGAAATGAGTATGGGACAGATGGTGGAGGATGTAGAAAGAGCCGTGAAGGGTGCATGTCCGGTTTCCTGGTTTGGAAAATGTGGGGGTGAAGTGCCGACACCGGAGGAAGTTGTCGAGTATGTCAAATCCCTGGTTTGATCCTATTTTACAAATATTCTTATGCATGCAGCTGCATACAACGAATCATTGTTAACTAAAATAAATTGCAAGGAGTCAATCACATGGGCAAAACATTTCTAAGGCCGGAAGCCCTTTCCGATGTCGTAACCCATTACTGCCCGGGTTGTACGCATGGGGTGATTCATCGGCTGGTGGCCGAGGTCATCGACGAGCTTGGTATCCGCAGAAACACCGTCGGTATTGCTCCGGTAGGTTGTGCAGTGCTGGCCTACAATTACTTTACATTTGACTTCCAGGAAGCCTCACACGGGCGAGCACCGGCCATGGCAACCGGCTTAAAACGGGTCAGGCCCGACCTGGTGGTGTTCACCTACCAGGGAGACGGTGATCTGGCCAGCATTGGCATGGCGGAGATTATCCATGCTGCCAATCGCGGAGAAAAATTTACCACGATATTTGTCAACAATGCCGTTTATGGTATGACCGGAGGACAAATGGCACCTACGACCCTGCCGAATCAGAGAACCACAACGAGCCCTTTGGGGCGCAAGGTTGAAGAGGTTGGCTGGCCGATCAAAGTGGCCGAATTGCTATCGGCATTGGAGACGCCTGCCTACATCACCCGACAATCGGTTATAAAACCCAAGTACATCATCAAAGCCCGTAAAGCGATAAAACAGGCCTTTGAATACCAACTGGAAAAACGGTGCTTCAGTTTCGTTGAGCTTATCAGTACATGTCCAACCAACTGGGGTATGACACCCGTTGAAGCGGTGCAGTGGGCAGAGGATACCATGCTGCCTTATTATCGTCTGGGCGACTATAAAACACCCGAGAAGATTAAGGCGTCCCCTGCGGCACCGAAAAGGAGCTATGATGCAAAGTGAACTGATGTTTGCCGGATTCGGCGAACAGGGAATAATGATCAGCGCCAAGATTCTTGCCCATGCTGCCATGAACGAGGGCCGGGAAGTTGCCTGGGTGCCCTCATACGGACCCGAAATGCGTGGTGGTACGGCTTATTGTACGGTAGTCATCAACAATGAACTCATCGGATCACCCATTACCATAGCATATATCCAGCGTTTGTGAATATGTTCACGGGCAAGCCCGTGAGCTTCTACAAGGTGGGGAGGAATATATTGGTACCTGCGATTATCTGCTTGTTTTCACTCAGTATAACAAGCGCTATTCTACTCGTGATCGCCTCTCGAGTATTTTACGTAGAGCAAGACCCACGTCTTGAAGCTATTAAAACCGCTTTACCGGGATTAAATTGCGGTGCTTGAGGATTTGTCGGTTGCCAGGGAGCAGCCAAGGCGATTTTAGAGGGGAAGGCGTCTGTTACAGTATGCCTAGCCGGAGGACCGGAAGTAGTGGCTGCATTGGCACGCATAACGCATGCTGAGTATTCCTTTGCGGAAACACGCAGAGCAGTGGTGAGTTGCTACGGGGTGAACCGTCTCGAACCCCGTTTCCATTACCTGGGATTGCAAGACTGCCGTGCAACCGCGCTGTTATATGGCGGCCCCGGCAGTTGTGAGAATGAATGTCTTGGCTGGGGAACCTGTGTATCGGTGTGCCCGTTTGAGGCCATCCGATTAAGAACCGATCGTTTGCCGGAAATTTCCCCTTCTAAATGCCGGGGGTGTGGTCGCTGTGTCGATGCCTGCCCAAATAATGTCATAAGCCTTCGTGGAATGACGGAGGGGCTGTTTCACCTGAACAGAACCAGCGAGTGTCTGGCGCCTTGCCGACAAAAATGCCCGGCCCAGGTCAATGTTCCGGTATTTATCCGGCAATTGTTAAGGAAAAATAGATCGGCGGCTCTTTTGACCACCAAGGAACGCAATCCCTTCCCTCTAACAGTGGGTCGGGTATGTCCGCACCCATGTGAGAACATCTGCCGCAGAAACCTCGCTGATCAGGGTGTGGCAATCAATCATCTTTTGCGGTATCTCGGCGAATGGGAGCGGGGATCAGGAAAACATTTACCCATTCCCTGTGCACCCAAGACAGGTCACAAGATCGCAATTGTCGGTGGAGGACCTGCAGGACTTAGCTGTGCCTATTTTTTGAGACGTGCCGGGCACAAACCTGTGATCTATGAAGCCCAGGCGCAACTAGGCGGAATGCTTCGCTATGGCATACCGGAATATCGCCTTCCTAAAGATATTGTTGATTGGGAAATTGAGGGCATCCTGAGACTCGGTGTAGAAGTTCGAACCCAGGTTAAACTGGGCCGTGACATTACGCTGACGGAGTTGGAACAAAACGGATTTGAAGCCTTCTTTTTAGGGCTTGGTGCCTGGGCCATACCGCATTTATGTATCCCTGGCGAAGCCTCCAGGGGCATGTATGGCAGTCTTGATTTCTTATCCGGTGTATGCACGGTCATAAGGACACTGGGAAAAAAAAGAATCGTCGTGGTGGGCGATTCCAACACAGCCATGGATTGTGCCCGTTCAAGTATCCGTCTGGGTGCCCAGTCGGTTACCGTTATTTGCCCCTGTGAACGAAAAGACATGACCGCACGCAAACGTGACGTGGATCGTGCCCTGGAAGAAGGTGTTCATATCTTCTTTATGACTCGCCCGGTTCAAATTATAAGTGATATAAACGGAGATGTTACGGGTATTGAGTACTGCCGATTGGTGGATGACAATAGAGGGTCAAATAAACATAGGAATATAATCAAAGGCTCCCATACACGCATGAACGCCGATCTGGTCATTGCCGCCTGTGAAAGAAAGCCGGACATGACCTGCATTTTGGAAGGAAATAGCACCGGTCATGACTTTCATATCACCAGCAAAGAAACCCTTGATGCCGATAGATTCAGTCAGCTTGCAGCCACACCGAATATCTTTGCTGCCGGGGATCTACACACAGGCCGTTCAACGGTGATCAGTGCTGTGGCCGGCGGTCGTCTGTCTGCCCGTTCTATTCACTATTTCCTGACAACCGGATCCATACCCCAACCCGCTAACCTTGCCAGGAAAGTAAACCCCAAAAGTATTCTGAAAAATATTTGCGTATCCAGTACAATCGCTAAATTAACCATTCCTGAACTTCCGGTTTCTATCCGACGTGATTCGTTTGCTGAAGAAGTTGTTTCGACCATCAGCGGTGAACAAGCATTGAGGGAAAGTTCAAGGTGCCTGGAGTGCGGCACCTTGTGTTACAACGGGATTGGTTCGAATATATCTCATTGAGCTGCCTTGTGCGAAGACGGATAAAGGCGACTGTGTTTGTTATTCACATAAATTTCGCATGTAAAACCACTGATCATTATATTGGGTTTCAACATATTCAGTTTTTCTTATTGGCATACTCTATGCTTTCAAATTTGATGACAACCCATTTGCGATGAAAACTATATTTATATATGCAGCTTTCTGGATCGGCATGGCACCATACATATTTTATCGAGTTCGATCCTGACAATATCTCAGCAAGTAGAATAAACACATACCATATTAGGTCGAGTATAGAAGGAAAAAATGATTAAGAACGACACCAAAACCATTGTAAAAAATCATCTTCACTATGTGCTTGAAAATGGGCACAGAAAGAGTTTTAAGCCCTGGCTCGGAGATTCTGTTTCCTTTTTGTACGACTTCATAATGAAACACTCTATTTTTCCTAAAAAACTTGGGGCAGACATATATCGGCATTATGATATTTTAAACCAGGCATTGAAGGACGTTCATGGGAAACGTGTCCTTGAGCTGGCGTCTGGAAGCGGTAGTGCGGTTAATTTCCTGCCAAATGACAATCTATATACGGGTACGGATATCAGCCCGGGGCTTCTTAGAAAAGCCGTGAAGCGCTTTAAGAATGCCGGCTTCCAAAAGACTGCATTCTATGTGACAGCTGCTGAGGACCTGCCCTTTGATGACAACCATTTCGACGTCTGTCTCTGTATGCTATCACTCAATTTTTTCGACAATATAGAAAAAGTTTTTCAGGAAGTTAAAAGAGTATTGATTATGGGGAGTGTTTTTATCTGCAGTGTTCCTGTGCCTGAGCGGAATAGATTTCAAAGCACTATCAGGGGAACACTAATTTCAGAAGCGGCTCTGAATAGAATGTGCAAGACCCAAGGTTTCAGATTTGAAAGCCTATCATTTGAAAATGGCGCTCTGCTCTATTTCAAAGCAGTCCCAGAGCGATAGGTGTTGTCATGAATTTGTTTCGTTTAAGTCCTCCAGTTTCAGGGGTTTTCATCTTAATTTGGATGCATCGTAATCTGCGAAGCCTTCTTTTGTGTCTTGAAGACAGTTCAAACACCCGGTCAGGGGACACGTTTCTTCATTTTTTTCACATCGAATAATGCCGATATTCATAATAATTTCCTTTCACATTTATTTCCCCATTAATAGGCTATCGTTGGCGCATGATTATAGGCAGCGATCGCTTTCCGTATCTTGACCGCACTGACCTTGAATTCCGGCATTTTGGCCATGGGGTCGAATGCCTCGGCGTCGGTTAGTACGTTGGGTGGGTTTTCGCCGAAATGAATGGGCAGAAAAAGCACGCCTCTCGGCACCGACGCTGTAATCCGTGCTGGTGCCTCCATTTCCCCCCTGCGGGAGGCAATCAGCAGCATATCGCCTTCGAGGACCTGCATGTCGTCGGCGTCTTGGGGATGGATGCTGACATAGCCGGTAGTCTGCTCGGTATTTAGATGCGGCGAAATCCGCGTCATGGTGCCGGTGTGAAAGTGTGCAAACATCCGGCCCGTGGTTAAAAAATACGGGTAGTCATCATCCGGCATCTCGGCCGGGTCCAGGTAACCCACGGCATGAAAATTTCCCTTGCCCCTGGCGAAAGTGCCCTTGTGCAAATAGGGGGTCCCGGGATGGGAAGCATCGGGGCATGGACCCGAATATAAACACATCCATTTAGTATCCAACGCCAGAAAAACACTGGCGTATTCGTCCACGAAAAAGGAGCACTATTTAGGATAGATTCCGCCCACCAACGCTTCATACACTTTATACTCTGTTTTCTCCTGGGTGATGACATCGATTTTTTTCTGAATGCCCACCCTTTCTTCGCTGTGCAACCATCTCTTCCAGTCTTCATCAGATTGCCACGTACTTCTGATGAGATATTCTTCATCGCTGGGCGGATCGATACATCGTAATGATTCACTGGACATGTAGCCCGGTTGCGCACGTGCGAGGGACCGTAATTCCACCATGAGTTTTGCCACATCTTTGATTTTTCCTTTTACAATTTTTCTCCTGATCAAAACTTGAATAGCCATTTGCTTCTCCTTTTCTTATCCACTCTACAAGGGTATTTCAGACTTTTTAGGATCGTCCGAAGTGTCGTTTTTAGAACGGCGACCTATATCCTGCTTTTGATTTTTTTGGCCTCAACGAACCTTTCTATTTTCTTTAACCATATAATCATTAAGGGCGTCTTGGAGCGTGTCTGCAGCAAGAAAAGCGCAGTGCTGGTTTTCCTCAGGAAAATATCCCAGAATCTTCAGAATGATTTCTCCGGTGATCTCCATGAGTTCTTCAGGGGTTTTCCCAAGCGCCAGTTCGGCGGCAAATGAGCCGCACACCGTGCTAGACCCGCAGCCATCTGTTAAAAATGTAGCCTCTTTGACTTTGCTTTTTTCAAATTTCAGAAATATCTGCATCGTATCACCACAGGACCCGGTTACACGGCCATGTCCATCGGAATTTTCCATGGTGCCGACATACAGGGGCGTTTGCCACCTTTCAAAGGCGACATCACCAATTTCAGCTCTTGTTTCTTCCAGAATCCGATCCTGTAACCCATTAACAAAATCATCTAGCTCATTGCCCATACTGATCTCTATCCTCGTGTCATAACCGCCCCACATTTCGGGCAATTCCGCGCTAGACAGGGTGTTCCCAATTGATGAGAGACTTTTTCTCCACACCTTGGGCAAATACAGTCTCCGCCGGGACCTGCGCCATAACCGCCGCCTCGACCGCGACCACCACCGCGGGGTCCCATGCCCCTGCCGGTGCCGGAGCCTTGGCCTTGTGGCCCTGTTCTATCTCCTCTAGGCATATCATTCACCTCCTTATTCTGTACCTCCCTGGAAAACAATGGCTCCCCACGGGCATGCCCGTGGTATTCTGCGAAGGCGGAAAATTCCCAAATAGACAAACTGGTCAACCTGTAGATTTGAAAAGCATAATTCATGCCATTGAACAGTCAAATCATATGGTCTTTAAACGGGTGGGATATGGAAGGTTTCTATAAGCCATCTCAAAAATAGGATTTTGGTTCAAAGTCAAGGCGGGCCCGAGTTTCAACCCGCAAGCATACTATAGTATTTTGAGGACTTGAAACGAGCGCTCAACACAGGATTTGGATTAAAAGACATTTTTGAGATAGCTTCTATCTTGATTTCCTTTGAAGCTCGTTATCGAATGTAGAAAAATTCAAACATGCTTTTCGATATATTCCGAACGATAGGAGAATTTTCTCAGCCCCTCTTTAATCGTCTTCGGGTCCAATTCCCCGCGAGTTCAGCCATCGGCAGTGCTTCGCATGCCGCGAGTCGTCATTCCGGCAAAAGCCGGAACCCAGAAATATAAACTGGATGCCCCCGGCGAACTACCTAACGGGGCAGGCTTATCGCGTCCTGCATGACAACAGATACCCCGTAACTTGCTGCGGGGTAGTTCTTTTGGGACTGAAAAGAGCAGTAAGAGAAGGACGACCCACTTTCGAACAAGTTGCTAAGCTTGACAAATTTGTTTCCCCTCATTATTTTAATTGTATCCGCTTCGTTAATTACTGACATAATAACAAGCACAAAAATCGTATGAGCCACTCCAGAGCCTATATTCTAGGTAGCGGTCACTTCGGCAGCCGCGCTTTCTTTGTTCTGCAGCCCCGATTCCAACCGGCCGGTCTTACTGTGGTTGATAAAAGATACAATAAGTTGAAAAAGATTATCACCAAAGGCGGTAATGCCGTCGTCATGGATGCCATTTCATTTCTCCAATCATCAAAAGAAAAAATGGATATTGACGATTGGATAATTCCAGCAGTCCCCATCCATGTGGCCTACGAATGGCTCCGTCAGGAATTGATAACGGAAACAGTCTTTAAATCCATTCCCGTTCCTAAAGAGCTTGAAGCGCTCCTGCCAAATCCAATACAGGGGGTTAATGGTGAGCTTTATGCCAGTAATGCCGACTTTTTATGCCCCGAAGACTGTGACGAACCAGATCAATACTGCACCGTAACAGGTGAACCCAGACCTCAGATCTTAAGCGACACCTTGTCCGGATTAAAATTGTCCGATTATCATTCAATATGCATTGTCAGTTCTCAGTTGGCGCCAGGTGTTGGCGGATTCCAATGTCGAGCGCTTCTTCAAACGAAAAAGGAACTCAAAACCCATCCTGGAAAATACCTCCTCAGTACATCCTGCAAATGCCACAGTGTAATTCATGCATTCAGTCTATATCCCAATGTATCCTCTGGAGCGAACGATTCAAATTGCAACGTCACCTCCAAATAAAACAAGTGCTGCGCTATCCCTTGGTAAAGACAATCACCGCGGCCACCAAAACACCGGCCCCCAAAGCTAAAAGGCTGTATCGCCGATTCTCCGATTCTGCTTGAGGGAGAAGGTGAGTGGCCCCAACATATACCAGGGCTCCGGCAGAAAATGACAGCAAGGCTCCCAGAAGGGGTTGGTCGATTTTGCTGATCCAGGGGTATAAGACCTATTTCGTACTGTGTGTCCGATTCTTTATCGCACACAAAGGCGTTAACGAAGCGATTAAATAAGTGCAGACCCAGATACCCGGCCAGAAGGAAAAAATGGGCATTTGAATTCATGCCAAATGCCGTCGGGATGATGTGCAGGAATGAGACCGATATCAGGACACCGGCAGCGAAACAGATGAAGAAAATAATATTGTCACGACCCCATTGCTCAAAACGACGTATGACATAAATACCCAACGAGGTCACCAATGCGGCCAACGAACTTGCCCCCAGTGCCGTCCAGAATGTATTCTCCATGATGCCTTAATCCCAAATTCAAATTTGATCAAGTATGGCTGCAAACAGGTTATTACCGGCAGACCATCCATGGTACGAAATAGACCGGCAAAGTCTTCACGTTGGCACGGAAGCAGCGAACTTTTTCCCAATCATTCCCCTTACCCTTGTTTGGCAAAATGGCCCATCATGCCGCTTCAATATCCCGACGTGCGGCCATATCCACCAAGATTCTATCTCTGGTCTTATCGATACCAAGCGCTTTGCGTTTTTTATCAATATGGGCGATCATTTTGTGGGCATGCTTGATGGGATCGATCTCCAGATCCCACATACCTCCGTACATTTTTTCAAACTCTTCGAACAAGTATTTTTGAAAGACCGGTGCACCCGTAACAGGAAGCGTTACCCCAAATACGGTGTAGACACCCGAAGCCACAAAATAATGACCAATGCTGATGGCCTTTTCACTCATCCACTCCGGTGCGCTGCCGGCAGCCGGCAGATCGCTGATGTCTTTGCCCAATCCCCCTGCTTTAACAACCTCGGTTGCCGCCAGAAGTATCCGGCTGTTGTCTACACACGACCCCAGATGCAGCACCGGTGGAATGCCCACTGTTTCACAAACTTCCGCCAAACCCGGTCCACAGAACACAGCCGCTGTTTCCGGGGTAAGAAGTCCTTCCATGGCACACGCAATCGCATTGCATCCTGTTGTCAGAACAATTACATCGTTCTTGATGAGTTCTTTAACGATCTGAACATGGCCTTCATTGTGTTTTGTCCGTGCATTGTTACATCCCACCACACCACCGATGCCCCTGATCCTGCCATTGATAATATTGTCGTTCAATGTGTAGTAAGACCCACGAAATGTGCCGCCAAGGTGATACTCAATGGATTCCACACCAAATCCGGCGACAATCGGCGATTTCTGTTTGGGGATCATCACTTCCGAGCTTCTGTTTTCATAATTGTCGATAGCCATTTTAACAATTCGCTTGGCGTCCTCCAGGGCATGGTGCTCATCAAATTCGATATGGATCACATTGTCCTGTTCCATCTTTGCAATGGGGTGGGTGGTAATCAGTTTGGTGTGAAAACACTTGGCAACATTGGCCACATTTTGCATGATACACTGGATATCGACCACCATGGCATCGCATGCCCCGGTGATGATGGCAAGCTCCTGCTGAAGAAAGGTTCCGCACAGCGGCACACCGTGGCGCTGCAGAATCTCATTGGCCGAACAACAGATACCGGAGAGTTGAATGCCCTTGGCCCCCTTTGATTTCGCGTATTCGTCCATTTCCTTGGTTTGTGACACAGCCACGATCATTTCAGAGAGAACCGGTTCATGCCCATGGATGACAAGATTTACCATATCTTCCTTCATAACCCCGAGATTTGCTTCCGACACTGCCGGATAAGGCGTTCCAAAAAGAATGTCTTGAAGATCGGTTGCCAACATGGATCCACCCCAGCCATCGGCAATGGCGGCGCGGGTGCCCTGTTTCATCAGATTTCGATAATCCTGATCCACACCGATGTGTGTGCGATGCATGATTTCAACAATTTCTCTATCAATATTCCGTGGAACGACACCCCTTTTTTTCCATATATTGTATCGCTCTTCAGGTGCTCTTTTGGCATAAAGAAGTTCGCCGCCTGCTTTACCCCATTCATTCATTGCCTTTTCACCCACTTCCAGGGCAACTTCGTCCAAATCCCGATCCAGTTTTTCCCCATCAACTTCAACTTTGGTAGCAACGTTCAGATGCTTGGCAACCGCAAGCAACTTTTGTGTATCTTTAATTCTATAGGCATCGGTCTCCTTTCTGGCTGCGGTCAAAAACACTTCGGCTACGGATCGGCCGTGATCGGAATGGGCAGCCGCACCGCCCGCAATCATGCGGATGAAATTCCGTGCGGCAATGGTATTGGCTGTTGCACCACAGATTCCTTTCCGCTCGTCTTCACCTTCTATACCGCTTTTTGGTAAAGGCAGTCGACAGGGACCCATTCCACAATTTTTACAACAGGTGCCCTGCGTCCCTATATTGCAGGGTTTCATTGTCACAGCCCGGTCAAACGCCGTTTCAATACCCAGGTCGTGAGCGCGTTGAATCATTTCCTGACTGGCCGGATCGATCGTGGCGGCCATCGGGTCTGCTGTTTTTACGGTCTTGGATTTTTTGCTCTTCTTTTCTTCCGCCATTCTATCCTCCTTCGGTTTCAAAGATCTACATGTCAGTTAATAAGGATGCGACGAGAAGGCTTGATATGATCGCGCACCAATTGTTATGGGACAATGCTCATAAGTTATGTGAAAAGCATGAACTATGCCACATTTCATTAAAAACATTTTTCTTAAAAATATCAAAGTGTTAGAATATTATATGAGAACAAAAGCAACGAGGCAGAATGGTCATATTTAGAGTTTTTAAGACAATGACCTTAGAAATTTTTCTAAATTGCAATACCGAGCTGGGTTATCTATCATTGGATTAATTTTATCTACTTGATTTTATATGGTTATTTATTTCGATCACATGATGGCATATTCCATGCATTTTCAATGATACGCGCTCGATATAGTTATCAAGGTGGCACATGGCAATAACTTTCGACCTAAATCGCTCAAGTTGGGTTACAGTCTCTTGTCGAAAATTCTTTCATCCTTCTGTAAATTGTGACTCACAGAAAGGACGACGCCCATGAAACACGCAAGTTCAAAGCAGGTTGTTCAGAAACTATTGGCGCCTTTGGATGTTCAGATTGATGGTAACAGACCCTGGGATATACAGGTAGACAACCCAGACTTCTTTAACAGGGTCTTAGGGGGGGGATCTCTTGCTCTGGGGGAAAGCTACATGGATGGCTGGTGGGGCTGTGAAGCCCTTGACCAGTTTTTTGACAGGGTCCTGAGTACACGGATTGACAAGCAGGTAAAAAAAGAAAAGCATATTTTATCCGCTATTCTGAGGGCCAAGATCATCAATGCCCAAAGCAAGTCAAAGGCTTATATCATTGGAAAGCGGCATTATGACATCGGCAATCATCTTTTTTCCATGATGCTGGATAAGCGCATGAACTATTCTTGTGGCTATTGGGAAAATGCGACAACCCTGGATCAAGCCCAAGAAGCCAAGCTGGATTTAATCTGTCAAAAATTGATGCTGAAACCGGGCATGACGGTTTTGGACATCGGCTGCGGCTGGGGCGGGTTTGCCCGTTGGGCGGCTGAAAAATATGACGTCAAAGTCCTTGGTATAACCGTGTCCCAAGAACAGGTGAAATTTGCCGGTAAAGCCTGCAAGGGGCTTGATGTCAAAATTGAGCTTCGGGATTATCGGGATATAAGGGAAACCTTCGACCGCATTGTTTCCATCGGCATGTTCGAACATGTGGGTTCTAAAAACTACAAGATTTTTATGAAAATAGCCCGCCGCTGTCTGAAATCAAACGGTCTTTTATTGTTGCATACCATTGCAGGAAACACCACCGTACATGCAACGGATCCATGGATCGGTAAATACATCTTCCCGAATTCGATGCTGCCGTCGGCAAGACAGATTTCCTCGGCAGCCGAGAGACTATTGATACTTGAGCATTGGCACAGCTTTGGGCAATATTATGACCAAACCTTGATGGCCTGGCACCATAATTTCACAAAAAACTGGGCTAAGCTTAAAGATATGTACGATAAAAGATTTTATCGTATGTGGACCTATTATCTTCTTTCATGCGCGGCCAGTTTCAGATCAAGACGGAATCAGGTGTGGCAGATCGTGTTTTCGAGAAAAGGCACCAGAGGCGGCTATCAATATCGGTGAGTCCTCAGATTCATAGCCAATGGTATATTTCCTGCAAGCACTTTAATGAAAGCACAAAGGATTGATGCTTTCGCCAGTGTTAAATTGATAAACAACAAGTCAAGGATATGCCATGCCACTCGTTGTCGCAAAAAATCTGAATAAGACCTATATTGCCGGTGATATCACCGTTAACGCCATTCAGGATGTTGAATTTTCCATTGAACCGGCCTCCTTTGTCTCCTTTGTGGGCCCGTCAGGCAGCGGAAAGTCCACTTTTTTGAATATGATCGGCTGTCTCGACCCCCCTACTAGAGGATCTTTACAGGTGGCAGGTAACGATATCACCCGTTTGGATCGCAGGGAAGCGGCCCTATTCCGGGGTAAGAATATCGGTTTTGTGTTTCAGGATTTTAACCTGATTCCGGTCCTCACCGTTTTCGAGAATGTGGAGTACCCCTTGCAGATGGTTCAGAACTGGCCTGTCACCAAACGCCGGCAACGGGTTCAGGACATGCTGGAAGCTGTGGGGATGGCGGACCAGGGCGACAAATATCCGAGCCAGATCTCGGGCGGCCAGAAACAGCGGGCCGCCGTTGCAAGAGCCCTGGTCACCAACGCCAAACTGGTTCTGGCCGACGAACCCACGGCCAACCTTGACAGGGAGACGGCTACCCGCATCATCACCCTGATGAAAAAGATGCGGGACGAGTTTGATACCACTTTTGTCTTCTCGACACATGATCCCAGAGTCGTCAAAAATGCGGAAATTATCCATACGCTTGAAGACGGCAGGCTAAAAAAAAGTGAAGCAGACAATGGAGGGCATCGTGTTTAATATTTTCAAGTTGGCGGCCCGCAATCTCAAGCGTTATAAACGACGAACGTTTCTGACATCCATGCTGATTACCCTGGGCGTGGTAGCCGTGCTCCTGTTTGTTTCCATATCCGGCTCGTTCAAAGTCATGATGATCAGCCAGATCACTGATTCCATGCTGGGTCATCTTCAGATCCATCGCAAAGGCTACCTGGCTTCCATCGACAGCCTGCCCTTGAACCGAAATCTCAGTGCCAAACAGGTTGCCAAGATTAAGCAGGTTCTTGCCGAGGAAGATGCTGTAGATGCCTACGCCTTGCGAATCAAACTGGGCGCGATGTTCAGTAATTTCGCCGAAACCACAAATATCCGCTTGAATGCGGTTTTTCCCGAACAGGAATTAAATACCGTTCCCCTTCTCTCTACCAGGATTGTCCAGGGTCAGTCAGCCGGATTGATAAATAAAGGTGAAGTTTTAATCCCGGAATTGATTGCCAAGGGCATGAAAGTCAAAGTCGGTGACGCCATTGTGTTGGTTGCCATCGTGCTGGTCAGCATCATGAATGTGATGATCATGGCCGTTTATGAGCGCATCAATGAAATCGGCACCATTGCAGCCATCGGCACCCTGCCCTCAAGGATACTGGGAATTTTTGTGGTCGAAGGCTTTTTGCTGGGCATATTGGGTACGGCCATCGGTACGGTTATCAGCCTCATCGCCATTGCAGCCATGAACGCCTTCCAGATCAGTTTCGATTTTGGCAGGCAGACCGGTTTGCGCCTGGCGCCCACCATCTCGGCCGGTGAGGTGGCGGTCGTTGTGCTAACGGTCATCGGGATAGCGGTGGTGGCCAGCCTGCAGCCGGCATACAAGGCTGCAAAAATGGATCCGATTGTGGCCCTGCGGCATGTATAGCCGATACCCGGGTTCAAAGAGTTCGGCACTGATTTAATCCTATAACGGGATTAATATTATACATATTCAGCGTTTGATAAATTCTAAATCTTAATATCGAAATACGAAACAAATCCAAATATCAAATGCTCAACGGAATAAACTATTATGAAATCTGTATCAGATGGGAATACGGATTGGGAGCCAAATGAAATGATGAGCAAACAAATAGTTACGGGTTATCGGGTATTAGCCGTTTCCTTCTATTTTGTCTTTCCGCTTTTCTTTGCAATGCCGGCAATTGCAATGGACGGCAATGCCATCCTGATGCAGGTGGACAAAAACCTGCAACCTGAATCTTACGAGATGTATCGGAAGCTTATCAACATTGAACCGGATGGGGACAAGAAAGAATTTGTCCTCTACTTGGTAAAAAAGGGCCAGGAAAAGATGGTGGCCCTTTTTCTATCTCCGGCCAGCGAAAAGGGGCGATCAACCCTGCGTCTGGGTGAAAATATGTGGCTCTATATACCGAGTGTCGGTAAGCCTATCAGAATCACCAGCCTGCAGTCAGTGGTGGGAGGTGTTTTCAACAATTCCGACATTCTTCGACTTGATTACAGCACGGAATATCATGTGAAGTCTATCCAGGAGAATGAAAATCATTATCTCCTGGAGCTGAAAGCCAAAACCGCTTTCATCGCCTATGACCGTCTGAAGATGCTCGTGGACAAGGAGCGTATGGTGCCCACGACCATAGAATGTTATACCGCCAGCAACATGCTGATCAAAACCCTGTACTATAAACAGTCCAAGGATTTTGGAAACGGCATTATCCGGCCGTCTGTCCTGGAAACGGACAGCCCCCTTTATAAAGGGTACAAATCCGTCATGATTTATGCCAAGATAAACAGGAAAGAACTGGCGGATGAGATCTTTTCCCTGAACTATCTGCCGAAAGTAGCCGAGCTGCGATGACACGCATAAACGGGTACGTGGTTTTCTATTTAGTCTTATTTTATTTCTCTATTTTTCACCTGATCTTTCCACCAATTGTATACGCAGACGACGACTACAGCTTCGATCTGGAGGCGTTTGAGAAAAAACCGCTCGAATGGGGGGGATACCTCGAACTGAAGTGGGAGCACATGAACCTGAACCGTGACGGGGCCTTCTACCTGCTCTACACAACAGCCGGACTCACTGCCATCATCAATATCGAGGACAATACAGAACTACTTTTAACCGGGTCTTTCGTTGTTACGATGCGGATAATCATAAAACCCACTCCGACTTACGTTATTCCACAACCCAGACCGTGCATTTGCGCGCATGGTTAACAATCTTACTTGAGACACTGCCAAAAAGAAACTCCTCACTCCGTGAAAGCCCCTGTCTTCCGACCACGATGGTGCTGTATAAGGTTTCATCACGTTCCGACAAGATACACTTGGCCATAGAGGGGCAGTAGCGGACAGTTGAACGGATTGATACATCTTCCGGAGCAAACCCTTTTTTGATCAACAGTTGCCGATAATCTTTCAGCATAACATCGACTTTTTTCTCATATTGATTGAACCATTTTTCTTTCTCGGCAGATGTAGGGAAGTAGTCTTCTTCCGGTTCAGGAATTACGTGCAGAATAGTAATCTTGAAGCCCACCAAGCCTCCCAAAAGCTGTCCAACGTATGAAACAGCCCGGCGTGCGTTATGCGATTCATCCACGGCAATTAAAATATTTTTATTAAAAACTTTTACCTCATTTTCAGCTTTTATATCGCTTTTGCCCATGTACCCCTCCATATTTTTCGGGTCAGTGCGAAAAATTTCGCCGAAACACGGCGACGATCAAATACCCGATACGTGCTTAAACTCTTCCAGATCGGACAGCAATTGAGCGGTGTTTTCATAAAACCAGTTGGCTCCTTTTGAGAAATGCATCAATACCTGATTGAGCGATTCTGGAATATAGGGATATATTTTTTTCAAATTTGCCACTCGATTATGGAAAACAATGTTTAAATCTTCATCTCTCAGTATGTCGAGATGGGGGCTGTTTTGATTTTTTAAATCAAACAACAGCACATCCCCTTTACCAGCAAGAAACATCAGAATGTTTCCCAACCCAAAAAGGTCATAGCTGTAAATGTTTTCCCTATGCCGATAATTAAAATCGAAATCAATCCAGCGATATCGATGTTCTTCCCGGTCAATAAAGATATGATCCCGTCGGATGTCACCGTGCTTTTCGCCGTTTTTGTGCAAAAACTCGATTGCTCGGATGCACGCCATAAAGTGATCAAGTATGTCAGGAAACAGTTCCTTAAAGTAATGTTGGTGATCCAACTTCAAGCTTTCTATAAAATCAGAAAGCGGTCGACCAGGGATAAGATCAATAACGCGCACAATGTTTCCTTTTTCATCGTTAACGGCAAATCCCTGCATGAAATTTTTATGACCGGCGACCAGATTTAAAATTCGTGCCTCTTTTTTCGGGCTACGAAAACAGTCAAATTCAATCCCTCCGATATGGGACTTGAATTTTTCATAAAATACGAGTTTGATGATCTTTCGATTTCCATTTTTTAGGTCAATGGCGTTTTTCACCCAATATTTGACATCATCATCAATCCCGAACCTTCCCTCTTTGGCATTGTGGCGAACGAGATAGGGATTGCCCCCTAAAACAACCACGTCACCATATTCCACGCGGAAGAAATCCGTGGTGTCCGTATGAATTCGTAAAGGATGGTCATCCTGAGAGGGCGTAAGCCATCGGGAAGCCATTTCCCTTATGTCCTCTCGAGATATGATAGCTGTCATTTTCCTTTTTAAAGCTACAGAAACTAGGATTATTTAAGCCTGTAAGGATTAATAGTGAGTACGGGAACAGGTGAATTTTTGACAACATTTTCTGCTACACTCCCAAAGATCACGTGCTCCATCCTACTACGGCCATGCGTGCCCATAATGATCAGATCTATGTCTTCAGATTCAACAACTTTTAAAATTTCAACAACCGGATGTCCTGTGACAATTATTTTTCTAATGTTAGAGCAGCCTTGAAAATGTTCATCACATACTTGGTCACACATCTTTTCAACTTTTTCTAGCAAGGTATTTTTTGCAGCTTTTTCATGTATTTTTTGATCATTTCCCAAACCAGGATAGGGATAGGGAGCCCGTCCATGAAGATCTTCTACTACATGGAGTAGATAAATCGTGCTGTTAAACTTTTCAGCAACAGACAGCACATGGGGAATAATTTTTGACGCATTTGTCGTTAAATCACATGGGAGTAGTATTTTTTTTATTTCAATCATAGCCCTTATCTCCTTTTAGGTAATTTTTTTTCTGCCCGGTCAAGATTTTAAGAATAACCTTTAATTATCAAGCAGGGCTGCGTGAGCAGCCGCCAAACGAGCAGCCGGTACACGGAACGGTGAACAGGATACATACGTAAGACCAAGCTCATGGCAAAACGCGACTGATTCCGGATCCCCCCCATGTTCACCGCAAATGCCGCATTCCAGATCCGGATTTGTGGCGCGTCCTTTTTCAATGGCGATGCGCATCAGCGCTCCCACACCATTTTTATCAAGTGTGGCAAACGGATTGTTGGGTAGAATGCCCCTATTAATATACCTCATTAAAAACCCGAATTCTGCATCGTCCCTGGATATTCCAAAAGTAGTCTGGGTCAGATCATTGGTTCCGAATGAAAAGAAAGCTGCGTATTCAGCCAACTCATCTGCGGTTAACGCTGCACGTGGGATCTCAATCATAGTTCCGAACTTGTAGTCAATTGTTACACCCTGCTCCTGCATGACACGTTTCGCCTCTTCTTCAAGCAACTCTTTCTGCACCTTCAATTCATTGGCATGGCAGGTTAAGGGGATCATGACTTCAGGATGTACATTTACGCCTTCTTTACTTACGATGCAGGCCGCTTCAAATATGGCACGCACCTGCATAAGGGTCAGTTCAGGTATTTGGATGCCCAATCGTACACCTCGCATGCCGAGCATGGGATTGCTCTCGTGCATGCTTTCCACTCTTTTGAGTACCTTTTCCTTTTCTGCTATCTGACCTAAAAGTGTATTAACCTTTTCAAGTGTGTCGACATGTTGCAACCTTATTTTTAGATCAGTTAGATCGTGTAAAAGATCTCCATAGCTAGGTAGAAACTCGTGCAAGGGAGGGTCTATCAAACGCGTAATTACCGGCAGACCGTCCATGGCACGAAAAAGACCGGCAAAGTCTTCACGCTGAAACGGAAGCAGCGCGTTAAGCGCTTCTTGACGTTCAATCGGCAAATCAGCCATAATCATCTTGTGTAAATAGGGCAAACGCGCTGTTTCAAAAAACATGTGTTCGGTTCGGCAAAGACCAATACCTTCAGCACCGTATTCACGGGCACGGAGTGCATCTTTTGGATAGTCCGCATTACACCAAACCCCAAGACTTCGGAACTCATCGGCCCAGGAAAGTAGTTTTAGCAACCACGGATCTTTGATATCAGCGGCCACGGCTTTCAGCTTGCCATTGTAGACCTCTCCGGAAGTCCCGTCGATGGATATCCAATCACCCTCTTTGATGATCACATCTTTTACTTTCATCTGGCGGCCGTTCATATCGATATCGAGTGCCGCTACCCCCACGACGGCGGGTATGCCAAACTGACGGGCCACCAAAGCAGCATGGCTGGTTCGGCCCCCCCGGCTGGTAAGAATGCCTTTTGCCGCTAACATTCCGTGGACATCATCCGGCTTGGTCTCCGGGCGAACCATGATAACTTCTCGACCGCTCTCCTTTGTCCATGCTTCAGCTAGATCGGCATCGAACGCAACGATACCAGATGCTGAACCAGGTGATACATTCAATCCGCAGGCTAACAAGTTTCCCGCAGCTATGGCTGAGGCTTTTTCCTTAAGGTCAAACTGTGGGTGTAAAAAGAAATCAACCTGGTCGGGTGTAACACGTAAAACCGCTTCATTTTTTGTGATCATTTCTGCCTCAACCATTTCTACAGCTATTCTCACACTTGCTTGAGCGGTTCGCTTTCCATCACGGGTTTGCAATAGCCAGAGTTTCCCCTTTTCTACGGTAAACTCAATATCCTGCATCTCACGAAAATGAATTTCGAGTTTGTGGGCAAGCTGGTCGAATTCATTATAAACCTCAGGCATTTCAGTTTCTAATTGAGAAATGTCCTTTGTCAGTCGGATCCCGGCAACAACATCTTCGCCCTGGGCATTTGTCAGATAATCGCCCTCGATTTTCTTTTCACCGGTGGAGCTGTTTCGCGTCATGGCAACACCGGTTGCACTGTCATTTCCCATATTCCCAAAAACCATTGTCACAATACTAACCGCTGTGCCCATATCATGGGAAATACCGGCAGCGTTTCGATAATCAATGGCACGCTTCCCATTCCAGCTTTTGAAAACAGCCTCCACGGCAAGTTTGAGTTGTTTATACGGATCGCTTGGAAATACATGATGCGTATGCTTCCTGTAGATCCCCTTAAACGCCTCTGTTAATTCTTTCCAGTTGTCGCCGGTTAACTCGGCATCGGTTTTGGCACCTACTCCAGCTCGAAATTGGGTGATCTTTTCTTCAAACACTTCATCGGGCACCCCCATCACGACGCTGCCGAACATCTGAATAAGTCGGCGATAGGCATCAAATACAAAGCGGGTGTCATCGGTCAATTCTATCATTGCCTGGGCCGTTTCGTCGTTCAGGCCGATATTGAGCACCGTGTCCATCATACCTGGCATAGAGAACTTGGCACCGGAGCGGCATGAAACCAGAAGGGGTTTTTCCGGGTCTCCAAGTTTTTTATCACTCTTCGCCTGGATGGCACCTACCGCTTCCAGAACCTGTTCCCACATTCCCTCTGGCAATGAGCCGCCGGAATTAAGATAGGCATTACATGCCTCGGTGGTAATCGTGAATCCGGGAGGCACCGGTATGTTCATACGGGTCATTTCAGCCAGGTTCGCACCCTTTCCCCCAAGCAAGCCGCGAACTTTTTCCCAATCATTCCCCTTACAGACCTCAGCCTGATTAACTTCATCAAATAGGTAAACCCATTTTTTAGACATTCAAAACTCCTTTGAGCATAAATATGGGGATAAATATCGGTATTGTTATTTAGAAAACTACTTATTCTTAATGCTTCGTTTATCCATTATGATAATTATATAGCATAAAGCATGCCATTTTCTTGTGCGATGACTTATGGCTTATGATATCAGTAGATTATGTTGATCATACAAAAACACCATCTTGCTTTCAAAGTTAAAAATAGAAAAAATACTAAAAAGTATTCGCAAAACAGTGAAGCACTGGGAAAGTAGGATTGGAGGGGTCGAGGGACTATCTGTTTGTTAGGTTCTTTGTGTTCATTGGGTTGTTTCCGGCATACAATATCAGGCAAATATGACGATTCAATGGGATCGGGCAAACCATACGTTAAACTTTAGCTGATATACGGGCTAAATTTTCGTCGAACTTGTCAGAACATTCCTATGCTATTCTATGCTATTGTGGTCTCTATGATGACTATCTTTTACAGAAGTCACGTTGATCATATGGCGATCAAGCACCATAGATAAGTTGACCCTAAAAATCATGTAAAAACCGACCTGAAGTTTTTATTGATCCCAGCGCTTAGATCCCTGATTTTTTCAGCCACAGCAATGGATTCCATCGAAGGCTCCACCACGGCTAGGACCATGTCAATACTGTCATCAATCCCCCGGCCAAAATGTTCCACGCCGGCTTCCATATCCACGATGACCAGTTCCTTTTCATCGAGCTTAAGTTTATTTAAAAATTCACGGCTAAGCACTCCCATCGGGCAGGCACATCCTTCCAGCGACTGCAGGATTTTACCAATACTAACCAGTTTTAAACCGTTCCGTTTGCGTATAAATTTGGATGGAATATCAGCAGTCGTAATCTGGGAATTAGCTAACAGGTTGGGTTGACCTATTCTTTCCTTAATTGCCTTTTTTCCACCAACAAGTTCCATCAGAGGCGTTGGCGGTTTTGGAAATCTCAGCATACGAAAGAGTCCTGTATTGGATTCGTCCGAATCAACCACCAGGACCTCGTAACCAGATGCTTCAGCATGCTTTGCCAGTAGAGTGACCACAGTACTTTTTCCACTGCCGCCCTTACCACAGACCGAAATTTTCATAGTTGTGATCCTTTTAATGCTTTTTAAAATTGATTCATTCAAAATTTTCAAGTTCTTTCATTTCAGCACGCAATTTTGCCAGGACCTGATGAGCTGCGTTTATTACTGGATGTACAGTCGGTGCTGATGTGAGCTTTGGGTGTGTTGCAATTTGCATCATATCCAACTCCCGCACACTGACTTTCTTTTGAACCGCCAGGGCAATCATGTTGATGCGTTCTCCCGCCGATGAGCCGCCTGATATTTGGCCGCTGAGAAGGGCTGCAGGGAATTCCCTCCTCCTATATGGAAAAAAATTATGCAGCAGCAGACCCAACCTCTCTTATGGTAATCGCGTCTTGTTCACAAACTTCGATACAGCTTTCACAACCAACACATTCCTCGGCATTTACCGGTATAGATTTTTCATCCTGCAGCTCATAAACCTCGACCGGACAAATATCCACACACTCACCACAGCCGATACATTTGTCATTGTCTACAATAACTTCATACATTTATTTTTTCCTTTTGACTTTGTTTTCTTCTAACAACAAAAAGTTTTTCTTAAGCTTTCCGAAGATTGATCTCCAATTCATATTCATTGGCCCCTAACACTTTTTGACGCTGGAATCCTAGCTTTTTCCCCAAGGCCAACATTTGCGTGTTTTCCGACAGTACAGTACCGTGAATGATTTCGAGTCCACGGTTCCCGGCCTTGATCAAACACTTTTGCAGCAATGCCGCGCCAATACCCTTGCCGTGCCATTCATCAGCGACAATGATGGAAAATTCAGCCTTTGTGAGATTTCTTTCAGAAATGATTCGGGCGACTCCGATCATTTTTTCCTGGGATGGAGCGTCCATGAAGGCCACCAATGCAATTTCACGGTCATAGTCGATCTGGGTAAAACGAACAAGCATGCTGTGCGACAGATGTTTCATGGGTGTAAAAAAGCGCAGATAAACACTCCTGGGCGACAGCGCATCAAAAAGATCCACAAGCAAGGACGCATCTTCCGGTCGAATGGGTCTTATAAACAAATCCACGCCCATGGTAGTTTGGACATGCTCTTCAAATTGATCCGGATAAGGACTGATGACCAGATGATGAGGGGCTTTTTTCTGAGTAGATTTTAATAGGATTCTAGCATCCACCGCACAAACCATATCCTCTTTGATAAAAAGAGGGTTGATATCGAGTTCATCAATTTCCGCAAAATCGGTTACTAGCTGTGACAAACGTATCAGTATCTCTTCAAGCAATTGAATGTTGGCTGGTGGAAAAGACCTGTAACCTTTCAGCAACTTGAAAAGTCTGGTTTTCTCCATGAGCCTTCCGGCCAATAGACGATTTAAGGGTGGCAGGGCAATGGCACTATCCTGAAGGATTTCCGTCAGGACACCTCCCATCCCAAAAAGTATGCTGGGCCCAAAATCTTGATCGTTTTTTGCACCAACGATGATTTCATGATCCGGATGATTGAGCATGGGTTGGATGGTGACACCCTGGATCTTCGCCTTGGGATTGTAGGCTGCTGCATGTTGCAGGATATTCTCATAAGCCGCTAAGACTTCCTGTTCATTTTTTATATCAAGACAGACACCCTTGGCGTCCGACTTGTGGGTAATGTCCCTGGAATTAATTTTCATGACAACCGGAAAACCCAAATCCGCTGCTATCTTGATGGCATCCTCTTTTGTTGCGGCATTTTCAATTCGATTCACAGGAATCCCATATAACGAAAGCAGTTTTTTAGATTCCGGTTCACTCAACATATAATTGCCCCTTTTAAGGGACTCATGGATCATATGTTTTGCCGTTGTTCGATCAAATTCCAACTTGTTGTGAACTCTGGATGGAATCTGTTGAAGCATCTGCTTGTTTTGGGCGTCACGATAAATATCGACAAATGCGCGCACGGCCCGCTCTGGTGTGTCGAATGTGGGGATACCGGCTTGATTGAATACATCCTGGCCCTTCTGCATATTCAATCCACCTACCCAGGATGTGAAAATGGGTATGGTCTTGTCTTTGAGAAGATCCACCAGGGAAAGAGCCAGTTCGGTTGTGTCAGTGAGGGCCTGAGGCGCGGCCATGATCAAAAGTCCATTAACTTCTGATGCCTTCAAACAAATGCTGACCACTTTCCTGTATGTTTTTGGTGTGGCATCACCGAGCATGTCGATGGGATTTCTCTTGCTCCAGAAAGGGGGCAGAACAGCATCCAATTGTTGAATGGTTTCCAGGCTCAATTCAACCGGCTCGAATCCATAGTCGTCCAAGGTGTCCATGGCTATAACACCCAATCCACCGGCATTAGTAATAACCAAAAGACCGGGGCCCTTAGGCCTGGGTTGCTTGGCCAGCATTTCTGCACAGTCAAAAAGTTCTTCAAAGGTTTTCACCCGCAGAATACCAGCTCTTTCAAAAGCCGCGTCATAAACTGCATCCTCCCCTGCTAGTGCTCCCGTATGTGAAGCCGCTGCCAATGAACCTGCTTTTGTCCTCCCAGCTTTTAATGCGATGATGGGTTTTAAACGCGATACGGCACGGGCAGCACTCATAAATTTCCTGAAATGTGTGAGACTTTCCACATACATCACAATACTTGTCACATCACGCTCACCGCCCAGGTAATCAATCATATCACCAAAATCGACATCCAAGGTGTCTCCAAGACTCACGAAGTGGCTGAACCCGATCTTTTCTTTGAGCGACAAATCCAGAACTGCCGTACAAATAGCCCCACTTTGAGAAATAAAGGCCATCTTCCCAGGCAACGGCATCGTCTTTGCAAAACTGGCATTTATATTATCACGCGTGCCGAGTATGCCCACACAATTTGGGCCAATGATACGTAGGTTAGAGTTTCTTGTTTCTTTTTTTATTGCAGCCTCGATCTTTTTGCCTTCTTCTCCGATCTCTTTGCCGCCGGCAGATATTATGATCGCCCCCCCTACTTCCTTGGCACAGCATTCTTTGATGATTTGAGGTGCCGACAAAATTGGTGTCGCCAAAACAGCCAAATCGACACCCGTATTCAGGTGCTCAATTGATGCGCAGCAAGGCTTTCCCCATAGTTTTTTGTGCTTCGCGTTAATGGGGTAGATATCCCCGGGATATTCGCTTTTAATGAGGTTCTGCATGATGGCATGACCCACACTGCCTTTTCTTTCACTGGCACCAACGACTGCTATGGATTTTGGATGAAATATTTTATCCAGATTATCGACACTCATGTCTCATTTTCCTTTTATATCGGAACCGATACAAATGTGTTAGCGTATGATCCAAACCGAGCGGTCACGTGCCAGATGGATGACCTTGTTGGTTACCCTGCCGATAAAAAACTCGCGCACGCGAGAGCGCCCCTTTCTTCCCATAACAATAGTCCCGAAACCGCACTGACGCGCTTCATCTGAAATGGCTTTTGCACGGCTGCTCTTTCCGATGATCATCTTGGTAGAAATCGATCTGGATTTAAAACCGGCGTTGATCAACTTTTTGGTGGCAAGATAAAATGACGATGTCATTTCTTCTTTAGCGGCTTTGGTGATTGTCTTTGATGGCGGCAGGGAAGCCATCTCCGGCAACCTGAGTTCACTCCCCCGAATCACATGCAGCAGTACCACTTCATATTCAAAACCGGCCAGAACAGACCCCACAAAATCGACCGCTTTCATGGCATCCTGAGAGCCGTCAAAACCTATCAGAATTTTATTCCCCGGTGCTTTCTTACCCACTAATATCAAAGGAATAAACACGATCTTGGCCACAAGCTTAGCAGCAACACTGCCCAGCACCATATTTCGTAATGCGGTGGTACCCCGCCGCCTGGTGACCACGGCAGAATAGCCGTTCTGGGCTTCCTGTATAATATCTCTTGCAATCCCTTTTTTTCGATTCTGTATTTTTGTTTCAATGGAGGCCGTGGGGATTCCGGATTTCTCCAGCAGACCTTTGGCCCTTTGCATGTGGTCCTTGACCAATTTTTTCTGGCTCAACTCCCAGGCCCTGGCCTGTTTGGCAACAGCCCTACTTGCGGCACTGTCTTCCAGGTCCCAGTAGCTTTCCGGTACTGAGCTGAATACGTGAAACAATACAATTCGCATCCTGTGAAACGGCTCATTTCTAGCAATATATTTTACTGTGTTAATGGCGCGATCTGATCCATCAATCGGCACCAGTATTTTCTCATCTGCTCTATTTCTCATCATTTCTACTCCCCTTGAAGAATCTCACAAAAAACTATGAGGAATCTTTGGCTGTAAGGAATTCTGTCTAATTCAGATTCACGTGCTGTTGCGGTTCAGTTACAATCTTGAAAAAATTCCCTTCGGTTTTCCCGCTGGTCGATCATGTATAGCAAGGTTGCTTTTTCCATGAGCCTTTTTTGAAGAGATGCCAGTCGGTGCCGATCGATGTGACGCATACGGATATACACCATTCGAAAGCCTTCCGGGACCTTGTCATAAGAAGAGAGGATGCTGACCATCTGTCCCCCGAATTCCCTGATAACATCAGCGAGCTCCTTTATGGTTCCTGGATTGTCTCTGGTTTTGAAGGCAAACTGGATGCCACCGGCATTGATGCCTGTCAGTGAAATGAGCACCCGGAACAGATCTGTTTGGGTAATCACACCCACCACCATGTCTTTTTCGTCTACCACCGGCGCGCCGGATATTTTATTGCTAAGAAGCAGCTCAGCCGTTTCTTCAACCGTCCAATCCAGGGGCACTGCAATCGGGTTTCTGGTCATGATGTCTTTAATTTTGATTTTCATCAGAAGGTACAGCAGTTCATGAACTTCCAAAGTTGTGGCATCCGATGCAGATGCTCTTTTCAAATCACGGTCGGTGATAATTCCCACCAGCTTGCCTTTTTTCACCACGGGCAGAATTCGAATACGATGTTGTTTCAAGATCGCTGTGGCGTCCTGCATGGAATTATCGACACCGATGGTAATGACGTTTTTGCTCATCCAATTTTTAACCAGCATGATGTCCTCCTGTCATAAAATCCTAGGAACGATTTTATGAAACACGATGTTGTCGCTATTTTTTTGTATCGTTAAATACCTGTTTCCTGCCGATCCGCGTCTAAACCTTTGTCTGTTGTCAAACGGGTCAGACATGCCTCGATGGTCTTCGATGTGAAGGGTTTGGGGATGAGATCCTGTGCCCCCGCCTGTTTCGCTCGACGAACATCGATCTCGGATGCATAAGCGGTTATCATTATTTTGATAGCATTCGGATGAGATTTCTTGACTTTCTCTAAAAAAGCAATGCCATCCATACCGGGCAGTTTATAATCGGTGATGATGACGTCGAACTTGCGACGGCCAAGTTCCGCCAGTGCTCTTTCAGCCGTCTCATGGGCAGATATGCGACAGTCCTCTGACTCAAAATAAATAGAGAGAGAATCCCTTATCCACTCGTCGTCGTCCACCAGCAATATGTTCATTTTTTTCAATTCGAGAAAGATATCCATGTTGCCGCCTATTCACCCTTGAATGCAAATCCCAGGTTTTCTTTGGGAAGCGGGATGATAAATATGGGTTTTCTTGTCCGTCGCAGAACCCTCTTTGCGGTGCTGCCTAGAAAGGCATGCCCCAAAACGCCCTTACCGTGGGTTCCCATGATGATCATGTCGCATTTTAAATCGTCTGCCATGGTAAGGATGGTCTCTGCAGGATATCCTTCGCAAACCTCAATAGAAATAGTGGTATCCCCATATGTAGGATTCTTCACGAGTTCTTTGGCGTAAATAGTTTCGAGTCGTTTTCTGACCCTGGTCTTGACATCCGCTGCGTGCTCGTTGAAAAGAGCCTGACGGTTCTTATCATCGACATACACATCCAGCATGGGAGCGTAACCGATTGTAGGCCGGTCAAACACATGCAGAATGACCATTTCGGCATGGTTGAGGCTTGCAGAGTTCAATGCAAAGCCCAGTGCGTAGGCTGAATTCGGTGAAAGATCCGTGGCGTATAAAATTTTTTCGATTTTGGGTATCATGCTGACCTCCTAGGGTATGTGAAAATAATATCAACCTCGCCCTTTCTATCAGCATATTACGTGCCAGAAATCACGATTTCCTATTTATAAAGTTTTATCAGGATATTATAATTTCTATTCTTTGTCATATCGGCATGACAACTTCTATGAAATAGAAAATTTTCTAAAAAGGATTCGCAAAAGCGCGAAGAACAACTATAATTGTTTGTTGAGTTCGTTGGGTTTATTGGGTTTGTTGGGTTTGTTGGGCGGCTTATGGATAGATGCTTTTGGCCCTAAGGATGTCGCATGTGCAAGAAAAACATTTAGATATTGGCTGGGCCTTAAAATAGCGACAAGGTCGCGTCTCATAAAATCGTTCCTGCGATTTTATTGGGGCAAGAGTTTTTTTCTGCGATAACGAAACGTATGATGATTGATGTTCAGTAGTCTGGCAGCCTTACTTTCATTCCCCCTGGCCATCTTCAGGGCTGTCTCGATGTAGTTTTTTTCAATGGTATTAAGCCGGTCGGCCAGGTGAATCCCTTCAGCCGGAAAAGTGTTTAGATCCTGTACATTGAATAGCGGTTTAGATCCATGCGGGTAGGACAGACACGTCGCATCCAGATCATCCATCATCAGCTCAGGCCCCTTACCCAACAGAACGGCAGCTTCCATCATATTTTTCAACTCGCGCACATTGCCGGTCCAGTCATGCGCCAGCAACACGTCCTCTGCTTGGGTTGATATCCGGATAAATTTTTTGTCGAACTTGTCAGAAAATTCCTTCAGGAAATGCTTTGCCAGGGGCATGATGTCATCGGGACGTTCGTTCAAGGAGGGCACCTGCACTTTAATGACACCCAGTCTGAAATACAGGTCTCTTCTGAACTGGTCCTCTTCAATCATTTTGATAAGGTTTTTGTTTGTCGCGGAAACGACACGGGTCTTGATCTGATATTTTTTCGATCCACCCACGCGATAAAATTCACCCAACTCAATGAATCGCAGCAATTTAGCCTGTGCTTCCAGTCTAAGATCGCCCACTTCATCCAGAAACAGTGTTCCATTGGCGGCTTCCTCGATCAAACCTTTTTTCCCGCTTGCCCCGGCCCCGCTGAAGGCCCCTTTTTCATAACCAAACAGCTCGCTTTCAATTAAATCCTTGGGAATGGCGGCACAATTAACTGTCGCGAGGGGTGATTTGAAGTTGGGACTGTTATAGTGGATGGCGCTGGCAATCAGCTCCTTGCCCGTACCGGTTTCACCCTGAATCAGCACAGGCGTGTCCGGACTCTTTGCCACTGTTTTGATAAAGTCCATCACATTCTGAATGGCATTGCTCTCGGCGATAAAACAGGGGATGTGTTCGTTGAGATACGTTGCCTGCAGCGCCTGGACTTCCTTTCTCAATCGGATGGTGTCCAGTGCATTCGCAATGGTTTTTTCCAGGCTTTCCATATGAAGCGGTTTCACCACATAGTCATGAGCACCTGCTTTCATGGCGGATATGACCGTGTCAATATCCTCAAAAGCAGTGATCATGATCACCAGTATATCAGGATGTTCCCCTCTGATTTTCTTCAATGCCTCGATACCGGACATTCCCGGTAGACCAATATCCAGAACGACTAGATCAGGCGGGTCTGTTTGCATGGCATCCAAGGCATCCTCTGCATTGGCAAATGCCGCTGCCTTATAAACCCCATCAAAGGCCATCAGGATCCCATCCCGAATGGTCTGCTCATCATCAACAATGATAATTGAATAATTAATCACTCGAAAGCTCACCCCTTCTAATAGGAATTTCAAGTCGAAATTCAGCGCCGCCCATATCGCTTTTATCCACACTCAGAATACCTTTGTGATCGCTGGCAATTCTGTGACAAAGGCTCAGACCGATACCGGTCCCATCGTTTTTGGTGGTAAAAAATGGTTCGAAAACCTTATTCCTCAATTCCGCGGATACACCCGGGCCTGCATCGGAAACCTGGATGAAAATATAATTTCCTTTTACCCCTGTCGTGATGGTGAGTTTTTTATCAGCACCTATTTCCCGCATGGCCTCGGCGGCATTGTTTAGCAAATTGAGCACCGCTTCTTCGATGAAATGTTGATCCGCATAACAGGCAGGTATATTTTCAGCAAAGTTTTTTTCTATCTTTATGCCGCCCTTCCGTAGACTTACGGCGGTCAGGTTCAGTGCATCCTCAACAGGCTTATTGATCTGGATTAGGGTAAATTTCGGTTCTCCAGGTTTTGCAAAATCCATGACTTTTTTGATCACCGATTCAATTTTTCTTGAGGCCGATTGAAGCTGGCTGATAATCTGATCGATCTTTGGCCTGCTGTCGGGTCGGTCAACCAACTTTTCCAGCGTATTTAAATAGATATTGATACCCGAAAGCGGGTTTCTGATTTCGTGGGCAATACCGGCTGCAACCCTGCCCAAAGAAGCCATTTTGTCCTGTTTGAACAGCAGTTGCTCCAGTTCCAATGTCTTGGTCATATCGATCATATAAACAATAATCGATTCCTTCCCCTGGTAATCGATGAACATCACCCGACAGAAAACACGCTTGAGGGCACCCCTGTCTCTGCCGCCATTTACAGGGAATAAACGAAAATCTAGATCCAGTTTTGGGACCCTCCCCATCTGGATATCCCGACTGGTCTGTCTGATTGTTTCGACATCATCCGGATGAATGTTCTCAAAATCGCCCAGAACGTTCTTTCTAGGTAAAGGTCCCAGGAAATTTTCCTGAGCCTGGTTCTGGTAGACTATCTGGTTGTTTTGAACGATGGAAATACCGGTAATCGAATTTTCCACCAGATCCCTGAATCGCTGTTCACTTTTTTGCAGCGCCGCCTCTGTCCTCCGGCGCTCAATCATCTTCCCCAAGCGCTCTGCAACAGCTTCCAGCAGGTCTGCTTCCTCTTTCACGAAAGGGGGGACGTTGTCTTCAACTGCAAATTCCCGGCAGTAGATTTCCACGACACCTGCATGCTGACCATTCACCAACACGTTGCATGCTTGCCGCCAGGATGTCTCGGTAAAATGATCTGTCGTGAACACCTGGTTTTCGAGGGTAATTCGTGCACAGGTATGTTCAGGGTACTGCCAGGCTGAGGGAAGGATATCCACAACCTGTTGGAAAGTCTCTTCCAGTGAATGGCTCTGCTCAATGATCCTGGATATGTCGTAGAGACAATTCAGCTCTTTGTTGCGCTCGGTCAACTCGGCTATTGTCTTTTTCAGAACGTTATCCGGTTTTTTGTGGGCCTCTCCGTCAGCTTCCATTCTCTGCTCCTAAAATAATATGGAAACGCAAGCCTGAAACAAATAGGAAGTAATTTTTTCTTTGTATCCTAGGGTGTTCTATTTTTCAACCATTTCCCTTTTTCATCGGCCACAGGGTCTCTTCTAAGATTTGCGAAATTGGTTTCGATTTTTTTCAAAATAGACAGCTGGCACATAACTACCTAAATTCAACTATTTGTTTTATCTTCCTTTTTTAGAATTTTTAGCATGGCATATTTCATGCAAGCCGTCAGGGTATAGGGAGGGCTTAAGCATTTGACCGACCATCTGTGACTGGAATTCATAAACCATGAAAGCTTCAAATCAAAAGATAAATACTAAAAGGGATGTGGCTTTCCTGCCAACATTTTCTGACATACACGGGACGAATTCCGACTCCGGACCAAAGGTTTCTTTTAAGAGGCTGGGAAATCGATTCAAAACAGGTTTGCTGTTGGCGTTTCTCTTACCCATGGCCGCCTTGTCTGCATATTTCCATTTCCAGTTTACCTTTTCTTTGAAAGAGAGTGCCAAACTCAATCTGGCTGCTATTTCGGAAAGCCAGGGAAATACGGTCGATCTTTTTATTCAAGAAAGAATCGTCAACATATTCAGTTTGTTTCAAAGCAAAGAATTCAACCTGACACCTACCAGGCATACCATGGAGAACTACCTGCAAAATTTAAGACAGGTCAGCGATGCATTTATCGATGTGGGTTTTTTGGATAGTATGGGTCTCCAGATCGGTTATGCCGGGCCTTTTCCGTTTCTGCAGAATAAAAACTACGCCAATGAGGCATGGTTCTCGACCCTGATACAGCAACATAGAAATCATTATATCAGCGACATTTACCTGGGATTCAGGAATAAACCCCATTTCACCATCGCCGTAAAACAGCTCATAGACGGCAAGCTTTATGTGGTTCGATCGACCCTCGATCCTGACAAATTTTACATGTTTCTACGCACGATCAATCATGCAAAAGGGGTTGAATCCGCTCTCATCAACAATGCCTTTATATACCAGATAGTGGATCCTGATCGTGGCAAACTGTTTGGCTTAAGCGATTTTCGACCCTCGACCATGACCGGTACAGGCGTTCAGGAAATGAAGAAGGAGGGTGATGCCATCCTGGTGGCTTTTTCATGGCTCAAAGAAACGCCCTGGGCACTGATCGTTAAGGAACCTTTGAATATAGCCCATGCGCAGATGTATCGGGCAAGAAGAATCATGATCGCCGGCATCGCTATTATAGCGGTTATGGTTGTTTTGGTCATCTGGCTAACCACCAACAACCTGATAAACAGAGCCCGGGACAGTGCTGAAAAACAGGATGAACTTCAGACACAGCTTTTACATGCAGCCAAGCTGGCTTCCGTGGGCGAATTGGCAACCGGTGTAGCACATGAAATTAACAATCCACTGGCCATCATCATGGCCACAAACGGAGTTGTCAGGGATATGTTGAATCCTGAATTCGGTCTGGATGCAGGTCCAGAAAAGATCCTGAAGGAGCTTGATACGGTTGACGCGGCTGTTATTCGCGCCAGGGGAATCACTCAAAAGCTACTCGATTACGGGCGCAAGAATCCACCCGTCCGGTTTCCTGCAACATCAACGATCTTCTCGATGAAGTGTTAGACGGTTTCAAGCAGCACGAGTTGGAGATCCAGAATATTGAAATATGCCGTCAGTATCTCCCAACATTGCCTGAGGTTGTTGTAGATCCTGACCAAGTCCGGCAGGTGTTTCTGAACATTATCAACAATGCCGGAGATGCCATCGACGGCTCCGGTACCATCACCATTTCCACTGATATCAATGCAGATCATGTTCTGGTAACGGTAACAGACACCGGCCATGGCATGACATCGGATCAAATAAAAAAAGTATTCGATCCATTTTATACCACCAAGGAAGTTGGAAAGGGAACCGGTCTTGGCCTGAGCGTATCGTTGGGTATCATAAAATCAATGGGCGGATCAATTGACGTACAGGGCATATCTGGCGTCGGCAGCTCATTCACGGTTTCACTTCCAATTCATATGACAGAAAGGGATAAAGATGGGACAAGAACAGACAGCACACAAGCATAATTCCAAACCAAGCATTCTTCTTGTCGACGATGAAGACCGCTTTCGCCAGGCTCTGGTCCGGCAGCTTCAACTTCGTGATTTCAAGGTGTTGGACGCCAGCAACGGTGAAGATGCCATCAAAATTGTAAGGCACAAAAACCCCGAGGTCGTTATCCTGGATCAGAAAATGCCCGGAATGGACGGCATCCAGACGTTAAAAGAAATAAAGAAGATTCGACCCGAAGTTCAGGTAATCATGCATACCGGCCACGGTTGCATCGAGTCCGCCCGGATAACCGGCAAGCATGATGTCCTCAGCTACATTGAGAAACCATGTGCCCTGGACGTTTTGATAGAAGCTATCCAGAACGCACGAAAAGAGCGTGTGAACGCCCTGGCCCGCCACGAAATTCCCGAAGTTCAACAAAGCGGGCTCAAAGACTGGTTGATGGGTGTTCACAATGCCCGCCCTGGAATCATCGTCCTCGGCTTTCTTATTTTTGCATGCATCGCCTTCATGCCCGTTCCACATGGGCTCGAATCTCTGTTGACCATGAAAAAAACAGGTGTCGTGGGAGAATCTATCGCCGGATACTCGGATTATCGCCAGATGGAAATTGGTCAGAGCGTATCAGAATTCTATATTCAAAAAGCAAAACTTTTCCATCAGACAAAACTTCCCAACGGTACTGTGACCAAGACACCCCTTGCCTCTGATCATGCCGCCCTGCGAGCAAAAGTCATGGTCGCCATTCTTTTCATCGCCGCACTTTTCTGGGCCACTGGAGCGATTCCCATCGGTATTACCGCCCTGCTGGTAGGTGTTCTCATGTATTTTTTCGGCGTGTTTCCGGCAGATCAGGTGGCCAAGGCTTACGCCAAGGATTCGGTGATTTTTATTTTCGGTGTGCTGGCTCTTGCAGCCGCCATCAGCAAAACAGGTCTTGACCGCAGAATCGGCATTCTCCTGCTCGGCACAAGCACATCCCTTGTACGTTTCTGTTTTATTTTCGGTCCCCTGTTAGCAGTCACGGCCTCTTTTCTTTCAGAACATGCCCTGGTAGCTTTTATAGCGCCTATCCTGATGCTGGTCTATCTCGGGGTGATCAAAACTGCCGGTGTAACAAGGAATAAGGGCTTGGCTGTCATGCTGATGCTGATGTTGACCTTTTGTGCCAATATCGGCGGTCCCGGGTCTCCTGCGGCAGGTGGACGCAATGCCGTCATGCTGGGTATTTTCTCTGATTACGGGGTCAGTATTTCTTTCGGGCAATGGATAAAAATGGGAATGCCTTTCGTCCCTGTAATGGCCCTGGTGATTGGTGCTTATTTTTTAATCGTTTTCCGGAACAATATAACGGCCAAATCGCTAAATATTGCCGCGGAAGTCCGCCGGGAATCCGATAAAATCGGCAAGATGACCATTGATGAGTACAAGGCTGCCGGGGTCCTCATACTGGTAATCATTTTGTGGATGACACTATCCGATCGGTTCGGCATGGGCGGACCGGTTATACTGTGTCTGGTGCTTCTGAATATTCTTGGTGTCCTTCGTTGGCGGGACATTAATAGCATCCACTGGGATGTTGTTGCACTGTATGCGGCCGCCAGTGCCATGGGATATGGGCTGGCTGTTACTGGAGCAGCACTGTGGCTGGCCAACAGCCTGATAAGCCTGTTACCGGGGTTTCTAAAAACCGGTGTCGGTTTATGTATCTCCACAAGTTTTATCACGGGTATTCTGACCAACTTTATGAGTGATGGGGCTACGGTGGCTGCCGTGGGACCGATTACGGTTCCCATGGCCACCCTTTCCGGAACCCCACCGGTGATGGTGGGGCTGGCCACTGCCTTTGCATCCTCCTTTGCCCATATGCTGGTCATAGGAACGCCCAACAATGCAATTGTTTTCAGTATGGCGAAGGATCCAACCACTGGAGAACAGTTGGTGACCATGAAGGATTTTTTTATCCACGGTTTTGCGGTCTTTATACTCAGCCTTGCGGTACTGTGGATATGGGTTTTTTGGGGATACTGGAATTGGATAACGATATAAGCATAGTAACAAGACCTTACTATACACCCGATGACGAAGACGGGGAAAGGAATAACTATCATGGAAAAAAGTAAAATAAACCTGCTAATTGTTGATGACGAAGAACAGTTTCTAAACTCCATCGGCAGAAGCCTGGAATTGCGTGATTTCAAGGTAATCGCAGTTAACCGGGGTGAAAAAGCCATTGAAGCCGCCAGAGAACATCCCATTGATGTGGCCCTGGTGGATTTAAAGATGCCCGGCATCGATGGTGAAGAAACACTCAAGGCACTCAAGAAAGAACATCAGTGGATGGAGGTGGTTATACTGACCGGCCACGGAACCATTGATTCCGCAGCGGAATGCACGCGCAGCGGAGCATATTCCTATCTACAAAAACCCTGTGATTTAGACCGGATTCTCGAAGCACTGAAAAATGCCTACAAAAAAAAGGTCATGAACAGGCAAAAAATCGAAGAGGAAAAGATGGATAGCTTGTTGAGGCTGACGCTGTCCAGCTCTCCATTGGGGATATTGCGTAAACTGAAAGAAATCGACAAAGGCTCATAATCGATTTTAGAAAGGAGAGCATCATAAAGATTAGAACGAATTACATCTCTCACAGCTTTATTCGCATTTATAGTAATGACATTTACGAGTGTTATCCTTTACATTGTACCACATGGGCGTATCGCCTACTGGTCGGATTGGCATCTTTTTGGACTGTCAAAAGAGGAATGGGGGCGTATTCATACTAACCTTGGAGTGTTGTTTCTTTTGTCCCTTTTCTTAAACCTTTATTATAATTGGAAACCAATTCTTTTCTATCTTAAGAACAAGACAAATTTTGAAGTCAGGCAGACGATTTAATCGCTATCAATTTGATTATATAGAGCAGTCTTCTGCTGATCCTTAGACCGATGTAATTTAGATTTTTCAGATTATGTGAATTAGGCTCACAAGAGAAAATTTTAACACTTTGTTACATAACCTTCAATTGGAAGTAATCGTCGGGGATGATGCAATCACCTGTTTTGAACTGAAGCTCATTTTTATAAGCTTCTTCTGAAAATCGAAACAAAGGTATTTCTTTTTATCCAACGTAAATAGAGTAACTATAGGCTAATCGCAACCGTGTAAGGCAAGCAGATTCTCAACGACGCAAGCAAGGTCGATGCTGTTGTCATTGGGCTCGATAGAATTGTCGAGATCCCTAGCGAAAAACCTGCCCTAATCTCTTTCTTTTCCAGGCCAAATACCCGGTCATCATAAAACACACGGGTGGGCTGCTCAAGTCGCATGTTCTCATGCGCACATCAAAACGCTGTACAACCTTATAGATCCGGCGATTAAATACATTATTGCGGCTTTTTCAGATAGGCGTAGTAGCTGTTCATGTTGTATACGGCAGCCAGAGGATTGTGCCCCATCAAGCGATCCTTTACCACCAATATCGTCACCGGTGCTTCCAGGTGTTTGATAACGAGGGAATCGTGCCCCACGCACAACCCCATGAGAATGTTGAAATCCACTTTTTCGTCATTAACGATTTCGGCTTGGTATATTGGGTTGCACATGGGCTCAAAGGTATTGGGATGTATTTTCTGCTCCTCGTTCAGGCCGATTGCTTCCTTGGGCGTTCGCCCGGCCTTACAGACCACGGAAACCATTTCGAAGCCCCGGATGCTGTAAAACTTGTCCACCACCTTTGCCTCAGCAGCTAACCCTACACAAAATATCAATCCCAATCGTTTATACTCCATTTTATCGGCAAATTCGGCAATTTCCAGGATTCGTGGCTTCAGCGGCTTAACACTTTTCTCATCCAGGCGCTGATAACACGCAGCTTCCTGAATGGATGAGTTCTGCGCGAATCGTAATACATCGGGGTCTTCATACAAGGCCATGCTTTTTTCGAGCAGCTCCTTTTTGTTTGTGGTTGGACATGAAGCCAACCCTTTCCATCTTCGATTTTGCAAAGCCTTTCTGGCGATGGATAGGGGCATTTGGCGCAGCTGGGTGTCAATTCTTCTTTTTTCATTAAACCTCCTTTTTTGCATTAAAGATGAAATTTAATTATGCCCGTCTCATTAACATCTGTTCGTCTGTATTGATTTATCGGGCAAAGTTATCGGGAGATTCAAGCTGTGTCAATGATTTGGGGCTTCTTTTGAAATTTTCACTAAGGTATCAAGCACAATAAAGGATGGATGATACCATAAAAAGGCAACAATCTTTATATCTCAAACCGATGCAGATACCATGCTATGGTATCTGTAAAAGTGGCAGGGTGGTACTGTGTTGGAGATAGCGCACCACCGGGGAATTGAAGACTTATGCCAGAAATCTTCAATTTCCCTTAATTTTAAGAAGGCCCATATATTGTGGTCGGTACTGTACGCAGTGATATCCAGAACTCAGCTTCACATCAGGGTATCACAAATTCTATATTGCTGTCAGCCGTAATAATAATCTATCGAATCCTTGATAGGTCTGTAATTGAAGCCTCCTCTAAATATACAGATACTATTGACATGATATAGTAATCAACACCTCTGAAAGGCACTGTCCGACAATTGATTAGATCATTTTCTATTGTGATTTTAATATCTTAGACTTAATCATAAAGTCTATACGCGGCAGTATTCTTCGAATTTGCTGAAATCTTTATCCGCACCGGCACCCAGTAACAATGATACTGCTATTTCTAATCTTCAACGATTTGATTTTCCCAATATAACTTTTTACAATTTTACAATTTTATAAGAAAAATGTTATCAGTAACAGAGTGTTCATGGTAGCCGGTGGTGATAACATACATCGGAACCAGTTATTTACGTGAGCGGAAAGGCACGATGTTCTCCATCTATCTAATTTGCGACACGAAGTCGCGTATTTTGACTGTTCAGCGAAGGCAGTTCGCCTTT
>CAWJIL010000004.1:0-21932 GCA_963842925.1 uncultured delta proteobacterium
CGTGCTTCGATCCTCTGGGAAATGCCACCCACACTGCCCTGAACTTCGATGTGCTGGGGAGAGGATGTTCTGATCACCGGCGCGGGCCCCATTGGATGTATGGCCGCTGCCATTGCAAGGCATGCCGGGGCCAGGCACGTGGTTGTCACCGATGTGAATCCATATCGTCTTGACCTGGCAAAATCCATGGGAGCCACCATGACCCTGGATGTGCGGAACGAAAAAATTGAAGATGCCCAGACGACTTTGGGTATGAAGGAGGGGTTTGATGTGGGCATGGAAATGTCCGGCAACCCTGAAGCACTTCAAACCATGCTTCCAAATATGTGCCACGGTGCCAAAAAGATCGCTCTTCTGGGAAAGACTTCCCCCGGAAACCACCATCAATTGGGACTTTGTTATTTTCAATGGTTTGACGATCCAGGGCATCTACGGTCGAGAGATGTATGAAACCTGGTATAAGATGACCGTCATGATTCAATCGGGTCTGAATATTCAGCCTATCATCACCCATCGCTATGATTTCAACGATTACGAAGCCGCTTTTCAGGCCATGCGCTCCGGGCAGTCAGGAAAAGTGATTTTAAACTGGTTTAGTGATTGAATTTTAGAAAAAGCTATTTTATAGAGGCTTTTAATAAAGATAAGCGGTTCGACAAACCCCTAAAAGGAGATATCTAATCATGAACGAGCTGTATGAAAAAATGGCCCAAGAGCTGATCACAGGTAATGAAGTTGAAGTCAAAAAACTGACCCAGGAAGCCTTGGACAAGGGGGCTAATCCAAAAGAAGTTCTCGACAGTGGATTGTTGGCAGGTATGGAAGTAGTGGGGAAACGATTCAAGGCCGGTGATATGTTTATTCCGGAAGTACTGCTCTGCGCCAGAACCATGCACGCTGCCATGGACATCCTCAAACCTCTTTTGTCGGATGCCGATGCCGCCGGGGCCGGCACTGTCGTTATCGGAACCGTGGAAGGGGACTTGCATGATATTGGAAAAAATCTGGTATCCATGATGCTGCAGGGTGCCGGATCAAGGTCATCGATCTGGGGGTCAATATCAAACCCCAGGGATTTGTGGATGCCGTCAAAGAGCACAAACCCAATATCCTCGGCATGTCGGCACTCTTGACCACCACCATGCCCAAAATGGAGGAAACCATCACAGCACTCAAGGAAGCCGGGATTCGCGACCAGGTAAAAATTATGGCCGGCGGTGCACCTGTAACCCAGGATTTTATTGAAAAGATCGGTGCAGATGCCTATGGAGCCAATGCTGCGTCTGCATCTGACAGCGCAAAAGCACTTGTTGATAAATGATTTTTTCATTAAAAAAATGATTACCCTCCTCGATTACGGCGCCGGTAATGTCCGAAGCGTTATCAACGCCATAGAAAAACTTGGCGAAACCGTCCGGGTTGCACAAAACAGCCAGGAAATTCTGGCGGCCGAGAAACTCGTTTTTCCCGGTGTGGGTAATTTTGGAAACATGATCCATATATTGAAACAGAAACAGTATATGGATCCATTGAAAATTTACCTGCAGAGCAATCGACCCTTTTTGGGTATCTGTCTGGGTCTGCATGCCTTATTTGAAAAGAGCGAAGAGGCTCCAGAATTAAAAGGACTGGGTATTCTCAAAGGGTGTGCCCGCCGATTTCGTGTGAAACGATCGGTTCCTCACATCGGGTGGAACGGTATCAAGGTGAAACAGCCTTCCATCCTGTTCAACGACATAAAAGGGGATGAAAAGTTTTATTTTGTCCATTCCTACTATGTAGACCCTGCTGATGCGTCTGTTGTCATGACAACCACCGATTATGGCATCGAATTTGTCAGCGGTATTCAAACAGGCAACATCCTGGCCACCCAGTTTCATCCGGAAAAAAGTGGTTCCACGGGTCTGTCGCTCCTGAAAAATTTCATTCAAAAAGACAGGGAATCGGTATCACCGTCCATCCAGCCGGGGAAAACAAAACTTGCCAAGCGGATTATCGCCTGCCTGGACGTTCGCTCCAATGACCAGGGGGATCTCGTGGTGACCAAGGGGGACCAGTATGAGGTACGGGAAGAGGGTGCCGTCAGAAATCTTGGTAAACCCGTAGAACTTGCCCAGCGGTATTTCGATGAAGGTGCCGATGAAATCACTTTTTTAAACATTACGGGATTTCGAGATTTTCCTCTTGAAGATATGCCCATGCTCAAGGTGTTGAAGCAGACCTCCAAAACAGTTTTTGTGCCCCTGACCATCGGCGGCGGCATCCGGGAATATACCGATGAAAATGGCCGGCAATATTCCGCACTGGCAGTCGCCGAAGAGTATTTCAGGTCAGGGGCCGACAAAATCTCCATTGGCAGCGACGCCGTATATATTGCCGAGGCCTATCTGAAGACAGGTAAAAAGACCGGAGACAGTTCCATAGAACAGATTTCAAAAATATATGGCAATCAGGCGGTGGTGATTTCCATTGACCCGAGACGTGTGTATGTTCACGCGCCCGATGCCGTGAGCCACCCTGTTGTTAAAACCCGAATACCCGGTCCGGAAGGTGAGACATTCTGTTGGTTTCAATGTACCGTGCAAGGTGGAAGAAAAGGCCGGGACCTGGATGCCATCACCCTGGCCAGGGTGTGCGAAACGCTGGGTGCCGGAGAAATATTGCTCAACTGCATAGACAGAGATGGTACCAACAGCGGTTTCGATTTGGAGTTGATCCATGCGGTCAAGGATGCTGTAACCATTCCAGTCATTGCCTCGAGCGGTGCCGGATGTGTAGAACATTTCCAGGAAGTATTCGAGGAGACAGATGTTGAATCAGCCTTGGCGGCAGGTATTTTTCATCGAAGGGAAGTTCCCATTTCCGAGGTGAAACGCTTTCTAAAGGATAAGCTGGAAATCCGTCTTTGATCGCGTATTAAGGGATTCAATACGATAGCGTTGGCTTGATGACCGTCCGCACTTGACCTTTGAATTGTTCGAGGGTGTCGAGCACGTCGTTGATGGCTTCGGCATCCAGCGATACGGAATCTGTAATGACATGAGAAAGATCAATCCTGCCCTGGCGCAGAAACGCCAGAAGAATCGGCAATTCCTCTAAAAGGTGATCTGAACAGCCAATAATCTCAGCTTCCTTTCCCAGCAACTCCTGGTAGGAATCAACGTCGAATGGGGATTCAGCGATGCCTGCCAGGGATGCGCGTCCGAATACGGCCAGACAACGAACTGCCTGCTGCATGGTTTCCCGCAGCCCGACAACTTCCAGGGATACGTCAATTCCTTTTCCTCTGGTATTTTTGTGAAGCGACGCCACCGGGTCGCATACCGAAGCGTCAACAGGGATGGCACCGTATTTTTCAGCCGTTGCCAATTTTTTCGGATTGATATCGATGGCAAAAACCGCCGCGGCACCCATGGCGTATGCCAGCTGAATGGCGGACATGCCCAGACCGCCGGCACCGAAAACAGCCACGGTTTCACCGGCCTTCAAGCGGGCTTTCCGCAGTGCATGAAAAGAGGTGGATGTGGAACACATGAGAACCGCTCCCTGTTCAAAGGAAACTTCATCCGGGAGGGGAACGGCATTCCGCGCCGGAACCACAATATACTCCGCATATCCCCCATCCCGGTGTTTTCCGATCATTGCACCCCTTACACAGAATTGTTCCTTGCCTTGCCTGCAGTAATCACAGTCGCCGCAGGTCAGTAAGTAGTGAAGACTGACCCTTTCCCCCATGCGATCCTTTGCAACACCGGCACCCGTTTTTTCGATGGTGCCGGCAACTTCATGACCCAGGGTCTGAGGCAGATCACCCACCGGGGATTTACCTGCGCGGTAATGCACATCCGAATGACAGATACCGGCAGCCTTCACCTGGACCAGGACATCGTATTCTCCCACAGCTGGAATGGGAATCTCCTGCTCCTGAAGTGGTTTTCCAATTTCCACCAATCTGACGGCTTTCATGATGTCTCCTTTTGTTTCACATGGCGTTTTGCTTAGGATGGTATCGTCTCCATACTTGCAAATCTTGGCTCATGAAGGGGTATTATCAGATCTGCCATCTCCTTGACCTTTGTCATGATGTCATATGCTTTATAGGTGTCGACATGGGTTCCGGGAGGAATGACATTCATCTCCATGGCGCGGATTTCTTTTGGGGGATTGAAATTCTCATCGATAACACAAAATCCTGTGATGGCGGCCCTACCCATGTGTGTGTCAACAAAAACCGTCATGCCCCCGGGCGTGTGGGCTGGTGTGTGCATAACTCTGATTCCAGGAACGATTTCCATGTCCTGGCAGACGGTTTTGATCTGACCGTTATCTTGCACGTCTTCGATAAAATCTTCCAGATAGCGGTAATCCAGAGGATGGGGGTCATGAATACTTTCCAGTTCTTTTTCATGAACAAAAATGTCGGCATTGATACACTTAAAGTCGTTTTCACAATGATCGTTGTGCAGGTGTGTATGGAGGATCATATGGATATCTTCGGGTTTGAGGGACCATTTTGCAAGACCCTCCTCAAAAGTGTAAATCTTTCCGTTGATGGACGTTTCCCTGTCTTTGGATTGAATCGGATGCATCTCACCGGTGTCCACAAGAATGTTCTTGTCGCTGCCTTCGAGATACCAACTGTAGATGGGGATGGTATAGGTTTGCCCTTGTCCGTATTGATAGGTCATCATGGATTTGTCGAAAATCTTTGTGCCTAAAACAATGGGATGTATTTTAAAGTTTGGCATGGTTTAGAATCCTCCAACAGCTATGCTCATGATGTGATAAATATTTATGTACTTGGAAACACCTTGCACATAGACGGGTTTGAGTTGTCAAGACTGTTCGTCTTGAATACACGCCAAAACATTTCCAATAAACGACTCGTGGCTCCAGGAGTCATCATGGGTGACACCCAGTCTCACAATGACGATATCCCGCGACGGAATGATTGCAACGATCTGGAAATTGAAACCGCCCAGATAGGCCATGTCTTTTGGAAGCGATGGAAACAAGGCCTCTTCCGAACCATCTTTTCTCCCGGCATTGAGCCAGAATTGTGCACCACTAAAACTTTTTTCATCAGCACCTCTTCTCCAATTCAGGTATTTTTGTTGCGTGATCTGTTTTTATTTTTGTTCGAATAGGCTATAATCATATGCTTGGGCTCTTTTTCGGTGCCCATGATTGGGACGCAACATAATAGGAAGAATATTTGGAATGGTCACCCATGTCAAACAGTTTGCCGCTCCTCTATGGGCAAGCAATATGGATGGGCGGATGGGGGAAATGCATTCGGCATTTCTGGAAAGTTTTGAAGAGATGGATAAGAATTGAGACGTCCGAACGATATATTGGAGGACCTGAGTCAGACACCTCAGGTTGTTTAAGCATATGGGAATTTACGGCATGGCACTCAATGTCAACCTGACAGAGAAGCGACATTTTTTATCACCTGTCCAGGACAATATATTGAAAACAACCATCGGCGGCAGAGGGTTCAACGTGGCCTATCTGTTTGACCGTATTTCAGGGCAGATCGACCCTCTGGGACAGGACAACTGTTTGCTTTTCAGTTGTGGTCTTCTCACCGGGACCGCTGCCCCGGCATCTTCACGCCTGCATATCAATGCCGTCTCGCCCCTGACAGGCCTTCTCGGGAGTTCGAATATCGGCGGCCAGGCCGGTGCGTGGCTGCGATCCTGTGGTTTGCAGAGTATCATTGTCAGAGGCCGATCAGACAATCCTGTATATCTGTATCTTGAAGAAGGCCGCGCAGAAATCCGCGATGCGCGTTTTTTAAAAGGTCTTGATACTTTTGAGACTCAGGAAACGATCAAGGATGTCCTGGGAAACCGTC
This sequence comes from uncultured delta proteobacterium, assembly GCA_963842925.1. Lineage (GTDB taxonomy): Bacteria > Desulfobacterota > Desulfobacteria > Desulfobacterales > B30-G6 > B30-G6. Next base: position 5,861 of record CAWJIL010000004.1, read on the forward strand.
AACTGGCCTGTCTGGTCATAGGTCCTGCCGGGGAAACTTTGGCCAGGTTCGCCTGTATCATTTCCGGCAGGGATCATGCAGCCGGCAGGACCGGTATGGGTGCGGTAATGGGGTCAAAAAATCTCAAGGCCATTGTCATAGCAAAAGGGGGCAAAAGAAAGCTCCCCCAAAACAAATCGCAAGCCAGGGATGCTGTCCGGCAATACGTCAAGCGAATCAAAGCCTCACCAGACTTTAAAACCTTTGCGCAATATGGCGGTGCCGGGTACGTTAAATGGGCTGACGATATGGGGATCATGGCCACACGTAACTATCAAGGGAATCGCTTTCATCGGGTAGACAGCATCGACGGCCGACGTTTAGAGGCATTCAAACTCAAATCCAGCGGGTGTTACAACTGTCCGGTTCAGTGCAAAGCGGTTCTCAGCTTTGAGCGAAAAGAAGATTCTAAGCAAACAGCAACCCGGCCGGAGTTTGAACCCATGCTGAATATCGGTGCCAAATGCGGTCTGGATGATCTTGAGGCCATCGTTTATCTGGATAATCTTTGTTCAAGACTGGGTATCGATTCCACGTCAGCCGCCACCACCATGGCTTTTGCCATGGATCTTTATGATCGCGGTATTTTGACCCGGGATGACACCCATGGCTTGGACCTGACCTGGGGAAATGCTCAGGTGATGGAGACCTTGATATCCCAAATGGCCTTTGCAGAAGGATTTGGAGCGCTTCTATCGAAAGGCGTCAGACAGGCCGCCAGGGTTATCGGTAAGGGTGCCGATCAATACGCCGCCCATGTCAAGGGGCTGGAGCTGTCGGCATATCACCCGGGCAGTATCATGGGCACAGCCTTGGGATATGCGATTTCAAGTCGCGGTGGTGATTACAACAATGTATATGCCTCCCTTGAATACCGCTGGTCCAAGGATCAGGCATCCCATAATTTCGGCAGTCCGGAGGCTGTGGACATTCATGCAACACGTGGGAAAGGAGAACTGATTCGACGTGCTGTTCTGGTGAACATTGTCCTGGATTCTCTGGGGCTTTGCAAGGTGCCCGTCCTTAGTATGATTGGGACTTTCGACCTCAAGGGCGAGGCGGAGCTCGCCAGCTCACTGACGGGTCTCTCTGTCACAGCCGATGCACTTTTTAAAATTGGAGACCGTATTGCAAGTATGGAGAGGTGCTTCAATCTGCGTCAGTTGCCCGACATGGACCAGGATACCCTGCCAGCCATGTTTATGGATCAGCCCGGTTCGAATCTGAACCAGGAGACGCTCCATGCGATGATAAGCGAATATTATACTGCCATGGGATGGGATGAAAAAGGAAACCCGGACCCAGGCTCACTGAAAGGCACAGGTGAATGACCCCAATGGAAAATGAATTCAAACCCGTATTAAGCGTGTTGTCTCTGGAAGACAAAGAAAAAATTTTTGATGCAGCCCTACAAGTGCTGGAAAATATCGGTATGCAGCTGTTTCATGAAGAGGCGCTTGCCCTCATGGAAAAATCCGGCTGTATTGTAAACAAAAAGCAAACCGTCAAGATATCCCGGGAACAGGTACTAAAAGCGATAGCATCCGCGCCGGGAAACATCCCCGTTTACGACCGTGAGGGAGCGCACGTCATGGATCTGGGCGGGCGCAGAGCCTATTTTGGCACCGGTTCCGACCTGATGTACGCGTTTGACGCGTCGAAAGGGGAGCGTCATTTAACCGGTCTGGCTGATATCGAGCGTGCAGCACAGGTATGTGACGCCTTGCCGAATATCGACTTTATCATGTCGTTTGCACACCCTCAGGAATTGCATCCCGATGTGTCTTATCTGGAGAGTTTCCAGTGCATGGCATTAAATTCCGTCAAGCCCATCGTCAACACAGCCAAAGACAGAAGCGATCTGTCCGCCATGTGGGAAATCAGTAAAATAATACGGGGCAGCGAAGCAGATTGCCGTAAGAAACCCTATACGATCCAATACGCAGAACCGATCAGCCCGCTCAAACATCCCCATTCAAGTGTCGACAAACTCATTTTCTGTGCGGAAAAGGGAATGCCGGTCATTTACTCACCTGCACCGATTGCCGGTTCAACAGCGCCCATGACCATTGCCGGCCATGTTGTACAGGGCTTGGCCGAGTCTTTATTCGGGCTCGTCATCCACCAGTTAACGACTAAAGGAGCCCCATTTCTGATGGGCATAGGTACTGCTGTATTGGATATGAGCACAAGCCAATGTTCCTACAATGCGCCGGAATATCTGATGGCCTATCTGGCGACCGTTGAGATGAGTCACCATCTCAACCTGCCGAACTGGGGTTATGCCGGCACCAGTGATGCGCAGATACCAGACGGCCAGGCAACGTTCGAGGCCGGCTTGATGTCGTATATGTCTCTGGTTATGGGCTCCAACCTGAACCATGATGTGGGATATCTCGATTTTGGACTTACCGGGTCGCTCGAAATGGTGGTCATCATGAACGAAGTGATCGGCCAGATTCGCAGGATGCAACAGGGGATTCCCGTAAACGAAGAGACGCTGGCCGTCCAGGTTATCGAAGAAGGTGCCCGGCAGGGCGAGTTTTTATCCCATCCACACACCTTGACACATTTACGCGCCACACAATGGCGACCACAACTTATGAATCGCATGGGGCATGAGCAGTGGGATCTTTCCGGCAGAAAAGACCTCCTGTCCCGGGCGCGAGAGCAGTTGAATACTATTATTGAAAATCATCAAGTAAGACAGATCGCCGAGGACAAGGCCTTGCAGATAAAAGCGTGCATGGATCGATTCCGCAAAAAAATTCTATAGAAGCGATTACCGGGACGGTTTCAGGCTGAAATGCTTTGTGCCAGAACGGATCCGGTTCGTGAAGTTTCCGGATTACGATGCCCCCTCATTTTTCAGCGTATCGATCTGCTTGAGAAGGGCATCGTATTCGTCTTCGAGTGCCAGTAGATCCATCATTACCGGCGGTTTCACGGAGTGAGCCGGCAGCCGTTTTTTTGTTTCACTGATTTCATCATCCAGCTCTCGGAGTCTCTTTTTCAGCGTATCCAATCTGTTCATGGGGCCTCCAGAAGGCATGGGTTCCAAATTATCCTGTCATTTAAAACCCGGTCCTTTGGGCTATATCAGAGATATTTGGCTATGCCGATGTTGGTAGCTTTTTAAATCCGAAGCACGAAATTCGAAATCCTAAACAATACCTAATGATCCAAATTCGAATGCTCAAAACAAGATCTTGGAGCCTATAGGTTTAGGCTATGTTTAAATCATTTGAGCATTTGATATTTGGATTTGTTTCGTATTTCGATATTATTAACCTGGCAACTAAATAGCTCAATGTGTCATGCCGGACCTGACCCGGCATCCAGTGCCTTTCTGGATAGCGCTAAAGCTTCACTTCGTGCCCCGCCTGTGCGGGAATGACAGCCTTAACATATTTAATTGCCGGAGTAATAGGGTTTTGAATTTATCATGTGGTGAATGTGCAAAATACTAATCTCTTATAAAATTGAATCAGTGCTATACCTTTTGGGACCGGGCATCTACCTATGGATAAGATGGTGCCATATGTTATCGAACATCTCCTGTGATGCTTTGTAGGCGGCATCGGGATCTTTGTGATAAATACCATCTACGATGGCGCCATGAAACGGCAGGGACTCCTTCTGGATGCCCATATCGGCTGTGTCGCTTTCCCGAGCTTTGTGGACGGCATTTCTTACGGTACTGCCTATTTGGGATAAAAGATCATTGTGACTGGCCTTGAGAATTTTTGAATGAAAGAGAATATCCAGGTCCAGATAGTCCTGATACACATATCGATTGCCGTCACTCAGTATCGTCTCCATTTGTGACAGGATAACTTTGATGTCCTCAACTTCAGATTTTGTGGCCCTGCGGGCAGCCTGGCGGGCAGCCTCGGACTCGATGAGCCGGCGCACTTCGGTAACATTTTTCAAAAAAGTGGTTTTGTCTTCAATCTGTAATCGCCAAACCAGAACATCCGGATCAAACAGATTCCAGTTTTCACGCGGCAGCACCTGGGAGCCCACCCGGGGGCGGGTCTGAATCAGCCCTTTCTGCGTCAAGACCTTGATGGCTTCCCGCAGAACACCCCGGCTTACATGCAATTCTCCGCTCAACTGATCTTCAGTGGGCAGCACCTCTTTTGTGCGATACCTTCCCCGGATAATTCGCTGGCCGATTTCATCGACAATATATTGATAAAGTTTACGGTGGTAGGTGTTGGCATGCATGTTGTCACTCCCTAATCATAAAATGATTTAATGATTATATATTAAGTTTTGCCTGGCGTCAAATAAACCCAAAAATGTTATGCTCTTCTGGGGTGTCCACTTATTTAATGTTTTATATTATATGGTTACCGAAAATGTCGGCCTGTGTAACAACAGGAAAAGGCTTGACATATAAATAATTAATTATATAATCATTCTACAATTAAAACCGATAAAAGGTTTTCTGAAAATCATTGGACCAGGAGGTGGGCATGTCTTCAACATTAATCGAACTGGAAGAGCAATATGGTGCACACAACTACAAGCCTTTAGATGTCGTTCTCAGCAGAGGGGAGGGTGTTTGGGTGTGGGATGTGGATGGAAAGCGCTATATGGATTGTTTGTCTGCCTATTCCGCCGTAAATCAGGGCCACTGTCATAAGAAAATCATGCAGACACTCATGGATCAGGCACAGAAACTGACATTGACATCAAGGGCATTTCGCAATGATCAGCTCGGTCCTTTCTATAAAGAATTGTGTGAACTGACCCGTTCTCACAAGGCCCTGCCCATGAACAGCGGGGCCGAGGCTGTCGAAACCGCTATTAAAACAGTGCGCAAATGGGGGTATACCGTCAAAGGTGTCCCGGAAAACGAGGCCGAGATCATCGTGTGCGAAAACAATTTTCACGGCAGAACCATATCCATTGTCAGTTTCAGCACGGACCCTGGCGCACGCAAAGGGTTCGGTCCTTTCACACCAGGCTTTACCATTATTCCTTATGGGGATGCCACGGCGTTTGAGGTAGCCATTACACCGAAAACCGTTGCGTTTCTTGTGGAACCCATTCAGGGAGAGGCCGGTGTCATTATCCCACCTGAAGGGTATCTTAAAAAGATCAGGAAAATATGCACCGAACAAAACGTCATGCTTATTCTGGATGAAATACAGACCGGGTTGGGTCGTACGGGCAAACTCCTGGCAGAAGAACACGAAGGAATTGAAGCAGATCTGACCCTTATCGGCAAGGCCTTATCCGGAGGCTTTTACCCGGTGTCGGCAGTTCTCTCGAATTCAGAGGTCATGAATGTCCTGCAACCGGGCGAGCATGGTTCCACCTTTGGTGGTAATCCCCTGGCATGTGCGGTGGCACGAACAGCCCTGCAGGTACTCCTTGACGAGGGAATGATCGAAAATGCAGCAAAGATGGGCGCCGTATTTTTAAACGGGTTAAAGCAGATTGCAAATCCGCTGATTAAAGACGTCCGTGGAAAAGGTCTGATGCTTGCCATAGAGTTTTATCCAGAGGCGGGAGGGGCCCGTCAATATTGCTTGAAACTTAAAGAAAATGGGCTGCTCTGTAAAGAGACCCATCACGACATCATCCGTTTTGCACCACCCCTGGTAATCACCCCAGCGGAGGTTGAATGGGCTTTGGAAATAATAGCCAAGGTTATTAGTACATAAACTCATATATCAATCAAATAAACAATGAGCGTGTAAACCGTTCACAAACAAGCGACATCGTCGCGTATGATAAAATCGCTCAAGCGATTTTATGGAGGGAACAGAAATGGTGGAAAATGTCATTATCATGGGTGCTGCCGGACGGGATTTTCATAATTTTAATGTCTATTTCAGAGATAACCCGAGGTATCAGGTCATTTGTTTTACTGCCACGCAGATACCCGATATCCATGGGCGTCAATATCCGCCGCAGCTTGCCGGGTCCATGTACCCCGATGGGATTCCCATAAAAAGTGATGAGCGACTGATGGAAATGATCAAAGAGAACAAGGTCGATCTGGTGGCCTTTTCATACAGTGATGTACCTCATACGGAAGTCATGCACAAGGCCTCCCAGGTGATTGCTGCTGGTGCAGATTTTATCATCATCGGTGCATCCTATACCATGATCGCGTCTACAAAAAAGGTGGTTTCCGTTTGTGCCGTGCGGACAGGCTGCGGGAAATCCCAGACCAGCAGGCAGATCGTACAGGTTCTCAAAGATGCAGGCAAAAAAGTGGTTTCCGTTCGCCATCCCATGCCCTACGGTGATTTGACCAAGCAGATAGTTCAGCGTTTTGCCACCTATGAAGATTTTGAGAAACATGCCTGCACCATTGAAGAGCGCGAAGAATATGAACCGGTGGTTGATATGGGCGCCATCATATATGCAGGAATTGACTACGAGAAAATACTCCACCAGGCTGAAAAAGAAGCGGAAATTATTGTCTGGGACGGCGGCAACAATGATACACCATTCTATAAGCCGGATGTGCATGTGGTGGTTTTCGACCCGCACCGCGTTGGTCATGAAACAACCTTTCACCCCGGTGAAACCAATATGTTGTTAGCTGATATCGCTGTTATCAACAAGGTTGACAGCGCAGACCCCAGGGATGTTGAAACACTCAAGCAGACCATTGCCCAGCACAATCCCACGGCCAGAATTGTTTTAGCCGACTCAGAAGTAAGTGCTGAAAATGGAGAAAGCATGCAGGGCAAACGTGTCCTGGTTATTGAGGATGGACCGACCCTTACTCACGGAAACATGAAATTCGGTGCCGGTGTCATTGCGGCTCAGCGATACGGAGCGGCTGAGATGGTGGATCCGCGACCGTACCTGGTGGGCTCTCTAAAGAAAACCTTCGAGACGTATCCGGAAATCGGCAAGGTGCTACCTGCCATGGGATACGGCGAGCAGCAGGTTAAAGACCTGGAAGCAACCATTGACGCATGTGAGTGTGATCTGGTTGTTTCGGCCACGCCCATAGATCTTACACGATTGGTAAAAATCGAGAAACCCATCCTCCGGGTTCGCTATGACTATCGAAACAACAGTGAACCAACCCTGGGTGAACTCGTCATGGAAATGCTCAGTTAGCTGTTGGAGGTGCGAAACCATGAATCAAACCGGCATAGGCGTTTCAAAACCCACCCTGTTGATAGCCCTGGGCGGAAATGCAATGATCCGGAAAGGACAGCAGGGGACAATCTCCGAGCAATTCGAGAATCTCCGGGTTCCCATTGGCCAAATTGCTGCCCTCGTCCATGAATACAATATCATTATTTCCCACGGTAACGGACCACAAGTCGGGAATCTGATGCTGCAGCAGGAATCCTGTAATGCAGTACCCAAGCTGCCCCTGGAGATACTAGTAGCCCAAACCCAGGGACAGATCGGGTACATGATCGAATCAGTATTGGATGAAATGCTCATGGAACAAGGTGCAGGCTTTCACCCCCTTGTTTCGTTGATTACCTATGTGGTTGTAGACAGAAATGATCCTGCATTTGTCCGCCCGACCAAACCGATTGGGCCGTGCTTTACCGCAATGGAAGCCAAAAAACTGACCTATCCCACGATGCAGACTCCCAAGGGATTTCGACGTGTTGTCGCTTCGCCGAATCCTGTTACCATCATTGAAAAAAGAGAAATCCAACGATTGATAAACGCTGGATTTCTTGTCATCTGTTGTGGCGGAGGCGGTATTCCCGTGGTTCGAAATGGGCGTGCTTTCAATGGTGTGGATGCCGTTATTGACAAAGACCTTGCCAGTTCGCTTCTGGCCGTAGAAGTCGGAGCCGAATTGCTGGTGATCGTCACGGATGTAGAAGGTGTTTTAAGCGACTTCGGTACACCCAGGGAAAAACTGATTCAGCGTCTATCCGTAAAAGACGCCAGAGATTTCTTGAAACACGACCATACAGGCAAGGGCTCCATGGGACCTAAGGTGGAGGCAGCCGTACGTTTCCTGGAACATGGCGGCAAACGAGCCGTGATTACGGGCCTCGATGCGATTACTTCCGGGGTAAACGGAACGGCAGGTACCCAGATTACCGATGCTGAAATAAATATGTAGATATTATTGATATGATTTAAAAATCAACACCCCTGAAAGGTATTAACTAACAGTTGATTTGAACACACTTAGACGTGATATCAGTATATTAAGTTTAATCATACAATATCAACTCCCAACAACTCTTTGAAAATGTTCAAGTCTTCATATCTACGAGTGATGGTCCGATTGCCATTTATATCTGTAATCTGCTGTCCAGGACCAACTACGATTAAACTATGTACTAACTCACATTTGGTCCCGACTCTACGGCAATCTTATCTTGACGATATTACAAATATTCCATAAATTGTGTATATGGTTAAAGGAAAAATGTTCCAAAGAATTACGGATATATATCAGCCTGCCATCCAGCTAACCAAAGGGATAATTCTAATCTTGGACCAGGATGGAATGATCGTCAGTGCTAATGAGTTTTTAGAGACAACCACCGGATATTCATATTCAGAGCTCATCCAAAAGAATTGGTTTGATCTGTTTTTGTTAGAAAAAGAAAATGATTCGGCAAAGCGATACTTTCGTCGTTTCATTCTTAGCGGCAAGCAAACTGGAAAAATTGTTACCAAGATAATTACCCGTAGTCGTAAAGAATGTTTTGTCGAATGGCACTACCAGCGATTTGCCGATGAAACAACCGGGGCGGCTGTAGGGTTGCTGGCAATTGGTCAAGATGTTTCAGAGCGTGTATACCATGAAAAACAGCTCTTAAACGAACGAAACCAACTGATTGAAAGAAACAAGGAACTGACCTGTCTCTACAGTATGGCCAAAATCGTAGCGCAAAATGAACCCCTTCCTCAGATGCTGGAGTCCATTGCTGCAATTATTCCCCAGGCGTTCCAATTCCCAGCCATCGCCACGGCGATCATTCGGCTTGATGCGTACTCTTATGGGGCATCGGAAAGAAACGTTGAGAGCCCGACCCTTAACGAAAACGTGTTTGTCCACGATATTCAAAGAGGAAACATTGAGGTGATTTATTCGCCCCTGAGGAAGGATCAGCGTGAGAGTACACCATCTTTTCTTGATGAAGAACGCGCTCTTCTGAAAACCATCGCCCACCATCTATCTCTGGCCATTGGAAAAAAGGAAGCCATCGACCATAAAGCTGAAATTGAAAATCAGCTGCGGCACTCAGATCGGCTGGCAAAAATTGGCCAACTGACAGCAGGCGTAGCTCACGAACTTAATGAACCCTTGGGAAACATCCTTGGGTTTGCCCAACTGTCCGCAAAGGCCAACAACCTTCCAGATCAGGTTTACAGCGATCTGCGCAATATTGTTAAATCTGCTCTGCATACCAGGGAAATTATTAAAAAGCTGATGTTTTTCAGCCGTCAGACCCCACCACGAGAAACCCAGGTTGACCTGAACAGACTGATTGAAGACGGTATATATTTGTTTGAATCGCGTTGTTCTAAAAATGGAATCACGGTTGTCAAAAACCTTTGCCAGGATTTACCGCCCATCAAAGCCGATCTGTCCCAACTGCAGCAGGTTTTTACCAATCTGATCATCAATGCAATTCATGCTATGCCCGAGGAAGGTACCCTTGGTATTGAAACCACATTTAACAAAGACTTTGTTTACCTGATTGTCCAAGATTCAGGTATCGGTATGACACCGGAGACATTGAAACAAATTTTCCTGCCATTTTTTACAACCAAGGATGTCAAACAGGGAACCGGATTGGGGTTGTCAGTGGTTCATGGTATTGTTAAGGCCCATGGGGGCGGTATAGATGCTAAGAGTCGTGTCGGGCAGGGTGCTGAATTTAGAATCCGGTTTCCACTGAAAAGGGTATCATCCAGGGAAGAGAATGAATAACAGCAAAGAAAATTATGGCGGAGCCAGGATTTTAGTGGTTGATGATTCGGCACTTACTTTGGAAGTCATTCAAAGGAACCTGAGTGCTGCCGACTACGATGTCTACACTGTGACAAGCGTGGACCAGGCGATTGATTTTCTGGAACAGGACTCTGTGGATCTTGTGATTACCGACATTAAGATGCCCAAGATCAGCGGCTTGGAGCTGCTCAAATATGTGAAGGAAAATCTGAAGGGCACCGAAATAATGATCATAACCGGATACCCCTCCATTAAGGGTGCCGTGGAAGCGGTTAAAGATGGTGCCGAAGATTACCTGGTCAAACCTTTCACGGATGAAGAACTATTGGCAGCGGTTGCAAACATGTTGGAAAAGCAGGCCAACCGTTTTGCGGCTGAAGTCAAACCAATCCATGCCCACTCCAAAATCATTGGTAAATCTTCGTGTATGCAGAAGGTATATAGGCTGATCGACAAAGCTGCCGAAACAAAGGTCAACGTGTTGATTACTGGGGAGAGTGGTACCGGTAAAGAGTTGGTTGCGCGTGCTATCCACTACAACAGCAGTGACCATTCGGGCCCTTTTGTTACGGTCAATTGTACTGCGATTCCAGATACATTGCTCGAAAGTGAACTGTTTGGTCATGTTAAGGGTGCGTTTACAGGGGCTAAATCTTCCAGAGCCGGATTTTTTCAGATCGCTGATGGAGGAACGCTGTTTTTAGACGAAATTGGTGATGCCAGCGTGAGTATGCAGGGAAAATTACTGCGGGCTATTCAAAACAAAGAGATTTTCATGGTGGGATCCAGCCGTGTCCAAAAGGTGAATACGAGGATCCTGACAGCAACCAACATGGATCTGAAAAATCGCGTTAAAAAGGGGCTCTTCCGGGAAGATCTCTATTTTCGACTGAACATTATTGAAATTGCAATACCGCCGCTACATGAAAGGGGTGAGGATATTCTGTTACTGGTTCAGCTATTCATGGAAAAGCTTTCCAAGGAAATGAATCGCCCGGTTTCCCGCTTTTCAGACAAGGTCTTGCAGATTTTTAAAACCTATCGCTGGCAGGGCAATGTCCGGGAACTGGAAAATCTGGTCCAGCGTCTGGTAGTGCTGGCTGATAACGAACTTATCGATGTCACCGACTTGCCGGAACAGATGCGTTTCAGCATCAACAGGCAACAGGGTTTTGACCGTCCTTTAATAGAGGTTGAAGCGGAATATATTTTGAATGTGCTGAACAGCGTGAAGGGAAACAAAACCAAAGCTGCCGAAATTTTGGAAATCGATCGCAAAACACTCCGGGAAAAAATCAAGAAAGCAAACTTAGACATTTAAATCGGGTAATTTCTCCCCGCTGGGGAATTCCTCCTCGACATTTCAACCTGAATCACTTCTTCCCATCGCAGATCCACAGGGCAAAACTTTTCATTCCTTGAAGTTTTATCTGTCTGAAATTAATCCAAATTTTTGCGATATTTTGTATCTATGCAAGTGCATTATCTTGGTAAATAATATTTTGGCATGTGGATTGCTCTATACCCGTGTAAACAACCACTACTTTTATCTGGAATAAAAACTCAAACAAGGATGGAGGAATAACATGCATTTACAAGCCACGAGCGCGGATATCTGTCAAACCTGTATACATATATCTGATTGTGCACATTACCAACATTGCAAAAACCAAGGAAAGGTAATTTTTCACTGTGAAAATTTTGACAACCAGCCTGTATTGCAGGTGGTTGAAAACGAAATTCTCCAAAAGGAAGAACACCGTTCCCAACCATCCAAGACCAGCATTGCATATGTTCAGGGGAGAATGAGAGGTTTGTGTATGAATTGCGAAAAGCGGGTTTCGTGCAAGTATCCAATCCGCGACGGAGGGGTCTGGCATTGCGAAGAATACTGTTAGAAATGAGTTTGCCGGCATAAAAAGGAGATTATGACCATGTACAACACAGCTCTGAAAGTCCAGGACAATGCAAATACTTACGCACAAAAAATATCACAACTGGTTAGAAATAAATATCCTTGGGAAAAGGAATTCATCCAGGCGGTTGATGAGCTTCTCTTTTCATTGACACCGCTTTTTTCTCAAGAGCCCCTTTATCAGTATGAACGGATCATGGAAAGAATGGTTGAGCCCGAAAGGGTTGTCAGCTTCAGGGTGCCTTGGCGAGATGACAGTGGAACCATTCAGGTAAATACCGGCTATCGTATTGGATTTAACAGTGCCTTGGGTCCTTATAAAGGCGGCCTGCGCTTCCATGCCTCGGTGACACTTAGTATACTAAAGTTCCTGGGCTTTGAGCAGGTGTTTAAGAATGCTTTGACCGGTCTGCCCATGGGGGGAGGGAAAGGCGGCAGTGATTTCAGCCCTCGTGGCAAATCCAATATCGAAATTGAAAATTTCTGCCAGAGTTTTATGGTTGGATTGTATAAGCACATTGGTCCTGATACGGATGTGCCAGCCGGTGATATTGGTGTAGGTGCCCGGGAAATCGGATACTTGTTTGGACATTACAAACGTCTTAAAAATGTATTTGAAGGTGTGCTCACCGGAAAAGGAATCGACTGGGGCGGTTCCGCTATAAGACCTGAGGCCACAGGATTTGGTGCTGTTTATTTTGCTGAAGAAATGTTGAAAACCCGTGGCGAACATATTGATGGTAAAACGGTAGCGGTTTCGGGATTTGGGAATGTCGCTTGGGGGGTTGTGAAAAAGGTATCGGAAATGGGGGCTAAAGTCATTACGCTTTCAGGACCTGACGGCTTTGTTCACGACCAGGACGGTATTCAAGGAGAAAAAATCGATTACATGCTGAATATGCGTTCCAGCGGCCAGGACAAAGTGCAGGACTATGCAGACAAGTTTAAGGTTGATTTTCATCCGGAAAAGCGACCTTGGGGTGTAAAGTGCGATCTGGCGTTTCCTTGTGCTTGTGAGAATGAAATGGGTTCGGAAGATGCTAAAAATCTCGTAAAAAACGGCTGCATGTGTGTTGCCGAGTGTGCCAATATGCCTTTAACATCCGACGCCAGTGAGATATTGCACAAAAGCGGAATCCTTTATTCCCCTGGTAAAGCATCCAATGCTGGCGGTGTTGCCTGCTCAGGATTTGAAATGGCTCAAAACAGCACAAAAATAAAATGGACAAGGGAAGAAGTCGATCAGAGATTACACCAAGTGATGAGAGATATCCACAAAAATTGCCTGGAAGCTGCAGAAAGGTATGGTGACCCAGGCAACTATTCATACGGTGCAAATATTGCGGGATTTATTAAGGTGGCAAATGCCATGCTTGACCAAGGAAATACATAACTTTTGAACCGAAACAGCGAGCGCATTCCCCCTATGTTCTGCCGTTCGGCAGTGCTTCGCATGCTGCGGGGTTCTTCAATGGTATTATTATAGAGCTGAACCATCTCAAAAAATTTTTTGACCCAATTCCTTACGGTCGAAGATTCCTCGTAGCTTGCTGCGAGGTTCTTCAATCAATTCTTACGCAAGCAAAAAAAGCCTTTCCGGGGTCCTTACTGTTTTGGTCGTTGAGCGGCCAACCATTCACACTGAAAGACAAGCTTTCGCGTGAATGATTGGGTGGGCTCTTTATCACGGAAAACACAACAATCAGATAGTTTTGGATTGGAACTTGAAATGTGGAATATTTTGAAATTGTGTATTAAGACGCGAAAGACTCAACCGCGGTAGCATGAAAAGCTTGTTCAAGAACCTCGGCAACCAATAGGCGTCGACAGCCGGGCGTTTCACACGCACAGGTATTTGTTGCGCACGTCCTCGTTGTGCTGCAGATCGTCACGGGTGCCGTGGTAGCGGATCGTACCGTTGTCGATGACGTACCCGCGGTCGGAAAGCCTCAGGGCAACCTCCAGGTTCTGTTCCGCCAAAAGGACCGTCAGCCCGCTTTCCTTAAGCCGAAATATCTGCTCTTCAAGCATGTTCACAATCAGGGGCGCCAGCCCTTCTGTTGGCTCATCGAGCAACATAAAATCCGGATTGGTCATCAGCGTTCTGGCGATGGTCAGCATCTGCTGTTCGCCGCCGCTGAGGAATCCGGCCCGACGGGTATCGATTTCTCCCAGGGCCGGGAAAAAGGCATAGACCCGGTCTTTGTCCCATCCTCCGTCCTGGAAGTTCCGTGCGGAGATTTCAAGGTTTTCACCCACCGTAAGATCGGCAAAAACTCTGCGATCATCCGGAACAAACCCGATTCCCATACGGGCCATCAGGTAGGGTTTCTGGCCGGTACAGGTGATATCCTTGAATTTGATAAAACCTTTTTTCGGCGGCGTTAACCCCATGATACTTTTCATGGTTGTACTTTTTCCCGCGCCGTTACGCCCCAGGAGACAGACAATTTCGCCCTGATCCACATTCAGGGAGACGCCGAACAGGATATGGCTCAAACCATAGTACGTATGGATATTTTCTACACGGAGCATTCGTCGGCACCTCCAAGGTAGGCTTGTCGTACCAGCTGGTTGCTGCGCACTTCATCCGGAGGACCCTGGATAATCGATTTGCCCTGCTGCATGACCATAATCTGGCTGGCGATGGAAAAGACCATGCCCATGTCGTGTTCGCAAAAAAGGATCGTCAAGCCCATTTCGCCGGACAGCTGCTGCATCAATCGCAGGGTGACGGCGGTCTCTTCAGGTGACATGCCGGCGGTTGGTTCGTCAAGAATGAGCAGTTCGGGGCGGTTTCCCAGGGCAATGGCGATTTCCAGCACTTTCTGGTCTCCGTGGGAGAGCGCCCCGCTGGTCATGTCCGCTTTGTCGAGCAGGCCGACATTTTCAAGTATCTGCCGGGTTTCATGGACAGCCATGGTTTTAGCCGGCCGGAAAATATTAAAGGTTTTTCTGCGGTGCGAGAGAACCGCCACCTGGACATTTTCAAATACGGAAAGGCGGGTAAAGATATTGACAACCTGGTAGGAACGGCTGATGCCTTTCCGGCAAACACGGTAGGGTGCCAGGCCGGCGATGTTTTCCCCTTTGAATTCAATGGTTCCGGAGGTCGGTGCCAGCTGGCCGGTAATCAGGTGAAACAGGGTGGTTTTCCCGGCCCCGTTGGGCCCGATGACGGCGACCACATCGCCGGCAGCCACGTTGAGCGCGGCATTGTTAACTGCCAGAAAACCATCGAATGATTTTTTCAGGGAATCAACGCGGAGCATCTTGCCCCTCCTTTTCTGCGACCGGCATGGTCTTTTTGATAAACAGGCCAAGCACCCCTTCCGGCAGGAAGAAAATGAGCAGCATCAAAACAACCCCCAGAATCAGGGTCCAGTATTCAGTGTAAATTCCCACGAATGTCCGCAGGCAGATGATCATGCCCGCTCCCAGCGCAGGGCCTAAAAAAATGAACCAGCCGCCCAACAGGCACATGATCAGGATTTCCAGCGAGAGGGTCCAGAACATCAGGTCCGGAAATACAGAGCCTTCCACGGTTACAAAAAGGGTGCCGGCAATACCGGCGAAAAAAGCGGCAATCATCTGTCCGACGAGCTGCTGTTTCTGCACATTGACGCCCACGGCTTCACAGCGTTCGGCGTTGTCACGAATACCCTGGAAGGTGCGGCCAAATGGTGAATTGACAATGATGTACATCAGCAGTAAACAAAGCGCGGTGACGATTAAGTTGAAATAGTAGGCTCCGCCCGAGGAACTGATTAGATCCGGTAAGGGCACGCCGTGAATCCCATCGTCACCCCCGGTAAAGGAATACCATCTATAGGTGATGGCCCAGACCAGGGACCCCAGTGAAATCTGCAGCATGCCGAAGTAGAGCTGGTTCAGGCGCACCGTGATCAGCCCCATCACCAGACCCAGGGTGGCGGAACAAAAGGGCGCAATGATATAACCAAACCAGACGGGCAGGCCGGATTTCGTGGCAAACAGGGCAAAGGCATAAGCCCCGATCCCGTAAAACACCGCATGGTGAAACTGGTACATGCCGCCGAAACCAAGCACCATGTTGAGGCTGGTGGCCAGCAGGGCGATGGCGAAGATCAGCGCGCCCAGGTAAATATAAAACCGTGAAAGGACCTGGGGCGCCAACAGGAGAAGTGCCAACAGGACCAGGCCGGTCAGGGTTG